>JAGONC010000003.1 GCA_017993235.1 Lentimicrobiaceae bacterium
ACCTTCAAGCAGAAGATGGGCTATTATGAGGAGTTTCCCAATCTGTGCTTCGTGGATACGCTCGACAATACGGGCGGATTGTCCTATGCCGGTCAGCAGCACAGCCTATTCGGGCTGAGCAACGAGAATGCCGAACGCATCCAGCGTCAGAACCAGAAGAAGATCTCAGTGATCATCGGCAATCCTCCGTATAATGCAAATCAGAAAAATGAGAATGAGAACAATAAAAACAGGGAATATCCTGACATTGATAAACGGATAAAAGAGACCTATATCAAGTACAGCACAGCCCAGAAAACAAAGCTGTACGATATGTATTCCCGTTTTTACCGTTGGGCCATGGATCGGCTGGATAAAAATGGTATCATCGCATTCATCTCAAATAGAAGTTTTATTGTTAGCCGCACCTTTGATGGTTTCAGAAGATGGGTGGAAGAAAATTTCCAGGAGGTATATATCATTGATACCAAAAGCGATGTAAGGGCAAATCCAAAGATTGCAGGCACCACACACAATGTTTTTGGAATCCAGACAGGAGTTGCCATTATGTTTCTTATCCAAAAAGGCAAGCCGGAAAACAGGTGTAAGATCAATTATATTTCCCTGGAGGACAATTGGAGAAAAGAAGAAAAGCTGGAATGGCTGAAAAATCAACAGCTTAACCGTATTAATTTTCAGGATATCACCCCTGACAAAAACCACAACTGGATTGAGCTTGCAGAGGAGGAATGGAATGACTTGCACCAAATTTTTGATGCATATAATCTTCAGAATAGTCTGTTTAAGTCCTTGGCAATTGGCGTATCAACTAATAGAGATGAGTGGGTTTTTGACCTCTCAGAGAAGTCATTATTGCTAAAAGTAAACTACTTTATCGAAACGTATAATGAATTCTTAAATACAAATTTATCAGATGATATTGTATTCGGAGATATTAAATGGAGTGAATCACTTTTATCAAAGTTTAGAAAAGGCAAACATCTTTCTGTTCAGGATAAATTAATAACTAAGTTCGAGTATAGACCATTTTTTACAACTAGTTATTATTTTGACAAAAATCTATCAGATAGATTAACTATTAATCATTTTAATCAGTTTGGCAAATATCTAGACAATAAAAATATAATCATTGGTTTTTCTGGTGTTGGATCATCAAAACCGTTTTCGGCTTTAGCATCCGCAGTTTTAGTAGGCGTGGATTTCCTGGAGAAAACGCAGTGCCTTGCTAAATATATTTATCTGAATGATCAAAGAATTGAAAATATAAATGATTGGGCTATTTCGCAGTTTCATTCGCATTATGCGGATCCCTCCATTACCAAAGAAGATATCTTCTATTACGTCTACGGTGTATTGCATAATCCGGCCTACCGGAAAAAGTACGAGCTGAACCTAAAGCGGGAGTTTCCGCGGATCCCGTTCTATGACGATTTTCGGCAGTGGGCCGGATGGGGGAAAGCACTGATGGAACTGCATATAAATTTCGAGACAGTGACCCCGTTTGAGCTGGAAGTAATCGAGAAACAGGAAGAAAAGTCTGTGAGAGTCCTCCAGCAGGAGATCTATGCCGATGCGGCAGAACCGGAATCTCTATACGCATATCAGCCCCGGCTGAAAGTGAAGCTGAAGGCCAACAAAGAAGCCGGGCTCATCGAGATCGACGAAAAGAATACCCTGAAAGGCATCCCCCCGGAAGCGTGGGAATACAAATTGGGCAACCGCTCCGCCCTGGAGTGGATCCTGGACCAATACAAAGAGAAAAAGCCTTCCGATCCCACCATCGCTGAAAAGTTCAATACCTACCGCTTTGCCGATTACAAGGATCATGTCATCGATCTGTTAAAGCGGGTGTGTACGGTAAGTGTGGAAACCATGAAAATTATCCGGGAGATGGAAAGGGGATGAAGTTTGGAAGTACGAACAGAGGAACGCTGATTTCTGATCTCTGAATTGAAATCAGATATCAGATATCTGTTAATCGTTAATCGGATATCAAAAAGCCCTGCTTGCGGGGCTTTTTGCGTGGTACCACCCGGAATCGAACCAGGGACTCACGGATTTTCAGTCCGTTGCTCTACCTGCTGAGCTATGGTACCGCTTTGGAAGCGCAAAGATAGGATGAAATATTCAAAATTAAAAATGAAGGATGAAAAATGAAGCATGAAGAATGAAGCATGAAAAATTAAAAACCGTATATTCGCTCTTTGGTCACCTATTTATTGATGTTTACCCCATGAACCTTGTCATTGATTACGGAAATACCCTGAAGAAAATTGCCCTGTTCGACCGCCACAGCATGGTCTATTTCAAACCCTTCCGGGAACTCAACGAACAGATCCTGAAGGATCATCTGCCTGAAAAAGAACAGATCCGCGCCGCGATCCTCGCCTCCACAGGCAACTGCCCGCCCGCACTGATCGCCTGGCTTGACCATACCTACCGGTTTATCGAACTGACCGAACAGGTGCCTGTACCCATCACCAACAAGTACGAAACACCCATAACCCTCGGCAAAGACCGCCTGGCAGCCGTGGTCGCCGCCCAGGAACGATTCCCGCGCCAGGATATCCTGGCCATCTCCGCCGGAACCTGCATCACCTTCGACATGATCAACGCACGCAAGGAATACCTCGGCGGCAGCATCTCACCCGGAATCCATATGCGCTTTAAAGCCCTGCATACTTTTACCGCCCACCTGCCGTTAATTGAAATGGATAATCCTCCTCCCCTGATCGGCGAAAATACCAGGGAATCCATCCTGGCCGGCGTACTCAACGGCGCCCTGGAGGAAATCAAGGGTGTTATCGAGCAATATCAGCTGGAATACCCTGATATTAAAGTAATTTTATCAGGCGGAGATGCGAATTATTTTGAGAAAAGACTAAAAAATAACATCTTTGCAATTCCAAATATTGTTCTGGAAGGACTAAACATAATTTTATCCTATAACCTTGGTGAAAAGCATTCGACCCACTCTGCTGCTGGTGATACTGATTAATGGCTTGTGGACGACAGCACAGGATATTAATTCCCCCTACTCTAATTTCGGCGTCGGGAATCTCTTTCCCGGACAAACCAGTGTCAATACGGCCATGGGCGGAATCGGGATCGGACTGCAGGGGAACTCGTTCATCAATATCATGAATCCCGCCTCCTACGGTTTTTTCGACTCTACCTCCTTCATATTGCAGGGAGGGATCCTGGCCGATGCTGTAAAAACACAGTCGGAAAATATTTCCACTACCTCAAGGAATGTCCAGCTGGGCTATATGCTCTTTGGATTCCCCATCGCCCACTGGCTGAAGTCAAGCATCGGGCTGACTCCCTTCAGCCGCGTTGGTTACCTGATCTACAATGACTATGACCAGGACAGCGTGGGCCGGATTACCAACCAATACCAGGCCTCCGGCGGCCTGAACCGCGCCCACATCGGACTGGCCATCCGCCCTTTCAGGAATCTGTCGGTGGGCGTCAATGCCAACTTCCTCTTTGGAGACCTCGACTACCAGCAGATCGTCGACTTCCCCGACTCGGCGTATATCTACAGTTTTCGCGTCATTGCCAACCGCTTTGTACAGGATTTCATGTTCGAGGTGGGAGCCCAGTACACCGCCCACCTGTCGCCCTCCCTTAGGCTGACCGCAGGAGCCGTGTACGAACTTCCTGCCTCCCTGAATACCAAACGCTACCTGCTGGCCGAAACATTCATCCCGGCGCTGAACAATGTGGATAATATTTACGATACCATAGTCTACCAGCCTGATCAGAAGGGTACCATCGAGCTTCCCCAGGCATTCGGGGGCGGATTCACCCTGGAAAATCCTAACCGCTGGACGGCCGGCGTGGATGTATACTGGCAGCAATGGGAAGATTTCAGGTCATTCTCGATGAACGATTCGCTGGATAACTCCCTGCGAGTCGCCGCCGGAGGCCAGTTCAGACCTTCCCTCGCAGCTTCGGCAAATTATGCCCAGAAGATCCAGTACAGGTTCGGTTTTCACTACAACAAAACCTCCCTGAAGCTTCGTGGGACACAGATAAATGAGATTGGCCTGACTTTTGGTGCAGGACTGCCACTCAAAGGCATTCAATCCATGGTAAACCTTGCAGTGGAAATAGGACAACGGGGAACGACCAGCAATGGCCTGCTGAAGGAAAACTATGTCCGGCTGAGCTTAGGAATATCCATTTACGAACGATGGTTCATCAGAAGCAAATTTTATTAACCATGAAAACGACCCGACTCTTTCTCTTACCCCTGATCGTCTCACTCATGATGATCATCGGAACCGGAGACGACGCTCTTGCACAGGTTAAAGACAGAGGTCCCAGGTACGGGCAGGACAGCGTAAAATGCGTTATGGAAATTTCGCTGTACAGGGAATTCTTCAAACAGTGGAAAAACAGTGATTATACCAGCATTGCCGTGGCCGATGCCGTCAGGCACTGGCGCTGGGTTTTCCAGAACTGCCCGATGGGCACCGAAAATACCTACCTGGATGGTGTAAAAATGTACAGCTATTTCATCAAGGAAGAACCCGACAATACGCGTAAAGAGCTGCTGATTGATACGCTGATGATGATCTATGACCAGCGTATGGAATATTTCCCCAATCACTACAAGACCGGCCAGTCGCAGGTGGGTAATATCCTGGGGCGTAAAGGCGTCGACCTGTACCAGTGGCGTCCGCAGGCTACCGAAGAGGTTTTCCAGATCCTGAAACGCTCCGTGGAAATGGATGGCAATAATTCCCAGACCGCCATCATCGTCTATTACTTCCGCACTGCCATCGACCTGGTGAATGCAAATACACTGGGAAAAGATGTACTGGTGGAGTTGTTTGATCAGTTGATGGAGATCGTTGAGTACAATATCAGAAATAATCCTACCGACAAGGAGGATTTTGAAAGTGTTAAGGCCAATCTCGAACTCTCTGTTGAACCCTATGCGACCTGCGCAGACTTGATCCCCATTTTCCGGACCAAGTTCGACGCGGGGGGAGACACCAATCCTGAACTGCTGAAGAAGATCATCAACATGCTGGATAAAAAGAATTGTACTGCTGATCCTCTCTATTTTGATGCGACGGTTAAGTTGTATGAGTTGGAGCCCGATCCCGAGTCGGCCTTTCTCATCGGACGGATGCTGTACAAGAAGAATGACTACAGCAAGGCACTGCAGTATTTGCTGCAGGCAACCGATATGGCTGATACCAACAGCCGTGCAGATTGCTATCTGCTCCTGGCCGATGCTTACCGTAACCTGAGGGATTATCCAAAATCCAGATCGTACGCCTATAAATGCGCAGAGTTACGCCCCGGAGACGGGAATCCGTACATCATGATCGGTGACCTGTATGCCTCCAGCGCTGATGCGTGCGGCGATGATGAAATCGGTAAAAAGGCCGCCTACTGGGTTGCCGTTGATAAGTATTACAAAGCCAAAAGCGTCGACCCGTCACTCGAACAGGTGGCCAACGAAAGGATTTACTCTTATTCAAGGGGCTTTCCCGCCATCGAACGTATATTTTTTCATGATCTGAAAGAAGGGGACAGCTACACGGTGGGCTGCTGGATCAACGAAACAACGACCGTGAGGGCAGCTAAATAAATTGTCATTATCTCATATATAACCTTATTATTATGAACCGAAAAGCTTTCGTTACAGGGCTACTGATCCTGTTCACCATTCCTGTTCTTTACGGCCAGAAATATGGAGCCGATAGCCTGAAATGCGTCGAAAACCTGTCGCTCTACAAGATAAATTTCCGTATGTGGAAAGATTACAACTTTTCCCAGGAGGTGATCGATCAGGTCCCGGTATATGAACCCTGGAAATGGGTGTTTGAAAACTGCCCCCGGTCCAGTC
Source organism: Lentimicrobiaceae bacterium (assembly GCA_017993235.1). GTDB lineage: Bacteria > Bacteroidota > Bacteroidia > Bacteroidales > JAGONC01 > JAGONC01. The sequence continues at coordinate 5,870 of JAGONC010000003.1, forward strand.
AGAATATCTACCTGGATGGTGTGGTGATCCTGAAATATTTCTACGATAAGGAAACAGATTCAATCCGGAAGAATCAGCTTATTGATTCGATCATGCTCGTGTATGACAAACGGATCGAGTATTTCGGAAAACAGCCCAGCAGCCGTGAAGGACTGGTCCTTGGGCGGAAAGGCCTTGATCTGCTTACCCTTAAGCCGGAGCGGTTTGCCGATGCCTATGCAATGCTGGAACGGTCGATCACCCTCGAAGGCAATGAAAGCCCGGGCCCTGTGCTGGTCTATTATTTTCATACCACCATTAGCAATGTCAGGGCCGGACGTATGGATACCTCCCTGATCATTGAGAACTATGATAAGATCATGGGTATTGTTGATTTTAATGAAAAACGGTACCGGGAAGATGCCGAGAGTTTGGCGGAATGGCAGAACATCCGCCAGATCGTGGAAACTACCCTCGAGCCGTTTGCTACCTGTACGGATCTGCTCAGCATTTACACGAAAAAATTTGAACAGCATCCCGATGATCCGGAATTATTGAAAGAGATCATCAAGATGCTGGATAGGCAAAACTGCACAACCGATCCGCTTTATTTTGACGTCACGGTAAAACTGTACGAACTGGAACCCGATCCGGAATCTGCTTTTCTCATTGGCCGGATGCTTTACAGGAAAAATGAATACAGTAAGGCACTGCAGTATTTGCTGCAGGCGACCGATATGGCGGATACCAACAGCCGCGCCGACTGCTTTTTGCTCCTGGCCGACGCTTACCGTAATATGAGGGATTTTCCCAAATCCAGATCCTATGCCTATAAATGCGCAGAATTGCGCCCCAATGACGGCAATCCCTACATCATGATCGGCGACCTGTACGCCTCAAGCGCCAGTGATTGCGGTAACGATGAGATCAGCAGCAAGGCTGCCTACTGGGCTGCAGTGGATAAGTATTACAAGGCAAAAAACGTTGACCCGTCCACCGAACAAGTTGCCAACGAAAGAATCTATTCCTATTCCAGAGGCTTTCCGGCCATGGAACGGCTCTTTTTCCATGATTTAAAGGAAGGCGACAGCTATACAGTCGGATGCTGGATCAATGAAACGACAACCATCAGGGCTGCCCGTTAGCCAGTTCATCATCAGGATCCTTATCCTTGCAGGGATCATCGTTCTCAGTTCCTGTGAGAATGATATCCGACAGATCAATATGACCATGCCGGTTGATACCCTGCCCGTCGAAACGATTTACAATATCGAGATTGAGCAGAGTGAACGCGGAAAACTTTCCCTGATCCTTACTGGGCCCCTTATGGAAAGTTATGGAGGGGACGATCCGTACATTGAGTTTCCGAAGGGTGTTCATATTGTGTTCTATGACACCCTGAAACGGATGAAATCGGAGCTGCGCGCCAATTACGGGATCAGTTACGAGAAACGCAACATCATGGAAGCCCATGGAGACGTGGAGGTCATCAACCATCTGAAAAACGAAAGGCTGAATACGGAGCACCTGATATGGGACAGGAATAAAAAGATCATTTATTCCGAGGTGTTTGTCAGGATAACCACGACTGATAAGACGATTTACGGTGAAAACGGTATGACCTCGGATGAACTGTTTGAATCCTGGAAGCTGAGAAAGGTCAGGGGGGATATCCGTGTCAGTAAGGAGAAATTCTGATATACTCCACCCCAACCCCTCCCCATGTGGGGAGGGGCCGGGGGAGGGGCACTTACATGCTCTTCAGCATCGATTTCACGATTGCATCGGCTCCTTCCCAGATATTTACGATACTGGCATCCAGCATATAGCAGGGTGTCGTGAACAGTTTCCTTTTCCTGTCGATCACCACTTCGCCATGACCGGTGGTAATATGCCGGGCGCCCATTTTCTCCACTGCAGTTGCAGTGACACGGTCCTGGCCGATCGTGATCTCAGCATCACCGAATACCTTTGCCAGCAATACCGGGGCAATACATAAAGCCCCGATGGGTTTTCCTTTTTCAGCCATCGCCTTCATGGCCTTTTCCACTTCCGGATTCACGGAACAGGCGTCCCCTTTAAAAGCGAAATCACACAGATTCTTGGCCACACCGTATCCACCCGGGATGATCAACGCATCAAAATCCTCCGCCCGGAACCTGCTCAGCGCTTTAATATTTCCCCTGGCGATACGCGCTGATTCCACAAGGATGTTCCTTGCCTCACGCATTTCCTGGTTGGTGATATGATTCACAACATGATGCTGCGGCAGATCGGGCGCAAAAATCTCATACATGGCACCATTCTTCTGGATGGCCAGCATGGTCATGGTAGCTTCGTGGATCTCGGATCCGTCCTTGGATCCGCAACCCGCAAGGATGATGGCAAAGCGTTTCATGGGTTCTTTTTTCGCAAAGGTACTAATAATTTGGTAAATTTGGGTGTTCATTAGCTGCAAGCTACAAGCTGTAAGCTTGAAGCTTGAGGCTTGAAGCCTGATTCAATCCGTTTGTAATCCCAAGCCACGCCACATGAAACAACTACACTCCCTCTTCGCCCTGGTCGACTGCAACAACTTCTACGCCTCGTGCGAGAAGCTTTTCGAGCCGGGCCTGGAGGGCAGACCGGTAGTTGTTCTTTCCAACAACGACGGCTGCATCATTGCCCGCTCGAATGAGGCAAAAAAGCTGGGAATCAAAATGGGGGTACCTGCCTTTGAGATCGCGGAAGTACTGGAAAAAAATGACGTGGCGGTGTTTTCGACCAATTACACACTTTACGGGGATGTGTCGCAGCGGGTGATGACCGTGCTGCAACAATTCACTCCAACGCTGGAAGTGTACTCCATTGACGAGGCATTCCTGGAACTGACCGGAATCGCAGGTCTGGAGCCGCAGCGTTATGGGGAGCAGATCGTACGAACTGTGATGAAATGGACCGGGATCCCGGTGAGTGTCGGGATCGCCTCCACGAAAACACTTGCCAAGCTGGCAAACGACCTGGCCAAAGAACATCCGGAGTCCGGAGACATGATGGTTTTACTGGATGAGCAGACGATCGATCATCAGCTGAGGTCCATTTCCGTGAGTCAGGTCTGGGGTATGGGCGCGCAGCACACAAAACTGCTGGAGAAGCATGGTGTGCTGACCGCCTGTGATCTGAAGCACGTCAATGAGAAATGGATACGGCAACATATGGGCGTGATGGGCGAGCGAACCGTGTTTGAGCTTCGTGGCATATCCTGTTATCCCGTTGATGATCATCCGCAGGCAAAGAAAGGGATCTGCACCTCCCGTTCTTTTGGCAGGCCGGTGGAAGCCTATGATGACCTGGAGGAGGCCACCACCACGTTTGCCTCCTCCGTGGCGGAAAAGCTCCGGAGGCAGCGATCGGTGGCACAATCGCTGACGGTATTCGTGATGACAAACCGGTTTGCACAGGGGCCCCACTATGTGAACGGAATGACGGTGGAGCTCCCGGTGGCCACGAATCATACGGCTGAGCTGATCCATCATGTGCGGATCATCCTGAAAAAATTGTTCAGGAAAGGATATCTTTACAAGAAGTCCGGAGTCATCGTCAATGACATCATCAGTCAGAAGACCCTGCAGTGCACGTTGTGGGACGACCGGAACCGTGAGAAGCAGGAAAAGATCACCGGGGCGATCGACCGGATCAATCAGCGCATGGGAAAGGGAACGGTCCGCTACGCGGTCCAGGGCAGCGGCAGGAAGTGGAAGATGCGGCAGGAGAAACTCTCCCCTAAATACACCACCAGCTGGGAGGAGTTGCTGGTGATCGGGGTAGGGGAAAAAGTCATTCATAGTCATTAGCTCAGCACTTCTTTCTTCGCGTCATTAATGGTTATTAAGCAATGAATGACTACTGAATGACAATTGAATGACAATTGAATGACAATTGAATGACTACTGAATGACAACCGAATGACAACCAATAACAACAATTAACCTTTTCCCCATGTGCGGACGCTTTTCCTTTTCACCGAATGAGATCCTCATCGAGGAACGCTTCGACATTGAAGTGGAGGAAGGACTTTATGCTCCACGCTACAACTGCGCGCCGTCGCAGAACCTGGCTGTCGTATCGAACCAGGATCCCGGGAAGTTGAGCTATTTCCGCTGGGGCCTGATCCCATTCTGGGCCAAAGATCCGTCCATCGGCAACCGGATGATCAACGCGCGGGCGGAGGGGATCCTTGAAAAGGCTTCCTTCAGGAATCCGTTCCGGCAGAGGAGGTGCCTGGTGCTCAGTGATGGATTTTATGAGTGGAAGCGGATATCAGTCAGCAGTCGGCAGTCAGCAGTCAGCAGTCAGCAGTATTGGAGAGGCGATAGGCATGAAACAGGGGGTAAGGTACCGTACAGGATCGTTATGAAGAACGGGGATCTGTTTGCGATGGCAGGGATATGGGATAGCTGGAAAGATACGGAAGGCAGAGTGGTTCATTCGTTCGCCATCATCACAACCACGCCCAATGAGCTGATGGCGCAGATCCACGACCGCATGCCGGTCATTCTGCCCCAAAGGTTTGAAAAGGAGTGGCTTGGCAGCAACCGCCCCGACGATCTTCTGCAGCTTATGCAGCCTTATCCGGCTGAGGAGATGGAGGCCTATCCGGTGTCGCAGATGGTGAACAGTCCGGCCAACGACCGGCCCGAAGTGATCGCGCGCATTTAAACCAGCAGGCTGCAACCGCGTATGTCGCTGGCGTCGAATCTTCCGAGCACTTCAAAAGATCCATCGGGGAAGGTCTTTCCCAGGTCCTGTGTGGCCACGAAGGAGCAGGAGTGCAGGTTGGCAAGGTCAATGATGTTCATGCCGCCTGTCTGATCATGACCAGCGAGGCAGAGCGGGTCATTCATGTCGCGGATCAGGATCCGCATCCAGGGTGGGGCAACGTAGCGGCCATGTCCCTGGGAGTAGGCCTGCGATAGGAGTTCGGTCATGCCGTATTCCGAATGAATGGCAGGAACACCAAATCCACGGATCAAACGCTCATGGAGCTCCTCACGGATCAGCTCTTTTCTGCGCCCTTTCATTCCCCCGGTTTCCATAACGATCAGATCAGGAAAATCCATGGGGTGATTTTCAGCAAAGTCCAGCAGGGCGAAGGTCACCCCAAAAAGGATGGTGGGTTGGCAGGCGCTCTTTGCTTTTTGCAGCATGCCAAATAAAGCATCGGGTACATCAGGATAAAAACCGCTATCCGGATGATCGCCCGCGGTAATCAGTTTATCCACCATATAGACCAGGGAGGAGTCCTGGCGGGATGAATAGGAGGGAAGCAGAGCAAGGATGCAATACCGGGAACTTTTCCCGTAGAACCGTTCAAAGCAGGTCATGAAACTCGCTTCATACAGGGCGGCATCTGCCACTTCATGCCGGCTGGGCTCCATGCCGGTGGTCCTGCTGCTCAGAAAAGTCATCTCCGTTTTGAAATCCCCGGTCACAACCCGGTGGGTCTTGAAAAATGATACGGGGAGGAAAGGTATCGCTTCCGGGTGGTTGACAGAATCCGGATTGATACCCAGCTGGTGAATGTATTCCCGGTAAATGGGATTATTTTCCCACTGGTAATGAAATATCTTCAGGGCCAGTACGTTAAAATTATCAGGAGACCGAATACAGAAGATGTTTTTTTTAATTTCCTGCAGGGAGATCATGCTGGAAGCCTGTTTGAAAGTAACTTTGCTGGACAATACCCGTAGGATCCTTATATGAAACCGATATCAAAGATACTGTTAATCCTTGTCATTCCGACCCTGTTCATCTTCCAGTCGTGCCTGGAGCAGGTGGAGTTTCCCATTGAGCCGTACATTGAGCTCAACAGCTTTGCAAAGATCATTGACAGCACGGGTATTGATAACAGGGGCATTATCGAGATTTCTTACCAGGATGGCGATGGAGATATCGGTCTGACGGAACTGGATACCCTGCCAGGATGGGAATACAACCTGTTCATCCGTTATTTTGAAAAGATCGATGGCACGTTTGAAGAGGTTTTCATCACCTATTATGACCAGGATTCGCTGAAGCTGGATACCATTTTCATGAACGGACGTATCCCTTTACTAACACCTGCCGGAAAAAACAAAGCGATTAAAGGCATTATTCAGGATACGTTGTTTATCAACAATTATTCATCACCTTACGACACCATCCGTTTTGAAGTATACATAAAAGACAGGGCCTTTCATGAAAGCAACCATGTCACCACACCTGAGATCTGGGTTAAGAAACAGTGATCAGAAAAGATAGCTTTTTTTCATTGTCAATTTCCGGAGAATCCTGTCGAACAGAAAAAGCACGGCCACTCCGATCCCGATGATCAGGGGCAGGGATGAGCGTGTAAGAAATGCAAAGGATTTGGAAAGGCTTTGCACGAAGGACTGGAAGAACGGCACGAGCTTCTCGTATTGTTGAAAATCAATGTTATCGGGATTCAGGTCAACAGGTGACCATTGGAGCAAAAAGACCACGAAAGCGATGACTGCGATGACCGCGAGGATTATTTTCCATACATTTTTCCGGGAAAATAGGCTATGTGCAAGGGAGGCTTCAGGAACGGGTTCGTGCTGGATGCGTTCCATCACGTTCCGGGTAAAATCTTCCGGAGCCGGTGACCTGCCGGATTTTTTCACCAGCGCTCTGAGTCTATCGTCGTTGATGAACGTTTCTTTCATGATATTTGTTTTTCGTGAACAGGGACGTTACATTGAATCCTGTTCAGTATCTGATAAAGTCTTTTCCTTGTCCGGTACAGCCTGACTTTTATGTTTGCCTGGCTCAGTCCCGTGATTTGGCTGATTTCCCCGACTGACTGGTCCTCCATGTAAAACAGGGTGATCAGCAGATGATCTGCCGGTGGAAGTTCATTCAGTGCTCTGGAGATCAGTTGTTGTTGCTGGATTTCATCCTGTACGGATATCCTGTAATGGATATCATCTGATGGGTAGTCATCGGCCAGGTTATCCTCCAGGGGTGTTGTTTCCGGTTGTTTCTTCCGCAGCACCGAGATGGATTCGTTATGTACGATCCGGTAGAGCCAGGTCGTAAATTTGGAATCGTTGCGAAAGCTCCCCAGGGAGCGGTACACTTTTACAAAGGCATCCATGGCGATTTCCTCCGCATCCTCCCGGTTGCCCGTAATCCGCAACGCCAGCGAAAAGGCGTTATTTTTATGCCTTTCGACGAGCGCTGCAAAGGCGGCCGTATCTCCTTCGAGCACTTTTTCGATATAAAACCGGTCATCCTTTTCGGGCATGATGATGGTTTGACGGGAATGAGGGGGTGTTGGTTACAAAGATATGATAAATAATATTTTGTAACCGGAACGATGTACGTTGCGTCAAAAAGGTGCAGTTAAAAAAATTCACTTTAAAAATATCGCATTATGGAAGGCATTTTTGTTCCGATCAGCGTTTTTGGGATGATCCTGGGGATCGTATACCTGGTCATCAGAAAGCGCGAGCGTTTGGCCCTTATTGAAAAAGGAGTCGATGCTTCAATTTTCATGACGAAAAAACAGACCAATGCAACATTGAAGTGGGGTTTATTCTTTATCGGATTGGGTATAGGACTGCTGGTCGCTGAAATCCTGGTCAAAACCACCACCATGTCTGATGAGGCTGCTTATTTCTCGATGATTTTTCTGTTCGGCGGAGTTGCGTTGCTGGTCAGTTATTTTTTAGATAGGAGAAAGGAGAAATGAGAAATGAGAAATGAGAGAGGAGAAATAGGTCGGACAATTATTTCTCCTCTCTCATCTCAGAACAAAGTTCTCAATCACCTTATAAACCGGCCCTGTGGGCTGAAGTATACTTTCGAACAGATACAGTTCCCGCACCGTTTCCCTTTGGAGAAAATCTTCCCGACGCATCAGGATTACTTCCTGGAAGAATCGTTTGTCGCGGATGAATTTGATCCTGCCGATGGTCAGGTGGGGGACGAAGTTTTGTGAGTCAGGCACGTAGCCCAGTTTCCCGATTTCTTCCCACATATTTGCATACAGCTGTTGCAGGGCGGGGTTGGTTTCGATCCCGAGCCAGACCACGCGGGGGTCGTATTTACTTCCAAAGATGCCTGTGCCTTTGAGTTCCAGTTTAAATCCGGCGGAACGGCCGGCGGCAGCCTTCAAGGCCTGTCGGATCGCGGGAATCCTTTCCTCTTCGGTTTCCCCGAAGAATTTCAGGGTCAGGTGGAGGTTATATTCTTCCACCCATTTGATCTTTTCCTCGTGGAGGTTCTTTTTCAGGAACCGGAACACTTCGAGCAGTGTATCGGCGGGGTGGAGTTTTATGGCGACGAAGAGGCGTTTCATGGTAAATTCCAAAATCCAAGTACCAAATTCCAAACAAATCCCAAAATCCAAATTTCAAAGCTTAAAGCCGTTAGCTGAAAACTGTCAAGTGTCAATCCACTGCAAGGTAGTCAGAAAAAAGCGATCAGCGGTTGCATTTAAGGTAAAATGTGTAATTTTGCACCCACACTCACACCCACACCGACACCCACACCCTCTTCGGGGCATTAGCTCAGTTGGCTAGAGCGTTTGACTGGCAGTCAAGAGGTCAGGGGTTCGACTCCCCTATGCTCCACCCGACAAATTAACGGAAATGGCTTGTATCAATGGATACAGCCATTTTTTTATTTTTGTTAATATCAATATTACACTCATTTTATGCTCCGTTTCTTAAATTTGGCGATTAATAATTGTTAATAACTATCCCGTTGCCTGGAAACCATTTTTTAAAAAAGTATTGTTCAGACGTTCATATTTTTCATGTTTTTCATAAAAGATCATCGGTGCGATGTAATATGTAGCCGTGTCATTATGACACCACTGGAGCCGTAAAAATTAAAAAAGTGGTCAAAAACCTTGACAAGATTTGAAAAGTCATAAATTACGGTCCCCAAAAGACATATATAGGGTAGGTAAATGTCAAATATACAACTAATTGATTTACAGTGGTGTTTTTTTTTCATTTGGCCTGTAATGAGACATTATGTTAACTAAAATTTCTTTCAACGGTGTCATAGTGACACCGTTTCTGGCAGGTTACCGGATGATCTCAAACCATGACAGGACAACAGATGCAGGAAAGTAAAAAAAATATCCCCACACAAAAAAAATATCAACTGATCATTGATTCAGCTAACTGTCTGTAATTGATAAGGATATGAAGATAAGAACACTGGAAACGGTGTCACAGTGACACACTAAGTAATTGATTATTAGCAAAATAAATTTGCTTTTTACAAATTCACGTATTAGTTTTGCTGGCACTAACCATTAAAAAACAAGCAAAATGGAAACACAAACAACCGAAACCAGACCGGCAAAAATCACAATTGATCGCGCAACCGTTCAGGGAGCTGTACCCCTGTTTACCCAGATCAGCGGTATGTACCTCAACTATGTATCAAATCAAAATGACAGGGCGGTAATCGCCTGCTCCGAACTTAGGCGGCTCATGCTGGACCTTTCCGAAGCATCCGAACAGAAGGGGATGGACATTTCCGAGTTTGTCAACCTTCTGAACTATCTGGACGATGATCAGCATTACCTCCTGCACCCACAACTGCAGGACATGATGCAATGTCGGATGGTCCTCGACAGGAACAGGGTACTGATTGAAACCTTGAGGGACTATTTGGATCAATTCTGCGATCAGTTGTCACGGGAAATTCAATAGACTACCTTTGCAGGAACCAGCGATGCAATGACCAGGATAAAAATATACGATCTGAATACCATAACGGGGAGGGAGCTGTTTGAAGTTTATACATCGGTTGAAGGGGAGTACGGTCAGACCCTTCTGACTGCATATACAATCATCGGTGATGATCTATTCCCGATGCTGGAGGAGTGCCATCGTACCGGCAAAAAGATTGACCTGAAGATTACCCCTGGATACGAGCACGTATACGATCCCCCATTGGATATTGTGATTGAATGACAAAACAGGTGTAAGATTAGGATCTGAATATTAAAAAACTTCTTATATTTACACGGATCTTAACGTTCTTTTCTTGGTAAGGTGGGGTCAGAGGTAAGGTAAGGTAAGGTAAGGTACGGAATGGTAAGGGAATAATTTAGTAATAATATTAATCCTAAATCCCATGAGTGCAAAAGTCATGAAAGTCGTTAATCCCCATACGGGATTAATGCAATGCAAAGTTTGTGGCTGTTATCATTCACCAGAACTCCGCGCGGGCGGTTATTTCAAACGTGGTTCTTGGCAGTGTCTTAATGGCTGCAAACTTGAAGACCTGAAATCTGATCAGGAAGAAGGGTAATTTTGAGATCAGAAGGGTCCTAACTGGTTAAGGGGCCCTTCCTTTTTGTTTTCATTTTTTGCGAGTAAAGCCGGGACCCGAAACCCGGCTTTTTTATTGATCGGGGAAATCGGGAAAAGTGTGTCACAATGACACGGATCGGGCCATTGCTATACTCGAAAGGGGGGCTTCGGGGTTCATTCTGGCAATGCAAAGCGATCCAAATATAACTATTTGCCGTGCCTTTGCCCAAAAGGTATCAATGTACCACTTTACAGCTGATCGCCTTTCTTGTGGCCCCGCATGAAGCCACTGGCCATTTCAGGGGTCATTGATCATCCCCTCCCATTAAATCCTGGATATTTTTCCTTTTCTGTCTGGCAATTTCTCTGACCCGATCCAAAAGTTCATCCGGCACCTCCGATTTAGGTTTTTGGGTGGGCCAGCCTTTTTCATCTGTCCGTCGCTTTGCATTGTATGTGTCATCCATTGCCTCGGAAGCGGACTTCTCCGCGTCTTTCGCCGCGATCCAGTCGCGGATAGCCTCCGGGAATGAGAATTTTTGCGGGTTCTGTGACTTTTCCAGTTCATCCATTTCCCTGTGAAGGTCATCCAGTCGTTCCATTATAATCCTTACCCATTCCGGGGCTTCGCTTTCGTTATTAAATTCGTTGTCTGTCATTGGTAATATTGGTTTTTGATTAATAGAAATTATCCCATGTAATATTTTTCATTCTTAGAATTCCGGGACAATGTAATAAGCCGCCCCTCGTGGTCATTTAAAGCACTGACAAGCCTTCCCGGAAGGTTCAGGGGTGCGTAGTTGCCCAGCGTCACTTTCCAGATGGCATTTTTCGAATAAAACTCGTGTGTGATGTCCACCACTCGTAACTGTCTGGCAAACAGCCCTGCGATGTTAATGGTGATCAGATCCCCGGCCTTAAACAGATTCACCAGTGGGTCAAGGTCGTAATGCACCACCGGCGATTCACCAAGCAGGGTGTATTGCTGATCGGTGGCCTGTTTGACCCAGACAGGATCAATATCTACTTCAGCGATCTCATTCAGGGTTGAGTAATCCAGGTATTGATCCTGACCCCACTCCAGCAAGTCTTCTTCTGCTGTCGTGACATAGGATTCAGGCATATTGATCTCGGTGATCACATAGGTATCGCCAACATTAAACTGATATGATGTTCCGGTTAGGGAAGGTATATCCTGTCCGCTTTCTTCAGTGAACGGTATCAGCTCTATTTCGTTTGTGCCCGGAGTAAATGATTTTATTGCGAAGCCGTACCCTGACAGGTTACCGGAGTTGAATGTCAGACGCGCGTCCACTCTTGCGATCCGGTAAATGGTATTGCCCCCCCCATCCTTTGCGTTCAGGTCGAAATCCAGGTTGCTGACAAACTTATACTCCGTGGTTTTGCTGACAACTGTCAGGCTGCTTTTGGGGTAAATGTCTTCATTGATCGCCACGGATTCAATGCGACCATTTCGTGCGACGGCTTCCTCATCGTAAATAAATCCATCTGTCCGCGATGCGGTACTGATGGATATATAGACATGATCAACATACAGATTCGCACCACTACCCCACGTACCCGTCATAATAATCCCCACCTGCTCAATCAGATAGCTAACGCACCCAAAATCTTTCATCGGGATCACTATTTCCTGCCATTTACCAATGTTTTCCGTGGAAAAACCGTACATTCCACTACTCAGCTCGACATTTCTCATGGTTCCATCTGTAACCAGGACAATCATCAGGCGTGCCTTGGCGAAATCATAGGAACCAGACCCCTGCAGATCCAGATATACCCATAAATGCAGCGTACCATCGCTGGCATCATACGGATCATCCCCGTTGACTATTTTGATGATCTGGCCCGTAATAGTCGAACCGGATATGTACGGATAAATCTTCATAGCAGTGGTGCCATGATAAACAAAGTCGGTGGAAGCGAAATCCACAAGCACACCCAGAATGTCGTTGCCCTCTGAAGCTGTCCAGTTGCCACTTACGGTGCCATCATCGAAAATAACCTCCTGTTCATCTGGTACTGTACCCGTTTCAACCCGGAGCCTTTTCACCCCCCCCTGATAATCATAAGGAATGTTCCGGGTGCTACCCAGCACATGGAGAGCCGTGGCAAATGGCCGGTCTGAGCTCCCTGCCATCTTAAACGATCCCAGCCCGTCACCAACGGTATAAACATGGTCGTGTATCCTGCACTCATTGGTAAGGTCAAGTGTAATGGTGCTGCCTGAAAGTGATGTCCGGTATGGCAGCTTGAACGCCTCTGAAACCTTTCGCAGGGCTGTCAAACAGTTGTCATTGTCGAAGGTCAGCAGCAGGTCGTTTGTGGTGTCATCCACCTTTCCCACCGCCCAGGTTTCACTGATGGGATCAGCAACGGGCTCGGTGCGGTTCATATTCGTACAGATCAAAGTCAGGAAGTCCGTGGCTGTACCTACCAGCGAAAAGGATAGGTTCCAGCCATCGCCCTTTGAGTCCTGGTTAAAGAACAACTTGGTTTCCAGCAAGTGTATGTTACCGGAGAATACCATTTCGTAAATGAAATGCTTACTCGAAATGCGTTCTATTGAAGGGGGTGCCAGCAGGATATAACCACCGGCACCGTCTGTCGTATCATAGAAGATCCTGGCACCCAGAACGACCGGGATCATGCGATTGGAATGTACGGTCAGCTTCACCTCACTGGCTCCCTGGTATTCGTCGGAGTATTCACCGGAGGCGATGAAGCACTTGGTGTAATCCTGGCCCTCTGACTTGCCTCCCAGGGCAATGACAGTGCCGTCTGGATTTATGATATTTACAAAAGTTGCACTCATAATGATTGGTTTATAGGTTTAGTCATCGTCTTCTCCCGGATCGTTCGGGAATGATCCACCGTTCCCCCGTCCGGGTGCCAGATCATCCCTCAATCTTTCGGGCCAGCGGTTATGCTTCAAAACAAACAACTGCTCGTAGGTCAGTGATTCCATGAAGTCACTCAATTCCAGATTGGTATTGCTGATCTCCGCGTCAACCTGTTCCATTTTCGGCAATACGAACGGCAGAAGCTTTGCGATTGTGTCAAGGTATTCCTTCGCGTCCTTTTGCCTGACCTCATCCAGCGCGGCTTCAATGTGCGGGACCTGTTTGTCCATGATCGCAACCAGGATTTCCCTGGCATTCTTTGTAATCTTTTCCGGGTTCCCGGCTCCGCGTCCTGGACCGCCCCCCGTGCCAATGGTGAAACGTCCGTTGCGATCTCGTTTAATGGCTGTATTTTCCATAATTTGTCCTTTCTGTTTAAACATTATTTTTGTCCTATTTAGACCGATTCTAAATAGGTGATTAATTTTCGCTTAATAACCTGGATACCTGCTCCTGGGTTATCCCCAGGATTTCACTGATCTGGTCCACTGGCATTCCACGGGCCTTCAGCTCGTGCGCTTTTTCGATCAGTGACATTTCTTTGAACCGGGCTGCCTGCCTTTCCCAATACCGATCCTGGCTGGCCCGCACCAGGTCTGGATTTTTTTTGCGCCACGACCGGAGGTACGCGCGCCTGATACTTTTTGCTTCTTCTGAAATCATATCTATGTTTTTGGGTTAATAAATTATAGCATCCATATTGTTGTTTAGAATCATTAAAAAAAATATTATTTTCCCCAGGCCTTCACCTTTTTCACCTTTTTCACCCATTTTTCGATAAAAGCGATGAAAAAGGTGAAAAAAGTGAAGCTTCAAACAAAACATTTTTTTTTAGAACGGTAATTGATCATCTGAATTTGCGTTGTCAATGTTGCTGTAACCGTTGACCGGCAGTGGTTCCGTGTGATTTTCCTGCTCTTTTTCAATGTAAACCTTATTCCCATACTTGTCCTTATCAATAACATACCGAAGATATTTTAACCGCTGCTGAAAATTTGCCTTGCTCAATGCCCTGAACCCATCTTCCAGACAATAACCTTTATACTCTGCATAAAGATCCTTCAGTAACATTGTCCTTTGGTTCTTTGTGCTTCTCACATAATCATTATCATATAAAAACATCCCCACGCTGTCGCTGGTCCGCTGGTATTCATCGACCTGCTGCCGGATAACATCGCTGTGAGTGAATCCACGTTGCTTCAGCACCCGCCCCAATCCTGCCAGCACCCAGTTAAACACACCGGCCAGCTCTGAAGCGATGATCTTCTGTGCAAGCTCCGGGTCCTGCTCTTCCTCCGGTATGGTCACATTGAACGGGATGATCAGAAACCTCCGGAAGTATGCCTGGGTATGCTCAACATCTCTGGGAAGCGAATTACAGTTGAATATCAGCTTTGCGTAATTTGTCAGCATGAACGGATCTTTATAAGGAAGGCGTGCCTCCACCGGCTCTCCGCTTACCAGTTGTTTGAAGATCGAAGCTTCTAGGCTGCCATTGATCTCCGAAGCGTAATTCAGCAGCTTATCAGCAAGCATCGCCCGGTAATATCCCGATTCATTCGTTAAGCTTTGAAGCGAATAGCTCGAAACGTTGCCAGATCCCAGCAGCGCACTGATCACATCGAAAAATACGCTTTTACCGTTGGCACCGGTGCCGTAAAGGATCAAAGCCTTTTCCAGCTTCAGCGTGCCTGTTTGAATGAACACATAACCGAGAAATTCACTCAATATGCCCTGCAATGTCGCATCCGGAAGCACCCGATCCAGATACCTCTTAAATATCGGAGCCTCCGCTTGGTCATTGTATGCAAAGGGAAGCTGGTAGGTTAAAAAATCTTCCGCCGCAAACTGCCTAAGGTACCCACCCATTCCATTAATCTCGTAGGTGCCGTTCTGAAGATTGATCATTACAGCGTTATCCGGTTGCGTGGCGCTGGGAAGATGTGCTAATGTCCGAAACTCTTTTAGCAACATATCCCGGAAAGGATAATGTCTGGCTGTAAACGAATTGATACCCATCTTCTCTGAAGCCTTACCCAAAAATATTTCCATCTCCTCGTCAAAGACTTTTGACCAGAACGTACCGTTATACAGATAAATGCAGGCGTTACGCTGGCACATCCCCCAGTTATTGTCCGCAGCCAGGCGAAGGATCTCCTCCACGGTCAAAATTAAAAGGTGCCGTGTTTTGATCTTCTCGTCTTCTTCACCGATCAGCTCCCTGAAGTCGATAGGGCGTACCTTATCCAGCAGCTTTGCCAGGATGTCGATATGTCGTAGCGGCTTATGAATGATTACCTCTGTTTCCATATTTCAAAGCGATTTCTAAATGATTCTCCAATTCCTTAACCCGATCCTGAAGCTGGCCGCTGTGGTATGCCAGCTCTGCATTATCCATTTCCAGCTGCGAAATGTATCCTTCCATCCGGTCGATCTCTCTCCGGATGTGTCCTGGAAGCTGCCATGAATGCAGGCGATCCGTGGGAATGAACAGGTGTGAGTCCATGTCAATAAAGTATTGAATGATGCTCGCACATCGTTTCATTTCCAGTGCCTCCAGTGAAATATTGCCTCTGGCCGGAGCCGTGGCGCTTATGGCCGTTCGTTCAGACTGCGGAGCCATTCCAAAACCTCGTTTTTGCGATACAGATACAGCCGACCGGAATTGAAGCATGGTAATCCCTTCTTCTTTAAACCCCAGACTGTCACCTTGCTCACTCCCAGGAACTCCGCTAACTCCTTATCGTTTCGCAGGATGCCGTCCACTGGATCCGGCGGGATCTGGATTTTCCCGACAGCATCCTCAATGATTTGAGTCAGTTCTTCTGGTGTGGTCATAATAATTTTGTTCATGCCTGTAAAAATTTAGGATTAATAGATAATTGAAGCATCCGGAGCAAATGCCCGGAGCTGATATTTCGCAAATGATGTTGGTGGAGGATCAGCGGGATCGCTGTTGATACTTCAGAGGATAAAATTTTACCGAAGTATTGTAATCTATTGAATTTTATACTACTTTTGTTCATGACAAAAGACGGTTCCTATTGGAATTGTTTTTTGACTCTGGAAGAAGGAAACAGCCGCCAGCCCTTTGCCAAAAGATAGGCGGCTTTTTCATTTTATCTATGCTTCGTCAATCTGTAATAAGAACGCGCTACAAATTTACGGATAAATATGCCCAAATACGGTAAAAGTTTTCGACAGTCACTAATTAGTTATACCTTTAATCACTTCAGTTGAATTTTTGCATTTCCTTTTCCTTATGCTCCTGGAATATAGCGTAATACTCCTCCATGATCTTATGTGTCCGGTGACCGGTAATGTCCATAATGACTTCAGTACGGATGCCCAGTGCTATTGCAATGGCAACGAAGCTCCTTCGTGCTGCATGACATGATAATAGATCGTGCCTGGCCTTAATGGTTTCGATCCTTTGTGATCCCCGATAGCTGATCAGTGTTACCGGATCATTCATACCGGCGATCTTCCCGATCGTCTTCAATGCCTGGTTAAACTTTTGATTCGTTATGACCGGAAGGACTTCTGGCTTTGGATAATCTTTATACCGGTCGAGAATCGCCCTGGAATAGTTATTCAATGGAATCTTCAGATCCTGTCTTGTTTTGATTGTCGTAATCTCGATACAATCATCTTTGATGTCGGTTTTTTTCAGATTCTGAAGGTCACTGAATCGTAATCCGGTAAAGCACATAAGACAAAATCCATCCCGCACCTTATCCAAATGTTCGGGAAGATCAGCATTGTAAATGTTCAAAACCTCCTCCATTGACAGGATGACCTTATTGGTTGTCGGCTTTTTTGCCTGCTCCTCCCGGATTCCAGGTGCCTTAAATGTGCGGTAATCCCTCCTGGCCTTATGGATGTATCCCTGTTCATCTGCCCATGCCAGAAACCAGTGAAGGATACCGGTGTATTTGATCACCGTGGCATTGATCATCTGTCGGTCGAATAACAGATAATCGACAAACCGAGAATAGAAATTCTTATCCAGCGAATCGAATGTAATGCTGTATCTTTTTTTATTTTCGAACTCCTGAAGGTGCTTGTAAAGGCTCTTATGTTTTTTTCTCGTGGCCTCGCTGTTAAGCTTCAGATGCGATTTAATGAAGTAATCGTAAATCTCAAAAAATCCCTTTGGTCGCTTGCTGTAAATGGAAATACGTTGCTTCATGTACTCTTTGGAAGGCCATATATTCTCACTGCGAGCATCCCAGTAAATCTTCCTCACTTCCTGCTCCAGATCATCCAGGAACTTATTGATGATAAGGTATCCTATCGCCCCGGCCCTGACCCGTTGCTTTTCCGTATTCCAATACTTCGCATCGCACCGGTGACCCGTGGGCCGCTTCAGACGCATACCCTCCCAGGTGAACGTAAAGCATATCGGAACATCTTTGATGATCAGCTTACCATTTTCATCCCTCCGCTTTTCAATATTGAATCTGACCCGTGCCATTTGTGTAAACTTGATAAGACAAATATACACTCAATAATTATTAATCTATTTTAATCCTGCAAAATTTTATTAACAATAAAAAGCCCTATATTTGGGCATTTCAGAATGTATATAAATTCTGCGAATCTGTAAAATATCCTATGTTCGAGTCCCCTATGCTCCACCCACAACGCCCCTGATCGGGGCGTTGCTCATTTAATAATTCAGTATTCAGTATTTAGGATTTCTCATTTAATTCAGAGATCAAAGATCAGCACTCCTCTGTTCGTAACTCATAAGTTCATGATCGTCAGCCATTTACGCTCGCTGGCCAGGGCATTCTGAATTCCAGCACTTTATCCTGCAGATCCATCGCGATCCACCTCAGAAAGTGCGGGGCTGCTTCCACTTTATTCCTCTTTGCAAGGCTTCTGGATTGGGTATTAGGTGAAGCGGGTACCTCACCCCCTTCCTCCCCCTCTCCATGATGGTCATATACCTCTCCCCTACTCGTACTTCACCGGCAACCAGATCTCCACACGCGTGCCGGCAGGCTGAGCCTTCTCGTCGAAAAGGTCGGTGATATGACAATAGTACCGGGGATGGGAGGGATCGTTGTTCAACAGTGCGATGCGCTCCTCGGAGATCCGGGTGCCATGGGAACGGTGCTGGGGTTCCTGCAGCGATGAATACCGGGATGCGGCCGCCCTGCCCACACCATCGTCCTCAATGACGAACCGCGACCGTTCATCGCTGGTGATCCGGCATTCGATCAGTAGCCTCCCCTTGTCCGCTTTGTGACGCAGGCCATGACGAATCGCATTTTCAATGTACGGCTGAAGGATCATTGGTGGAATCATCACCAGGGAATCGTCCACGCTGTCATCGATTCGGATCTCATCGTCAAACTTGTCTCCGAATCGCATCTTTTCCAGATCCAGGTAGGCGCGTATGTAATCCATCTCCTCCGAAAGGCTAATATACTTTTTGGACGCATTATCCAGCGTCAGCCGGATGATGCGGGCAAAATCGGCCAGGTAGCGCAGGGCAGCGTCCACCTTGTTGCCAAGGATGTAATTCTGGATCGCATTCATGGCATTGAACACGAAATGGGGATTCATCTGGGCCTGTAACGCCTGCATCTCAATCTCCGCTAACTTCCTGTATAACCCTACCCTTTCCTCCTCCCGCTTCCGAATGAACCGGATCCGAAGTAAATGAAAAACCAGAACCATGAATAGACCGGCAAGTCCCAGCAGGGTGAAAAACCACCAGGTCCTGAACCAGGGGCGATGGATGGTGAATGAGAACTCAGCCGGAATGAATTCCTGTCCGGAATTCAGATTCTGACCTTTGACCCTTAAGGTAAATGTGCCTGGCGGAAGATGGGAATATACCGCAGACTGATCCCTGGACAGGGACGACCATTCCTTATCAAATCCCTCCAGAAAATACTGAAACCGGTCCTTACCCGGATTGAACAGATTCCCCGACCGGAAATAAAAGGTCAGGTAATTCTGGTCGTATTTCAGTTGAACCTGTGATCGGGATTTGGGATAACGGTCTTTTGCTACGGGTAAACCTGTCCAGGGATCCGTGTCCGAATATTCGTTCCAGTCAACCTGCTGGTTAAACAGATCGATCCGGTACAGATGAACCGGTATGGGTGAATATTCCAGCTGGTGATAAAGCGGTGCGTTGATCCGGATCAGGTGATCCTGTCCGCCCACCCAGATCATTCCGGCGGTATCCATAACCGCATGACGGCCGCTAAAGTCGGTATACCCCTCTTCTTCATCCAACAGGCGCATCTTCAGTTCTCCGGTGGAATACAGGGTATTCAGGTCGATCACGTGGATGCCGGTATTGGTCCCTGCCCAGAGGAAATTTTCCTGATCGCACTGCATCCACAGGATCGTGTTTCCGGTCAATTCTTCCAAAGGCTTGATACGGTAATGCAGCTTGAAGGTATCGTTTTTAAAATCACACACGAGTATCTCGCCGTTGGCTCCTCCTGCCAGAATATTTCCAAGCTGATCCATTTTCAGCTCGTTGATCACTTTAGGCAGGGTGGTATCGGTCTGGTTAAAAGAAAAGAACCTTCCGTGATCCCTCACGTGCAACCCGGAGATCGTAGCTCCGTACCAGATCTGCTCCCCTTTCCGAAGCATGCGTTGCGCGGAAACGGGTGAAGGATATTGTCTGCTTGAATAATCGATTCCATTTTCTAACCTGTAGTCCGGATAGATACTCACCCCACTCAGCCATTTACCGGCTGTATGTACTGAATCCCTTTCATCGAAAATAAAGCAGGGAGGCACAATTAAGCTTGACAGCTTTAAACGTCCTGACTCTTGGTCAAGATGAAAAAATCCAAGCCTGTTGCTGATCCATACCTGATCTTTCGAGTCGGAGTCCATATCATAGAAAGTATTGAGCATGAGCTTTACCGCAGACAAGTAATTTTGAAGGCCATTCATCTTAACATCTTTCATCAGTTCAGGATACTGGTTCTTCCAGAGTCGCATTTGCTCAAGTTTCGATTCTTCCGAGAGCCCGGCATGGAGTAACGCATTAAGGAACAAATCCTTTCCCCAAAATCTGTAATCCGTTTGTTGTACGAGAAATATCCCATCGTCGGTCAGCATCCATAAGTGGTCGGGATGTGTATATTTCAGATCATTTACAATGAGATCCTTCAGCCCAAACCAGGCAGCATCACGGTACTCAAACAATTGAGGAGGTACCTTGTAAAGTCCGTTATCCTGGGATCCGTACCAGATGACATCGGTTTCCTGATCATAATAAATGGAATAACCAGTGCCACTCACAGGCTGGATATGTTCGCTCACATGGATCAGGTTCCCTTTTTCTATCTTGAAGAGCCCTTTGTGCTCGGGATTCGTTGCTTTTTCGGTCCAACCCGCCAGCCACAGATCTCCCCTTTTGTCCTCGGTAATGCCAAAGACCTGTCCCACTCCGCCATATTTTCTTATGCTTCCCTGGCTGGACAGAATAATAGTGTCCTTACCGGGGCCATAAGAGAAGATCGTATCATTGGCTGAAGAAACATAACAGGAGCTTATTTCAGGAAATCGGAATGTGTTACTGGAAAGAACATCAAGGACCTCATTTCCGGGCCTGAACCGATAATGAACGGCTGAAAAACAGCAAACATATATATCTGTGTCTCCCACAAGGAAATCCGTTACTATAATATTTTCGGGCATTTTCCCGTTCCTGGGATTGAATTCATGCAATCCGGCAGTGTCATAATGACAGAATTGGTTCTGAGATCCTATCAGCAGGATCTGATGTGTGCTGTCATACTGAAGCACCCTGATCCGCTGGTCATAAAGTCCGTTTGACTTATTATAGTTCGTAAACGTGTTGTTATTAAATCTGCTCAGTCCCCCATCATACGTTCCGAACCACATATTGCCCTGGCCGTCCTCGGCAATGGCCCACACCCGGTCGCCGGCCAGGCCATGGGACGTGTTGTAGACCCTGAATTTCTTTCCGTCGAACAGGCAGACCCCGGCGTCAGTGCCGATCCACATCTGTCCGCGGGAATCTTTGAAAATGCACCGGATCGAATTGCTGGGCAATCCGTCGCGGGTGGAATAGTTCCTGGCATAATAGGTCTGGGCAATTGATATGCAGGAAAGCAGTGAAAGGATCAGTAGCAGAAGATTTTTCATGACCGCTTGCCTGTTACTGGGATTGGGATCTTCGCGTCAGCGCCCTGATGAACTCTTCATTTCTCCGTGCAGCCACGTCAATGACGGTACCGTCTTCCAGCGTGATCACATGACCATCGGTTTTTTTGTACTTTTTTATGTAATTCAGGTTGACCAGATACGATTTATGTACCCGGAAGAAAGTCTCTGAAGGTAGGAGCTCCTGTATGATCTTCAGTGTTTTGGGGACTACGACGACCTCGCGGGTGACCAGATGGATACGTGTATAGTTTTCATCCGCCTCACAGTACATGATGTCATTGATCCTTTCCATCTGATATCCGGTAAGGGTTGGCAGCGCCACCTTGCTCATGATATCAGAGCCCATGCTGAGGTTGGAAAGCAATGTTTCGATCCGGGCCTGCCTCGAGGCGACCTGGATCTTTTTATCCAGTTTCTGGATCGCCTCCTGAAGATCAGCATAGTTCACCGGTTTGAGAAGATAGTCCAGAGCGGCATGCTTGATGGCGTTGATGGCATATTGCTTATAGGCTGTGGTGAAAATGACCTCAAACGTATAATGCTCGAAATAGTCGAACAGCCGGAAGCCGTTCTCGCCCGGCATTTCGATATCCAGGAATACCAGGCCGGGATTGTGTTTATGGATGGCAAATACGGCATCCTGAACAGATTCAGCCAGGCAGACCACCTGTAATTTATCTGGAAAATAGCGCTGGATAAGCTTTTCGAGCGCTTCCCGGGCATTGGGTTCATCATCAACGATAATGCATGTGGTCATTCCGGTTCAAACAGGAAACCACAAAGTAATAAAATTAATTCTTAAAAGAGGAAGGAAGTTATTAAAAGGGAAGGTTTTTGGGATAAGTGTATCGGTTTGATAAATAATCGGGCCAGAACATTAAACATTGAACATTGAAAATTGAACATTGAAAATTATTCCAGCTCCAGCCTGCCGGAGGCTGTGGCCACCGCATAGTCTCCCATGGATGTTGCGCTGCGGTAGACCTTTCCGTTGAAAAGGATATCCACGCACACATGTCCGTCTTTATGGCCGGATTGTGCTGAGCAGTAGATATATATTCCCGGGCAGGCCTTGAATGTCCTGGTCCACCCACCCGGCTGGTTCTTCTCCTGCCGGGCCTTCATTTCGCTGCATTTGTAAGTGATGTCAAATCCGGAGGGTTCTCCAGTCACCTTCAGGATGACAAATCCTTTTTTGTTCTTTGGTGTGAAGAAACAACGCAAGCGGTAGAGCGAATTTTTCATGGGAGAGAGTTTGTTCAAAAATAGGAAGAAATTTAATACCAATCAAGAAGGGGATGTTATTTATTTACCTCACCCTCCTGCCCCCCTCTCCATGGTGGAGAGGGGGAACGGGAGTGAGGTATTCTGTTAAAAACCCTTTTAATTTGTTAATAACATGGAAAAGTTATACTTTTGCACCCAATTTTTTGCTCCGGCCGCATGCCGTACCTTGATCATTTTGTGATTCCGTTTTCCGGCCTAAAACCTGGAATACACGCATATCATTTCGTCATCGATGATGAATTTTTTATGCAGTTCGCGTATTCGGAAATCAAGTCGGGAAAACTGGAGGTGGATCTGGAACTGGAAAAACAGGAATCCATGATGATCCTGCATTTTGCGATCAGCGGGACGGCGCACGTGATGTGTGATCGGTGCCTGGATTACTATGATCAGCCTGTCAGTGGCACTGAACGACTGATCGTCAAGTTTGGAGAAACCAGCCTGGAAGAAACGGACGAAATTGTGGTCATACCTGCTACGGAACACCGGATCAACGTGAGCCATTATCTATATGAATATGTACACCTGCTGCTGCCTTATAAATGTGTTCATCCCAGCGATGAAGAAGGGAACAGCTTATGTAACCGGGAAGTGACCGGCAGGCTGGAGGAAACCCATGACAAGGAAAAACCGGACGATCCCCGGTGGGATGCATTAAAGAAATTATTATAAAATATTGATTTACAATTAAATAAGAAACACAATGGCACATCCGAAACGAAACCATTCCAAAACAAGAAGGGACAAAAGAAGAACCCACGATAAAATGACCCCCTCAACCTATACGATTTGCTCAAATTGCGGTGCAACGGTTGTTTACCACAGAGTCTGCCCGGAATGCGGATATTATAAAGGTAAGAAAGCCATTGAGAAAGAGACGGCTGTCTGATGAACTGATTCCATTTCAATCGTTGATCACCTAACTGGCATAGAATGAAAATTGGTTTAGATGTCATGGGGGGCGACCGATTCCCCGATGCTACTGTTGGCGGTGCTATTCAGGCATACCGGGAAATGAATCCTGACGACCGGATCGTTCTGATCGGTGACGAAAGGATTATCCATGATACCCTGGTTCTCAAGGGAGGCGATCCGTCCGTTTTTGAGATCGTTCATGCCTCCGATGTGATCCATATGCACGAATCGCCAGCC
The DNA here is from genome assembly GCA_017993235.1 of Lentimicrobiaceae bacterium. GTDB lineage: Bacteria > Bacteroidota > Bacteroidia > Bacteroidales > JAGONC01 > JAGONC01. The sequence goes on from JAGONC010000003.1 coordinate 29,709, forward strand.
CGGGCCTTTCTGCAGAAGCCCCATTCCAGCATTTCGGTTGGCTTTAAACTGTTGAAGGATAACCGTATCGATGCATTTGCCAGTGCAGGCAGCAGCGGTGCCATGATGGTGGGATCCATTTACAGTGTGAACGTGATCCAGGGTATCATCCGTCCGGCCACCACTGCCATCATTCCAAAGGAAAACGGCGGTGTGACCATACTGCTGGATGTCGGAACCAATCCTGACCTCAAGCCCGATGTCATGTACCAGCTGGGCATCCTCGGTTCGGTATATACAAAATATGTCTACCACATCGACAATCCCCGGGTGGGGCTCCTGAATATCGGCGAAGAGGATATCAAGGGTAATCTTCTTTGCCAGTCATCCTTCCAGCTGATGAAGGACAGCCGGGATTTTCATTTTATCGGCAATGTGGAGGGGAGGGCTCTTTTCAATGACAAGGCCGACGTCGTGGTTTGTGACGGATATACAGGCAATGTCCTCCTGAAGGCACTGGAGCAGGTCTATTTTCTTATGAAAAAGCGCGGACTGGTGGATGGTTACTTCGAACGGTTCAATTATGAAAATTTCGGAGGAACCCCAATCCTGGGCATCAATGCTCCCGTGATGGTCGGTCATGGCATTTCCAACGAACGTGCCATCAAAAACATGATCCTTCTGAGTAAAGAAGTCTCCATGGCGAACCTTCCTGAAAAAATCCGCCATTCCTTGATTGAAATCAGCAACAACACATAATTTTTACATTATTTACCTGATCATTCTTTTCTGAACATAAATCCATTGGTATTATGGGAAAAATTAGAGCAGCGATCACAGGTGTAGGAGCGTATTTACCTGAATACAGACTGACCAATGAGGAATTGAGCCGGATGGTTGACACTACAGATGAGTGGATCATGGAGCGGATTGGCATCAAGGAACGGAGGATTTTAAAAGATAAGGATAAAGGATCCGCTTTTCTGGGAGCAAAGGCTGTGGAGCAGCTGCTGCAAAAGACCAACACATCCCCTGAGCAGGTGGATGTGCTGATCTGTGCTACTGTAACCCCGGATATGCAATTTCCGGCCACGGCCAACCTGATCAGCGACATGATCGGCATTAAAAACGCCTTCAGCTTTGACCTGGGAGCAGGATGTTCCGGATTTTTATACGCCCTGGAAACCGGGAGCCGCTTTGTCGAAGCCGGCGACTATAAGAAAGTGATCATCGTGGGTGCGGAAAAGATGTCGACCATCGTCGATTACACGGACAGAGCTGTATGTCCCATTTTCGGGGATGGAGCCGGAGCAGTGATGCTGGAACCCACAACCGATGATTACGGGATCCTCGACAGTATTTTGCGAACGGATGGTTCAGGCGCTGTTTACCTGCACCAGAAAGCGGGTGGATCGCTCAAACCTGCCTCGCATGAGACCGTTGATGCACGGGAGCATTTTATTTATCAGGAAGGCCGTACTGTTTTCAAATATGCCGTTGCCAACATGGCCGATATATCTATAGAGATCATGCAGCGCAATCATATTTCACCCACTGACCTGACCTGGTTCCTGCCTCACCAGGCCAACATGCGCATCATTCAGGCCACAGCCAACCGGATGGGCATCAGCCGCGAACAGGTGATGATCAACATTGAAAAATTCGGTAACACCACCGCCGCCACTCTTCCCCTGCTACTCTGGGAATGGGAAGACCAGCTAAAAAAAGGCGATAACCTGATCCTGGCTACGTTCGGGGCTGGATTCACCTGGGGAGCAATGTATCTGAAGTGGGGTTATAACGCCAACGGGCGCTAAAATCCCAAATCCCAGGATCCAAATTCCAAATAAATCTCAAAATCCAAATTCCATGCGTTTTCCGTATGTGATTTGTAATTTGTTTGGAATTTGGGTCGTGGATTTTGGAACTTTTGTGCGTCAGCACAAAGTATATTCCTCCCATTTACCGTTCTCCAGATACATGACCGACCGGAATCCGATTTCTGTCAGGATCTTAACGGTTTCATCAAAATGGGCCGTAAGCTCTTCCGGACGATGCGCATCGGTGCTGATGGTCACCGGTATATTGCGCTTCCTGATTGACTGAAGGATCGGTTTTCCGGGATACAGGTCCTCCGACCGCTTTTTGTAAATGCCACGCGTGTTTACCTCCACGATCCCACCCGTTTCCTGAATTGTATCCAGGGTTTCTTCCATCAGTCGGACGTACCAGGGCTCATCCTCCGCGAAATGACGCCCTTTGTTGTGCATCTTGATCTTATCCAGATGCCCGATGATGGTCGGCCGCTGCCCGGTGATCATTTGATTTACGTACCTGTAATAGGCGGATACCGCTCTTTGGATATCGCCGTCGAACAATTCCTGCAAGCCGGAATCATAGATCTCTGCCATGGGGCCATCGATGAACCAAAGTCCCTCCCGGTCGTCGGGCCTCACCAGGTGCACCGATCCAATGGTGTAATCCAGGGGATAGGAGTTCCTTAAGCGGTCAAAATCCTCAGAAATCCCCGGGATAAAATCGATCTCCAGCGACAGGTAGATCGGGAGCCGGTCAGCGTACATCTGTTTCAGTTCCAGGATGATCTGGCAATATTCCTCCACTTCATCCCAGTGGATGGCAAAAGGTGTATCAAAGGGTAGCGGACTGTGCGCTGAAAATCCCAGGGAATGCATACCCTGGCGCAGCGCTTCCTGCACGTACTGCTCCGGCTCACTTCTGCCGTCACAGAAGCGGGTGTGGGTATGGTAATTGAAGCGGATCATGTGCTACCGTACTTGTTGTTTCTAAAGGGAAACAAAAGTATCACTTAAATTTGATTAAAACTTGAATTATAGCTATCTTAGGGGCCTGTATATACAGGAATTCCAAACGAATCCATCATGAGAACCCTGCCTGGTACGCTGTTTTTCTTTCTTTGGGCATTTTCCGGACTTGCCCAGGCACAAACCACCACACCCTGCCGGGTATTGCTTCCTTCCATCGCGGATCAGTACCAGGGTGAATGCAAAAAAGGACTGGCCCATGGAGAGGGATTTGCCAGGGGAAAAGATACCTATAAGGGTCATTTTGTAAGAGGACTTCCTGAGGGCAGGGGAATCTATACCTGGAGCACCGGCGAGGTGTACGACGGAGAATGGATCGAAGGCCGGCGAGATGGTTCCGGTATTTTCTCCTACAGGGTAAACAATGCGGACAGCGTTCTTACCGGCTACTGGAAAGAGGATCGTTACGTGGGATCGGAATACCACAGTTACGAATATAAAGTGCTGGAGAAACGCGACATTGATGATGCACGCTTTTTACGGATGGATCATTCAGGGGATCAGGTAAGGATACGTTTCTACCGATCCGGTGTGGAGAATGCTGATCTTGAGAACCTCCTGCTCTGGGGCGACAGCGGTTATCAAAGTTCGGCCTTTAATGGTTTTGAAAGCATTACATTCCCGTTCTCCGGTCATGTAACCTATACAACGATCAATAAACTCGGGACGGCCTCGCTGATCTGCAAACTGATGTTCGTCATTTATGAGCCGGGGAGCTGGGAGATTGAGATACAAAATTGAGAGGAGAGAGGAGAGAGGAGAAAGGAGAGAGGAGAAATAATTTTTTTATTTGGGAAGTTGGAAGCGGATGGAGAGGTTGTACTGGACGCGGACGGGGGTATTGTGTTGGCGGCCGGGAAGCCAGCGGGGCATGGAGTTGACCACCCGGATCGCTTCCTGGTTGCATGCCTCCGAGAGACCTCTTAGCACGCGCACATCCGAGACAGTACCATCCTTTTCCACAACAAAGGTCAGGTAAACCGTACCTTCCGTCCCAAGGACCAGGGCTTCCTCCGGGTAATGAAGGTTTCCCCTGAGAAAGGCCGACAGGCTGTCGTCTCCTCCCGGGAATACAGGCATCTGATCAGCTGAGAGAAAAATGGCTTCACCCTGGGTTGTCTCTTGATTGATGGTGACCGTTCGAAAAGAACTTTTTTCCTTTCGGGCTGCTACTCCCCCCACTGAAATTCCTTCGATGACTGAAGGCGGCTCTGCTGCAGCCATCTCTTTGATTTCCACGACAGCGATCTGATCCGTCTCAGGCGCAGATATCAAACTATCGGGTAAGGGAACGGTAATTTCGGATGCACTTGGTGTGTCTGCAAGGGCTTCAGTGATCTCCACACTGACAGGGGCCTGGGGTTCCGGTTCAGGAAATCGGGATTCAACCGGCCGCGGTGTCCTCACGGGGATGCTCTCCTCAACAGCCACATTTCTGGAATCCGTAACAGCGACCTGTTCATTTTGCCGTAGTTGATCCGGCTCATTCCGGATCGTATCCATGACCGCTGCCAGCTGATGGGAATCTTCCGGTTGTTGCATCCGTTGAATCAAAAAGTAAAATCCCAGCAGTACAACAACGGAAGCCGCTGCTGCAAAGATCCAGGATTTCATAACGGGCATTTTCCTTCCGCCAGGGTGTAAGGTTCGGACAGGGGGTTTTTCAGTCGTCTGCACAAGGATGCGCTGGTTAAGGGCTGCGATTTCACGCCCGAGCATTCCGGGATCTTTTATTGAGGATAAACCCTCCGCTGCTTCCCGGCAGAGGGGACAGCCTTCCAGGTGATCTTTTACGGATCTCCGGTCTTCCTCTGCCAGTCTGCCCTGATGGTAGGCGAGCATGGTCTTTTCCGTAAGACATCCGGAAGCTAAGAACAATTGCATCTGTTTTTTTGCTGGCATTATGTTTTCTGTAGGATGATTTTCATGTTACGCTTCCCGTTTTGGATATGACTTTTGACCTGATTCATGGTAAAGCCTGTTATGTCTGAAACTTCCTGGTAGCTTTTGTTGTGCAGGTAGAGCAATTCCAGACAGGTCCGCTGCTCATCGTTCAGCCGGCGCAGAGCTTCCAGCATGGTTGAAATCCGGTTCTCCTTTTCATTTTTATCAAGATGCAAAAAGTCGCCTGAATCCATAATTTCATCTGAAAAAGCTTCCATCCACTGCACCCTGACCCTGTCGACGGAGGCTTCCCTGCGAAGGATCATCAGGCAGTGATTTCTGGATACCACATACAACCAGTTCTTAAAGATTTCCACCTTATGGTTCTGAAGGTTTTGCAGAAGATCTTCGAATATATCCATCACGGCATCCTGGGCATCCTCCCGGTCCTGAAGGTACTTCATGCAGACGCCATAGACCAGGTGCGTATAGCGGGTGAAGAGGATACCGATGCATGAAGTATCGCCGGTCATCCTGAAACGGTTCAGGAGTTCATCGTCGGTAAGCTCCTGACCGACGGTCTTTTGCTGCTTACTGAACCACCGCACGGCGATCTGTTTTATGGAATTTGGGGATGATTTGCATCCTGTAACAAAAGATATTCCAAAAATACATTAACGTTATGAAAACAGACACATTGATCATCCGGGGACTTTTTTCAGCTGCACTCCTGGCCGTATCCTTATTATCAAACGCCCAGGGAATCATCGGCCCCGGTGTTTTACCGCCCGAAAAACAACCCAACCGGACTTCCGCCCCCTATTTTTTCATCCCATCGGATGATCCATCTACTGATCAGCTTCCGCTGAAATCAACCTCAGCTGAGGTTCAGATTGCGGGTGTCATCGCGGATGTCCGTGTCACCCAGGTCTACAAGAATGAAGGGCAAAAGGCGCTGGAAGCGATATACGTTTTTCCTGCCTCCACGCGGGCAGCGGTGTATGCGCTGAAGATGACCATCGGGGAGCGGACTATTGTTGCAACGATTGAGGAAAGGCAGAAAGCCAGGGAGGATTACGATCAGGCCAGGCAGGAGGGGAAAACCACTTCTCTTCTGGAGGAGCAGCGACCGAATGTGTTTCAGATGAATGTGGCCAACATCCTGCCCGGCGATGTGATCTCCGTTGAGATGTCCTACACGGAACTGCTCATACCGGAAAAAGGAATTTACGAGTTTGTTTATCCGACAGCGGCCGGGCCCCGGTACACCAACAGCCTTTCGGGGGATGCGGCATGGAACGCAAATCTCTATACCTATGAAGGTGAAAAGCCCCTCTACACGTTCGATATCCATGTCGGGCTCACTTCTCCGACACCGATAAAGGATCTACGGAGCACTTTGCATCTGATTCAGACCCGTTACACCGGCAACCGGTCGGTTGAGGTAGATCTGGCCGATAACGAGCACCAGGGCGGAAACAGGGATTTTATTTTACAGTACCGATTGTCAGGGGATAAGCTCGAATCGGGAGTACTACTGTCCGAAGGCGACGAAAACTTTTTCCTGGCGATGATCCAGCCTCCGAGGATGATCACCCCTGATATGATCCCGCCGCGGGAGTACATTTTTATCGTTGATGTGTCGGGGTCCATGTATGGTTATCCCATCGACATTTCCAAAAAATTATTAAAGGATCTGATCGGAAGCCTCCGGCCGGCGGATCGTTTCAATGTGATCCTTTTTGCAGGGGACTCCAGGCTGTTGTCGGACCGATCATTACCGGCCACCAGTGAGAATATTGGCAAGGCTCTTCGCATGATCGGGGACCAGAACGGCAGCGGGGGAACGGAGATCCTTCCCGCACTGGAAAAAGCACTGTCCCTGGAAACAGACAATGAATACGCCCGGACATTCATCATCGCCACCGATGGCTATGTCAGTGTGGAAACAGAGGTCTTCCAGCTGATCCGTGAGAACCTTGGTAAAGCCAGCTTTTTTCCTTTTGGTATCGGTACATCGGTCAATCGTTACATCATTGAAGGAATAGCACACGTGGGCCAGGGGAAGGCCTTTATCGCCACGGATGCCACTGAAGCAGGATACATGGCCGAACGGTTCAGGGAATATGTTCAGCATCCGGTTTTATCCCATATCCAGATGAACTTTGACGGATTTGATGTCTATGATGTGGAACCCGTGAGTATACCCGATGTTTTTTCGGAAAGACCGGTGATCGTTTTCGGCAAATGGAAGGGAGATCCGACAGGAACGATCCGATTGACGGGATCAGCCGGGAATACCTGCTACCGCCAGACCATTGAAGTGAATTCTGACGGTCTCAGTCGTAAAAATGAAGGGCTGAAATACCTCTGGGCAAGGGAAAGGATACGGATCCTCGATGATTTTGCCGGACTGGGAGAAGAAAGCAGCCTGCAAACCCGGATCACTGAACTGGGGCTCCGGTACAGCCTCCTTACCCGTTATACATCGTTCATTGCTATCGATTCCCGGGTACGCAATGCGGGCGGTGAGCAGATCACCGTAAGGCAGCCGCTGCCCCTGCCGGAGGGAGTCAGCAACTATGCCATGGGGCAGGCTGTGGGAGGTGTAATGATGCAGGGGAATAGCGGAAAACTGAAAGGACACTCATTCATGAGCGGGGGGCGGATACCTGCAAGAGAAGCAGGAACCAGCGGGGATTTTACGGTTGAGTATCCTTCAGCAGAGTTGGAACCTGAGCCGAATGAACCTATTTTTACTGTTGCCGAAGTATCCCCTGTTTTCAATTACATGGGACAATCACTGGAAGAATTCATTGCACGGCATATAAAATATCCCAATCCCTGGCTGGCTCCAGCAAAAGGGACTGGTGGAGTGGTCTATGTAACGTTTGTTGTGGAAAAGGAAGGATCTGTCTCGGATATACGGGTGCTGCGGGGTCTCTCCGGAGCCTGTGACCAGGAGGCGGTTCGCGTGGTGAAGCTAACCGATAAATGCTGGATCCCAGCTATGCAAAGGGGTGTGCCGGTGAGGATGCAAATGACGGTGAGCGTGAAGTTTGAGGAGCGGTAATTCTTATTCAAATATCCAACATACGAACATACAAAGTTGAATTAGAACTGAAAGGCGAAGTAGACTTGCGATTAGAAGGAAGATCAGAGTTCTTCCTTCTAATCGTAAATCGCCTTCTACTTAACCTTCTACTTCGCCTTCGTATGTTCGTATGTTGGATATTCGATTACAGATCTTTGACCAGGATGTTGGCGGGCGATTTTTTGATGGTTGTCCGAAATGCGGCGATCTTTTCCTCAACAGCCTCCAGCAGTGCGACATCGCTCACATTGATATCTTCCATTCCGAGGTAGTCGATCGTTTCGATCGTATCGTGGAGTGTGATCGTGGAGATCGAGCGGGCGGGCTGGAAACCACTCTCATTATGTTCCTTGTCATAGGTCTCGCTCACCAGTCCGCAGTCGATCAGCATGTTGATCAGCTGGTTGGTCAGACGCATCGGGATGCCGAGGCTGATTGCTATATCCGGTGAGGTGAGCGGCTGTTTGCCCTCTTCAAACTGCCGGATGATCCGGTGCATGATCATCACAGCCAGCAGGCGCTTATGGGCGTGGCTCAACCGCATGGAATTATCTTCAAAGTCATAGGTGTCGACATTCTGATCGGCAAAAGAGATCTCCGCCCCAAAAAGAATGATCTGCCAGCTGAGGTTGATCCAGATCAGAAAAAGGGGAATGGCTGCAAAACTTCCATAGATCGCATTGTAATTGGTAATACCAACCTGGAAACGGATATAGTACCATTGTACGATCTGGTAGACCGTACCGGCGACGATACCCGCCAGAAGGGCCGACTTGAATTTGACCTTGGTGTTGGGAAAGATCATATAAACGAACGTCAGCAGTACCCAGATCAGAAGGTAGGGAATGAGTCTTACCAGAAAGATCACCATGGGGGTGATGTATTCGAGCACTTTGATCTTTTCGGCCAGTGTATCCAGCTGGGTGGAAATATAGACCGTAATGCTGCTGGAGATGATGATCAGAGCCGGCGCGACCAGGATCAGGGCCAGGTAATCGGTGAATTTGCGGATGAAGGAGCGTCTTTTATAGATCTGCCAGATGTTGTTGAATGTACGTTCCACCGTGTTCAGGACGGTAATGATGGTCCAGATCAGCAGGATGAAGGCAATACCGGCAATCAGATCGCCTCTTGTCTTTACCAGCAGGTTGTTGGCAAAATCGATGATCCGGCTCATGAACTCTTCCTGGATGGCCAGGTTTTTAAGGATAAAATCCCGGATATAATTTTCACCACCGAATCCTTTGGCAATACCAAAAACGATGGCCATGAAGGGGACGATGGCCAGTACGGAATAGAAGGTCAGGGAGGAAGAGCGCAGGGTAAGCTTACCTTTGTTCACGCCTCTCAGGACGATCATGACGATCCGGAGCAGCCGTATGTAGAGCGACCTGAAATACGGTAACTGGGAAAGATGGATCCGCCAGATATCCTTTTCGAGATAGGCTCGGGCCTGAAGGTAATATTCCCGGAATTTCTTCACAAGAGATTAAACGATAATCATTTCACAGGGTTTCAACCATCTCGAAATCCATTTGCTTTTTCGACAGGTCGATGCTTTTCACCCTTATCCTTACCGGATTACCGAGCTGGTACTCTTTTCCGTAACGGCTGCCGATGACACGGTAATTTTCTTCATCCAGGTAATAAAAATCATCCAGCATATTTTTCAACGAAACCATTCCTTCACATTTATTACCCTCCAGTTCGACAAAGATCCCCCACTTGCTGACCCCGGAGATCAGTCCATTGAATTCCTGGCCGATCTTATCTGCAAGGTATTCAGCCTGTTTATATTTGGTCGAGGCGCGTTCCGCCTCTTCAGCTTTCCGTTCCATAACCGATGAATGGACACATTCATCCTCCAGGGATTCTTCATCCACGCTGGAAGCTCCATTCATATAGTCGAACAGGAGCCGGTGTGCCATCAGATCGGGATAGCGCCGTATGGGGGAGGTAAAGTGGGAATAGTATTCGAATCCCAGTCCGTAGTGGCCGATGTTCTTCGTTGAATATTTGGCTTTTGCCATGGTTCGTATGGCAATGGATTCGATCATGTTCTCCTCGCCTTTCCCTTCAATGGCTTTGAAGAGCTGGTTGAAGGAATTGGCCAGGTTTTTCCGGGAGTTGGTCCGGAGCGAATATCCCAGTCTCCCGACAAAATCAATGAAATTCTGCAGTTTTTCGGTACTGGGTTTATCGTGGATGCGATAAACGAAGGTTCTGGGTTTTGTTTTTCCTTTTACAAAACCGATTTTTTCTGCCACGCGGCGGTTGGCCAGTAGCATAAAGTCTTCGATAAGCCAGTTGGCTTCCTTATTTGCTTTTATATAGGTGTCGATGGGTTTCCCTTTTTCATCCAGGATGAATTTAACCTCTTCTGAGCGGAAATCAATGGATCCCTTTCCAAAACGTTCCTGGCGCAGTTTTTCGGTCAGTTGGTGGAGGACCATGATCTCTGCCTTAAAATCACCCTCTCCGCCTTCGATCATTTTCTGGACTTCATCGTAGTTGAACCGTCTGTCGGAGTTGATGATCGTTTTACCGAACCATTCATTCAGCACGTGGGCTTCATCATCCAGCTGGAAAACTGCCGAGAAGCAGAGCTTGTCCTCGTTGGGTTTCAGGGAGCAGACGCTGTTGGAGAGTTTTTCGGGAAGCATGGGGATCACGCGGTCGACCAGGTACACCGAGGTGCCTCTTTCGAAGGCTTCCCGGTCGATGCCACTACCGGGTCTGACGTACCAGGATACGTCGGCGATGTGCACTCCGACTTCCCAGTGGCCGTTCTCCAGTTTTTTCAGCGACAGGGCGTCATCAAAATCCTTTGCATCTTCCGGGTCGATGGTGATCGTCAGGGTGTCCCTGAAGTCACGGCGTTGCTGGATCTCATGGCCGGTAATTTCGAAGGGCAGCCTTTCGGCCTCTTTTTCCACGCTTTCGGGGAACCGGACCGGGAAGTCGAATTCCACCAGGATGGAATTCATTTCCACATCATTATCGCCGGGTGTGCCCAGTACGGTTGTGATTTCCCCGAAGGGAGTGTTTGATTCCCGGGGCCAGTCGGTGATGCGTGCCACCGCCTTCAGCCCGTTGGCAGCTCCATGGAGTTTCTCGAGCGGGATGAAGATATCCACCGGCATATTCGGATTGTCGGGGATCAGGAAGGCGTACTTTTTCGTAGACTGGATCACACCGACGAACTCGGTCTTGGCCCGTTCGAGGATCTCCATGATCTGTCCCTCGATCTTTCTTCCCTGGCGTTTGGGAAACAGGCGCACCTTCACCTTATCGCCATTCAGGGCATGGCTGGTGTTGTTGGGTGCAATGTACACATCTTCCCCCAGCTCCTCCGTGATCACATAGGCTTTTCCGGTACGTTTCATATCCACCGTTCCGGTGATTACCGTACTGACGACCGCTGCGGCCACGCGGTTGGGATGGAGCTGGTATTTGCCCCGTTTGAGAGAGATGATCTCCTTTTTGCGTTCCAGGTCGTAAAGGATGTTGCTGACAAGCTCGCGGGAAGCCTTATCCTGGATTCCCAGCTGGGCGGCTACCTGACGAAAGTTGTATCCCTTGTGGGGATTATTGGTAAAAATGGCCAGAACTGCTTTTACGAACGGATTGGCTTTGGCCGGGGGTTTTTTGCGGGATTTGGGCATAAAATGGTTATTGGTTGTTATTAGCTCGGCCCTTCGGGCTTCGCGTCATTCATTGTTATTGGTTGTCATTATTGCTGACTGCTGACTGCTGACTGCCGACCGCCACCGCGGGGATGGCCTGTATCAGATTTCGGGTATAGGGATTCGCGGGGTGTGCAAAGAGTGTATCGGCTTCGGCCATTTCGATGATTTTTCCGTCTTTCATGATGATGATCCTGTCGGACATGAATTTGACCACGGAAAGATCATGAGAGATGAAGATATACGTCAGATGGAATTCCTCTTTGAGCGCATTGAGCAGGTTGAGTACCTGGGCCTGGATGGAAACGTCGAGTGAGGAGACCGTTTCGTCGCAGATGATGAATTCCGGTTCCACGGCCAGGGCACGGGCAATGCAGATCCGCTGGCGCTGGCCGCCGGAGAATTCGTGGGGATAGCGGAAGAAGTGGCGCTCTTCCAGTTTCACTTTCTCAAGCAATTCCATTGCTTTCTGGCGCCTGGTCTTTTCTCCGGAGTACAATCCGTGAACCTTCATGGGCTCCATGATCGACATCCCAGCCGTCATCCGTGGATTGAGGGAGGAGTAAGGATCCTGGAAGATGATCTGGAGATTTTTGCGGAATGCACGGATCTCCGACGGCGGGAGATCCAGCAGGGGTCTGCCTTTGTAGATGACCTGTCCGGAAGTGGGTTCGATCAGCCGGAGGATGGACCGGCCGAGTGTGGTCTTACCGCAGCCGGATTCCCCGGCAAGACCGAGGGTTTCTCCGGGATAAACCCCGAACATCACATTATCCAGTGCTTTCCGGTAATTCCGAATGCGGCTGAACAGCTTTGCGGGCAGGGGAAAATATGTTTTGAGATGAATCACCTGCAGGATGGGTTCCTGCAGGTAAAGCTGCTCCAGGTGGCGGGCTCTTTCCTCCGGGGCAACGGTGATGCTGAGTAAAGATGATCCATGGGATATTTCTTTATCCGGGTTTTCCATAAAATCGGATGCAACCGGTAGCTTTTTGAGCCTGATATCGAGCGGGGGCCGGCATGCCAGCAATCCCCGGGTATAGGGATGCACCGGCCGGGAGAAAATGGAGTCAGCTGATCCGGCTTCTACGATCCCACCCGCTTTCATGACCACGACGGATTCCGCGATCTCACGGATCACGCCAAGATCATGGGAAATGAACAGGACCGCCATCCCATACCTTTGCCGGAGATCTTTCAGCAGGATCATGATGTTTTTCTGAATAGTGACATCCAGGGCTGTCGTCGGCTCATCGGCAATCAGCAGGGCAGGGTGGGAGGAAACGGCCATCGCGATCATAACCCTTTGCCGCTGTCCTCCTGATAGCTGGAAAGGATAGGACCGGTAAATTTCTTCCGGGTGCGGCAGCTGAACCTCGGAAAACAGCTCCAGGGTCTTGCTCCTGGCAGCGGATCCCGGCATTTTCCGGTGAAGCTGTATGGCTTCAGCCACCTGTTTGCCGCAGGTATAAACAGGATTCAGGGAGGTCATGGGTTCCTGGAAGATCATCGATATCCTGTTGCCCCTGTACGATCGCATCTCCTTTTCGGTAAGGGTCAGCAGATCGATAGGAGGTGAATCCGGATGCCGGTAAAGGATCCGACCCTGGGTGATCTTTCCTTCAGGAGGCTGAATCAGCCGCATGATCGACAGGGCGGTAACGGTTTTACCCGAACCCGACTCACCAACAATACCCAGGATCTTTCCTGCCTCAATAGTAAAAGAAATCCGATCAACTGCAGTTACCGTGTCTTTGTCGTCCCGAAACTCCACTGTCAAATCCTGTATGTCAATCAAAGACATCGTATTTTTTGGCAAAATTACGCATTTATTACGGATGAGGAGGGTAACATTTACGGGAGTGCAGGGATTAAGATATCAGATGAACGATGAACCGATAGTTGATATTTGATTTTTTGCGTTATGAATCTATTCAGGGACTTTGTTGGGCTTGTGTTTCCGGAGGTGTGTGCAGCATGCGGCAACCCACTGGTTTTAAATGAAAACATGATCTGCTCATCCTGCCTGTTGCATCTGCCCAGGACCCATTTCAGCCAGGAAAGGGATAATCCTGTCAGCCAGGTATTCTGGGGAAAGGCGGAGGTGTTTTCTGCCACCGCGCTTTTTTTATTTAAAAAGGGGAGTGGTGTGCAGCATTTGTTGCATCAGCTCAAGTACAATGGCAACCGCGAGATCGGGCTCTACCTTGGGGCTCTTCTTGGAGATGAACTCCGGGTAAGTGAACTTTTCAACTCCATCGAGGTTGTGGTACCGGTTCCGCTCCATCCCAGGAAGCAACGTAAGCGAGGGTACAACCAGAGTGAGGTCATTGCGGAAGGGATCTGCCGGACATTGCCTGCCTCCGTGGATACACAAACCCTGGTCAGGGTTCATTATTCAGACACACAAACCAAAAAATCCCGGTACAAACGCTGGGAAAATGTCAAAGATATTTTCAGCATCACATCGGAATGCCATCTGGCAGAAAAACATGTGCTTCTGGTGGACGATGTCCTGACAACCGGCTCCACGATGGAAGCGTGTGCCGGCGCTCTGCTGAAGATCCCACGGCTGACCCTCAGCATCGCCTGCATTGCCTTCGCCACCCACTGAATCCTATTCGGATCAGGATGGACAGACCTGTGATCTCCCGGTCGGCCTGCCTGTCCCATGTCGTCAAAAAAAAATTGACATATTGATTATTTGTGTAATTTAGTCCGCTCTTACCAGTAAATATATTGCTTATGAGGAAGGTAATACTCTTATTATCAGTATTTTTCACCCCTTTTTCATTCCTACAGGCTCAAACCGTACTTCCCAACATGGATATGGAAGAGTGGATTGTATTTCCCTTTTCGACAGGACAATATGAAGAACCGGGAGGAGGGGTATGGACCACAGCGAACAGGGCCGTACTGTTGAATCCGGAGATCTTCAAAATCACCACCTTCAAAACGGAGGATGCCCACCTTGGGAATTACGCAGCCAGGATCGTGACCGATCTGGCTGATTTACCGGGTCCGAATGATATTTTACAGACCGGGACACTGGCCACGGGTTATTTCGATGAGATGGCCCTGCCACCTTCCAATCTGAAGGATGGCGTACCCTTTAACGGGAGACCGTACCGGTTTAAGGGGTATTTTAAGTATTTTTCGGTCAATCATGATTCCTGTGATGTTTATTCCCTGCTGTATAAATGGAATTCATTAACGCATCGCCGTGACACGGTTGCTTATGCATGGAAAACCGATACGATCCGGGTTACGGAATGGACACAGTTTGATGTTCCCTATCATTATTATTCCGATGAAACTCCGGATACCATTTCGATCATTTTTGCCCCCAGTGCTGCAGGCGATCTGTTTGAAGGTCAGGTGGGAAGCACCTTATATATTGATGATATTTCCCTTGAGTTTGAAAATGGCGTCGAATGGATGCTCATGTCGGAAATTACTACCAGGGCTTATCCCAACCCGGTGGCGGACAGGGTGACCATTGAGCTGAGCGAAGAAATCAGGCAGGGAACGATTGTTCTCTATTCATTCCAGGGGAATGAGTGTTTACGAATGCATTTTACAGGGAATATAGCCACCCTGAATGTTATGGATTTTCCTCCCGGTAGCTATTATTACCAGGTTGTTGATGTGAAAAAGATCGTTTCGGGCGGATCCTTTATCATCTCAGAAAGATAATCAGTAACATTTTGATTATGAATCTTTTCAGGACAACCATCATTTCGCTTGCTTTAATGGTTATAATCGCCTGGGAAGCCAATGCCCAGAACCGATCGTGGGGCATTAAGGGTGGTGTAAACCTTGGGACACCCTATATGAAACCCGAAGAGGGATCGTCCGGGTCGTTGGGACTGGGGCCGCGCGTGGGTGCATTTATTCGTTTGAAATTCAAAGAGAAGCTCTATTTTCAGATCGAAGCCCTGTATTCTGTAAAGGGAGGTAACTATCGAACCCCTGTATCAGGAGACACGCTCTACGAACAGGTTTTGCTGGGTGATACCTTTTATATCCCAACCTGGTACGAGGGATGGGTAGAAGGAGAATTCGGAAACCGGTACATTGATTTTCCACTGCAGGCGCGGTACCAGTTCAGCCCTCACTTCAGTGTACTGCTGGGGCCGCAGATTTCCTATCTCATCAGAGGCCTGAATAAAGGAACCGCGGATATGCAGATCGGGGAGAATTACTCCACGGTAAATGATGAACCCTTCGACATCAGCGATAAAATCAACAAATGGGATTACAGCATCCTGCTGGGTGCCAGCTATGAATCCCATTCCAGGTTAAATTTTGATCTTGGGCTCAGTTTCGGCCTCCGGTCCATTTTTGAGGAGGGGTATACCGAAATGGATGGTATCGTTCGCAATATCTATCTTAACGGCACAATTGGATATCGTATCAGCAAGGCTGAATCAGACAATTCCCCTGACAGTCCCCCCGACGACCTCATCGAAGTTGTTGATTGACCAGAACACACGCGCGTTTGGCTGCCTTTCCCTGTCCTTTCAGATCGAAGATCCGGGCATAAATGACATAAATCCCCGACCGCATCCTGACTCCTGAATCATCTTTTCCATCCCAGGTAAACGCATTATTCATTCCCATGAGTGCATTGTCGGCCAGGTTTCGGATCCTCATCCCCTCTGCATCAAATACCTGAACATTGGCCACGAATCCCGGTTCAACTGCCGAGCAGAAAACCGCCAGCAGATCATCCACCCCATCGTTATCCGGCGTAAAAAGTTCAGGCTCCACCGTCAGCCACTGATCGGAAGCGGTTATATTGTCCATAAACTGGGAGTTTTGATAGCCGGGTGTGGCGAAACCCGATGACCGCGAGGCCGAATGCCAGTTAGTCGGGTCATCGGAAGACCTGTTGAAATGAATACGTTCCAGGGAAACGCCATCCAGGTTACTGAAAAGGTCAAAGTGGAGCGATTCATTGTACTGTACCTGATCAATGATCAGCTCGTCGTGTTTATTGGCCAGCACGATCACCGAAGCTACCTGACTGAAGGAAGGCCATGTGGTCATTTCGATGAATGCATCGGGATCAGAGCAGTGATACTGTCTGCAAACTGCCCCCGGATCGGGTGTGAGCACCTGGTAATGGCCCGGTGCCAGAAGATAACTCTCTTCACGGATCGTCTGTACGTATGTCAGTAACTGGCTGACGGTGTCAAGCCTGGCGATTACCAGGTCTGACAAGTCAAAAAAGCGATCGGACCGGTTATAGATCTCAATGAATTCTGCCCCATCCTCTTTAGGATTCAAAAGAATCTCATTGATCACCATATCCATATTACCGGCAATGGAAGGGATACCCAGCGGCATTGTGGCTCCGGGAGGAAGGCAGTTGCCCGCACAATCCATGATCGTATCCGTCACCACCAGCTGATAGGTGACCTGTTCCTGAAGGGGCATGGTAAACCGGACACGTACCGATCGGTAATAATCGCCCGCCGAGCAGGTTGACAAGGGTGGGATCCCAACAGGATCCAGCCTGTAGTTCATTGGATTCAGGAGTACGATGCTGTCCACTTTTTCCGAAAACCAAATCCGGATCTTTTCGTTCGACTCGATTCCAATCCCGGATAATCGGGGAGAAAGGGTATCCCGGTTCTTATCGGTTACTGAATTCATCCTGCCCGGCGTTCCGCCCATGGGATCGGTACATACGGACCAGTTGCCCTCTTCTCCGCATGGATTCAGAGGATCGATCAGTTCAAGCGACCATCCCCCTTCTTTCTTCCAGTCATCCCGGCACCAGTCAACTGTATACTTTACAGCATGGATGAGTTGCCCTGAGGAATTCGTCAGTGCCAGGGAGGTGCCCTCGTTGCTGAGTGCATAGGAAGAAGAAAGCAAAGGAACCAGAAATCCGAAAGCGTTGAGCTCCTGATCCCGGGTCACCAGCAAATAACCTCCTGAAGTAAGGTTTATCTGAGGAAACACTTTCGGCTTGTCTGCAATGCAGACCGACCATCCTTCAAGGTTCACGGGCCATTGACAGGCATTGTAAAGTTCAATATATTCAACAGGAGGGAGTGATGAAGAGGGATCGGGATCCGCCATGATCTCATTGATAAGAATATCAAATGCCTGCGGTTGGTAAAATGAAAATCGCAGGATGGTATCCATCATGCAATTTCCTGCCCGATCATGAATGTTCCCAATGCGAAGTTCACCCTCAGAACCGTTGGAGAAGTATGATGAAAACTGCAGAATCACCCGGCGCTGATCCATGGCATCCAGGCTTGCGGCATAGGGAGTTTCACCATTGGATACCAGGCGATAGTGGTTGGGATTGACCGCATCGGATTCATTCACCATTTCGGAAAAGAAAATGTCAAGCCGGTTGACTGTAACTGCCTGTATCTGCTCCACGAACGGAGCCACTGTATCCTTTTGAACAGGCTGGATCATAAAGTCATCGAAATAGAATTTCTGGCTGTTCGAACTGGTGAACGTACAGAGGAATCCAAAGTAACCTGCTGTGCACGGGAAATCATCTGATCCGGATGCTTCAGATTGCAGTACGGGCGCACTTTCAGCAGCCGAAAAGATCTCCCATATGCCGTTGCCTTTATGTATTACTTTGATTTTCAGCGAGAAAGATGTGGAAATACTCCCTTCCCTGCCCCTGCAAATGGATGTTGAGTTCATCCCTTCCTGGCGGAAGAGTTCCAGTGCGTCTCCCGCTCCGGATTCACCAAACTGAAGGTAATAGCCATTAAGGATTCCGGAAAGATCAGGTTGATCAGCAGCCAGATACACCCGTGCAAAGTTGTTGGACGAAGGGCTGAAGCCCATTTTAATCCGGAAGTGCCATTCGGTGCTATCACAGAGAACGCTGGCGGTTGCCAGTGCAGCAGTCCCCGACCCACTGGTAAATAGCTGAAGTTGTCCTTCCGGATTGACCCGGAAACTTTCTGATTGTCCGATCCATTCGGGATCAGATGAAAAGTTGCCATCAGAAAAATCATCCACCAGCTGTGCTCTGGTTGTCAGGGTGACCAATGATAGAATAATGAAAATAGTGCGTTTCATAGGGAAATGATTTATACCCGTTAATCCCCGGGTGCAGGGATTTGTTACCCTGACAAATAAAAAAACGTGAATGAAAATGTATACTTTTGCCAGTTCAATTGCGTTGACGTGAAAATTTACAAAGGCATTGAGGAAGTAAAGGGCATTGATTTTCCGGTGGTGACCGTGGGCACCTTTGATGGTGTTCATCTGGGTCACCAGAAGATCATCGACCGGTTGAAGGAAGTGGCCAGGGAACGTGGGGGAGAAACCGTCGTGATCACGTTTGAACCCCACCCCCGTTCGGTCGTACACCCCGACTCGTGGAATCTGAAGCTGATCAATTCTCCTGCAAAAAAGACCGAACTGCTGGAAAGGACCGGTATCGATCATCTGGTGATCCTTCCTTTCACCCCTGAGTTTGCCAGTATGACTTCGTATGAGTTTATCAGGAACATCCTTCTGGACGGCATCAACATGAAATGGATCGTGGTCGGATTTGACCATCATTTTGGAAAAGACCGGTTAGGAAATCATCATAGCCTGAGGGACTTCGGACAGAGTCTCGGTTTCGGAGTTGAAGAAGTTGCACCGATGTACATTGACGGTGTGGCAGTGAGCTCATCAAAAATCCGGAATGCCTTGAATGAAGGGGATATTCGAAAAGCAAACCGTTATCTGGGTTATACCTATTCGATACAGGGAAAGGTCATTCCCGGGTATCAGGTAGGCAGGAAGATCGGTTTTCCCACAGCCAATATTGAGGTGGATGACGCCCTGAAATTAATTACGGCCAACGGAGTCTATGCCTGCCGGATTCAATGGAAAGGCAGGGAGTTCGATGGGATGGGCAACATTGGCAACCGGCCCACGCTCAACCGAAATGACCATACGGTTGAGGTGAACATCTTTGACTTTGATCATGAAATCTATGGGGATTTCCTCATCATTGGCTGGATTGACAGGATCAGGAACGAAATCCGGTTTCCTGACCTGGAAGCCTTACGCGCTCAGCTGGAGAAGGATAAGGATGCTGCAAAGAATATCCTTCAACACCTTTCCTGATCCCATCATTTTCATCCTTTATGGGGACGGACTTGGCTGCAGGCTTATCCCCAGTTCAACAATACCCGTTATTTCTGTTTTCGGGATCAGGTTTTCAATCTCCACACTACAGGTCCCCTTATCTGCGAAATGCAACTCTTTATAAAGTGAAAATATCATTTCGTGGCACCCTTCCTTGTTCACAGGGGATATAAATGCTCCTCCGGGGTTCTTCACCATGAAATTACGTTCCATGATCCTTTCCTCACCCCCTGGCATTTGCATGATGATATGTAAATAAAGGTTTTCAAACGGATAATCCTCCGTGTGGCGCAGGATCAGCATCATATCATAAGGAAACGAGGTGTTTACAATGTTCAGATGAAAAGTTTGTTTTTCAAACCGGCTCCATGTTTTGTCAGGAAAGGAATGCAAGTTAACCCGTCCGGCATCTCTTTTACACCCAAAAGGGATGCAACATGACATTGAGAGCAATAATATCCAGATTCTTTTCATTACAGTGAGCAGTTCATTACACAGGGATGGGATACACTGGGTGATGATCGTTGACCGACAAAAATAGTTATTAGTTTTGTATCAGAATCCCATCAGTATGTCGGGAATAAAATTTTACGTTGTCTGGAAAGGGAAGAGAACGGGCATCTTCGAATCGTGGCAGGAGTGTGAAGATCAGGTCAGGGGATACGAAGGCGCCGTGTACAAGTCCTTCCCATCCCGTGAGGCGGCAGAAAATGCATTTGCAGGCGATTACAGGGACTTTGTCAGGAAAAAATCCGCTCAAACTGCAATGGATTTATCCGTATCCTCCGTGAGATCCTTTCCTGTTTGGGATAGTTTGTCGGTGGATGCTGCATGCAGCGGGAACCCAGGGATTCTGGAGTACCGGGGAGTCTGGACCCAAAGCGGGGCAGAGGTTTTTCGGGAAGGTCCCTTTCCGGAAGGAACGGTCAACCTGGGTGAATTCCTGGCTATCGTACACGGGTTGGCCCTGTTGCAGCAGCGGGGCCTCACCTGTCCTGTATACAGCGATTCCCGGACAGCGCTTAAATGGGTCAAGGACAGGGCAATCAAGACTAAACTTCCGCGCACTCCCTCCAATCAGAAGCTCTTCGAGCTTGTTGACCGGGCCCTGAAGTGGCTTCACGAATATCCGCACCATAATCCCCTGCTGAAATGGGATACTGTAGCCTGGGGAGAGAATCCCGCGGATTTCGGCAGGAAATGATACCTCACCCCCTGTCCCCCTCTCCATTATGGGGAGTAGAGGTTGAATTACCCGGTGCTTGCACCGGAATCAGGGTCCAGGGCTTGCCCTGGGATTCATATCAGTGTTTTTCAAAAATTTTTTCATTTTTTTAAAAAAACAGGGTCACATTTTGGGCACTACCGGGATTAACCATTAAAGTCGGAAAGTTTCAACAGGCTACCCGACGGCGGAACAATAAACCTAAAATGTGCATCCTTTATGAAACCGTATATTTTCTTTTACGCAGGACTGCCGCTAATGGCCATCCTGCTCACGACAGCGCCCAACCATGCTCAAACCGCTTTACTGCCCGGGGATCTGGTGATAACCGGCTTTAACATGGACAATCCGGATGAGGTTTCCGTGGTATTTATGGTAGCCATTGAATCCGGAACGGAGATCCGGTTTACCGACAATGGGTGGAAAGCATCCGGCACATTCAGGACAGGGGAAGGGATTGATATCTGGGTGGCAGGTGAGGATCATCCTGCAGGAGAGGAAATGCTCATTCCCATTTCAGATATGGCCCTCTCCTCCAGTGGGGATCAGATATTAGTGTACCAGGGAACGGAGGAGGCCCCCCTGTTTGTGGCGGCAATCAATGACGAGGGTGACCACACCTGGCAGGATGATGCCACGGATGCAGGGACTTCTGCTCTTCCGGCCGGGCTGGAAAACGGAGTCACCTGTGTGGCACTGACAGAAACGGATAACATGCTATACAACAGGAGCCTGGTGTCCGGATCAAGGGAAGAACTGCTGTTATCCGTCCATAATTACCAGAACTGGGCAGGCTCCGACACCCAGCGTCAGACATTGTCCACCGCCGGCTTTACGATCGGTGGCAGCGAGGATCAGCCTGCAGGATTCCAAATCGTCACCGTCAATGGCGGGACGGCACCTTTTGTCAACGAACCCTTTTATTTGGAAATCGTGACTGTGGATTCAACGGGCAATCCCTGTCCGGTAGACGAAAACACCCTGGTTGGTTTGTCACGGGTCAGCGGTACGGGTTATCTATATGGTAACACACAGGATACCCTGCCGGCAGGACAGTATGCTATGACTGTTTCCGGGGTGAGGTACAACGTTGCAGAAAATAATGTGACCCTTGCTGTCATGGTTCTGGCCGGTACCCCCCTGGAACCGGACACCAGCAATCCTTTTTCCGTACTTCCACCTGCACAGGTTGTGATCAATGAGATTCACTATAATGGACCGGAGGCAGGAACGGATACGACGGAATTCCTCGAGATATGTAATGCAGGAGAGGAAGCGCTGGATCTGGGTGGATATTCCTTCGAACAGGGGATCACCTTTACCTTTCCCAGTGGGGCAACCCTTGCGGCAGGTGAATATGCTGTGATCGCTTATTCTTCCGAGATATATGCGGGGCAGGGATATGCGGTGTATCAATGGCAGAGCGGTACACTGAGCAATACCGGGGAGACCCTTTTGTTGCGGAGTCCCGGCGGTTTGCTGATCGACAGCGTGACATACGGTGATGGATCGGCCTGGGGAAACAGTGCCCCGGATGGTTACGGACCCTCACTGGAGCTGGCCGGTGTTGGTCTGGACAACAGTGAATCCGGTAACTGGAAAGCCAGTCACGTCAATGGTGGCACCCCCGGTCAGGCCAATTGCCTGGCTCCGGTGTCGGCGACCTGGGCAGGAGGCTACGCTGAACAGGAGCATAACTGGGCGGTGCCATCCAACTGGCTTTGGGGACAATCCGCCGGAGAAGGAACTCAGGTCACCATTCCTTTCAATGTCAATGCAATACTGATTGTCGATCATCCATTCCAGTGTCAGGATCTGCTGCTGGAGCCCGGTGCAGCGCTCACCATTGCACAGGGAAACACCCTGACGGTCGGCAACACCCTGACACTGCAGGCCGATTCGTGCAGCGCCTCTTCTCTTCTTCTGGAAGATGATGCGGCTACAGTCATGGTAAATGGAAGTTCGCAGGTACAGCTCTTTCTATCCGGGGGCACTTCACGCGACCCGGAAAACGCTATCTATCATTATGTTGCTCCTCCTGTAAGCCAGATCAGTGCAGGCGGTATCTTCCCCGGCAGCGCCTATGTCAGGAAATATAGTGAACCCCTTCAGCAATGGGACAACCTGTCTTCGGGAAGTCCTCTTTTCCCGCTGTGCGGTTATTCTGTATGGCTGGCAGGAGGAAGCGCCCTGGTGAGTTTCACAGGGGAACTGAATTCGGGATCACTTACCGTCAGCGGACTGACCTACACTCCTCCGGGGATCCCCTCCTATCAGCCTGAATATGCCGGGTACAACCTGATCGGAAACCCGTACCCGTCATCGCTGAACTGGGATCATTCCTCAATCCTGAAGGATCATGTTCAACATGCCATCTACTTCTGGAATCCGGAACTGGATGGATATTCATCATACATCAATGGCGTGGGAAACAATCCTGAGACCACAGATTCGATCATTCCTGCCATGCAGGGATTTTTCATCCGGGTGGATGTACCGGGACAGACCGGTTCGGTCACCTTCTCCAACTCAGCCCGTCTGCACGAAGTCACAGGTTTTTATCGAACTGGCAATGAGCTGTTTCCGCTGTTCAGGATCACATCCTCCGGCAATGGCAGGCAGGATCAGACGACACTTTGCCTCAGGGAAGGATCCACCGGGGATTTTGATGCGGAGTTTGATGCGCATAAGCTATTCGGAGGCGAACAGGTTCCTCATATCTATTCTGTTTCAGACGACGGTGAACAGCTTTCCGTAAGCGCTTATCCTTCCCTGGAGGATATGGATGGCATTATAATCGGTTTTTCAGCCAACTCCACGGGATCTTACCGACTGACATTTGCCGGTATGGAAACGTTTCCACAAGGAACGGTCTTCCTCCTGGAAGATCTGGCGGTGGATTCTCTGGTTGATTGTTTTTCCTATCCATTCTATGACTTCACCTTTTCAACCGGAGATGATCCCGGGCGATTCATTCTTCATTTCACACCCATTTCAGGACAGGATGAAATTACTGCGGAGGAGATGATCCTATTTCCATCAGGCGGTAACCTGAATCTTGTCCCGCCTCACGGATTCAACGGGGGAATGGTTACTATCCATGATCTGACGGGTCGTCTGATCCATCAGGAAACCGTCGGCACCAGCCCTCTCTTGATTCCCATGAAGCATGCGAAGGGATGGCTGATCGTGAGGATCGTCGCGGATTCCCGGGTAATATCGAAAAAAGTATATCTACCATAAATCCAATAACGTATGAAAAAAGGTTACATGCAAATAATGATCAGGATATACAGCATCCTGAACACCTGGTTTATCTTTCAGGGTGGGTTGTTTGCCCAGCCTGATCCGGGGATGAATGGCGACAGTACACTGGTGGGAGGAGGTCCGTTATCGGGTGGTGTTCCCCTGGGCAGTGGTCTGTTTTTCTTTTTGCTTTTCGGGATCGGGTACGGGATCAGAAAGTGGTTATCGACAAGGAGAAAAGACCAGTAAACAACACCCTGCCGTGAGAATCCACTTCAGGTATACAGGCAAACAAGTAAAAGAATCGCGGTTGGAAGGCATCAGCAGATTCTTGCTGATGATGGCAGCCATTTATCTGTTCTGGTGGATCTGGGAGACCCTCCTGGATTTCTCTCCGGTAACCCGATGGATCGACGGATTCTCAGCCTGGATGGTGCAGGGGCTGTACCGCGACAGTGAATGGATCCTGACCCGGATCCTGCATGTTCATGCGTGGTATGATGGACAAAAGATCTGCCTGGGTTCACCTGGTTCGCTGAGCATCAGTCATCCCTGTTCAGGGATGCGTCAGTTCACCCAATTCACCCTGCTGATGATCTTTTATCCGGGTCCATGGATTCGAAAAGCATGGTTCATCCCAATAGGATTGCTCACGGTGCATATCACCAATTTGATCCGGATTATCGGTTTATCACTGGTCATCATTTATTTACCGCAGTTCTGGCATTTTTTTCACGGATTCATTGCCAAAGGGATTTTTTACCTGGTGTTTTTTCTGCTTTGGATCCTGTGGGAAGAATACATCCGCCGGGAGAAATTCCTTCCCCGGAGAGCATCTGAACGTCACGATAAGGATTATTGCAGGACGAACGAAGTCTGACCGATCTCGTTATCCTCAGTGTAGATGGATACCACATACTGGCCCTCCGCAAGAGGTTCGTAGCTGTCGCGGTGAATCCAATAGGTACAGCTTTCAACCGCTTCCATGTTGTAATCAACGGGTTGATGGATTGAATACTGAAGCTGAGCGCCCATATAGGAAAACGAAAATTCTTCTCCTTTTCCTTTGGTCAGGATCATATTGTCGGGCTGCGCAATACGGATGTAAATATCTTTCTGGCCGGCTGCAATAAGCTGGTTTGCCCCCAGGGTGAAGCATATTTTGATCTTATCCACCCTGCGGGCTTTGTCGGTCACTTTTTCCTCTTCGGCGCTTTTAAAACGGATCCCGACAGCACTGATATTATAAGCATTCAGAACTGCAGCTTCCGTGATCCGCTGGGTCAGCTCTTCCTTGTCCTTTACGAGACTTTCGGTTTTTCGCTGTTCTGCTTCAAAATTTTGCCTGATGGCAAGGTTTTCTTCCTTCAAGGCCCTGTTGACCGTAAACAGCGAGTCAATTTGCTTCAGATAACTTTGCGACACCTCACGCAGGTTA
Organism: Lentimicrobiaceae bacterium; assembly: GCA_017993235.1. Classification (GTDB taxonomy): domain Bacteria; phylum Bacteroidota; class Bacteroidia; order Bacteroidales; family JAGONC01; genus JAGONC01. The sequence goes on from JAGONC010000003.1 coordinate 55,237, forward strand.
TCCAGCTTCTTTTTAACCTTATAATACTCCCATTGTGTGTCAAGTAATTGTTTGATCTCCATTGCATTAGCTTGAATAACGCTGTCCTTGACAACGAGGACGTCGCTCAGTTCACCATACTCTTGTTTGATTTTTTCGTGTTCAATCAACAGCGAATCAAGTTCACCCTGGAGGTTAACCCTCATATTTTCCTTTTCAGTGGTCAGGGTCCGGACTTCTTTGGTTGTCCTGGTATACTTGCTGATATAGATTCCCGCCACAATGGCCAGTAATAAAATTACGGCCAGGTAAATCCATGATCTGGATCGGTTTCCGGAGGATCCTGTTTCAGGTTCTCCGAACGAATAGCTATTGCTCATATACTGTTTTTTAGGATAAACGCAAGATTGGTCTCAGCAAAGATAAACAATGTGGGAATAAGAACCAATACATATCAATGACCCGGGGTACCGGGCACTAAAAAATGATCACCTGTTTCTTCCACAATTTTTCTGTACCAATCATCTCCGTATCCCGGTTGTTCGACCTTGGGACTATAGTACTTGTATCCTTCCGGAACGTCCAGAGCAGTCTTGATATTTCCATCCATATACCTCGTAAACAGATAAGCCCATAAATGCTGCCAGGTGTTGAGTGTAAGTTTGCTCTGTTCGGCGGAGAAATCGGTAAGGAGCTTAAGGGCTGCTTTTGGATCTTTATTGTAGAGGGTTAGTGCTTGCTGGTCCGTTTCCCTAACCCTGTCAATGAATTTATTTTCGAGGTCAACCTGTGCTTCACGGATTTCGGGATGGATATCGCTATAGCGTGTATAGGCGAAATTTGAGACCATGTTGAACACCCAGAAGGCGCTGTTGAAGGTAAATTCCATCATGGATCCGTTACCTGCGGCAAAAGCTTCGGGTGCTTCGGTGATGCTGCAGTACATGGGCACAAAGACATTGCTGGCGGCATCATCCACTCCGAACCAGTGGATCCCTCCTATCGGATCGGGTAGCCAGGAGCGTGACTGGGCGACAAAAACAAATCCGCATTGCTGGGAAGAGGTTGCACGTTCGTTGCAGTAAACATTTCCATCTACCTGAAAGGTCAGCGGGCGCCAGCGGTAGGGATTTTTGTAGGGTCCTGCTCCCATGTCCCGGGTCATATCCAGCGGTGTACCTTCCAGGTGATCACGCATGAAATCCATCATATCTTCCACTGAGATCTTACGCTCGGGTTTGATCCAGAGGGGCATGCGGTTTTTCAGATTATGGCCCGAAGCATAGTCGAAATACTTATCCATTCCAGCGTTTACCTGACGGAAGAAAGCCCATACCCGTACCTCGCAGAACCGTGCAGCGCTGAAATCCAGTAGGGCATAGGTATCGGAAAAGCTGAATTCCTGGTCTTTTCCGTCGAAGTATTTCATCGTGCGGGCGAAGGTAATCACATCATCGGCATAGACACATTCCACCGCCGGGTCGAAAATCTTATCGATCTGGGAGAAGGTGATGGAGGTTTTACCGTTGGCTGCAGGGAAGGTGGTTATTCTGGCATGGTTGGCGTGGGCGCAAACATATCCATCGGGTATGCGAAGGGCAACCCAGACGGCTCCTTTCTGGCCTTCTCCTTTTCCGATGATCTCAAAGATCCAGGCCTCATTGGGATCGGAAACGGAAATGGATTCCCCCGAGCTGGCATAACCATATTCTGCTACCAGCGTTGTCATGACCCTGATGGCTTCTCTTGCTGTTTTGGACCGCTGAAGGGCAATGTACATCATGCTGCCGTAATCCATTACGGCCCCTGACTGACTCCCAAGCTCTTCCCGGCCCCCGTAGGTGGTTTCGCCAATGGCTACCTGGTGTTCATTCATGTTCCCGACCACATTATAGGTCTGACGGGCCTGTTTTATTTTTCCCAGGTATTTTCCGGTATCCCATTCATAAACGTCCAGCAGGGCACCTTCCGGATACGTGGCTGCAGCCCAGTGATAAAGTTCCCCGTAAAGGGTGTGTGAGTCAGCCGAATAACTGATCATCACCGATCCGTCCACCGACGCGCCCTTGGTGACCAGGAAGTTTGTACAGGCTTCGGAGTCCATCCAGAAACCGGTCATAAATACGAAAATCGTACAAAGCACTATACGAAGAAGTTGTTTCATAAGAAGGATTTTTAATAATCAATACCTACTATTTCATTTTTACTATTTCATTCTTACTATGAGGATGTTACCATCCCCACTCCCACCGTATTATTGGATCCTTCGTCGATCAGGATCAGCGATCCGGTCTTTCTGTTTCGTTTGTACGGATCGACCAGGAGAGGCTGTGTGGTACGGAGGGAAATACATGCGATTTCGTTCAATGTCACATTTTTGTCCTCATGGTTTTTATTCAGGTTATTGACATTGACTTTATAAAGAACATCCTTTATGATGCACCTGACCTCTTTGGTGGTGTGTTTCACGGCGTATTTTCCATTGAGCTGCAGTGGCCGTTCGCTCATCCAGCAAACCATAGCGGTGATATCCTGGGTAATGGAGGGTAAATTGTCTTCCCTGACAAACATATCACCCCGGCTGATGTCGATATCATCTTTTATCCGAATGGTCACTGACATCGGAGGGTATGCCATATCCAATTTCTTTTTGAAAAAGTCGATGGACTCAATGGTGGTAATCAGCTGCTGGGGCAGAACCATGATTTTGTCCCCCTTGTGGAATATTCCCCCATCCACCCTCCCGGCATATCCCCTGTAATCCGGATGTGCTGCTGACTGGGGCCGGATCACATACTGAACGGGGAAACGGGGATCCATCATATTATAATCACTGGCAATGTCGATGGTTTCGAGGATATGCATCAGCGTACCGCCCTTGTACCAGTCCATACGGGAGGAAGGTTCCACCACGTTGTCACCCATCAGCGCACTGATGGGGACAAAGCGAATGTCGTGTGTATCCAGTTTTTGGGAAAAGATGATGAATTCATTCCTGATCATTTCGTAGACATCCTGGCTGAATTCCACCAGGTCCATTTTGTTGATGCAGATGATCAGGTGTTTGATCTCCAGCAGAGTGGCAATGTAAGAATGGCGGTAGGTTTGTTCGGTCACTCCGTTGCGCGCATCGATCAGGATGATGGCTGCATTTGCGGTTGAGGCTCCGGTAACCATATTACGGGTGTACTGCACATGGCCCGGAGTATCGGCGATGATGAACTTGCGTTTTGGTGTGGCAAAATAGCGGTAGGCTACATCAATGGTGATACCCTGTTCACGCTCGGCCCTTAGCCCATCGGTCAGCAATGCCAGATCAACCCGCTCATTTCCCCTGCGAATGCTGGCTCTTTTGACTGCTTCCAGCTGGTCTTCAAAAATGGATTTACTGTCGTAGAGAAGTCTTCCGATCAGGGTGCTTTTACCGTCGTCGACACTACCTGCGGTGGTAAACCGAAGCAGTTGCATGTCAAGGTACCCTTTGCTTGAAAACTTTTCTTCCATTGGATCGTGATTTTACGGTCTGCCGTTAAAAATATCCTTCCCTTTTGCGGTCTTCCATTGCTGCTTCCGAACGCAGGTCATCATAGCGGCTTCCTCTTTCGGTGACGCGCGTGGCTGCAATTTCCTGGATGATATCTTCCAGCGTGTTTGCCGTCGAAAGGCTCAGGCCTGTGCAGGTGATATCCCCGACCGTGCGACACCTGACGGTTTTCATCTCCACTTTTTCGTCGGGTTTGAGTTTCATGAACGGAGCATAGGCCAGCCAGACTCCGTCACGGTAAAAGACTTCCCGGGTATGGGTGTAGTACAGACTGGGCAGTTCTATGCTCTCCATATAGATGTATTGCCAGATATCCATTTCGGTCCAGTTGCTGATGGGAAACACCCTGAAATGTTCTCCGATGTGTTTTTTCCCGTTAAAAATGTTCCACAGCTCGGGTCGCTGGTTTTTCGGATCCCATTGCCCGAATTCGTCCCGGTGCGAGAAAAAACGCTCCTTTGCGCGGGCTTTTTCTTCATCACGTCGACCGCCGCCAATGGCAGCATCAAATTTATGTTCAGCGATGGTATCGAGCAGTGTGGTGGTTTGCAGTACATTACGGCTGGCGCTGTAACCGGTTTCTTCCACAACACGGCCTTTGTCAATGGATTCCTGGACAGAGCCCACTACCAGGCGAGCTCCGATTTTACGTACAAGGTCATCCCGGAAATCAAGCGCCTCCTGAAAATTATGTCCGGTATCAATATGTAATAATGGAAAAGGGATCAGGGAGGGGTAAAATGCTTTGCGGGCCAGATGAACCAGGACGATTGAATCTTTTCCTCCGGAAAACAGCAGGCATGGACGCTCAAACTGAGCAGCCACCTCCCGCATGACATAGACAGACTCGGATTCAAGTTCCCGCAAGTGGTTCAAATGGTATTTCTTCATAGGTTCGTCTTTTCATCCATTAACGGCCATTCCTGATCCAGGGCAGAACAAAGTCCAGTAATTGCTGGGAAGATTCTTTCACGGTCAGTTGATCGGTCCGGATTTCAAGATTGCAGTTTGCGGGAGCTTCAAATGGTGAGTCGATACCTGTAAAATCACTGATCTTACCGTTTCGGGCCAGCTTGTATAATCCTTTTACATCCCGTTGTTCGCAGATTTCCAGTGGAGCATTGACATAGATCTCCAGGAAATCCTCCGGGCCGATGATCTTCCTTGCCATCGCCCTGATCTCACGGGTTGGGGAAATGAAGCAGCTGATCACAATGATCCCGCAATGTAAGAACAGCTTTGACACCTCAGCGATCCTGCGGATGTTCTCACGGCGGTCTTCATCGCTGAATGACAGGTTAGCATTGATCCCACTACGGATGTTGTCACCGTCGAGCATTTGTGTGAGATAACCCATGGAGAAAAGTTCCTTTTCAAGGTAACTTCCCAGGGTGGTTTTGCCCGAACCCGAGAGCCCTGTCAGCCAGATGACCCTTGACCGCTGTTTAAGGTACGTTTCTTTGTCCGACCGTTGAATGATTTTATGGAATTCCGGAAATATACTCCCGGACTCCTGAATGGAATTCTCCCTTGCGTTCTTCATATCTCCAGCCATAATGTCTGCAACCTTTACCATATGCCCTTATTCCCCAGGCAGGGTTGCAAAAGTAATGATTTTTTCATAATCAAGGGATTAATCTTCATTGCGCATCATGACATCCAGATACCCGCTTGATTTATCCGGAGGATTCCTGCTCCGTCACCACCTCGCCCATCAGGGTAGCGGAGGTGCATCCCGTAACGGTCACCTTTACTAAATTCCCTGGAAGAAAGTGAAGGGCAGGGAAAACAATGACCTTATTCTGGCTGTTCCGCCCCGACAGTTGGTGAGCTGACTTCCTGGAACGTCCTTCGACCAGCACCTCGAAAATTTTACCCCTATCTTTTTGATTGCTTTGGAGCGACAGATTTTGCTGGAGCTGGATGATTTCATTCAGGCGACGGCTCTTAACCGCTTCAGGAACGTCGTCGCGGAATTTTTCGGCCGCAGGGGTGCCGGGTCTTTCGGAGTATTTGAACATGAAGGCAAAGTCGAAAGCAGCTTCTTTCATCAGTGAAAGGGTTTGCTGGTGATCTTCTTCCGTTTCACCGCAAAAACCGGCAATAATGTCGGTTGAAATGGAACCATCGGGTATGTGTTTCCTGATCATTCGGATCCGGTCCATGTACCACTCCCGCGTATATTTCCGGTTCATTCGTTTCAGCACCGGATTGCTACCGGATTGTACCGGCAGGTGGATCGATCTGCAAACATTCCGTGAGGATGCAATCAGGGATATCAATTCATCCGAAAGGTCTTTGGGGTGGGAGGTGGCAAACCGGATCCGCAGGTGCTGATCCACCTCCGCCACTCTTTCCAGCAGGCGGGGAAAGTTCAGGATTCGGTCATTTTCTTTCCAGGTGTATGAATTGACATTCTGTCCCAGCAGGGTGACTTCGCGGTATCCCTGTTCCACCAGATCAGTGACTTCACGGATGATGGATTCAGGATCGCGACTGCGTTCGGTTCCCCGCGTAAACGGCACAACACAATAGGCACAAAAATTCCCGCATCCCCGCATGATCGAAAGGAATGCACTCACTCGGTTGCTTGCCAGCCGCACCGGCCGGATATCCGCATACGTTTCTTCCATGGATAACAGTACATCCACCGCCCTTTGCCCGCTGCCCACCGACTGGAGCAGTTCGGGAATGTGGCGATATGCATCAGGTCCGATCAGCATGTCGATCAGGGGCTCCTCTTCCATAAATGACTCCCGCAGCCGTTCCGCCATACATCCCAGCACCCCGATGACCAGCGATGGTCTTTTCTTTTTCCATACGCTGAGCTCCTTTAACCGCCGCCTGACCCGCTGCTCGGCATGCTCCCGGATCGAACAGGTATTGATGAAGATCACATCTGCTCCGCCAGGATCATTCGTCATTTCATATCCGCTTCCGAGCATCAGCGACCCCACAATTTCACTGTCCGAGAAGTTCATCTGGCACCCATAGGTCTCAATATAGAGTTTTTTCTTTTGCGACACGCTGCGGGTTGGGTTTGGATATAATTATAAATCAATAGTTTATGAAAAAGGACTGCAAAATTAATAAAAATACAGGAAAGTTTTGCCCTCAAACAGGGTCACAAATTACCCTTTTCCGGATTAATCAATAAAAATTATAATTTTGCCACGTTTTTCAAAAAACCAGGAAGATGACTAAAAATCTTGTCATTGTCGAATCTCCTGCAAAAGCCAAAACGATTGGGGGTTTTCTCGGAAAGGACTTTCTGGTCAAGTCGAGTTTCGGTCATGTGAGGGATCTGTCGAAGAAAAACCTGAGTGTTAATATTGAGAAGGATTTTCTTCCGTACTATGAGATTACCCCGGATAAGGTCAGGGTTGTCAATGAATTGAAAAAGCTTGCAAAAGAGGCAGAAATCGTATGGCTTGCCTCTGATGAGGACCGGGAGGGAGAGGCTATTTCATGGCACCTTGTGGAGACCTTGCACCTGGAAGAGGAGAAAGTGAAGCGGATTGCCTTCCATGAAATCACCCGGACTGCCATCACAGAAGCCATCCGGAATCCCCGCGGTATTGATATGAACCTGGTGGATGCCCAGCAGGCACGTCGGGTGCTGGATCGCCTGGTCGGCTTTGAGCTTTCCCCGATCCTCTGGAAAAAAGTAAAACCTGCCCTTTCGGCCGGACGGGTACAGTCGGTTGCCGTACGACTGATTGTGGAAAGGGAAGAAGAGATCAAAGCCTTTTCCACCACAACTTCTTTTAAGGTCACTGCCAATTTTAATATCAACGCCCCCCAGGGAATGGTTGTGCTTCAGGCTGAACTGCCACAGCGTTTCGACACCAGGCAGCAAGCCGTTCAGTTCCTTGAAAAATGCAAGGATGCATCCTTCCGGGTGGGAGATATTGAAACCAGGCCGTTTACGAAATCTCCTGCTCCTCCTTTTACCACCTCCACTCTTCAGCAGGAATCCAGCCGCAAGCTTGGACTCTCTGTGGCGAGTACCATGCGTGTTGCACAACAATTGTACGAGGCAGGGAAGATCACCTATATGCGTACCGATTCCGTGAATCTTTCCTCACTGGCACTGGCCGCAGCCCGGGATGTGATCACATCCTCCTATGGTAAGGAATACGTTAAAACCCGCCAGTACACAACACGTACCAAAGGAGCTCAGGAAGCCCATGAGGCCATCCGCCCCACGTATCTGGATCAGCCAACCATTGAAGGGGATACTGCGGAGAAAAAACTGTACGAGCTGATCTGGAAACGGACCATCGCCTCCCAGATGAGCGATGCCCTTACGGAGAAAACCTTGGTGACCATCGATATCTCCACCACCACTGAAAAATTCATCGCAAAAGGGGAAGTCATACGTTTTGACGGTTTCCTGAAGGTTTACCTTGAGTCACCGGATGATGAGAACGGGGAGGATCAGAGCAGTATATTGCCGCCGCTGATGATCGGGCAGGAGCTGTTCTTGAAAGACATGACAGCCACCCAGCGATATTCGCAGCCTCCTGCACGTTATTCAGAGGCCACTCTGGTGAAAAAGCTTGAAGATCTGGGAATCGGAAGACCCTCAACCTATGCTCCCATCATTTCCACCATCCAGAAACGTGAATATGTCGAAAAAGGAGATAAAACCGGTGAATGGAGAAACTATGAGGTCATCACCCTGAAAAACGGGATTTTCCATGAAGAGGTGAAGAAGGAGAAATTTGGCTTTACAAAGGGCAAACTGGTACCTACCGATATTGGTTCGCTGGTGAACAGTTTTTTGGTCCGGCATTTCATCAATATCATGGATTATCATTTTACGGCCAGGGTGGAGAAGGATTTCGATGAAATTGCACAGGGGAAGAAGGTATGGAACGAAATGATCAAAGAATTCTACGGACCATTTCACGAAAAGGTTGAAAATACCCTGAACAGCAGTGAAAAGGTGAAGGGGGAAAAGCTGCTGGGGATCGATCCGGTGACCGGTAAAAATGTATATGTGAAACTGGGGAAATACGGACCGATCGCCCAGCTGGGGGAAACGGATAATTCAGTCAAACCCAGATTTTCCCGGTTGAAAAAAGATCAGAGTCTGGATACCCTGACCCTTGTGGAGGCCCTGTCGCTGTTTAAACTTCCCCGTGAGCTTGGAGAATTTGAGGACAGCGGGATCATCGTCGGATTGGGAAGATTTGGCCCCTATATCAGGCACAGAAACAGCTATTATTCCCTGGACAGGACCGATGATCCCTATACGATCACCGAGGAGCGGGCCCGGGAGATCATTGAACATAAACGGCAGGAAGAGAAAGAAAAGATCATCCGGGAATATGACGGTGATCCTCCCGTACGAATCCTGAAAGGACGCTATGGCCCCTACATTTCTATCGGGAAAGACAACTATAAGATACCCAGGGACAAGGACCCGGAAAAGCTTACACTGGAGGAGTGCCGGCAGATTGCACAAACCACACCGGCATCCCGGTCCAGGAAGAAGTCAGGTAACAAAAAACAAGGATCCAGGTGACCATCCTGATCAAATCTCCTCATGGATATATCAATCTATTTTGAACCGGTTCACCGCATGGAATTCATGGATGCCATCAATCCCAATCGCGGAAAGATAGGCGACATTATTCATTCCTTCGATGAGTCAGGCTATTTTCCTGAACTTTCCACTCCCTGCATAGCGCTGCTGGGTGTGAATGAAGACCGCCAGGCCCAGGCGAACCAGGGCTGCGGCATGGCGCCGGATTATATCCGGGAGAAACTGTATAACCTCTACGCGGCGGATCCAACCCTGCAAATCCTCGACCTGGGAAACATCAAAGCCGGTTTCGGGATTGAGGATACTTTTTTTGCCCTGAAATCGGTGGTGGCTGAACTGGTAAAACGCAACATCATCCCCATTATCCTTGGCGGAAGCCAGGATCTTACCTATGCCAACTATACCGCGTACGAGAGCCTGGGACAAATCGTGAATATTGTCACCATCGACAAGGAATTTGATATCGGAAGTTCGGAAGAATCCTTTGACTCCCGTTCGTATATCAGCAAGATCATCCTGCATAAGCCGAATTTTCTGTTTAACCTGACCAACATTGGATATCAGACCTATTTTGTTGACCAGGATGCGATCCGGCTGATGAAAAATCTGTTTTTTGATGTGTATCGCCTCGGTGAGATCAGGGCAGACCTTCAGCAGGCAGAGCCCCTGGTGAGAAATGCCGATCTGTTGAGCGTGGATATCTCATCCGTACGCTCCTCCGATGCCCCGGGGTGCGCCCTGACCACGCCCAATGGCTTTTATGGTGAGGAAATCTGCCAGATCATGCGTTATGCAGGATTAAGCGATAAACTGACTTCCCTGGGCATTTACGAGATCAATCCGACCTATGACTCCCATGAGCAGACTACCCACCTGGCAGCCCAGATGATCTGGTATTTCATTGATGGTTACCTTGGCCGTTTCAATGAATTCCCCTATAAGGACAAGGATCAGTATGTGAAATATATGGTTCGTATCGAAGGCCAGGGCGATGAAATTATTTTTTATAAAAGCAAACGCAGCGATCGCTGGTGGATGGAAGTGAATTGCCCTCCCGATATGCAGGTCAAGTACGCCCGACATTACCTTGTGCCCTGTTCCTATAGTGATTATCAGACTGCATGTGAAAATGATATCCCTGACCGGTGGTGGCAGGCCTACCAGAAACTGATGTGAGCCTGTCAGCCCTGTATGCGGTCGGGATTTTCCGAGATAAAGGTTTTCCAGCTGGTGGGTTTTCCGGATGCCCTGCCCGGGTTCTTCTGTAAGTAATGGCAAACAGCTGCAGCCAGTCCGTCGGTGGCATCCAGGTACTGAGGTTCTTCTTTCATTGACAGCAGAACGGTAAGCATGGATGCTACCTGCTCTTTCGACGCGCTTCCCTTACCCGTGATGGACTGCTTGATCTTTCGCGGAGAGTATTCCGTGATGGGAACCGAACGATAGAGGGCTGCTGCCATAGCCACTCCCTGAGCTCTTCCCAGCTTGAGCATCGATTGGACATTCTTTCCGTAAAAGGGCGCTTCAATCGCAACCTCATCCGGCTTGTACTCATCGATCAGATACAGTGTCCGTTCAAAAATGCGCTGCAGGCGGGAGAAATGATCCTGCATCCTGTCCAGTTTGATCACGCCCAGTGAGATCAGTTCCATGGATGCCCCATGGTCGTGGATCAGGCCGTACCCCATGATAGTGGTTCCGGGATCAATACCCAGGATGATTCGGTCAATTTTCAATTTTCAATATTCAATGATTTCATCACTGCTTCCGCGGCTGCCAGATCCTCCGGGTAAGTGATCTTGATGTTCCACCTGTATCCTTCTACCAGGTGTATGGGATGCCCTGATGCCTCAAGGACGGTCGCGTCATCGGTAAATGATTCCCGGAAGGGCTGCTGATAGGCTTTTTTGATCAGCACTGCCCGGAAGACCTGGGGTGTCTGAACGATACGGATATCCTCGCGGGAAACAGGCCGGTGCATGCCTTTTTCGATCCATCTGACCGACTCAACCGGGTGGATGCAGGGTACAGCGCAACCCTGTTCCTTCGCACGCAGAAAACAGTTCCGGATCAGCTGGTGGGGTACCACCGGCCGTGCCCCGTCGTGAATGGCGACCAGGCTGTTATCCGGCACCTTTTCCAGGCCATTTCTAACGGAATCAAACCGCAGCGAACCCCCTTCCACGATCCGATGAGGAACCGTAAACCGTAGTGATCCGATCAGTGATTTCCACGTGGGGATCTGTGCCGGAGGCAGTACGATGATCAGCTGAATGGAAGGGATCGCTTCTGCAAAAGCATTGATCGCCAGCATCAGTATGGGCATTCCGTTGATGGCCAGGAATTGTTTCGGGATCCGGCTGTTCATCCGCGCACCTTCTCCCCCGGCGGCAATCACTGCATATTTTAGATCGGGGTCCACCGGTTATAGGATCAGCATGGCGTCCCCATAGGTGAAGAACAGGTATTTATGCTTAATGGCTTCCCTGTAAGCGTCCATTACAAAATCATAGCCACCGAATGCGGCCACCTGCATCAGCATGGAGGACGTGGGCAAGTGAAAGTTCGTGACCATGGCATTGGCGATGTTGAATTCGAAGGGTGGAAAAATGAATTTATTGGACCAGCCTTTGAAGGGTTTCAGGTATCCTGCAATGGAAACCGATGATTCCAACGCTTTCATTGTGGTGGTGCCAACGGCGCATACATAGTGTTTTCCTTCTTTTGCCCGGTTGACACTGTTGGCCGTTTCCACGCTAATGAACATTTCTTCAGAGTCAGTCTTATGCTTTGTCAAATCTTCGACGTCAATCTCCCTGAAATTTCCGACTCCTGCGTGAAGGGTGATCTCAGCAAAGGATACTCCCCGTAATTCCAGCCGTTTCATGAGTTCCCGGCTGAAATGAAGGCCGGCAGTGGGAGCGGCAACAGCACCCTCAGACTTCGCATAAATGGTCTGGTACCATTCCTGATCTTCAGGCTTGATCTCCCTGATCTTCTGAAGCTCCTCCGGAAGCGGGGTCTTCCCAAGCGACTGGATGGTTTTCTTGAATTCCTCGTACGGTCCGTCGAACAGGAAACGCAGGGTCCGGCCACGGGAGGTGGTGTTGTCAATGACCTCTGCCACTAGCGCATCATCCTCTCCAAAATAAAGCTTATTGCCGATACGGATTTTCCGGGCAGGATCCACCAGCACATCCCATAACCGGGATTCGGAATTAAGCTCACGCAAAAGAAAAACCGTGATCTTCGCACCGGTCTTTTCCTTCTCGCCAAGCAATAAAGCCGGAAAAACCTTGGTGTTGTTGATGACAAAAACATCTCCCTCTCCGAAATACTCTACGATGTGCTTGAATTCCCGGTGCTCAATTTCCCTGTTGTCCCGGTGGAGCACCATCAGTTTGGATTCATCCCGGTGTTCCGGCGGATTCACTGCGATCAATTCCTTGGGTAAATGATACCTGAACTGAGAAAGTTTCATATATAGATAATATTTATTTCGGATGAATAAAATGGGTGCAAAGGTAGTGAATAAAAAGTTAAAAATCAATAAATAAGTAAAAATGAAACTCCTATGAGCCTTCAGTCAGTCTGTGACCTGTTTCTCTACCCTGAGGATCGTCAGCAACTCATCGGCTTCCGTCGCATTTTCCAGCAGGTACGGGCCGATCCTTGTCCGGCACAGGGAGTCAAGGTATGCCCCGGATGACAGGTACCGGCCAAAGTCACGCGCCAGGGCGCGGATATAGGTTCCCTTACTGCATACGATCCTGAAGGTCACCACCGGAAGTTGGATGGCGGTGATCTCAAAGCTGAAGATCGTGATCTGTTTGGGTTCGATCTCAACGTGTTGTTTGTCTCTTGCATACAGGTAGGCAGGGATCCCCTGCACTTTGGTGGCGGAGAATATGGGTGGGATTTGTTTCTGTTCACCGGTGAAATGGATTGCGGCCTGGTGAATCTGTTCAGCGGTAAGATGATCTGTCGGATACGTGCTGTCAATATCGGTCTCTTTATCAAAAGAAGGCCGGTTTGCCCCCAGCACGAAGGTACCGGTGTACTCTTTTTCCATGTCGGTGAATTCGATGATGCGCTTGGTATATTTACCGGTACAGACCAGCAGAAGCCCGGTGGCCAGCGGATCGAGCGTACCCGCATGGCCGATCTTGATTTTCGGAAGGCTACGGTACTCCCTGAGCATCCGGCGGATATAGCCAACCATATCGAACGAGGTCCAACCCAGCGGTTTGCTCATCAGCAACAGCTGTCCGTTGATGAGTTCATCGTTCGGAGGGAAGGTGGTTTCTATCATTTCTGCGAATGTATGCAATTAGGATCCCCTGCCCCAGACGATGGCAATGATTCCGATGATTAGGCAATACAGGGCAAACCATTTCAACTTTCCTTTTTTAACGATGCCGATCATCCATTTACAGGCAATCAGTCCACTGATGAAGGCCGACAGAAAGCCTATGAGCAGGGGAATGCTTCCCACGGTCACATCATTTTGCATATTTACTGCATACAGATCCAGCACATTGGCACCCAGAACCGGAAGAATGACCATCAGAAAAGAAAATCGGGTCACTTCCTCTTTTTGGTTTCGTAATAGCAGCCCTGTGGAAATCGTTGCGCCGGAACGCGAAAGGCCCGGTAGCACAGCAATAGCCTGGGCAACGCCTATGATCAGTGCATCCACGAAAGGGATCGTCTTCAGCCCTGCCTTCACCAGGGTAGTGAGTGTCAGCAGAATGGCTGTGAGAATCAGCATACTGCCGACCAAGACGGTATTTCCGTTGAAAAAAGCCTCCACCTGCTCACGGAAGAAAAAGCCCAGGACGGCCACTGGGATCATTGAAATCAATATTTTAGTGATAAAGCGGGTTTCCGGATTCCAGCGAAAAGCCAAAAGGCCTTTCAGTAAACGGAGAATATCTTTATAAAAGACGACCAGGGTGCTGAGCACCGTAGCCCCGTGCACGGTAACCGTAAAGATCAGGTTATCCGATCCCTGTAATCCAAAGAGTGCCTTGCCCAGTTCAAGATGCCCGCTGCTGCTTACCGGAAGAAACTCCGTCAGGCCCTGGATCAGACCCAGTATCAATGCGGTTAGTTCGTCCATGGTGTCAGCTGTTGGTTCGTTACTGGTTGCAGGTCGAGGCGCAGCGGAGATCCCGCATTAGCGGGATTACAGGTTGCAGGGTAATGGTCCTTTTATTCTTCTTTTGTTTTTCGCATAATAGCGAAGATCTCGATAATGAATCCCGCCAGAATAAGGATGGGAGCAAGGGTGATCCTGCGGAAAGAAAAAATCTGGTAATTAAAAACATTGGGATCATCCGATCCCCCTCCAATCATCATTACAAATCCTGTCAGTATAAAGATCAGGCCAATGATCAATAAGCGGTAATTCTGCCTCCCAAAGGCAAAATCCCTGGTCCTGGTCTCTGGTACTTTGGCTCGCTTAATGGGCTCCGGGGTCTTTTTTTTCGCAATCATAGGTTATCGTTTAATAGTACAGTTCGTCCGTTCTGATCTTCAGGTATTTTCTCACCGCAAGATAGGTAGAGATCCATGTCAGGACTATACCTGTCAGGATGACTATGCCCAGCAGTGACAAAAGCAGTTTGGGATCATTCAATGCATTCATTTCCGGGATTTCACGCTGAGCCCACCACAGGACCGCGAGGAGCAGCAGGCTGGCAATCACTCCTCCTATCAGTCCCTGAACGATCCCCCGCCTGACAAAAGGCTTGCGGATAAATCCCTGGGTTGCCCCGACCAGCTGCATGGTTCGTAAGAGAAACCGTTTGGCATAAACCGATAGCCGGATGGTATTGTTGATCAGGGCTATCGCTATCAGGAGCAACAACAGGCTGAGGCCTGTCAACAGGTAGCTTAACCTGCGCGTATTTGCATTCACAAGATCAACCAGTGATTTTTGATAAAAAACCTCTTTGACATCCGTGTTCTTAATAAGCTGTTGTTCTATCAACGGGATGCTATCATTATTGGCATAGGCGGCCTTCAGGTGAACGTCGATGGAAGGCAGTAAGGGATTATATCCCAGAAAACTGATGAAATCCTCTCCCAGCTGCTCTTTCAGATCCGCTGCTGCCTTTTCCTTCGGAATATATTCGGTGTATTTCACAAAAGACGATATATCCAGTTTTTTCTGAAATTCAAGTATGCTGGCCTCTTTTACATTCTCGTTCATGATCACCGAAAGGCTGATGTTTTCCTTCACGTGCCTGGAGAGACGCTCAGCCTGTAAAAGAAGAAGGCCAAGCAGGCCCAGCATGAACAATACCATGGTGATACTGACCAGGGTGGTGATGTATGAGGATCTGATCCTCCGGCGGTTATATTGCTCTTCCCTGATGCTCATGATCCATTTTCAAGGCAGCTAAGGTATAAAAATTTGGGATGCCGGGCACCAGTTGCCTTGTTTTTAGTAACTTCGCAAGCCAGATGGGGCATTCACAGAGGGTTCGCAATCAAACAGACCGAATGCATGGATTATCATTTCAAAGAGATCGAATACAAATGGCAGCAGTACTGGGATCGGAATAAGACCTATAAGGTTGACATTGATTATTCGAAACCGAAATACTATGTCCTTGACATGTTTCCGTATCCTTCCGGAGCCGGCTTGCACGTGGGGCATCCCCTTGGCTATATCGCCAGCGATATCATCGCACGCTACAAAAGGCTGAAAGGCTTCAACGTGCTGCATCCCATGGGATACGATGCCTACGGACTGCCGGCCGAGCAATACGCCATCCAGACAGGTACCCATCCAGCCATCACCACCGGGAAAAATATTCAGCGTTACCGGCAGCAAATGGATAAGCTGGGTTTTTCCTATGACTGGGACAGGGAGGTACGCACCTGTGATCCTTTTTACTACAAATGGACGCAATGGACGTTCATCCGGCTTTTTAAATCCTGGTATAACCAGACCACCTGCCGGGCTGAGCCCATATCGGAGCTGGAAGCACGGTTTGCATCCATGGGAACCGGCGATCTGGAGGCAGCCTGCACTGTACCGATGAACTTCACTGCACAACAATGGCAGGAGATGGATCTTGAGCAGCAACAACGTGTCCTGATGAATTACAGGCTTGCATATCTCGATGATACCATGGTCAACTGGTGTCCTGCCCTGGGGACGGTGCTGGCCAACGATGAGGTGAAGGATGGTTTTTCGGAACGGGGCTGTTATCCGGTAGAACGTAAACTGATGAAACAGTGGTCACTGAGGGTATCTGCCTATGCACAGCGCCTGCTGGACGGACTGGAAGAGGTTGACTGGCCGGAATCGCTGAAAGAGGTCCAGCGTAACTGGATCGGCCGGTCGGAGGGTGCTGCCGTATTCTTTCGTATTGATGGATTCGACGATATGCTCGAAGTGTTCACCACCCGGCCCGATACGCTCTGGGGCGCAACGTTTATGGTCCTGGCCCCCGAACATGAACTGGTCGAAAAGATCACTACTGCTGAGCAACGGGGCAGGATACAGGAATACGTCCAGTGGGCAAAAAACCGTTCCGAGCGCGACCGGCTCGCGGAAGTGAAAACCATTACCGGTGAATTCACCGGCGCCTACGGGATCAATCCTGTAAACGGTGAAAAGATCCCGGTCTGGATCGCGGATTATGTGCTGGCAGGCTATGGTACCGGTGCCATCATGGCCGTACCGGGTCACGACAGCCGCGATTTTGCCTTTGCCCGCCATTTCCGCCTTCCCATCATCCAGGTCGTGGTCAGGGAGGGTGAACAGCCTTCTGATCCTTCAACCTGGAAGGAATCCTATGATTCCAAAGAGGGATCCATGATCCATTCAGGATTTATCACCGGAATGCCGGTCAGGGAAGGGATCACCGCCACGATCCGGAGGCTTCAGGATCATCGGCTGGGTTTTGCCAGGGTCAACTTCCGGATCCGCGATGCAATCTTCAGTCGCCAGCGCTACTGGGGCGAGCCTTTCCCGATCTATTACAAGAACAACATCCCCTATCCCCTGGATGAAAGCGAACTGCCCCTTGAACTTCCGGAGGTGGATAGTTATTTGCCCACCGAAACGGGGGATCCGCCGCTGGCAAGGGCTAAAAACTGGAAAACCCCTGAGGGATACCCCCTCGAGACCAATACGATGCCCGGATTTGCCGGATCCAGTGGTTATTACCTCCGTTATATGGACCCGCATAACAATGAAGCCTACTTCTCCAAAGAGGCCATCGGGTACTGGCGAAACGTGGATTTTTATGTCGGGGGTGATGAACACGGTACCGGGCACCTGATCTATTCCCGTTTCTGGAACAAGTTTTTGTGCGATATCGGCCTTGCCATTGAACAGGAACCCTTTAAGAAGCTGATCAACCAGGGCAAAATTCAGGGACGGTCGAACTTCGTTTACCGGATCAAAGGCACCAACACCTTTGTATCCCACAATCTCCGGGAAAAATACGACGTCATCCGGCAGCATGTGGATATTCATATCGTTGAAAACGATTTACTGGATATGGATGCGTTCAGGAAATGGCAACCCGACCTGGCCAGTGCTGAATTTATCCTGGAGGACGGTAACTATATCTGCGGCTGGGAAATTGAAAAAATGTCCAAGTCAAAGCACAACATTCAGAATCCTGACGAACTGATCGAAAAGTACGGCGCAGACACCCTCCGCCTTTACGAAATGTTCCTTGGCCCGGTCGAATACCACAAACCCTGGGATACCAAAGGGATTGAAGGAGTGTTCCGCTTCATGAAGAAACTCTGGAAGCTTTATCATAATGATAAGAATGAATTCAGTGTATCGGACGACGCTCCCACCCCGGAGGAATTAAAAATCATCCATCGTACCATCAAAAAGGTAGAGGATGACATCCTTCGGTTTTCGCTCAACACCGTGGTAAGCACCCTGATGATCTGTGTGAATGAGCTAAGCGACGTCGGTTGCAACAAACGGATAATCCTGGAAAACCTCGCGGTGATCCTTTCCCCGTATGCCCCTCATACTGCAGAAGAGTTATGGTCCCTGCTCGGACATAAGCAGAGCGTCTCCTTCGCTTCCTTTCCGCCCTGGAATGAAAATTATCTAAAAGAGGATCTGGTGACGTATGCTGTTTCTTTTAACGGGAAACTGCGCTTCACGCTCGAGCTTCCCATTACCCTGACCCATGCTGAAATTGAGCATATTGCCCTGACCCATGATAAATCGCAGAAATGGCTGGAGGGCAAACCTCCCCGGAAAGTGATCATTGTCCCGCAAAAGATCATTAACATTGTCATCTGAGTTTTGGCATATTTGTTGCAAGTCCAGCCAAAACCCCAAATACAGATGATGATGAAATCATTTTCACCTGTCCTCCTGTGTCTTTCGCTTTTCTTCGTTGCTCCCAGTGCCAATGCACAGGATTATCGGTTTGTCAATAATTTTGCATTTGACCGGGGAGAACATCTTGAATACAATGTATACTGGGATGCCTGGATCCTGCCCAAAATGATCGCTGGCACCGCCACCCTGCAGATCACGGAGGAAAACAGGCAGTTTGAAGACCGCGATACCTATCATGTCGTCGGAGTCGGAAGCACCAAAGGAGTGCTGGCCGCATTCTATACCGTGAACGACAGGTACGAGACCTTTATTGATGAACAGGCCCTGATCCCATGGTACTTTTTACGGCGTACCAAAGAAGGCTCCTACGTGCGAAACGACGATGTGGAATTCGACCGAAAGAATAACATTGCAAGGGGTACCTTTGCAACAAGAGAGGTCCCGGATAACATCCAGGATATCCTATCGGCCTTGTACTATGCCCGTACCATGGATTTCTCATCCGCCCGGAAAGGAGATGTCTTCCCATTCGATTTTTTTCTGGATGACTCCGTTTATATCTCCCAGGTTGTTTTCCAGGGACATGAAACCATCAAGTCGCATAACGGAAAATTCCGTTGTCTGAAATTTAAACCCATGGTACTGGTTGGACCCGTATTCAGCGAGCCTTACCCGATGACCATCTGGGTGACCGACGACTCCAACCGTATCCCTATCAGGGTTGAATCCAGAGTGCTGGTCGGAAAAATTAAAGTGGAGCTTCAACATTTTTCAGGACTGGCCAACCCGATGACCGCAAAGCTGGATTAACACCGTGTGAAAGTTTCCTTATCTTTGTCTTTGATTCCCTCCTTTGTGGAATTTTGGCGGTTTTATCATCATGATAAGCACAGGCAATCGTTCAGTAATCCAGTGAATCTATGAAAACCAGATCCATCTTTATTTTAGTCCTTTTAGGTGTCGTGTTCGCATTAACAGGTTATACCATGATACATTTTACATCCAGGGGAAATCCGTCACAGGAAAATCCTGCGGAACAATTTATTTCCGATTGGAAGAAGGTGGATTCGCTTGTTGAGCAGGGTCTGCCCCAATCCGCCCTTGAGATCGTCAGGGATATTTATACACGGGCTCAGTCCACCCATAATTCCCCGCAGTTTATCAAGGCCATTCTTTGCCAGATGAGCCTCCGGTCAGATTTCGAAGAGGACTATATGGAAATGTTCCTGTCGGACACACGGGAAGAGATCAGCCGGACCGAATTTCCGGTCCGCCAGATCCTCTATTCCATCCAGGCTGAACTTTACTGGCGTTATTATGCGATGAACCGCCACAAGATCCTTGGCCGGACCCCGACCGTAGATTTTGAAAACCCTGACGTTGAAACGTGGGACCTGAAAAGGTTTGTATCCGAGATCATTATGGATTACGACAGATCTCTCGAAGAAGGGGAAAACCTCCAGAAAATTCCCCTTGAGGAATATGATGCCATCCTGATCACAGAAAAAGATTCAAAAAAATATCGCCCGACATTATACGACTTTCTGGCTCACCGGGCTGTGGATTTTTTTATGAACGAAGAAACCGGACTAACCGAACCCATCTATCGCTTTTCCACGGATTCACCTGACTATTTTGCCCCGGCGAGGGAGTTTGTCAGGCTCACCATCACTTCTCAGGATACCCTTTCCCGGTCCTACTATGCGATCCGGTTGCTACAGGATATCGTCCGTTCCCACCTGAACGACAGAACCCCCGAGGCACTGATCGATGCGGATCTGAAACGGCTGAATTTCGTGCACCAGGAAGCGGTGATGGATCTGAAGGACAGCCTCTACCGCCAGGCATTACAAACCCTGCTGGATGACCACCGTACCCATGCTTCCTCAGCAGGGATCAGCTTCGAGCTGGCGAATGCATTGTATGAAAAAGGCTCCGGTTATGACCCCCTGAAATCAGATGAGCATAAGTGGGATATGAAAAGAGCGCGTGAATTGTGCCTGGAAGCACTGAAAAATCATCCCACGTCGGAGGGGGCACTGAGTTGCAAAACCCTGCTGGAAAGAATTGAATCCAAAGAGATCTCCCTGACCACGGATTACGCTACCTACCAGGGCAGCCCGTTCCCTGCATTGGTGCGTTATAAAAATACTGAGACTGCCTACCTCCGGATCATCCGTATGGATCCGGAAAAGGACCGCGAGATAAGGGAACTGGGCCGCGAAGACACTCCCCTGGTCGCGTACCTGAAGGAGCCTGTCCTGCGCGAATGGAACCTCAAACTCCCTGATGACGGCGATTATCAGCCCCATTCGGTCGAGATCAGCCTACCGGCGCTACCCCCGGGCTATTATATTCTCATGCTCAGCCCCAATCCCACGTTTACTTTCAGGACCGAACCGGTAGCCTATACTTCTTTCTGGATCACCGACATCAGTTATATCAGCCGGGGAGATGAAAAGGGCAGCTATGACATTTATGTCCTGCACAGGGACAAGGGCACACCTATCCCGGGTGTTACGGTTACGGCCTATAACAGGGATTATGACAATAAGGCCAGGAAAAGCAGGCTGGTTGAATGGCAACGTTTTACTACTGATGCCCAGGGACTGGTAAAGATTCCGGCACCGTCACGGAAAGATCGTTCCAGAGCGCTGATCCTGGATTTTCGCAAAGACGGAGACCGCCTGCTGACGGATACCTATTTCTATCTTCAGTTTCACCCTGATAAAGAAAAGGAAAAGAAGCCAAGGACCTTTTTCTTTACCGATCGTGCCATTTATCGTCCTGGTCAGACGGTCTATTTCAAGGGGATCGTGATCGGATCGGATGGCAAAGAGAATGAAATTCTTGCGAAACATCCAACCGAGGTTACGTTCTATGATGTCAATCATCAGAAAATTGCCAGCCTGAGCCTGGTGACGAATGAATACGGTTCGTTCAACGGATCGTTCACAGCACCTTCGGGAGTCCTCACCGGGGCGATGACCATCCTGAACGAATCCGGTTCGATCACGGTTCAGGTAGAGGAATACAAGCGGCCGAAGTTTGAAGTAGTCTTTGAACCGGTGAAGGGAGTGTATAAGTTAAATGAACAGGTATCGGTAACCGGTGTGGCAAAGTCGTATGCCGGAGTTGGTCTGGACCAGGCACAGGTGAGGTACCGCGTGGTCCGTTCAGCCATCTTCCCGTATCCTCTTTGGTGGCGAGGCTGGTTCCCTCCTGCCCCGGAAATGGAAATCGCCAATGGATTGCTGACAACCGGCGACACGGGTCAGTTTACCATCACTTTTAAAGCGGTACCTGATCTCAGCCTCGATAAAAAGTACAAACCCGTATTCCATTACAGGATCTATGCGGATGTGACCGACCTCAACGGGGAGACTCAATCCTCTTCCAACCTGGTGGCTGTCGGATACAATGCCATGCTGGTGGATGCAGATATTCCGGTACAACTCGACAAGGACGGTAAAGCATCTTTTATTCTCAGGACCACCAATCTCAACGGTCAGCCGGAACCGGCACGGGTGAAAGTGGGCATCTATAAATTAAAGGAGCCCGGCCGGATCTTCCGGGAAAGACAGTGGCCGCGTCCGGATAAATTCCTCATGTCGCAAAAGGAGTTTTATGATCTGTTCCCGTACGATATCTACAATGATGAGGATAACGCGGAGAGATGGGAAAGGGAGGCCATCATCCTGGAAAAGGAACATCAAACCCCGGCCGATTCCGTGATCACATTGGAAGGACTGTCCGGATGGAAGAGCGGGACTTACCTGATCACCCTGCAAACCGTGGATTCTTTCGGAGAAAAGATCGAGGTCAAAAAGTTCACAACGGTTTATTCTCCTGTTGATAAAAAATCTCCTTCCGAGGCTCTTCACTGGTATACAGCCATGAAAGCCTCCGGCGAACCCGGGGAGAAAGCCAGCCTTCTGCTGGGCACCGCAGAAAAGAATGTGCGCTTGATCATGGAGGTAATCCATGAAAATAAAACCGTTTCAAGGGAATGGATCCGCCTGAATGACCGGCAGAAATTATTCGAAATTCTCATCAGAGAAGAGTACCGGGGCAACTTCCAGGTGCTGTTCGCCTTTGTCAAGCACAACCGCAGCTTTCAGGATAAACAGCTGATAACGGTCCCCTTCACCAACAAGGAACTGGCTATAACGTTTGAGACGTTCAGAAACAAATTATTGCCCGGACAGGAAGAGGAATGGAGGATCCGTATCAGGGACCGTAAAGGAGACCGGGTCGCTGCTGAAATGGCCGCCACCTTGTATGATGCTTCGCTGGATGCTTTTGTACCTCACGCCTGGAGTTTCGATATTTTTAATTCAATGCCCCTGACTGTGGGGTGGAATATTGAAAATGCATTCGGGATTCGTAACAGTGAATCGTACACCCGGGCAACTTACGTGGATGTCCAGCCCATCTTCAGGCAGTACGATGCGTTGAACTGGTTCGGTTTCGATACCTGGTCAGGCTATTACAGACCCATGCTGAAAGGCATGGCTGCCGGTAGGACCGTCCTGAATGTAGGGGAAGAAGTGATTATGGATGATGTGGCCCTGGAGCAGGATGCCGCTATATCGGAATCCGAAAGCGCAAAGGGAGAAGTGCCTCCGGAACCGGTCCCCGCCGATAAACCGGTTCAAACAGGAGGGGTACAGATCCGTCAGGATTTCCGCGAAACGGCCTTTTTTTATCCGACGCTGCAGACCAACCAGGATGGGGATGTGATCATCCGGTTCACAGTACCGGAAGCGCTCACCCGCTGGAAGATGATCGGATTCGCCCATACGCAGGAGCTGCAGAACGGACGGGTCACCAACGAGCTTGTGACCCAGAAGGACCTGATGGTGTTCCCCAATGCACCCCGCTTTTTCAGGGAAGGGGATCACATGGCGTTCAGTACCAAAATCAATAACCTGGCCACCACGCCCTTGAATGGAACCGCCTTCCTGGAATTTTTCGATGCGATCACCATGCAGCCCATTGATGTTTTTGAGGGCGATCATCCAAAGGAAACCAGCTTTACAGTAGAAGCTGGTAAAAGTACGGTGGTCAGATGGCCGCTGAAGGTACCCTACGGGGGAGTGCAGGCGCTTACGTACCGTGTGATCGCAACAGCGGGTAATTTTTCGGATGGAGAGGAGGCTACCTTGCCGGTGCTGACCAACCGGATGCTCGTGACGGAGACCATGCCCCTGCCTGTTAAGGGAAAGCAGACCAAACAGTTCAGTTTTACAAAGCTGATGGAATCCGGCAATTCCTCCACATTGAAGCATCACCGGCTGACCCTTGAATATACGTCCAATCCGGCCTGGTATGCGGTTCAGGCCCTGCCGTACCTCATGGAGTATCCTTACGAATGTTCCGAGCAGGTCTTCAGCCGCTATTATGCAAACACCCTGGCAAGCCATATCGCCAATTCCAATCCGAAGATCAAACGCGTGTTCGACGCCTGGAAGAACTATACACCGGATGCGCTGTTGTCGAACCTGGAAAAGAACCAGGAACTGAAGGCGCTCATCCTGGAAGAAACCCCCTGGGTGTTGAATGCACAGAACGAAAGTGAGCGGAAGCAACGGATCGCATTGCTGTTTGATCTGAACCGGATGGCCGGTGAGCAGCAAAGTTCACTGAAGAAACTTCAGCAGATGCAGCTTCCCAACGGTGGGTGGCCCTGGTTTAAGGAGATGCAGGATAACCGCTTTATCACCCAGCATATCGTTGCCGGATTCGGACATTTGAACAACCTCAGGGTGAAGGATATGGTAGCTGATGACGCAGTATGGCAGATGATCCGGAAAGCAGTTCTTTACCTTGACGATCGTATGCGTGAGGATTATGAATTTATCCTGAAGCACTACCCGGATAAAATGAACGAGGAGCATATCGGCTTTACCCAGATCCATTACCTGTATGTCCGCAGCTACTTCAGCACCTTTAATTTCAAGGTGGAAATGGATGCCAGGAACAGGGAGGCTTTTGATTATTTTCAGGGACAGGCAAAGAAATTCTGGGTGAAGCAGAGCCATTATATGCAGGGCATGATCGGACTGGCGCTCCATCGCTATGGTGATACGCAGACGCCTGCAGCCATCATCAAATCCCTCAGGGAAAGGGCGACAACAAAAGAGGAGATGGGAATGTACTGGAGGCAGGAGCCCGGGTATTTCTGGTATCAGGCCCCCATTGAAACCCAGGCGTTGCTCATTGAATTATTTGAGGAGGCCGCCGGTGACCGCCAATCCGTGGAAGAGATGAAAGTGTGGCTGCTCAAACAAAAGCAGACGCAGGACTGGAAAACCACCAAGGCCACTGTGGAGGCCGTCTATGCTTTGTTGATCAGGGGTACCGATCTGCTGGCCAGCGATGCGCTGGTACAGGTGAAGCTGGGAAGCACTGAAGTGAATCCGCGGCAGATGGATGATATAAAAGTGGAAGCGGGGACGGGCTATTTCAAGACCGCCTGGAGCGGTAAGGAAATTGTGCCGGAAATGGGGAACATCACCGTGACCAAGACAGATGATGGCATTGCATGGGGAGCCGTTTACTGGCAGTATTTTGAGGATCTTGACAGGATAACAGCCCATGAAACGCCTCTGAAGCTTGAGAAACAGCTTTTCATCGAACGCAATACCCCGCAGGGTCCTGTGATGGAACCTCTTCTGGAAGATAAAACCAACGTGAGGGTTGGGGATAAGATCAAGGTCAGGATCGAGATCCGCGTCGACCGCGATATGGAGTATGTTCACCTAAAGGATATGCGGGCTGCAGCTTTTGAACCGGTAAATGTGCTTTCGGGATACCGGTACCAGGGAGGGCTGGGCTATTATGAGAGCACCCGGGATGCCTCCACCAATTTCTTCATTGGGTATCTGCCCAAAGGGACCTATGTGTTTGAGTATCCGTTAAAGGCTTCACAGGCTGGCGAGTTTTCCAATGGCATCACAACGATCCAGTGCATGTATGCGCCGGAGTTTGCCTCGCACTCGGAAGGCGTACGGGTAAAGATATCTGATTAACCGATTAACAGATATCGGATATCTGATTTGATTTGGGATTTATATCAAAAATCAAATAACGGTTAATCGTTAATCGGATATCTTGATCCATTTCCCACTATACACAATCCAGTCATCCACAAGGATCAGATACTGGTACAGGCCCTTTGCCAATCCGGATGTGTCAAGCATTAGTTGCCCTGAAAGGAACTCCTGTTCGGCCACCTGCCGGCCATAAATGTCATATAGTTCAAAAATCCCATCCCCAGGTCCGCATTCAAGGTAGAGCACATCGGTTCCGGGATTGGGATAGACAAGATGGGTGGTCAGTGAAGTTTTCTGATCATCTTCTATGCCCACCAGCTTTCCCTGATTGTTTACTTTAATCAGGATGACGTTGCGTTCCATATCCGGATCATCCAGCCCAAGCCAATAGGATCCCGAGATCAGGCAACCGCCGTCACGGGTGGCAATTAAACCGGAAACCCAATATTCACCATAGTCTCCGTAGTACAATTGCCAATTTATTGTACCTGAGGGATGTACGTTAATTACCCGAATTATAGTCTTTGGCCAGTACGGAATAGATGAAGTGCCTCCAACCAACAGAGAATCAGGGTGACGACAGTCAAGGTGCGCTGCGATGTCCGTCCTGCCGGGTGTCCCCAAAACATAGGTAGACGTCCTGCGAGCAAGATGATTATAGTACCCAATCCCAAATTCCAGATCCTCGTTCGGAGGATCTCCAAAAGCCGTTGCGCACCGGGCATAGGTGCTATCCGTCAGAGCCTGTGCATCCAAATAGTGGAATAAGGTATCCTCCAGTGGCTGATAAAAAAGGATCCCTTCAAAATCCAGATCATAATTGAACTGGCAGATTTCGTTGAAACCACAGGCATGGTATTTTTGAATTGCAGGAAGTTCGATGATCTGCCGGAAATAGAGCAGGGAATCATGATCAATCACGCTTTTACGCAAGACACCTTCGTCTGGATTTAATTCACAGACAGTGGCGGACTGCCTTTGGTTTATAAAATCGTATTCGACACCGGCGAACAGAAGATTGTTATTGTGATTAACGATACAATCGTGAAATGATCTTCCTGTGTCAGCACTGTAAAGGATGGATTCCTGAAGTACTTCCATTGCATCCGATAGAAATCCGTAGCGCAGGCCAGGATGGATCAACTCGTTGGTGTCATCGATGGTCGTCCAGAAAAATACCCGGTCATCGTAACGCATCAATTTCAGGCTACCCGAATAATAATCACCTGGTGCTGCGATCCGTGCTGAATCGGTGACTGCTCCCAGCGGGCTGATCCGGTAAATATATTCCTCATAATCCAGACCTTCTTCCAGGTAATTGTAAACACCCCTGCTGACAGGCACCAGAAAGCTGCCGTCGTCCAGTTCCAGCGGTTTACCGGCAACCTCATCGAGTTCCGTGTGGATGGTGGTCACAAACGTCTGTGAAAATGAAGCAGAGGCAATGAATAGGAATAAAAAGAAGGCGTTGACTTTCATTTTTTTGATGTAAGAAAATGTAAAGTTAGTCTTTTAGTTTCCTAAAAGCAATAAGATACCCATCTACCGCATTCAAAATCCCTGATTTTCATCACGACAGGCTGTCGATCGCTTACCAATAGCATTTAACGTTTCTTAACGCCACTCCTTCGCAATCCATTATACCTTTACATTTTGGTTACGGTAAATGGTCCGGAAGGTGTTTTTTTTGTTCTTGCTGGCATTGCCTGGATTACTGCCTGCGCAGGTGCCCCGCCGTATCCTGATCGAAGGGGAGGTCAGGGACACCTTGTACGCACCGGTTCCTTTCGTCAACGTGCTGGTGCCGGAACGAAACGAGGGTTGTGCCAGCGATGTGTACGGGAAATTCAGGATATCGGTGGTCCCGGGTGACATCCTGCTCTTTTCTGCTGTCTCGTACAAGACCTCTCGTATCCGGATTCCCGACACGCTAGTAGCAGAGCGGTACTGGCTGAAGGTGATCCTCACTGCCGACACGCTTTTGCTGAGCGAGGTGACCATCTCACCTCCACCGGTGACGTGGGATCAATTCAAAGAGACCGAGCTGGCCCTGGACCTTCCGGAATATGCCGTCGACGCCTTGACGAGACTGTATATCAAGGATGACCTTGCCTGGCTGTTCGAGGTCACACCAGGTATGCCCGGTCCTGCCGGTATTTTATACCAGATCTTTGGAAAGAGTCCCAGGGAGCAACGGAAGCTGAGAGCGGTACTTGCCAGGGAAGCATTGGAGGAGAAGATCGTGCAGCGTTATAACCCGTACGTGGTTTCACGGCTGACCGGCATAAAAAGTGAAGCGGCCATCGTTCAGCTGATGAAATATTGCGACCTGGAACTGCCTTTTATCCTGTGGGCACCGGATTATGAGTTCTATTATGCGATCATGCAGTGTTACAGGGTATATCAAAAACCAAATTCCAAACAAATCCGAAATCCTTAAATACTGAATACTGAATTTTAAAATTTCTCACTCCGCCAGTACCAGCACTTTGTTTTTCAGCACTTCAACGACGCCTCCGTTGATGGTGAACATCTGGATTTTTTCATCCTTGCCCTGGATCTTGATCTCTCCCGTCTTCAGGATGGTGATCAGCGGAGCATGGTTTTTAAGGACTTCAAAGGAACCATCGATTCCGGGAAGCTGAACGAGGATGGCTTCGCCCGAAAAAATGGTTTTATCAGGTGTGATGATCTCGACTTTCATTTCATTTGCTGCTTTCTTCCAGGATCTTCTTTCCGGCCTCGATGGCATCTTCGATGGTTCCCACCATATGGAAGGCAGCTTCGGGGTATTCGTCCATGGAACCATCCATGATCATGTTGAATCCCTTGATGGTATCTTCGATGGGTACGAAAACGCCGGGACGGCCGGTGAATGCCTCGGCCACGTGGAAGGGCTGCGAGAGGAACCGCTGCACCCTGCGTGCCCGGTGAACGACCAGCTTATCTTCATCCGACAGCTCATCCATTCCCAGGATAGCAATGATATCCTGCAGTTCTTTGTAGCGCTGCAGGATTTCCTTTACCCGCTGTGCAGTCCGGTAATGTTCTTCGCCAACCACGTCCGGTGAAAGGATACGACTGGTGGAGTCCAGCGGATCGACCGCAGGGTAGATGCCGAGTTCCGAGATCTTCCGGCTCAGCACGGTGGTGGCGTCAAGGTGTGCGAAGGTCGTCGCCGGAGCGGGATCGGTCAGGTCGTCGGCGGGAACGTATACGGCCTGCACCGAGGTGATCGAACCCCGTTTGGTGGATGTGATGCGTTCCTGCATGATCCCCATTTCCGTGGCCAGCGTGGGCTGATAACCCACAGCAGAGGGCATACGTCCCAGCAGGGCTGAGACTTCCGATCCAGCCTGTGTAAACCGGAATATATTGTCGATGAAGAACAGGATATCCCTTCCTCCGGATTTCTCATCGCCGTCACGGAAATATTCCGCAACGGTCAGTCCCGAAAGGGCAACCCTTGCCCTGGCTCCGGGAGGTTCGTTCATCTGTCCGAAAACCAGTGTGGCCTGGGACCTGGCCAGCTCTTCGCGATCCACCTTGGTGAGATCCCATCCTCCTTTCTCCATATCTTCCAGAAATTCTTTTCCATACCGGATCACTCCGGATTCGATCATCTCTCTGAGAAGGTCATTTCCTTCACGCGTCCGTTCTCCCACACCACCGAAAACGGACAGACCGGAATATTTCTTGGCAATGTTGTTGATCAGTTCCATGATGATCACGGTCTTACCAACACCTGCCCCACCGAACAGTCCGATCTTTCCGCCCTTGGCATAGGGCTCGATCAGGTCAATGACCTTGATCCCGGTGTAAAGCACCTCTTTCTGCGTGGTCAGGTTTTCAAATTTCGGGGGATCCCGGTGGATCTCATAACGCTTTTCTGTTTTGACCTCTTCAAGTCCGTCGATGGAGTTGCCAATGACATTGAAAAGCCGTCCCTTGATTTCGTCGCCTGCAGGCATGGAGATCGGGTGGCTGAGCGAAACGGCCTCCATTCCTCGTTGAAGGCCATCGGTCGAATCCATGGCTATGGTCCGGATGGTATTCTCCCCGATATCCTGCTGACACTCCAGTACCACCAGGTGTCCATCGGCTGTCCTTACCTCAAGAGCGTCATAAATTCGCGGGAGGGTTGCCTCATCGCTAAAGGTCACATCGATCACCGGACCGATGATCTGGGATATTTTCCCTGTGGTTTTACCTGACATAGCTAGTAAGGGATTAAATACGGGGTTCAAAGATACACTTTATTTGGAATATCCAACAGACGAACATTCGAAGTAGAAGGAGAAGTGGAAGGGGAAGTGGAAAGCAGAATGAAGGGAGGAAGTGAGATATCAGGGATCCGTTATTGAATCGTTTACGGGATTGTCGTTTCCTACTGCCGGGTGGATTCTGTGATCGGATTTCCTGGGAAAGAGCCTGTGCTGAAAGATGATCAGGGTAAAGACACCGATGGTGATGGCAGAGTCAGCAATATTGAATACGGGGCGGAAAAAGATGAATTCCCGACCCGCTACAAAAGGGAACCAGCCGGGATAATGACCCTTGATGATCGGGAAATAAAGCATATCCACTACTTTTCCGTGCAAAAATGAACTATACCCTCCCCCTTCGGGAAATAATCTGGCGGGATGATAATAAGCACTCTCGCTGAAGATCAGTCCGTAAAATGCAGAGTCGATAAGATTTCCTAGGGCTCCGGCCAGGATCAGGGAGATACTGATCAGCAGGCCGCGATGAGCTTTTTCCTTGATGATTTTTGAAAGATAGAACGCGATGAGGATGATGGCAATAATCCGGAAAACGCTCAGGATCAATTTCCCGGATTCTCCGGCCAGCTCAATCCCAAAAGCCATTCCGTTGTTTTCGGTGAAATGCAGGATAAACCAGTTCCCAAAAACATGAATCTCCTCGCCGATGAACATATGCGTTTTGACCCAGATTTTGACAAACTGGTCAGCAAACAGAATCGCGAGAATAAGGATCAGTGGTTTTTTCAAGGGTAAGGTGTGGTTGTGTCCTTTTAACCTGATCTATCTGCGTTCGTTTTGCATGCTGAGTTTCGCGTCGATGCAAAGGGTAGCGTGCGGTACGCTTCTGAGTCGTTCTTTCGAAATCAGTTTTCCAGTGGCACGGCAAATCCCGTAGGTTTTGTTTTCGATGCGGATCAGTGCATTTTCCAGCGCATTGATGAACTTTTGCTGACGGGCAGCCAGACGGCTGTTTTCTTCCTTTGAAAGGACATTATAGCCTTCTTCCAGAACCTTAAAGGTCGGGGATGTATCGGTCGTATCGTTTTCGTTGCTGTTCGTATAGGCTTCTGTTAATAATTCGAGATCCCGGCGCGCTTTGTCCAGTTTCTCCAGAATGATGGCACGGAATTCTTCCAATTCTTCATCAGAATAACGGTTTCTGACAACTTCTTCTTTTTCGTTTTTCATAGGGCTCACGTTATTAAGGAATCTAACAATATAAATAACTGTGCGTCCGGTCAACCGGCTTTTTCAATGCAGATATCCACGTGAATTTCTTCCGTGATTTCGATCCGTTGTTTTGAATCGGCAACGATTCTTTCCGGCATTTGCAAAGAGAGAGCCAGAGTCTCAGAACAAATATAATGATAATAATGTTGTATAGCTGTTTCCAGTGCAGGATTTTTTTCGACTTCCACCCGTATCTTATCCGTAACTTCCAGGTCACGTTCTTTGCGGAGGTTCTGGATGCGGTTGATCAGTTCACGGGCAAGTCCCTCTTCCCGGAGTTCATCCGTGATGGTCAGATCCATGGCTATCGTGAGGTTATCCATGCTGGATACCATCCAGCCCGGAATATCCTCGGTCTGGATTTCGACATCACTGGCAAGGATTTCCACCGGGATTCCATCCACTTGCAGCACCACGCTTCCGGTTTGTTCCAGCCTGTTGATCGCCTGCTGATCAAATTTATCCAGACTGGTGGCGATCTGCTTCATCAGCTTACCGTAACGGGGTCCCAGGAGTTTAAAATTAGGCTTGATCTTTTTGATAAGAATATCAGAAGTATCGGAGATATATTGAATGTCCTTGACGTTCACCTCGGTCAGGATCAGGTTTTTAACAGCGTCCACCTGTTCCCTGAAATGGGGGGTCAGCACCGGGATCATGATTTTGTTCAGCGGTTGGCGAACCCGGATCATGGAACGTTTTCGAAGCGACAGCACCATGGAAGAGATGTTTTGCGCCAGTTCCATCCGTTGTTCCAGCTCCTTGTCGATGAGATTTTCCTGTGCAACCGGGAAATCGGTCAGGTGAACAGAATCCACACAGATCTTTCGCGTAACCCGGTTCAGGTCGAGGAAGATCTTATCCGTAAAGAAGGGTGCAAGGGGTGCTGCAAGCTGGGCTGTTGTGACCAGGCATGTATAGAGCGTTTGGTAGGCTGCGATCTTGTCTTCTGTCATTTCCCCTTTCCAGAACCTGCGGCGGTTGAGCCTGACATACCAGTTGCTCAGATGATCCACCACAAAATCCTGAATGGCTCTGCCTGCCTTGGTGGGTTCATAATCATGGTAACATTCATCCACATACCGGATCAGTGTATTCAATTCCGAGAGTATCCACCGGTCAATTTCAGGCCGTTTGCCAACAGGCACGTCCGGCATGGAATGGTCAAATCCGTCGATGTTAGCATAGAGGGCAAAAAAAGCATACGTATTGTAGAATGTGCCGAAGAATTTACGCTGGGCCTCCACCATCCCTTCCTCATCAAATTTGAGGTTGTCCCATGGCTGTGCATTGGTCAGCAGGTACCAGCGAAGGGCATCCGGTCCGTATTTTTCCACCATTTCAAACGGGTCAGCCGCGTTACCCAATTTTTTCGACATTTTATTCCCGTTCTTATCCAGAACAAGACCGTTGGATACACAGGTTTTGTAAGACACCGAACCGAATAACATCACGGCGATGGCGTGCAGGGTAAAGAACCATCCACGGGTCTGGTCAACTCCTTCGGCAATGAAATCCGCAGGGAAGTATTCTTCCAGCTTCAGAGATGTTTCAAACGGATAGTGATACTGGGCATAGGGCATCGCACCGGAATCGAACCAGACATCGATCAGGTCTGGTTCGCGGAACATTTGCCTGCCGGAAGGAGATACCAGGATGATGTCATCCACATAGGGCCTGTGCAGGTCGAAATGCTGGTAATTTGCCTCTGTTACATCTCCGGGGATATATTTCTCAAAGGGATTGGATGTCATGAACCCTGCCCGGATGGCTTTATCCACTTCGGCTTTCAGCATGGCAACGGATCCGATGCAGATCTTTTCCCTGCCGTCGTTGGTCATCCAGATGGGCAGCGGAGTACCCCAGAACCGAGAACGGGAAAGGTTCCAGTCTACCAGGTTTTCCAGCCAGTTGCCAAATCGTCCTTCCCCGGTTGCCCTGGGCTTCCAGTTGATCGTATTGTTCAGGGCAATCATTTCCTCACGGTAAGCCGTTGACCGGATGAACCATGCGTCAAGGGGATAGTAAAGTATAGGTTTATCGGTCCGCCAGCAATGGGGATAGGAATGGATGTACTTTTCCGTTTTGAAGGCTTTGTTCTCCCTTTTCAGTTTGACGATGATGTCCACATCCACGCTGTCCTGGTATTCCGGTTTTTCGGGATCGTAGTCCGGGTAGTACTCATTTTTCACGAATCTTCCGGCGAATTCACCCATGGTTTCGATAAACTTACCCTGCTTGTCAACCATGGTCAGTGATCCTATTCCGTTCTCCCTGCCGGCCTTAAAGTCGTCCGCACCAAAGCTTGGGGCAATATGGACGATCCCGGTACCATCCTCAGTGGTGACAAAATCGCCTGGGATAACCCTGAATGCATCACCATCTTCCGGCTGAGCATACGGAAGCAGTTGTTCGTACCGAATCCCGACCAGGTCGCTGCCTATGCACTGGCCGACAATCTCGAAGGGTATGTTCTTCTGACCCGGCTCATATTCATTCATATTCAAGCCGGCATTCTTCTCAGGGAAAAAATTAGCGAACAGAGCCCGGGCTAGTACGACTGTAATAGGCCTGTATGTATAGGGATTGAAAGTATTGACGCGTACGTATTCGATAGCGGGACCAACGGCCAGGGCCGTATTTGAGGGAAGTGTCCAGGCTGTGGTCGTCCATGCCAGGATGAACACATCGCCGTGAGCCCCGGTGTAAAGGAATTCCGATTTCTGATCGCGGATCACCTTAAACTGAGCCGTGACCGTATTGTCCTTAACGTCACGGTAGGCTCCTGGCTGATTGAGCTCGTGGTTGCTGATGCCGGTTCCGGCAGCAGGTGAATAGGGCTGGATGGAATAGCCCTTATAAAGCAAACCTTTCTCGAAGAGCCTGGCAAGCAGATGCCAGACGGTTTCGATGTATTGGTTATCAAAAGTAAGGTAGGGATCATCCAGGTCAACCCAGTACCCAATCTTCAGCGTAATGTCGTCCCAGTGATTTTTATAGCGCATGACCTCTCTCCGGCAAGCCCTGTTGAATTCCTCCACGGAGATTTTTTTGCCAATATCTTCCTTGGTGATCCCGAGTGTTTTTTCCACGG
This sequence comes from Lentimicrobiaceae bacterium, assembly GCA_017993235.1. Lineage (GTDB taxonomy): Bacteria > Bacteroidota > Bacteroidia > Bacteroidales > JAGONC01 > JAGONC01. The sequence goes on from JAGONC010000003.1 coordinate 89,301, forward strand.
CGATTTCGATAGGAAGCCCATGGGTATCCCAGCCGGCTTTCCGCTTCACGTAAAACCCCTTCATGGTCTTGTACCGGCAGAAAATATCCTTGATGGCGCGGGCCATCACATGGTGGATGCCCGGGATACCGTTGGCAGAAGGCGGTCCTTCATAAAAAATGAATGGTTCATGGTCTTTCCGCTGATCCATGCTCTTGTGGAAAATACCCTGTTCCTGCCAGTATTCCTGTATTTCCTTCCCGATTTCAGAAAGATTCAGCTGCTTATATTCCCTGTATTTTTCCTTCATCCGCCTGCGGATTTTGGTAATTGCGCTCAAAAAGTCTGCAAAATTAATAAAAATTGGATAACCAGCGGGAAATGTGAAAGAAAAGGTGCTGAAAATGCTGCAAGCTGCCCCTCCCCAACCCCTCCCCATTCGGGGAGGGGCTACAAGCTGATTGCTACAGATTGCAGGTCGGAGCGCAGCGAGATCCTGCACAGCGGGATTGCAGGTTTCAGGAAGCAGATGACAGGAGGTAGCAGCCAGCAGAGAATGGATTTTGGAATTTGGTCCCTGGAATTTGTTTGGAAATTGGCACTTGGATTTTGAGATTTAAACGGACCCAGTTGCGTATCTTTGTTTATTACACCTGAACAAGATGCCTTACAGGAAGCACTATACCATCCCCATCTTCATTCCTCATCTGGGTTGCCCGCATCAGTGCGTTTTCTGCAACCAGCGGAAGATCTCAGGTACGATTCGTGAACCGGATGCACGCCAGGTGGAGGATATCATAAAAAGACACCTCAGCACCATACCCCGGGAAAACGCCCACATAGAGATCGGTTTTTTCGGCGGCAGCTTTACCGGTATCGATCCCGACAAACAGATCGAATTTCTTTCCCTCGCCCATCGACAATCGGCAATCGGCAATCTTAAGGGCATCCGCATCTCCACCCGGCCCGACTATATTGATGGGGAAAGGCTGCAGCTACTAAAGGACCATGGCGTGACCACCATTGAACTGGGCGCTCAGTCGATGGATGATGAGGTGCTGAGGCGGTCGGGCAGGGGCCACACTGTAGCGGATACCGAAAAGGCATCGGCCCTCATCCTGCAGAAGGGCTTTGGGCTGGGTCTGCAGATGATGATCGGACTTCCGGGAGATACACCGGAAAAATCATTGCATACCGCCCGGCGGATCGTGGAACTGGGAGCCGATAACACACGCATCTATCCAACGCTGGTGATCAAAAATACGCCGCTGGCGGAATGGTACAGAAAAGGAGACTACCGGCCCCTGTCGCTGGATGAAGCCATCCACTGGACGATGCAGATCTGCAGGATCTTTGACAATGCCGGAGTCAACATCATCCGGATGGGATTGCACCCCTCGGAGGGTCTGGCCTCCGGTGAGGAACTCATCGCCGGTCCATACCATCCTTCCTTCCGGGAACTGGTTGAAACCGGACTGTGGAAAGAGAGGTTTCAAAACCTCTCAGAAGTCGGATCCGGAAAGCCTATTACGATCCATGTTGCCCCCGATCAGTATAATGTGGCGATAGGTTACAGGGCGGGAAATAAAAGGATGCTTCTGGACAGGTTCATGAGCGTGAAATTTATTAAAGATGAATCATTGACAGGAAGGGACTTTTATGTTGATTATCCTGGATAAAAAAGTTCCCGAAGCGGCAAAACAAAAATTACGCGCCTTTGGCGAAGTGATTGAATTCACCACCTCGGGCATCACGTATGAGGCCATATCCGGTCACCCGGATATTTTTTTCTTCCAGGCAGAGACCCAATGGATCGTTGCACCCAACCTGCCCGGAGAATATCTTGAAATTCTGATACGTGAAAAGGTACCCTTTCGGATGGGTAAAAACCCGGTGCGTGACCACTATCCAGGGACAGCCGGCTATAATGCGGTTTTCTCTGATGAAATGCTAATCCATAACCTGGATCTGACCGATCCTGTCATTCTTCAATATACAGTGGAAAAGAACAGGATCCATGTCAGCCAGGGTTACTGCCGGTGCAACCTTCTGGTGTTACATCATCATTCATTCATAACCTCTGATGCAGGAATTTTTAAAATTCTGGCCGGTAAAGGATTCGCTGTTCTTTTTGTTGATCCGGCAGAGATCATCCTCCCCGGATTCGCTCACGGTTTTATCGGGGGAGCCTGCGGAATCTTCCGCGATCAGATTTTTTTCATGGGGAGCCTGTCCTGTCATCGACAGGGAAAGGAAATCAAAACTTTTCTTCAAGATCTTCATTATGAGATCATTGAGTTTTATGATGGGCCGTTGTTCGACGGTGGCGGAGCGCTGTTTCTTGAATAATCAGTAATCGTTATTCAAGGAGAATCTCCACGCACAGTACCATTGCTGTGGATGGACATCCGGAGGGCAGCCGATGCATTCGGTTTTGATCCTTGGGTCAATGGCTTCGGCAAAGGTGGTGTACTCCACCAGGCCTCCGGATTTGCAGGGGTAATCCTCCAGCCCTTTCCGTTTGCGGGCCGACTGCACGCGGCAGTCATTCATCCGAAAGATAAAACTACCGGGGTTTTCATCCGTAATGCTCTGTACATTGATCGTAGCATAGAGCCGGAAGTTCAGTGCCTGTTTGAGCCCTTCCAGCCCGGGATGGTCAGACAGATTCAGGAATTTTTTCACCGACCAGGCCTCCACAGGTGAGAACTGATCCCAGCATTTATCGTTGCAACGTTTGGCGTCTTTCATCCCGTATGCAAACTCCACCACCTGGAACCAGACTCCATCGTTGGCCAGCCAGTTGACCGCAAGGCCCTCTTTCAGAGCTCTCAGTTCTTCTTCGCTCATGCTGGTCATCGGACCGGGGAGCCCATCGGTGAGTTCGAATCCCAGTACCCTGGATAACCGCTTCACCTGGATGTCATAGCTTTTGTCGTATACGGTTTTCAGGATGCTGAGTGCCTCCTCCCTGCCAAAGTGCTCCTGCACCTGACCATACCACAGCACATGGTGCATCACGGTACGGTGAATGAAGTCGATGATCAGGCGGATGGTGTCCTGATGCGAAAGGGAAGATTGGTCGGGAATTGGATTATTCATGGGTAAGAATTGGTTATTCGTGGTTATTTGCTCGGCGCTGCGCGCCTCGCGTCATTCATTGTCATTATGACTCTGAATGGCTATGAATGGCGATGATAGACACCTCTCACATCCTCCCCCTTATTTCCTTATTCAGCAGTATATTCGCCAGGATTTTCGGTGCCACCTCCAGGCCCAGGACCTTGAACTTATCGATGAGGTTCAGGCGGATCACCTCATCCTCTTCCGTTGATTGCAGGAGTGCCCTGACCTCACGAGACTGGGATGCAGTCAGAACTTCCTCAAATGCCTGAATCACAGGCTGTGCGTCGAAAGTAACATCTTTCGGGGATTCCACGGGCGGCAGCCCCAGGGTTTCCAGCTCAAGGATGGTGGTTTCAAGGATCTGGCGTCCCAGTTTCTTACAGGTCTGAATGTATGAAATCCCTCTTGTATCACGCATCGACCAGCTGCTGTAATCGTATTCAATTTTTTCGATCTGGCGGAGCTTTTGTGAATTTTCTCCGAATATCCGGGCCAGGATGATCATCGCCGAGCTTTTCCAGGCATCAAGGTTGAAATTTTTATCATCGAGCTTTTCAACCAGTTTTTTCAGGAGCTGAACTTCTTTTTCCATTTTTTAATAATGATTTCAGGATCGGTATTCCTCTTCTATGCAAATCTATTCCAAAAATACACGGTTTTCCTCACTTTTCAATGATTTGGAATATGGATCTTGTGATTTGTCTGGAATTTGGATCCTGGAATTTGGGATTTACCCCCTCTTATCCCTTACCTTTGCACGACCATGATCAAGCCCGATACCATTCGCGATATCGTCGAGACTGCCCGCATTGAGGAAGTCGTGGGGGATTTTGTATCCCTGCGGAAAAGAGGCGCCAACCTGGTAGGTCTCTGTCCGTTCCATAATGAAAAGACTCCCTCCTTCAATGTATCTCCCGCCCGCGGCATCTATAAGTGCTTTGGATGTGGTAAAGCGGGCAACGCGGTCAACTTTGTCATGGAGCATGAACATTACTCCTATCCTGACGCCCTGAGATACCTGGCCAAGAAGTACAATATCCGTATCGAGGAACAGGAACAAACCGCTGAAGAACTGCAGGCGCTCAACGAACAGGAAAGCCTTTACCACGTCAACACCTTTGCGCAGAAGTTTTTCAGCGATAGTATGTTCCAGACCGAAGAGGGAAAGGCGCTTGGTTTACAATATTTCAGTGAAAGAGGATTCCGTGAAGAGACCCTGAGAAAGTTTGAACTGGGCTACAGCCCCGAAAAATGGGACAATTTCACCCGGTATGCCCTGGACAACGGCTATAACCTGGATTACCTGCTCAGGACGGGGCTGACCATCCGGTCGGAAGATGGTAAACTGTATGACCGCTTCCGTTCCCGGGTCATTTTCCCGATCCATAACCTGACCGGCAGGGTGATCGGTTTTGGTGGGAGGATCAAAACCTCCACCGAGAATCGGCCGAAATACATCAATTCACCCGAGTCGGATATCTATAATAAAAGCAAGGCACTCTACGGGATCTTTTTTGCCAAGACTGCCATCATCCGTCAGGATAACTGCTACCTTGTGGAAGGGTATACCGATGTGATCTCGCTTCACCAGGCCGGGATCGAAAATGTGGTCTCCTCTTCGGGAACATCCCTTACCACCGACCAGATCAAACTGATCAAACGCTTTACAAGGAACATCACCATCCTTTACGACGGTGATCCTGCCGGCATCAAAGCTTCTTTCAGGGGGATCGACATGATCCTGGAAGAAGGCATGAACGTGAAGATCGTACTATTTCCCGAAAACGAAGATCCTGATTCCTTTGTCAGGAAAAACCGCACTTCCGAAGTCGAAGAGTTCATTCAGACAGGCGCAAATGATTTTATCGTATTCAAAACCAATCTTTTACTAAAGGAAGCTGCCGGTGATCCGATCAAACGCGCATCGTTGATCAAAGAAATCGTGCAGTCGATCTCCCTGATCCCGGATGCAATTTTCCGGACGGTGTATGTCAAGGAGTGCGCGGCGGTGATGAATATGCCGGAACAGACGCTGATGAATGAACTCAATAAGATCCTACGCCAGAATTTTGGTAAGAAAATGGAGACTTTTCATCCGGGGGCATTCCCGGAGGAAATCATCTATCAGGCTGAAAAACAGGTTGTTGATGATACCAGCCTCAGTGAGTATCAGGAAAAGGATATCATCCGGATCCTGCTGATGTACGGTCAACAGGTCATCCCGGCCAACGGGGATGACAGCAAGGAAATGACCACGGTGGCAGGGTTTATCGTCCACGACATCACCATCGATGATCTGACCTTTGAGAATCCGGTGTACCAGTTCATTTTTGATGATTTTCGCAAGGAGCTGGAAACAGGCACAATTCTCACCGAGAAGGAGTATGTTAACCACCCCGATCCGTCGGTTGCCCAGGTCGCTATAAGCCTTATATCAACACCTTACGAACTCAGCGAAGGCTGGTCCAGGAACCTGATCCTGGTAAAACTGGAAAAAGAGATCCTGAAGGAAGCTGTTCTTTCGGCTGTCCTTGCCTTCAAGGCCAAAAAGGTCGATCAGATGATCGCCCGTAACCAGCATCGCCTGAAGGTGGCATCGGATGAAGAGGAAATCATGGAGCTTTTACAGGAGCAACTCAGGCTGAAAAATGCCAGTCGCGAAATCAATGCAAAGCTGGGGAGGATTGTGACGAGATGAGAGAGGAGAGAGGAGAGATATTGTGGTATTATTTTTGATAAATTTGGGCCCACTGATGTAAAACCAACTAATCATTGACATTATGAAAAAAACATTCTTTTTTCAGGGACTTTGCCTGGCGGCACTGATGTTTGTAATGCCGGGCAATTTACTTGCGCAACCCACCCAGGTCTATCACCACCCAACATTGAACATTCAGTTTGAAGCCCCACCCAACTGGATGCAGATACCCCATCCGGAGGATCAGACCATTTATGAACTGACATCACCGGATACACTGATCCATATTTGGGTTTACCATACGGTCACTGCCCAGGACGGGCCTTCCTACCTGAAGAAAGTGGCCCTGATGAAACAGCTCAAATTCAAGGGAGAACCCGTGAAGAAGGTGATCAAGAACAAAGAAGCTTACGAGCTGGAAGCAACCGGATTGATCCGGCAAAAGCCCATCCGGATGATCCTTACGGCCCTGCCCTTCGAAAAGGGATTCTTCATCGTTCAGATCTGGAGCCCCGAACAGAGCTTTATGAACTACCAGCAGATGATGCGGAATATCCAGGGGAGCCTCGGGATAACCGGATAGTGGTCTTGGACGTCAGACCGATCACAGGTTCATTTTTACCCCAATATCATCGCTAATCCGGAAAATCAATTCAATTATTTTTTACGAGCACAGCTTTCTGCCTGTCGGATTGTTGTATCTGTTTGAGGAAGGCCTCCAGTTCGGAATATTGTGAAGCCGGATAGTATCCGCCAAAAAGTTTCAGATGGCGGGTATAGCGAATCCGGTTGTTTTCGGATATGACCATTATAATGTATTCTCCGAAAGGAGTAGAGAGGTTGATGTTTTCGGGCTGATGTTCGATCGTGTAATCCTCTGGAACGATGAATTCAACCGTATCTGCATCCCAGAAACTCCTGCCTATCCTAACAGCATGTTTTCTTTCCTTAACGGCCTTCCTGGGAAGTGAATACTGATTCAGGGGATTCAACAACAGGAACATGCGTTTCCCGCTGATGGTAGCATACCCTGGAATTGTTAAATCCAGCTTTTCGATGACATTTGGGATTTGCATATCATTCTGGATTATTTCCACCTGGTTGATTTTTATGTTGGAAAAAGGGATGGTTTCATAATAATGTTTTTTCTGATTTTCAAGGCTCTGGTACAATAAACCGGAAACATTATCATACTGTAAACCGGAAGAGACGGTCTTCACCGTTGCGGATCCATTACCGGTCTCGTCGAGATGGATCACCATGTTCCGGAATTGTGTATTATCCGAAAGCGCATAGGATTTAGTCCTGACCATGATGCCCCCGCTTTCTGTCACAAGCAAGGCATAACGGTCGTCGGTAAACGTGCCCAGGTATCCAAAAGGCTTCGTGTTATTGGTACACTCAAGCCAGATAGTGTCATTGTCCATGGGAACGCATACAATCACATGGTTGAATTGCTGACTGGGGTAATCCAGCCAGATATCGGGTGCGTTCGACCCGGCATTGACCAGGGTGTAGAAAGACTTGATACCGACAGCTTCAAGCATTGACCTGGTATAATTGCTCAGCGCCTTGCAATCACCATATCCGGTTTGATCCACGTCCGAAGCAGAAAATGGCTGATATCCTCCTATGCCTAACTGGATGCTTACATATCGTGTTGTCCCTTGCAAATGGTGGTAAATCCTTCTGGTTTTCTCAACCGGATCATCCGTATCGGCTACCAGGTTCTGCAACCTGGTAATGGTCTGGTCAGATAATACATCCATTCCTTCCAGGAGATTTCCGGTCCAGAGCCCGAAATCCTTCCAGCTGTCCAGCCTGCCAGGATGACCTTCGTACTCAAACTCATCCGGAGCTGCCATGACCACGGGAAGGAATTCCTCGGGCAAAGGGCTGAATAACTCCTCTTCAACAGGTTTAATACCCGAAATTTTCCATTGATAACTTACCGTTTTGTCGGTAGAAGTCACACTGGGTTCTGAAATGTTAAAACCTTTGAACCTGAATGCATATCCAACCGGAACAATGATCTTGTAGGAAGATTCCTGGACAGAGACTGAATAATCATTTACGGGCAACCATCGCGGGAAATTGATAAAGCCATCATACAGGCATTCTACCTCATAGAGAACGGTATAAGGTAAACTGGCCACCATGGGCTCATAGTAAACTTTACGTGTATCATCATACAGGGAAAATCCGCTAACTGCACTTTCATCCTTAAAATCGGATCCCTTGATCGTTTTCACCAGTTGACCAGCCGCATCGTAAATATATCCTCTATAATTTTTCACCGTCATCCCCTTCGAATAATAGACTACCAAATTATCGTCATCGGTCCCGCTGTCATTCAGTATTGTTGTTGCTTCCCTGATGGTCAGTCTGGCCGAGGTACTTCCCTGAACTTCTAATACCCGCTCTGAAGAACGGATGACCAACTGCGCAGATGCTTTCAGTGAATCAGGGATATCGGCGACCGGAAAAACCTGCCCGCTGGCCTTCATCAGTATGGAAACAGCGATAGTAAAGAGTAGAAGTGTCTGCTTCATGATCGGTCATGTCTTCTTTAATACAATCTGCTGATTTTGCTTTTGTACGATCTGGTTGAAGAACTCCTTGATATTCTCATACTGATCGGGGGTGAAAAGGGTCTGGGTAATGGTATATTTACTCATGACCTGCAACATATTTCCTACGAAGGTGACATTGTAGATGAACTTACCCCCATTGTCCGGAAGGTTAATGATGGCGTTCTCCGGTTGTTCCTCTATGATAAACCCTTCTGGTACAGTGAATTTGAGTATGTAGGATTCTTCGATTGGATGACCGAGATCCACCGGATAACTTCTTTTTTCCAATTTCAGTGGATTTTCATCCATTCCATAGGTCAACATGGGATTGAAATAGATCATGTCGCCGGCAACCGTCACCTGATTATCAATATCAAGCATATAGCTACGGGTGATGGGACTGTCAAGGCTATCGAGGTTTTCAATCTCAAACGATTGGATAGTAATGTCAGGATCTTTTTCCTTTCTTTTGTCAATATACGCCTCTGGTGTGCTTTCGGCATGAATTTCTTTTCGCAGATCCAGTGCGGCATAACCATCTGCCTGTAGGCTTTGTTTACCGGTCAATAATCCTTCCGGAGTCATCGTCAGTTCATTCAGTAATATTTGTTTGTGTGAGTGTGAAGGAGTGATGGCCACCCAATCCGATCCTTCCGGTTTAATGATCCTCCCCTTGAAATTCAGGCAGCGAAAAGGTACCAGGCCGATAGGGCTGTACTTTTCCGTGGCATCCATTAAAAAGGTCTGGTCATTGATATTCACCTGAGCTACAAGGTAGTTGAATTTACTCACGGTCGGATGAGACGGGTGAACGATACCATGATCGCGTGTACTCAGGATCACCGGGTAAGCCTCCAGGCCAACACCCTTAAGAAGGGCAATCAGGATCAGGTTGACATCAGCCACATTGCCGGTTTTTTCGTTGAATGCTTTTCGAATGTTGCTGCTGGCCAGGATGTCTTTTTTCCCGTTCCAGGCAATGGTGCTCTTAACCAGATCATAAGCAGCATTGGCTTTCTCCTGTGGTGATGAGTACTGGGCATTGATGGCATCCGCCAGATCTTTGACAAATTCTTTTTTTGTAAGCTGCCCGCCAAACTGGTCCTCTTTATTCAGCATATTATCAATGGATTCCCAGGTCTGCGTGAAGGATTTGGCCATCTGCTGGGGAAATTTTATACTGGCTAGCTCAAATTCAATCTTGGTCAGATAATTCTCATCGGAAAGCATGAACGCTTCCTCTTTAAATGCAGGGACGTCCCGGGCTGCCATCCGCCAATAGCTGGCCAGTACCTGCACACTTTCCTGTGACGTATTTGCATTGGAAACAGCCCTGTCAGGCCTGACAATATAATTAAACTGCTCCGTTGTGGTGTTGTTCTCATTGATTTCGAGGGGTTCATAGCCGTACATGGTCTTGTTGTAATAAAAGTATTCCGGTACGGTTACGCGGTACTCACTCCAGCGAACAGGGATCTCAAACTGAAATTGCCAGCTTTGCAGATTGAAAAGGAAATCTGAAACGATCTTGTAGGAATATTCCACCACAGAGCCTTCCCTTACATTGGGCATTGTGAATTTCACATGATCCCATGTTTTGCTTACTTCCTCTGTGAAAATAGCATCGTTGGTCAGTTTATCTTTAACAATCTCTCCATCCACCAGATTATATGTGCATCCTTTCAGATCGATAAGTTTTTCCTTGTTTTCCCCTGAATGATAGAGAGGAATCACTGCCGAAGCATAATCGAATCCTTCCTTATGGAAGAACTTGATCCGGATGATCCTCGAAAACTGTAACTGAAAACCGCTATGGTCGGTGTAATTGAAAGAAGATGTTCCAAAGTCGGCCAATATGACTGCATGGGCCGACGTATCCTTATCGTAAAAGGACATTTCAAGATCGCCTGGCTCAATTTTGCCATATTTCACGGGATCTTTTTGTGCATGTGCAGATGGAGCCGGAAATAAAAAAACAGCCATCAAACCGGCGATCATAAGAGTAGGAGTTTTCATGAGTGAAAATTTTAAAAATTTATAATGTTAAAACAGCAATAACTGATCTTCCTTTGGGTTTCTTTTCCTTTCCGCATGTAAAACTTCGGTCAGGTCCTTCTCTATCGGGTCCAGAAAGGAGCTTCTCTTCAGCTGAAAAGTCCTTCCCATCAGCATGCGCTGTGAGGCATGACTGAGATACAGGTGTTTCTTCGCTCTGGTCATCCCAACGTACAACAGTCTCCTCTCTTCTTCCGGATCTGTTTTCAATCCCTCAAAAAGTGAAAAGGGCAACAGGCCTTCTTCGCAGCCGACGATGAACACACATCGGAATTCAAGACCCTTCGAGGCATGCAGGGTCATCAAACGGACACTTTCCGTTTCAGCCTGCAATGTATCCGAACTGGTTCCCAGTTCAGTGAATTGCAGAAAAGAACCCTGTTCATTTCCGTGGTTTACTGCCAATGCGAACAACTTTTTCATTGCCGGCTCATCCGGATCGGGCCGGCTTTTTAAAAAGGATTGTGAAACGACACGTACAGTTTCTTCAACGCTGAGTCCCTGAATGGCTTGCTGAACTTGATCAGGATGGAAGGGGATGACATCCCCCTCATGATATAGTTTCTTGAAGAGCAGCCGGTTTTCAGGATTGCGGGCCAGCTTCATCAGGTCAAGGATGGTCCGGACCGGTTTCTGCCGGAAGAAGGGATCTTCTGCCACTTTCTGATAGGGGATGCTGTGATCATGAAATGCCTTTTCCAGCACCGTCATCTGTCGCCCTATCCGGCACAGAACCGCAAAGTCTGACAGGCTGCTGATCCCCTCATCCTTTTCACCGGAGCTGATCTGGCTGTCCATCGAAAAAAACCTCAGCCCCCCGATCATCTTCTCAACCGTGCGGGCGACAAACTCAGCTTCGCTGCGATCCGTCGGATGACTCACGATCTTGATCCTGATATCCTTCTTGATTCCATAAAGCACGGGAGGTTCCTCAACCGTATGTTGGATGACCTGCTGAGACGCCTGAAGGATCTGATCAGAACAGCGGTAGCTTTTTGTTAGACCATAGATGGATGCATGGGGAAAATCCGTTCTGAACCGGTTGATGAACCTGACACTGGCTCCCCGGAAGCCGTAGATCGCCTGGTTGGGATCCCCGATCACAAAAAGGTTCGGCTTCTCCTCCGGCATCAGCGACCGGATCAGTTCAACCTGCGCCTGATTGATGTCCTGATACTCATCGATCAATATCCACCCGTATCGCTGGCGCCAGGTTGCGGCAATCCCGGGATGATTTCGCATCAGGATGACCGATTCATAGATAAGATCATCCAGATCATAGAGGTTGTTCTGTGCGAGATACGATTGATATGCCCTGATGTAACCTTCATGATCCTCTTCGGGTGAGATGACATTGACCTCCTGTTTGAGGCGGGTTATTTTCTCCGATAGGTCCGGAATAAGCTTTTTATCAGCATTATTCGCGTTTGACAGGATATACGTTTTCTCCTCTTCATTGATGATGGTAAAGGGACTCTTCCTCCCTGTGCTGATTGCATTTTCCTTTAAAATGGCATATCCCAGCTGATGGAAGGTGCATAAAGTCAGTCGATGGCAAACGGATTCTCCTGCAAGGATCTTCATCCTTTCTTTTATCTCACCGGCTGCTTTGTTGGTAAATGTGATACCGAGTATTTTTTCCGGTTCAATGTTGTGGTGGTTGATCAGGTATGCGATCCGCTGGGTCAGAACCCGGGTCTTCCCCGTGCCGGGGCCAGCAATGACCAGAGCCGGGCCGGTGTAATGTTCAATGGCTTGCTGCTGATCGACATTAACTTCATTATCAACACCTTCTCTCTTTTCACCCTCTGTCCTCATCCCCTCGCCAACTGCCTCCTGCTTCCCGCTTCCCGCTTCCTGCTTCCCGCCTCCTGCCTCCTGCTTCCCGCCTCCCGCTTCCCCGATCCACAGCCCCCCCTGCCCCAGCCTTTCCACTTCTCCCTTGCGAAACACCCGGATCTGGCCGAATTCACCATCATAACCGGGTTTAATGATGACGTTCCCCAGCCTCATCCGGCGAATGGCCTCCAGCATGACCACGCCGGCATAACCTTCGATTTCATCAAGGTTCTTATGTAAAAGAATAGAAAATTCGTTCCCGGCCTTCTGGATGAGATTCTGGTACGCTATTCTGACCTGCTTGGTTTCTGATCCCAGCCCGTGTATTTCCGAGAGGAGCTCCTTCAGTGGGGTCAGGGAATAAAAGGGAAGCCGGTTGGGTTTTGAGGTACCATCCTTCCGGTCAGCCAGCTCATTGACACGGTTCAATACCCCCATGGTAACCGGCTTATGGCATACCGGGCAGATGCCACCGTGCCGGAGGGTTTCTTCCGGATCCCAGCATACCCCGCATTTCCGGTGCCCCGCATAATGATATTTTCCCTCCTGCGGGAAAAAATCAATGGTCCCAAGACACTGACCTGGATCTCCTGTTTTCAGTGCTCCGACAATGGCATCATATTCCAGACGGGTATGAAAGATATTGGCATTTCTACCCAGCTTTTCCGGTGAATGTGCGTCGGAATTTGAGACCAGAGTATACTGATCAAGAAAGCTGCATCGCCAGTTCATGGGTGGATCGCTTGACAGGCCTGTTTCGACTGCGTAAATGAATGGAGAAAGGTCAGCATAGCATTCTTCGATGGAATCAAAGCCTGACTGTGCACCCAGGGCCGAGAACCATGGAGTCCAGATATGCGCAGGGATGAAGAAGACCGATTCGTTGCACGATAGTGTCAGTTCCAGCAGGTCACGCGAGTCCATTCCCAGAATGGGGCGCCCATCAGACGTGATGTTGAACCGGTACCGGAGCAGAGCCTTCTGAATTCGTTCAACCGTCTGAAAATCAGGAGCAAGGATGACATTGTGAACTTTTCGGACCCTGCCGGCTTTTTTATAGATATTGCTGATCTCGGCCGAAAGGAGAAACCTTGTCCGTTCGTTGTCCTGTTCCCTGGATAAGAAAGGGATGGACTTTCTGAAAGCGGGCTTCAGCGTGAAGAGGCCGGATTCGGCAGGTTCCAGTTTTTCCCTGAGTTCACTGATCCAGCCCGGGTGAGTGAAATCTCCTGTGCCCACCACGCGGATCCCTTTGATCCGCGCCCAGTAATCCAGGAACTCCGGTTGCAGCTCCCGGCTGGTCGCCACCGAGAAATGGGAGTGGATATGGAGGTCGGCGATGAAGGGCATGAAGGTTTCAGGTTTCAGGTTGCAAGTTACAGAAAAAAGTTAAATGTAAAAAATTAACCTGCAACTTGTTATCCCGCTAATGCGGGGATCTCGGCTGCGCCTCGACCTGCAATCCTTAAAACACAAACGGGAAACCGCTCTTTCGAAGCAATTTCCCGTTTCCCGTGCAGCGGCCGTAGCCGGTTGCACAAGCCAAGTTACTGTTATTCTGACTGATCCACCTCGGTTGGGTCCGTAGACCCTTCTGTATTGGACCCGGGTTTGGCCGCACACTCCCTTTCGGTTGCTGCCTTCTCCGCCCCCCTTCCTTTTCAAGCGATTTCCGCTGACCTGGACTCCGGAGAGTCCCTCTTTTCGGAAATCCGATCCGGCGCTTCCCACTCCGTAGAGGGTACTTGCTTCCGGATCGCTGACCCTTCAAGCTGGCAAACTTTGTTCGCAATTGCTTGCTCCCCTGTTTGCCTGAACGGACTTTCTCCCTTCCGGGCTACTCCTCCGAGCCACTTGATTTCAGGATTGCCATCCCACCCCAATATCCTTGCGAATACCCGGGCTGAATGACCGGTGTCCCCCTGTTGCACTTTTTCAAGGAACTTATGTGAGATCCCACACTCGTCCAGTTAGCCTTTTATCTCTCACTTGGTGATGTAAAATTACAACCATGATGAGCATAAAAGCAAGTTTTATCCTTGATCTGTATCCACATTTTACACACACCGGTTATGAACAATTGTTAATAACTTTTAACTCGCCAAACAAATGATAAAGAGGTAGTTACTTTTCCTTTTTGAAGATCAGCCGGCGCTTGTTGATATCGTTCCATTCGTTGATCAGCGCGCGGAGCTCCTCATAATGCTGCAGAGAAATTTCCTGCATGGTCAGTTTTAGCTCTCTGAATACCGAAACCGTCTGCTTTTTAGCTGCAATTTTCACCGTAACGGTACCGACCGGATTAACCATAACGGAGTTTTCACTTTCGGTGATCAGGTGGAGGGTGGCGGGGAGTTCCAGGGAATAGGAATAAGATTCCTGAAGCGGAAACGGGATCTCAAGGGGCGCCTTTCGCGATGCATTCAGAAAATTCATCGGAAATCCATTGAATCCGTTTTTGAATACAGGAAGCTCAAGGAAGCAATATTCATCCTGTTCTTTAAAGGCCCGGGGGCATTCCGTTTCCCAGAGCAGGAGGGATTGCTCCGGCCCGGAAGCCTTTACGGTAGTAGATTTGATAAAACCGGAAGATGCGAATGAAGTCCAGACACCCTTTACATAATCCGTGTCTCTTTTCATAGCCATCCAGGGATTATAGATCTTTTCAAGGTTGGCGGAGATCGATCCCGACAAACGGATTGCCGTGTCGATCATCAAATGAAATTCAGCGTCAAGGATGCCGGCCTGGGGCGGAACCGTTTTTATCTCTAGGTAAGAAGCAACAGGATTAAGTTGAACGAGTGAATTTCCCAGGAGGGCTGTCCTCATGCCCTGATCATCCGTGCGCACTCCGGATAGCAGTACAGAACCCCATTCTTCATCGGTCACTTCTACAGCAAAACCTTTCATGGCGGGAAGACACCCAATGGATCTGTCCATCAATTCGTTTGGTAAGATGGCAGAAAGACTGGCCGCATATCCGGCCTCCTTCAGCAAGGCACAGAGCAGCACATTCTTTTCAGCTTCTGTTCCGCCGTTGCTGAGCCAGGTTTCTTCAGCAGTGCGCACCCGGTATCCTGTATACTCAAGCGGCACATCAAAAAGA
Organism: Lentimicrobiaceae bacterium; assembly: GCA_017993235.1. Taxonomy (GTDB): domain Bacteria; phylum Bacteroidota; class Bacteroidia; order Bacteroidales; family JAGONC01; genus JAGONC01. The sequence goes on from JAGONC010000003.1 coordinate 104,677, forward strand.
TTGAACTCTTCCACAACCAGCTTTTGAATGGCAAGGACCCGGCAGAAAGGATCTGATTGCCCGTGCTTGATATCTACCAGTCTTTCTTCCATTTCCCGGTTTACATTCCAGTGAAAAGCTTCCTGGGACAGAAAGGCGGCGAAGGCTTCGTCAAAATTATGGCCTGCTGAGAAGATAAGGGTGGGCAGGTACTTTGTGTCCGAAGGGAGAAAAGGTTCCTGTGCCCTGGCTTTTAAAGGAGAAAATGTCCATATAAAACGTTTTCTTCCATTTTCCCGGTAAACCTCGGGTGCGGTCCGTAAATGAAGCATTTTATGATACAGCTCGACGGAATCCGGGATGTCGACGGTAATTACCTGGTTCCTGACAGGTGACGAGGCGACCAGCACCTCTTTTGCCATCAGTGCAGGATAATAGCCCGAAGCTGTCGTGATGGTATAATCCAGATAAATAACAGCTCCCACCTCCAGGCCGGTGTGGGTTATGACCATTTCCCTCAGATGGAGCGCATCAGGAAAATTGGCGGCAAACCTGGGCAGCACTTCATTAAAGGCATTTTCGGGAGTCATCACTTTCTTCCCATCGGCCATTACCGTATACGCTTCATTAATTTGAAGTTTCTGATAACGTGGATCATAAACGACAAATGTCTCCCCATATAGCGAATGAAAAGCAAAATGGGTAAGGATCCTTAACTCTTTGATCACCCGGTTTTCCATGCTGCCATCCGCATTCAGGCGGTATTCCTTGACGATCCGGGTATATTCCGCATCCGTTTCCGGTTCCTGTGCCAACAGATGCGTGCATAGCAGGGATCCGCAACCGGCCAGCAATGCACTTACGATGAGCTTTCGCATATTTCCTCCTCTTAATGAATTACATACATCCTTCAACTAGTTCCCAGAACAACAAATAACCATGAATAACTATGAATGACCAGGAATAACCCCTCATTCCCACCCATAACCCTTACCGCCTCTCCAGAATCACCATCCTTTCCGCAAACTCATGCTGGGCCTTCACCGCTTGGCGGTAGTCGGGCCAATCCTGCGGATCATAAATACGTTTTCCATAGACAGCTTTTTCGGTTACCCTGATCGAATTTCCGCTCTGGAGGATACTGCCGTCGAAAGAAGCTGCCATTCCGGGTGTGCTTTTTGAAAAGGAAGATGGAGAAGCCGAATACCCGTCGGGAAGCGTAATCGTTTCATCCATTTCAATCCAGCGCGAGCAACGGTCTCTGAAGGGGAACTTCCGGATTTCCGGTGCGGTGTTCGTATACAGATGCGGCATGATCCTTTTAAACAGCCCGGAAGAGATCAATGGCTGAAAAATGATTTCCCGAATGGAAACGAGCGCATAATTGGGGATCTGGTAGGATATCTTCAGGGTAATCGGTCCGGATAAATACTGGTACGGATCCCCAAAATCGCAGGAAACCAGTTCTGCCTGCGGGGCGATCTTCTGCAACTCTGTCTCCATCAGTCCCTGCCAGGCAGATCGGTAGGATCGGGTAAACATACCCCTGACGGCAGCATCGGATTGACCTTCCGCTGTCAGTTCAAAAGAGCCGGTATAGTTGCCCTCCGCATCAAGCTCTGCTGTACCCCTGATCCGGATAAAATGATCCCCGGGAGGAGAGATGGGCGTTATGGCAAGGTCGGCGCTCTCGGGCACACCCATCAGGTAATTCTGCTGCTGTTCAGCGCTTGACCAGAGTTCTCGGATAAAAGGCACCCAGGTAGGATCCAGGAGCTCATACGCACCATCGGATCGTTTTACCACGGTGACGCAATGGTTGAACTGATCAGCCGGGATATATTCGATCCGGGATCCTGCCATGGTCATGGCAGGATAGGATTCAAAGCCGGCGGCACGCAGCATGGTGATCAGCATGCCCGCTTTATCCTTGCAGACGCCACAGCGGTCGGTAAAGGTCATGTTGCCCGTATGAAGGGTAAAGCCTTCGCCTTCCCCCATCGAGAGGCCCGAATATCGGATCTCATCCGCTACCCAGTGGGTCAGCAGACTGATCGAATCGGTTTCTGTTTCAGCATCTTTCAGGATTTCATCCACCTTGGCATGGATTTCTGCAGTGGGTAAAAAACTTCCGTAATCCTCATTGACTCCGTAAAACCAGAGGGATTTGGCATTCCAGTCGGGACTGGTGGAGAGCAAGAGCTTCGGGGCAACATCGGAAAGAGCGACCATACCGGGTTCTGATTTGACCGGGAGCATTTCCTTCATGGTAAAGGTATAATGCATTTTTTCATTCCGAAGCCATGCCGATGACTGAACTTCACCATTGTACATTTCGTACTGAAGCGTCTTCTCCCTGGGAATGATCACCTGGTAGCACTTGATTTTCACCGGCTGACTGCTCCAGAACTCAACAATATCATAGAAATGACCCTTCATTGGCGGGACGTACCGCTCATCTTCCTCCTCCAGTTGCAGCAAAGCATAAGTAAATCCTTTTCTGAATAAAAAGACCTCCACGGCGTCACCCGGTTCCAACCGGCCGATTTCGATCATCTTTTCCCGTGCCCCCCAGTATATCCCCCTGGCAGGGGCAGGATAATCCACCACCTGACCCGGATCGGATTCCCTGCGGGTACCATCTTTTTTATAGACAACGGTTTTCCTGATCTCGACAAAGGCGGATAGAGGATCATAATCGATCTTAATGACACTGAGGCTCTTTGCACCTTTGGCATTTAAAACTTTATACAGCCTGTGCATGGTGACATAACTCAGTCCGCTTTCCTGCACGTCAACCTGTGTACTGTCGAATATGGTGATTATGTCGGCATCCGGGTAATCAGCGACATCGCCCGCTTTTTTAATCTGATCCTCAATGGGATCTGCTGACAGAAAAATGGGTATCTGAAAGCATAAAAGGAAGAAAATCGTTTTTATCATAGGTGTCAAAAACAGAGGTTAATCGAATAGCGCCGGTAAAAATATTAAAAAAAACGCGAAAATATGCACCGGGGCTTTTCCCCGCATCAGGCTTTTTCAGGTACCTTTGTAAAAGTCAGACCATCGGTAATCGTTTCATCTTTTTTCATAATGGTCAAGCAAAAGCAGTACATCAGAGCCTTTCAACGGGCCGGAGCTACTGATGAGGCGCATTCCCGTACCCTTGAAGATCTTCACCTCAGGGATACGCCGATGTTCAGACGTATGATCAAGAAGGGCATGTTTGTGGCCTGCCATGATGACCGTTTTTACCTCAATGAACCGGTTGTCAATATTTTCCTGATGAACAGGCAATATTTTCTGCGTATTCTTTTTATTCTTATCCTGATCCTGGTAATCGCCTACATTACCGGTTCCCTTTTGAAGTGAAATTATCCCTGACGTTTGCTGAGGAAAAAATCTTTCATCAGAGATCCACATTCCTGCTCCAGTACTCCACTTGCAACAATTGTGGCAGGGTGCAGGAGGTTTTTGGAAATCAGGGAATAACCCCTTTTAATATCTCTTGCGCCATAGACAATCCTGCCGATCTGTGTCCAGAAGGAGGCAGCAGCACACATGGCACAGGGCTCGATGGTGACGTACAGCGTGCATTCCGGGAGATATTTTGAGCCGATGAAGTCCGAAGCGGCCGTGAAAGCCTGCATTTCAGCATGAGCCGTCGCGTCATTCAATCGCTCGGTAAGGTTATGCGCCCGTGAGATGATCCGGTCGCCCCAGACAATGACGGCACCCACCGGGACCTCATCTTTTTCCAGGGCTTTCAGCGCTTCCTTCAGCGCCTCCTTCATGTAAAATTCATCCGAACGGGGAATCACGGATTATATTCTGCTTAACCATGCAAAGTAAGGAAAACAGTGCCAGATAACAGATATTATCTCCTGTAAAAAAAAGTCAATATTCTGTTAAAAGTTTTAAATTTGCCCTGTCATCCGAAAAACTTCATTTACACAGCAGGTGATCATCAATTACAGGCCATGAACAGGAAGTGGTTATTCAGAATAAGCATGGTTTTTCTCTTTTCCTTCTTTTCCGGATTTCCATTATATTCCCTTGCACTCACGGAGCCGCAGGCACATTCCACTTCTTCTGCTGAACCCGACGTACATCATGAAGAAGAATTTAATGCCGGCACCATGATCATCGAACACGTGATCGATGCCCATGAATGGCATATCATCAGTACACCCGGGAAGGATGTTTCCATTCCTCTTCCTGTTATCCTCCTTGACCAGGGCAAACTTCATGTTTTCATGTCCTCCCGTTTTCATCATGGAACCGCTTCCTATCGTGGATTTAAACTGGAAGAGGAAGGAAAAAACAAAGGGAAGATTGTCAGGGTGAAGGGTGACACGATGGAAGCAGATGAGCAGGCACCGCTCCCGCTGGATTTTTCGATCACCAAAAACGTATTTGCCCTTTTCATTAGCTGTATCTTGATCTGTATCATCTTTATTTCAGTTGCCCGGGCTTACAGGAAAAGGGAATATCACGCACCCAGGGGACTTCAGTCGCTGCTGGAACCGGTGATCCTTTTCGTTCAGGACCTGGCTAAATCTTCCATTGGAGAGAATAAATATGAACGGTTCATGCCCTATCTGCTCACGCTTTTCTTTTTTATTTTTTTGAATAACCTGATCGGCATTATCCCTTTCTTCCCAGGAGGGGCAAATGTCACCGGAAATATTGCTGTCACAGGGGTTATGGCACTGATCACGTTCATTGTGACCTCCTTCAGTGCAAACAGGAACTACTGGAAGCATATTGTCAACACGCCGGGAGTGCCCTGGTGGCTGAAATTTCCCTTTCCGCTGATGCCTGTTGTGGAGATCCTGGGTGTGTTCACCAAGCCCTTTATCCTGATGATCCGTCTCTTTGCGAATATAACCGCAGGTCATATCATTATCCTGGGCTTCATCAGCCTTATTTTTATTTTCGGACAGATGAACGTTGCACTGGGGTATGGCATCTCTGTCGTCTCCATTCTTTTTGCTGTGTTCATGGGATTACTGGAGTTGCTGGTCGCCTTTATCCAGGCGTACGTTTTTACCCTCCTGTCGGCCCTGTATGTTGGGATGGCGATGGAAGAGCATCATTGATAAACGGAATGAGTTCGGATGAAAAACACGATATAGATCAGTATTAACCTTTAAATTCAGCATTATGTCACTTTTAACGGTTTTATTGCAAGCTGCTGCTGACCTGGTTCCCATAGCCAAGATGGGCGCCGGTCTTGGAGCAGGGCTGGCTGCCATCGGAGCAGGGATTGGCATCGGACAGATCGGCAGGGGTGCAGTGGAATCCATTGCACGTCAGCCGGAAGCCGGAGGAGATATCCGGTCAAACATGATCGTGGCCGCTGCCCTGATCGAAGGAGTTGCTTTTTTTGCCATTGTGGTTTGTTTGCTGATCATCTTTATCTAAAACAGATCCAGTGACCCTTTCCTTGCATCACGACAGTGGGTCGTGGTGCAAGGTTCCTGAGAAAAAACAAATACATAGATCATATGGAACTCATCAATCCCGGTATTGGTCTGATCTTCTGGATGACCATCTCTTTTTTGCTACTGATGTTTATCCTGGGCAAATTTGCCTGGAAACCGATCATGAAAGCCCTGAGGAACAGGGAGGATCATATTGAAAACGCCTTGATGGCTGCAGAGAAGACCCGACAGGAAATGAAGGATCTTAAGTCGGAACATCTGCAGTTGCTTGCTGAGGCCAGAGACGAAAAAGATAAAATGCTCCGGGAGGCAAAGGCCATCCAGGAATCCATCATTGATAAAGCCCGTACGGAGGCCAACGCTGAATATAACCGGATCATTGAAACTGCCAGGGAAAACATCCAGTATGAGAAAATGGCAGCCATCACCGACCTGAAGAATCAACTGGCCCAACTTTCCATTGAGATTGCTGAGAAAGTTCTTAAGGAAGAGCTATCCGGAACCGATGACCAGAAAAGGTTGATCAACAAACTGATCGATGAAGTGGAGATCAATTAGCAGAGCGACGGAACATTCAGTATGAGAGAAAGAAAAATTGCATACCGTTACGCAAAAGCGCTGTTTGATTATGCAGCCGAAGAAAAGATCCTGGACAAGGTGAATGCGGATATGGAACTGATCGGGAAAGTCTGCAGTCAAAACAGGGATTTCAGGGTAATCCTCAAAAGCCCGATCGTACATAAACCCAAAAAAATTTCCATTCTCCGTGGAATCTTCAAAGGGCATATCTCACCGGAAACCATGACCTATCTGCAGATCATTGCCAAAAAATCGCGGGAGAATTATATACAGGATATTGCGGGGGATTTCAATGCTTTGTATCTTGAACACCAGAATATAAAGACTGCGTTAATCCGGACAGCGGTGCCCATTGACGGATCATTACGTCAGAAGATCATTTCCCTGCTGGAGAAAAAGACAAAGGCAGGGGTCCATCTGACAGAAGAAGTGGATCCGGCTCTGATTGGCGGATTTATCATCAAGGTTGGTGATCAGCAGTATGATACCAGTATACAGCGCAAGCTCATGCTGCTGAGGAGGGAATTTGAGGGAAATATTTACATAAGGGAATTCTAATCACAAGCATTATGGCAGAAATTAAACCTGCAGAGGTCACAGCAATATTACGGCAGCAGCTTGCCGGCTACAAGGACGAAAGCGAATTGCAGGAAGTGGGTACGGTGCTGGAGGTAGGCGATGGCATTGCCCGGATCTATGGCCTGACCAACGTACAGTCAGGGGAGTTGATCGAATTTGAAAAAAACGGACTGAAAGGGATTGTCCTGAACCTTGAGGAGGACAATGTGGGTGTGGTACTGCTGGGAGAATCGCAGGATATCTCGGAGGGCGACGTGGTCAGAAGAACGCGTCGTATTTCATCGATACTGGCAGGAGAAGGAATGCTGGGCAGGGTGATCAATACTCTTGGCGAACCGATTGACGGAAAAGGCGAGATCAAGGGGAAACGTTATGAGATGCCCCTGGAACGCAAGGCTCCCGGCGTCATTTTCAGGCAACCGGTGGATGAACCCCTGCAAACGGGGATCAAACCCATTGATGCGATGATCCCGATCGGGAGGGGCCAGCGCGAACTGATCATTGGCGACCGGCAGACAGGGAAAACAGCCATTGCCATTGATACGATCATCAACCAGCGCGAAAACTACGAGATAGGAAAGCCTGTCTACTGCATTTATGTAGCTGTCGGGCAGAAAGGATCCTCTGTGGCCAACATCGTAAAAACCTTCGAGGACAAAGGAGCCATGCCCTATACGGTTGTAATATCGGCAACGGCTTCTGATCCGGCAGCCATGCAGTTCTATGCGCCCTTTGCCGGTGCTTCGATCGGTGAATTTTTCAGGGATACCGGCCGGGCGGCCCTGGTGATCTATGACGACCTTTCCAAGCAGGCCGTCGCCTATCGTGAAGTCTCCCTGCTACTCCGTCGCCCGCCAGGCCGCGAAGCCTATCCCGGTGATATTTTCTACCTTCATTCCCGTCTGCTGGAAAGAGCGGCACGGATCATATCATCGGATGTGGTTGCAGCCCGCATGAACGATCTGCCCGATTCCCTCCGGCCTATGGTGAAAGGTGGAGGATCACTCACAGCCCTGCCGATCATCGAAACCCAGGCCGGGGATATCTCCGCCTATATTCCGACCAACGTGATCTCGATCACCGACGGACAGATCTTTCTGGAGACCAACCTGTTCAATGCCGGTATCCGCCCGGCCATCAACGTGGGGATCTCAGTCTCCAGGGTTGGGGGAAAGGCACAGATCAAATCCATGAAAAAAGTGGCCGGAACCCTCAAACTTGACCAGGCACAGTTTCGCGAACTGGAAGCATTCTCTAAGTTCGGCTCCGAGCTCGATCCGGCTACCAAGGCAGTTCTTGAAAAGGGGATCCGGAACGTGGAAATCCTCAAGCAGGATCAATACACCCCGATGAGCGTGGATGAACAGATCGCGATCATCTTCTGCGGAACCCGGGGCCTGTTGATGGATATCCCGGTGTCGAAGGTGCGCGACTTTGAGGTTGAATTTATCCATTACCTCCAGTTGCACCACCGCCAGGAACTGGATGCCCTGAAAAAAGGCATTCTGAGCGATGAAACGGTCAAATTGCTGGAGAATAAGGCTAAGGAACTGACAAAGAAATACATACCCACCGAATAATCCTGCTGACGCATGCCCAATCTTAAAGAGGTACGGCTTCGGATCGCCTCTGTGCAATCGACACAACAGATCACCAGCGCCATGAAAATGGTAGCTGCTTCCAAGTTGCGCAAAGGACAGAACGCCATCCTTCAGCTTCGGCCCTATGCGAATAAATTACAGGAGATCCTGCAGAACCTCACGGCCAGTCTTGAGGGTTCAGGAGAAAGTATCTACGCTTCACGCCGTGAAGTCATGCATGTGCTCATCGTGGTGATGGCCTCCAACCGTGGGCTGTGCGGCGCTTTCAACTCCAATGTGATCCGGGCCACCATGAGGCATATTCAAACTACCTACTCCTCATTGGCGGAAACCAGCGGAATCAGTATGATCACCATCGGGAGAAAAGCCTCTGAATATTTCCGTAAGAATCACTTTCAGGTCATGGAAAGCTATGACGGGATATTTGATTCACTGACATTCGATGCTGCATCCCCCATTGCTGAGAGCATTATGAAACGCTTTGCCTCCGGTGAGTTCGACCGGGTGGATGTGATCTATAATCAGTTTAAGAGTGCGGCTGTTCAGCGTTTGATAACCGAGCAATTCCTGCCGGTTTTGCCACCGGCAGGTGACCCGAAATCCAAAATGCATTCCGATTACCTTTTTGAACCAGATAAACACCGGATCGTATCCGATCTGATCCCACGTTCATTAAAGATTCAATTCTTCAAAGATCTTCTTGATTCCTATGCTTCTGAGATGGGTGCCCGCATGACCGCCATGCACCAGGCAACCGACAACGCATCAGAATTGCTCAAGGACCTGAAATTGTCCTACAATAAAGCCCGGCAGGCAGCGATCACGAAGGAGTTGCTGGAAATTGTCACCGGAGCCGAAGCGCTCAAAGGCTAGAAATCATGAGCCTGTTCAAACCTTTTTCCATTTCATTTGTTTTCAGTTAAGAAAACCATTCATCAATAATCTAAGATATGTTACTAAAGAAAGTCGAAGATGCTCTGAATGAGCAGATCAAGCTGGAAGAAGAATCCTCAAGGATCTACCTGGCCATGGCCTCCTGGTGCGAACGCAACGGCTATCCCGGAGCCGCAAGGTTTTTATACAAACACGCTGATGAAGAGAGGTTCCATCAGATCAAACTGATCCATTATGTGAATGAACGTGGTGGGAATGCTTTGCTTAAACCGCTTTCCGATCCGGGAAACGAGTACAAATCCCTGAAAGGGTTGTTCGAGCAGGTGCTAAAGCATGAGATCCATGTAACTGAGAGCATTAATGCCCTGTACCATCTGACCACACAGGAAAAGGATTATACGACGGGCCAGTTCCTGCAGTGGTATATCATGGAACAGATCGAGGAAGAGAGCCTGGTGAGCGGGATCCTCGACAAGATGAACCTGGCAGGGGGAGACAAGGGCGGGATATACCATATTGATAAGGAACTCGATGCACTGGGCGCCCCCTCTGCGACCTAGGCATAGCCAGGAAAAAGATGGCAAGGGTCACCTTTTTTCTATGCTGTGACATAATTCCTCATACCACTCAGCTCCGTATTTCCTGATCAGGGCATCCTTCAGGAATTGATAGAGATAAATTCCTTCCGTTTTTCCTTTGGCCAGGGCGTTATCACAGATGTGCCAGCGATGATAGTTCACCGCATCGTAAAGGCTGTATGTGGTGATCCTGACCGGGTAGAGGTGACAGGAGACCGGTTTGCGGAAGGAGACCTGTTTATTTTCAAATGCTTTTTCGATACTGCACCGGGCTACCTGGTCCTCAAAATAAACAAATGCACACTCCTTCCCGTTCACCAGGGGTGTCACAAAGTTACCACGGGTGTCATAATCGAAAACGCCCTGTTCGTTGATGGTACGGATCCCCTGTTCCGTCATGAAGGGCTTCACCTGATCGACATAATCCTCCAGCAGGGATATTTCCTCCATCTCAAGCGGAGCACCCGCATCTCCTTCCACACAGCATGCTCCCCGGCAACAGGAGAGATCGCACGCAAAACGCAACCCGGCCAGATCATCAGAGATCAATGTGTTCTCAATGTGGATCATACGGATCAGGAATGTATGCTCCCGTCATTTCCCCGCATAATGTTCATTTTTTCAAGTGCCATGTTGATGATCCTCTCATGGTCGAAAGCCAGGGGAGGAATAGCGTCGATGGGAAACCAACGGGCATTCCGGGCATCATCACCGGCCCTGACCCTGGCCTTCTCCCCAGCGATCCCCTGGTAGGCCACCGTGATCGTCCGGCCCCTGGGATCACGGCGGGGATCACCGAATGTATGCAACTGCTCAAGCTGAAGATCCTTCAGACCGGTCTCTTCCTCCAGTTCCCTTGCAATTGATTCCTCAAGGGTTTCCTCCATCTCAATGAACCCACCCGGCAGTGCCCACATATCTTCGAAGGGATAATGTCCTCTCTGGATCAGAAGGATTAAAAAACGTTCATCTTCTTTCTTAAAGATGACAGCGTCGACACTGACAGAGGGGCGGGGGAAATCGTAGGTATAAGGCATATGAGAGAGGTTATTCGTAGTTATTTGCTCGGCCTGAAGGCCTCGCGTGATTCATGGTCATTCGATTTTTTAGAGCCGGTGAATGGCAAAGGTAACGATGCCCCAGATCTTGAAGTCCATCTCAGGCGTGATCTCAATAGGCTTAAAGCTTTCATTTTCAGGTTGAAGAAAAAATTTACCCGATTTTTTTACGATCCGTTTCACGGTGAATTCCCCATCGATCACCCCGATCACAATCTTACCGTCGGATGGTTCCAGGGAGCGGTCAACCACCAGTATATCACCATCCAGAATACCGGCATTTTCCATCGAATTCCCCTGAACCCTTACAAGAAAAGTAGCCGGTTGATTCCGGACCAGGTATTCATTCAGGTCCAGCTTCTTATCAATGAAATCCTCAGCCGGGGAAGGGAAGCCTGCAGAAATGGCGGGTACGGACAAAGGAAGCTCCCCGGAGATTGAAACGTCGGGGAGTAATAATTCAAGCGGTTCAGGGATCCTGCTGATCGTCTTTTTGCCAGACATGAAGAGACCTTTGGAAAATAATTCAAACCCAAAATTAAGCATTAATCCATTCCAAAAGGCAGTACTGGCGTGTTATTTCAGGATGAAGTCGAAACGGGCATTGTAGCCTTTCCCGATGGTGACAATACCTTTGGTCAGACGCATTTCCTCCAGCATGTCAATGATGTAATTCTTCAGGTAATCGCATTTGCTTTCCGCTGTATCGACATCAATATATCCATCTTCATTATAATGAAAGGTCACCAGAACTGATCCTTCCATATTCAACCTTCTTGCAGACTCGGGATAATGAATCAACTCCACAAACATTTCCCGGGTGTCCCAGGGAATATCATCGATATATTCCTCATCCTTGAGATTAAATGATGTGATGGTGTATTGTTCGTTCTCAGGGTTTTCCTGACCGAGCGTATCTGTGACGACCTGTTCCGTCTTAAAGGGAATATCATCGATGTAGGGTTCTTCCTTCAGGAAGAAAGTATGCTGACAGGGTTTCACCAGCATACTATTATCCAGGACCGTACTGGCTATATCTTCTGTACGGAAAGGAATATCCTCGATATAATCCTCATCTTTCAGCGTCAATTCAGCGGAATAACGTCCGTAATGTTTGAAAAAACAACAGGCCCGTTTAAAGACCTTTTCCGTATCAAACGGTATGTCATCCACGTAAGGTTCTTCATCAAGGCTGAAGGCGGATAGGGTTACCGACGGTTCACCGGCGATAACGTTACAATAGGGATCAGAATCATTGGAGGTGCTGGCCAAAACGGAAAGGGCAGGGATCAGGAGCACCGACAGGAGTGAAGCGAGTGTTTTCATGGTGCAGGGATTTATCGTTTTTGGATATATCCATGTGAACATGATGTATGCCAAACTCAATAATTAATTGTATATCAAATACTTATAAATAAATTGTTTGATATCTTACCGATGAAAAGTGTTCGAATCAGTCCATGGTTGTTCAGTGGCGGACAACCGGTAGGCGGTAGGCAGAAGGCAATTGACAACAAGCAAATAAAGATCCGTCTTTTTATAACTGCAACTGGGTCATCCCTTCCCCTCGACAACAATAACAATCTCGCCCCTGACTGGCTTGTTCAAGAAGTGTTGGATAAGTTCACGGATCGTACCGCGCCGGGTATCCTCGAATTTTTTTGTGAGTTCGCGTGACACAGAAGCCAGTCGGTTTTCTCCCAAAGCTAGAGCGAGGTTTTCAAGGGTTTTCACCAACCGGTGGGGCGATTCGTAGATGATCAGCGTGCAGGGCAATCCTGAGAGGAATTTTAAACGGGTTTGTCTTCCTTTTTTATGGGGGAGGAAGCCTTCAAAATAGAACGGTTCGGCTGGGAGCCCGGAATTCAGCAGAGCGGGAAGGAATGCAGAAGGGCCAGGAAGGCTTTCCACCTCCACTCCATGCTTAATGCACTCCCTGATCAGCAGGAATCCGGGATCTGAGATACCGGGTGTTCCCGCATCGCTTACCAGGGCAATGTTTTCCCCCTGCAGGATTCGTTGTGCAATGGCCTCCACAGCATGATGCTCATTGAATTTATGATGGGATGACATCCGGGTGGTTATGGCGTACCGTTTCAGCAGAACAGCGGTGGTTCGGGTGTCTTCAGCCAGGATAAGATCCACTTCCTTGAGAATCCGGATCGCACGCAGGGTGATGTCCTCCAGGTTGCCGATGGGGGTGGGTACCAGGAATAGTTTCGCCATGGGAAGTGTGGTTATCGTCCCTCTCCCCTGAATTTTCGCTGGATCATTTCTGCCAGTCTCCGGAAGGAATCCAGTTCTTCATTCATGTCGAATGAGTCCTTGACCTCTGTGAAATAACGGATTGCGTCGTTGAGGGTTGTCAGTTGGTCGAGTGAGTGGATGGTTTCCTGGTAGGCTTTCATATTGCCATGGAACAGCTCATTGATGAAGATGAACTTATCGTTGAGACCAATGACGGCTTTAAGTTCGGTGATCGGGGTGTGCTGGATTTTTGATGCAATATTTTCCCTGGATTCCTGGCTGCTGATCTGTTCATGAATCGTTTTTTCTTCCCTGCGGTATTGGTCGGCAATGGTGGCTGGGGGGGATGAAAAGAGATCAAAGGTGAACCCGGTCACCTTTTCCTTCGGGCTTACCTCCGGTTCGGGTGACAGTTCTTTTTCCATCATCACGGGAACTTCCATTTCGGGATGTGGCACGGGTGGAATGGTTTCCTCAACCGGCCCGGATTCTTCAACCGGTTCGGATTCTGGGACCAGATGAGAATCTGAAGCCAGGTCAGATTCGGTTTCAGGTTCAGTTTCAGGGATCGCTTCTTTTACCTGTTCCTCCTCAGGCAGTTTCTTTTTCCTTTCGAATCCAATGGTAATGGGCTGATCGGAAGCACGAAATGCCGAAGGGCTTTCTGTTTCTTCCTGGTTATATTTATCCAGCAACCTGAAGTTGGCGTATAATTTCCGGATATTCTCCAGGATCAGGTCCAGTTCAATCTGTGGAATGGTGGAGGTACGCGACCGGATGATCTCATTTTCTTCATTGATTGACTCCAGGGTTTCCGCAATAACTTCCTGAACGAGCTCTTTTTTTCTCATGTTTTTTCCTGTTGGATTAATGTACAGCCGGGGAATTCCTTAAATTTGTGACCTTCAATGAGGGTTTAAAGATATAAAGAATAGTTTTTCGCTCTGCGTATGTTCCTGGAAAAATCTCCATTAGGTGCCCCCCGGACCGGCTGTATTGAGGTGATCTGTGGTTCAATGTTCTCTGGCAAGACCGAGGAACTGATCCGCCGCCTGAATCGGGCTAAGATTGCCAGGCAACGGGTGGAGATTTTTAAACCGGAGGTAGATAAACGGTACGATGATGAAAAAGTTGTATCGCATGATGCCAAATCCATCGTTTCCACTCCGCTTCAATCCGCATCGCAGATACTTCTGCTGACAAACGATGTGGATGTGGTGGGTATTGATGAAGCCCAGTTCTTTGATGCAGAACTGGTCAATGTATGCAACCACCTGGCGGATCATGGGATCAGGGTGATCGTGGCAGGACTGGATATTGATTACCTGGGAAGACCTTTTGGGCCCCTGCCCGACCTGATAGCGACCGCTGAGTTTGTGACCAAGGTTCACGCCATCTGTATCCGCTGTGGAAACCTTGCCCATTATTCTTACCGAACCATCGACGATGACAAGCGGGTGGTGCTGGGCGAACGGGAAAGCTACGAACCCCTGTGCCGTTCCTGTTTTAATGAAGCCATGAAGAACAGGAAAATGTGATCGTGATTTTTCTAATTTAACCGATGATTTCACAGTCTTTTATATTTTTGTGCCGATTAAATCTGTGCACAATGAGAAAAACAATGCTTTTATTTACGATCATCATGGTATATTCAGCAATGACATTTAGCCAGACATCGGCTCAGCAGACCAAAGTGCTGATCACAACAAGTATGGGAAACATTACGGTGGTTTTGTACAATGAAACACCACTCCACCGGGATAATTTTATCAAACTGGTCAATCAGGGCTGGTATGAAGTGTCGAATTTTCACAGGGTGATCCATAAGTTCATGATACAGGGCGGACAAAGGAAGGATGGCACGCAGGATCCGGGTTATACGGTCCCTGCCGAATTCAGGGCCCAGTTTTTCCATAAAAAGGGTGCGCTGGCGGCTGCCCGTCAGGGGGATCAGGTAAATCCCCAGAAAGCATCCTCGGGCTGCCAGTTCTATATCGTTCAGGGTGAAGTGTTCACTGACCAGAGGCTGAATGAAATGGAAGCACGTATGGGCAGGAAGTTCACCGAACAGCAGCGCCAGGCCTATAAAACCATCGGCGGCACTCCGCATCTCGACGGGGGATACACTGTTTTCGGGGAAGTGGTGCAGGGAATGGATGTGGTGGACAAGATCGCCGCCGTGCCCACATCTCCGCAGGGAAATATTCCCCTCACTCCGGTTACGTTTTCCATGAAGATTTTGAAATAGCGTATCATGCACGAGAAAATCCGAAAATATCTGGAAGAAATAAAAAGTTTCGATACGGCTGACAGTGGAGAGCTGGAACAATTTCGTATCCAATACCTGAGCAAAAAGGGTGTCATTACGGGCTTGTTCGATGAATTCAAAACCGTCCCTGCGGATCAGCGCAGGGAAATCGGTTTGTTGCTGAATGAGCTGAAAAATGCGGCACAGTCTACATTCGACACGATCAGGCAGCAATTGGAAGCTTCGGTGGTAGAGCAGAAACCTGTGCCGGACCTTTCCCTGCCGGCCGATTTTATGGAAATCGGTTCACGGCATCCCGTCTCCATTGTTCAGGATGAGATCATCACGATTTTTTCCCGTATTGGCTTCAATGTTGCCGAAGGGCCCGACATCGAAGATGACTGGCATAATTTCTCGGCGCTGAATTTCGAGGAAGAGCACCCTGCACGGGATATGCAGGATACCTTTTTTATCCAGGGACAACCGCCGTTCCTGCTGCGGACCCATACCTCTTCAGTTCAGATCAGGATGATGGAGAAAACCAAACCTCCCATCCGTGCCCTGTTCCCGGGACGGGTATATCGCAATGAAGCCATTTCGGCCCGCGCTCACTGCCTGTTCCACCAGGTGGAAGGTTTGTATGTTGACCGCAATGTTTCCTTTGCTGATTTAAAGCAAACCCTGCTCTATTTTTCTCGGGAAATGTTCGGCGAAAATACGGGGATCCGTCTCAGGCCTTCGTATTTTCCCTTTACAGAGCCTTCCGCCGAAATGGATATTTCCTGTTTCATCTGTGGAGGAAAAGGATGCCGCATCTGTAAAAACACGGGATGGGTCGAAATCCTCGGTTGTGGCATGGTCGATCCCGCCGTGCTTGACAACTGTGGAATCGATAGCCGTGAATATACAGGATTTGCATTTGGAATGGGTATTGAACGCACGGCATTGCTTCGTTATCAGATCAATGATATCCGTCTTTTCTTTGAGAACGATGTCAGGTTCCTGCGTCAGTTCCGTTCAGCATTCTAAAAAGAATATCCGATGCCCAGCCCTACGTGAATCGTATGCATGGGCTGAGTGTGTTCTGTCGGAAGCAGAATCACAGGATCGTCATTCGATATGTGGCGATCGTTGATCTCAATGGTGGTTTTGGTGGAGGAATAATCGCACATCAGGCGAATGGTCGCATTCCTGTGCGATACATAACGGATGCCACCTCCCACCATATAGCCCAGCGATACCGGATTCTTATTTTCACGGTATGTACGGAATTCATCATCCTCTGTCATGAAGTACATCTCGCTGTCGGGCGAAAAGACAAAGGCCAGCCCGCCCAGTGCCCTGAAATCAAAATGGAACTGGTTGACCGGAATGGAAAAATAGGGGCCAACCATCAGATTAACATGATTCCATACGCCCAGGTCATAACTGATCAGCGTCAGGTCCTCAGGGAGTTCCGCGTCCGGATAATATTTTTTAACATACCATTCCAGGGTCCTTTTTAAATCGCCTGTATTCAGGGAATTATTTGAAAACGAAACGGCACCCCCGAATCCTATATAGGGATTGATATAGTAGGCACCATCCATGGTCAGATTAAAACTTGTGGTGGCATACCCAGCCTGCACATTGAGGGAATCCGAGCTGGCAAAATCCCCGGTTGGGATGGAGACACCCATCATGATCCCCATATAACTATCACTGGTCTGAGCCCCGGCGACCAGGGACAGCACAAGGAGCAGTGTACAAAAAACAGATTTCATCGTTTGGTCTTTAATGGAATTACAATATTAAGAAGATTTCTTTTCATCCCGACAAATTTATCACGGGGATCATTTCATGTTTTGGTTTTGAAACCGAGGTATTCCCGGATCTTTTCGAAGGGTAAATTCTGTTCAGAATCGAACTGTACATGAACGGATTTGAACAACCACGCAATCCGTAATGGTTTTAAATGCCATAAATACACCCGGTTAGAATATGGCATAATTTTTTATACCTTCGTAGCTCTATTTTTATCAAATCCTAATCCCATCACAATGAAAAAGATCATTCTGGGTGTTATGCTATTTTTTACCGGCCTGATCGTGAGCCACGCCCAAAAGGTATGGTCCCTGGAAGATTGCATCGATTACGCATTGACCAACAATATTGAAGTAAAGCAACAGATGCTCAACATTGACTATGGAGATCAAACTCTTTTGCAAAGCAAGCTGGTCATGCTTCCGGACCTCAACGGGTATGCCTCCCACGGGTACAACTGGGGACAGACCATTGACCAGTATACCAATGAATTTGCAACGGAGCGCGTCAGGTCGAACAATTTCTATGTTTCGAGCCAGTTCACTATTTTTAATGGTCTTCAGCAGGTAAACCAGGTCAGGAAGAATCAGCTGGACCTGATGGCAACCAAGTATTCGGTGGATAAATTCATGGATGATGTATCCATGACCATTGCAGCCGGGTATCTCCAGATCCTGTATTATGGGGAATTGAAACGTGTGGCTGATGCGCAGCTTGACATCACCCAGCAACAGGTCGACCGGACCAAAAAGATGGTGGAGGCGGGCACTCTTGCAAAAGGGGAACTGCTATTGATCGAAGCTCAGCTGGCGACGGAAGAGCTGAACCTGATCAATGTCCAGAACAACCTGGATATCGCCTACCTTACCCTGGTCCAGTTACTGGATCTGCCAACTGCCGAGGGATTTGTCATTGAAGAACCGGATCTGGAACAGATCCAGTCACCGGAAGCTCCCATGGGCGCCGACGCCATTTATGAAATCGCTCTTGATTCAAGACCGGATATTAAAAGTGCGGAGCTCAGCCTGCAAAGCAGTGAGAAAAGCCTGTCGATAGCCCGTGGTGCCCTGAGTCCCATTTTCGGCTTTTCAGGTTCCTGGGGAACAGGCTATTCAGGCGCTGCATCCGATTATGACCTCGGAATCAACCCCATCGACGTCCCGCCCCAGCTGATCGGCTATACAGCATCTGTTGAACCCGTTGGAGTCTATAGTTTACCTTACACACAATACATGGATTACGAAACCAAATCCTTTAAAAACCAGATCAGCGACAACATGAACAAATCCATCATGGTCAACCTGTATATTCCCATTTTCAACGGCTGGAGTGTCAGGTCAAATATTGCCAAGGCAAAGATCGGGATCAGCAATGCAAGTTACACTCTCGACAATACCAAATTGCGGTTGAGAAAAGTCATTCAGCAGGCCTATGCGGATGTCCTTGCGGCGCTGAAGACCCATGCAGCCGCTGAAAAGATGGTGGTGGCCACCACGGAATCCTTTAAGTACGCGGATCAGAAGTTCAATGTCGGACTCATCAATTCGGTAGAGTACAATGAAGCCAAGAAAGAGCTGACCAAAGCCCAGGCGGAGTTGATCCAGGCAAAGTATGATTATGTATTCAAGCTGACCACGCTCGATTTTTATATGGGCCGACCTTTGACACTCAAACGATAAATTTCCTGTCCTTCAATCGCCATATATCCTATTTCCCTGTGCCGGATTCCGCGGATTTATGTACTTTTATGACCTGAAATCAATTATTTTTTACAATGAAGAAAAAGACCCTCATTCGAATCATCATCATTGCTGCCGCGGTGCTTCTGGTTGTCCTGGTAGTTGCCAGGAAAATGGGAGCACTCGGAAAGGATGACTCCATCAAAGTCAGCACCGAACTGGCTGAGAAGCGAACCCTTATCGAAACCGTTTCGGCCAATGGGAAAATACAACCCGAGACCGAAGTCAAGATCACTCCGTATATTTCAGGAGAAGTTGTCGAATTGACGGTCAAGGAAGGAGCAGATGTAAAACAGGGAGATCTGCTGGCCAAGATTGATCCTGAGTTGTATCAGTCGAACTTTGAACGCACGGTGGCCAACTATAACTCCCAGCAGGCCGGTCTTGCCAATGCCAAAGCAAGGCTCGAGCAGGTCAAGGCCCAGTTTGTCAATGCGGAGCTGTCGTACAAGCGCAGCAAACAACTCTGGGAACAGAAGGTGATATCCGATGCTGACTGGGACGCCGCAAGGTCAAATTACGATGTAGCACGGGCTGAAGTCAGTGCTGCCGAACAGAATGTGGCTGCCTCCGACTTTGGTGTAAAGAGTGCTGCCGCCTCGGTAAAGGAAGCCAGGGAAAACCTGACAAAAACGGCCATATATGCGCCAACCGATGGCACCGTATCCAAGCTCAGCGTTGAAAAGGGGGAAAGAGTCGCCGGGGCCTCCCAGTTTTCAGCCGGTACCGAACTGATGCGCATCGCCAACCTGAATCTGATGGAAGTCAACGTGGAAGTCAATGAGAACGATATTGTCAGGGTCAATATGTACGACACTGCCCTCATTGAGGTGGATGCATACCTGAACCGCAAGTTCAAGGGCATCGTCAGTGAAATAGCCACATCCGCCAATGTTACGGGTTCCAGTGTTGACCAGGTGACCAATTTTGAGGTTAAGATTCGCGTGCTTCAAGAATCCTATGCCGATCTGCTCTCAGAGGACACCCTCGGATTCTCACCTTTTCGTCCGGGAATGTCAGCGACGGTGGATATACAAACGGAAACGGAAATGGATGTACTGACCATTCCAATCCAGTCAGTCACAACCCGGGCGGATACCACCGGAAAGGTCATGGGAGAGAAGGGAGAAAGCCAGGAGGTGACTGCCGGAGGCCCTCCACCCGGCCCTCCTGAAGAGGAAGAAAAGAAAGCCAAACCTGCAGAAGAGTTTCAGGAGTATGTGTTTATTTATGATGAAGGTGTGGCCCGGTTGAATAAAGTAAAAACCGGCATCCAGGATAACACCTACATTCAAATCCTGGAAGGCCTTGAACCCGGAACGGAAGTCATCACAGCCCCTTACCGTGCCATAACCAAAATGCTGAAAAACGGTGATCAGGTCAGGAAAGTGGATAAAACCGAACTGTTCACGGAAGAGTGATCCCTGATGGCCACCCTTTTATGCCTGGATACTGCCACAGCGGTATGTTCCGTTGCGCTAGGACGGGATGGTGAGCTGTGGAAGCTGAAAGAATCCCATATTCCCAACGCCCATTCTTCTTTGATCATATCATTGATTGAGGAGGTCATGACAGCGGCCGGCCTGTCGCTCCCGGAGCTGGATGCCATTGCCGTGAGCCAGGGCCCGGGATCCTATACCGGATTGCGTATCGGAGTCAGTACCGTCAAAGGATTATGCTTTGCACTGGGAAAACCGATGATTGCCGTGGATACCCTGCAATCCCATGCAAATGCTATGGCTGTTGCGTACAGACAAAAAAGCAAGTCCTCATCCAATATACTGTTTTGCCCCATGATCGATGCCAGGCGCATGGAGGTCTACGCTGCGATTTATGACCTGAACAATGCCATGAAGAGGGAAATCAGGGCTGAAGTCATCACGGAGGATTCGTTCGGAGAATATCTGGCTGATCATCCCATCGTTTTTTTTGGCGATGGTGCCGCGAAATGTCAGCCGCTGCTGCAGAACCACCTCAACGCAATCTTTGACACCTCTTTTCTTTCTTCCGCTTCCCACCTGGTTCCCCTGGCTGAGCAAAATTTTCGTGAAAACAGTTTCGTGGATGTCGCTTATTTTGAACCTTTTTACCTGAAGGAATTCATCCCCGGGAAACCCCGGGTGAAAGGCCTCCGGTAATGGATGTTCAGAAGGAGTACCGTATTCCGGTGAAGATGGAGATGGAATACGGATGATACTCGATCGAGTGATCTTTGCGGATGGAGTTGAGGGAGTATTTAAAGGTGGGATCCAGGCTAAGGGTAAGGGCCTTAGTCAGGTCAAAATGAATTCCGAGTCCCACCTGGCTGTTGTAGATCATGGTGTAGAAATCCCCCTCGTTGTCAAGGTCTATGTTCTTGCCTTCATAGGTAAACTGAGCCCGGTAGTTGGTCATGATCCCCGGGCTCAAGCCTCCGGTCATGTGAATGCCCAGGCGTTTGTCGAGTATGGAGTACCGTACCAGCAGAGGCAGTTCAACATAGGTAAAGGTCTGATGGATGCTGGAGTTGATATAAACGGCATCGGTAATGGAGTCGCGGCGAATGGAGTTATCCACAAACGATGCGGGAAGTGCTGTGATTTTGATATCAATCACCCCCGTGGAGGATGAAAACTTCAGGAGGTCCTTGACACCTTCGGCTTCGTAGGCGATCACTTCCTGGTTGATATGACCCATATTGGAAAGGTATAATCCCGTCTGAAGCTGCCATTGATCCTGAAAGCGGTAAATGACGTCCACACCACCCGCATAGGAATACATCGCCTCTTCGGAGTTATCGTAATAGCTTTTATCCGGATTGATATCCGGGGGAAGTTCTTCTGCATCAATCCGGATCGTACGGTAGGCATACACAGGGGCGAAGCTTCCTCCGATGCTCCATCGGGTTGTTGAAGCTGCCGGAGTAATTTCCTCTTTCGGGAACAGATCAGGAAAAGGCTCTGCAGGAACGATCTTTGTTTCAGGCTGCCGGACCGGCTGGGGTGGTTCCTGCTTTTGAGGAATGGATTCCGCAATTTCAATTTGTTCGCTTTCTGCAACGCCGATGTCACCAACGTTCTCCTGCTGCGTGATCACGGCAATCTCCTGAAGGGCATCGTCTGCCGTGACCGGAGTAGTCGAAAGCGATTGCGCTTTTCGTTCAGGAATGAGGTAATCGGTTTTTTTGGCAGAGACCGTTGTTTCCTGCTGTGTGATTTCTTTCACAACAGGTGCGGGGGCATTTTCTGTAGGTAGAGGAGCTTCAATATCTTGAACTGAAGAAGATGTTTCCGATTGGGTAAGCGTATTTTCTTTTAATTGATGATCCTGTTGAAGGGTCATTGCAAAGTACCCGGTGATCAGTGCCATCATTACGATTGCCGCGGCGGCTGTCCAGCGGTACAGGACCACGCGCCGGTGACGACGCTCCTTCAGCAGGTCTTCTTCCAGCCTTTTCCAGGCACGGGAAGGCGGCTTCTGACGCAATCCCCTGAGAGATTCCGCAAAATACTGATCCAGATTTTTCCTGTCGTCCTGCATGGTTTATTTAGCCGTTTTGCTTTCAGTAAAGAAGAACTGCCTGACATTTCGCTGTAAGATTGCTCTGGCCCTGGCCAGGTTCGATTTGGATGTGCCTTCCGTAATTCCCAGCATCCTGCTGATCTCCCTGTGGGAATACCCCTCGACTGCATACAGGTTAAACACCATCCGGTACCGGGGTGAAAGATCCTGAATCATCTTCAACAGATCTTTTGTTGCGATCTGGCCGATGATGTTTTCCTCCATGACATCTTCCACCTTATTTTCCACCTCACTCAACGGATAGATGTGGCGTTCCTTTCGGAACCTCTCCAGGGAGGTGTTGACCATGATCTTCCTCATCCATCCCTCAAAAGAACCCTGATAGCGAAATGAATGGATGTGCTTGAAGATTTTTAGAAATCCATCATGCAGCAAATCCTCAGCGTCGGATGTATCCCGCGAGTAATAAAGGCATACGCCAAACATCTCTTCGGAGAAAAGGTTGAAGAGCTTTTCCTGATCCCTGACCTTTCCGGATTTACACCCGCTAATGATCTCATCAAGGGTATTTTCGTCCACAGGCAAATGATTCAGCGCTTATAAAGACAAAAGTAGCGATTTTCCTCACTGATTCAAAGAACGGACAACGTTCTATAGATGAAAACCGACGGGTATTCGTTGCGTTGGAAAAGAGGAATTTTTGAACAGCAACCTGAAAAAATTTTATTCCCACGCAACCTTTCTCAGGATGACTACATCTTAGGTTTGTTAGTAACGAAAACGTAAGTGCCGACTGAAACCCATTGACGTGAAGACTTTGACGATGAACATTAAAAAGATCGTGCCGCGGCTCATTCATTCTAAAGTCATGATCCTGATCCTGATTGTGGTATTATTTTTATTGACCATAGCGGCAAGAGATATTATCGGAAAAACACTCATTAATTAGCAGTAAACTTTTTCATGGTTATTTTTGGTTGTAAGCAAGGAAAGACAACCGGGGACAAACCGGTTGTCTTTTTTTATGGGAACGGGCATCAGGGTTGGAGCAGCCTGAATCCAATACCATGAACGTTGAGCAATTCCACCCGTGGATCCTCTTTAAGGTACTTTCTCAGCTTGGCTATATAGACATCCATGCTTCGCGCATTGAAGTAACTGTCGTCGAACCAGATCTTATTCAGTGCGTAGCGGCGGTCAAGTACTTCATTCTTTGCATCGCAAAGCAATTTTAACAGATCGGCCTCCTTGCTGGTGAGTTTTTGGTCCGATCCTTTCCAGGTCAGGATCTGCCGCGGATAGTCAAACTGATAGTCTCCTATGGTGTACACGGATACACCTGCTGACATATCCTTTTCCTGGCGGGCTCTGCGGAGGATCGCCTGCATCCGCGCCAACAGTTCTTCCATACTGAAGGGTTTGGAAATGTAATCGTCGGCACCCAGCTCGAATCCTTTCAGCTTGTCCTCTGGCAGCGATTTGGCCGTCAGGAATAAGATCGGGATCTTTTTATCGATGCTCCGGATCTCTTTTACTACCGAAAAACCGTCTTTGACCGGCATCATGATATCGATGATGCAAAAGTCGAAATCCTCCCGCTGATAAGCATTGAACGCTTCATCCCCGTTCACGGTCAGGCGCGTGGGATACCCTTTGGCCTCAAGATAAGCTTTCAGTATGTTGCCCAGGTTGCGGTCATCTTCGGCAAGAAGAACTTTGATTGGAGGAGCGGTCATTTCAGTCAATTTTTTATTTAAAATGAAGTATGAAGTATTTAAAAATTAACATTTAAGCTCGCAGGCAAAGAGACAGTGAAGGTACTTCCTTTACCCACTTCACTTTCAAGCCTGATATGGCCCCTGTGCTTTTCCACTATGGCTTTCACATAACTCAATCCAAGGCCGAAGCCCTTGAAATTATGAAGATCACCCTGGGAAACACGATAGAGTTTCTCAAAGATCTTTTTCTGATCCGGTTTGCTGATCCCAATGCCATTGTCTTTGATCGCGATTTCAATGCCCCCTTCGACATTCGTCGTGGTCACGACAATGTGAGGTTTTTTCGGTGAATATTTATTGGCATTTTCCAGCAGATTATAGAATACATTGGACAAATGGACTTTATCAGCCTGTATATCCGGAGAATCTGCCCGAAAATCCTTAACGATGGTGCCGTCATTGATCTCGACCTGAATGGCAATGTTATTGATCACATCCACGAGGATTTTATGGATATCCACCTCTTCCAGCGAAAGCTTCAGTTTTCCCTTTTCCAGAACAGCAGTCTGAAGGATCTTTTCTGCCATAATACCCAAACGCTTATTCTCTTCATTTATGATATGGATGTAGTTCTCGGAGATTCCCTCGATATTCTTGATATCGTTATCGGATAACGCTTCACAGGCAAGGGAGATCGTTGAAATGGGAGTCTTGAATTCATGGGTCATGTTGTTGATGAAATCCGTTTTCATGCTGGCTAGCCTCTTTTCTTTGATCACGGATTTGATGGTCAGGACAAAGGACACGATGATGACCAGGATAAGAAATACGGAGATGCTCAGCATGCCAGCCATCTGTGTCAGCAGGAACTGTTTTTCCCTGGGAAAATAGATCAGGAGGTAGTCGGGGGTAATCGAAGCATCACCGGGGAACAGGGTAAATCCGATACTTTTTTCCAGCAGCTCATTGCTGTAGTTCCCTGTTTTTTCAATGACCAGGCGGTTCCGGGATGTGCTGTATACGCCAAATTCGAATTCTGTCCGTATTCCCGTATGCCTCAGTTCGGTTTGGATCAATGAATCAAGCTTCGAAGAATCAATGCGTTGTTCGATATCCATGAAATGCCTGAATGTGTACATGTCTTCAAAGACGTCGTTGAAAAGGGAGGATTTATTCTGAAGCAGCTCGATCAATCGTTTCCTGGCGGCACTATCGGAAGGAAACGACTGATCCTGGCCTTTATGCTGGAGAAGTTCCATTTCCTGGTAATACAGCAAATTGATGGAATCAATGCTCCGGAATATATCGGAACCCCGGTTAAAAAAACTGTCCTTCTTGCGAATCTGTTCGGCCATTTCACTTTTTTCCAGTTTATAGATGACCTGCGAGACGGCTTCATTCACACTGCGGTCAAAGCCTGTCTGTTTCATTTTCATTGCATTGTTGATCCAATAGACCTGTATGCCTGCCAGGCCGATCAGGGCCAGTGAAATGATGATGGTAATCAAAAGGATATGTCGCTGCTTCATCCCTGAATGATCGTGAATTGCAAAAATACTGACTGACAATCACAATGTTCTGCATTTTAACAATTATTTTGTATTTTTAAGACCACAAACACGTATATCGTTTATGACAACATTAAAACTCAAAATTGATCATGCAGCAGGCTTTCTGAAGGACGGTGAGCTTGACGCGTTACAGGAAACGTTGCAGATGCATTATAAGGCACTGATGAACAGGACAGGAAAAGGGAATGATTACCTGGGCTGGATCGATTTACCGTCCGTTATGGATCAACAACTCATCCGGCAAATTACAGAGGATGCCACCCGGATGGGAGAGCTGTGCGAGGTGGTAGTGGTGGTGGGCATTGGTGGCTCCTACCTGGGATCCAGAGCGGTCATCGAAGCCCTGGCCCATCCATTTCACTCGCTGGACAGGGAGCGTAAAAAACCGGTCATGCTGTTCGCCGGGCATCATATCGGGGAAGACTATCACGCCGCTCTTTTGGATATATTAGACCATTATGATTACGGACTGATCGTCATTTCCAAATCGGGAACCACCACCGAGCCTGCCATTGCATTCCGGTTGCTGAAGGATCACATTGAACGGAAATATGGCCGGGATAAGGCCAGGGAGAGGATCATTGCCATAACCGACCGGTCGAGGGGAGCCCTGAAAAAACTTTCGTCCGAACAGGGGTATACCCCGTATGTTGTGCCTGATGATATCGGCGGCAGGTATTCTGTGCTGACACCGGTGGGATTGCTACCCATTGCGGTTGCCGGTTTCAATATCCATGAACTGCTTGCCGGTGCATCCCATATGGAAGACATTGCAGGGAAAAGCGCACGCATGGATGAAAATCCGGCTGCGCTGTATGCCGCTGTACGGTATGCCCTGTACCGCCAGGGGAAAGCCATCGAGGTCCTTGTCAATTTTCTTCCGGCACTCTCCTACCTTGCCGAATGGTGGAAACAGTTGTTCGGCGAGAGCGAAGGGAAAGAGCACAAAGGTCTTTTCCCTGCCAGTGTCAATTTTACCAGTGATTTGCATTCACTGGGACAGTACATTCAGGACGGAGTGCGGCATTTGTTTGAGACCATGATCCTGGTCAGGCAAACCAGCAGGCACCTGGTCATTCCCAGGGTTGCGGATGATCTGGACGGATTGAACTATATTGCCGGGAAGAAACTGGAAGAGGTGAACAGTAAAGCAGCACAGGGGACATTGGCAGCACATGTCGAGGGCCATGTTCCGGTACTTACCCTGGAAATGGAGCGGCTTGATGAATTTCATCTGGGACAGCTGCTGTATTTCTTTGAATACGCGTGCGCCCTGAGCGGCTATCTGCTGGGAGTCAATCCTTTTGATCAACCGGGTGTGGAGGCATATAAGAGCAAGATGTTTGCGTTGCTGGGTAAAGAAGGCTATGGTCATTCATAGTCATTCGATGGTTATATGTAGTTATTCGTGGTTATTTGTTGTTATTTGTTGCATGCAACTTTAATGAACAATGAAAAATCTGTTGACGAAATACATGGAGGAGCGGTTCAAAGGTGAGGTACTGCCCCCTGTTCCCCAGAGACCAGGTTCATTACCTGTTGTCACGATTTCCCGTGAGGCTGGTTGTTCGGGGACAGCGGTCGCCACGAAGCTTGTGCAGCGTTTGAACCAGCTCCAGGCCGGGAGGAAGGATAAAAAGGAATGGAAGGTCATCAACAAGGAAGTGATCGAACTGGCAGCCAGGGAGCTGGAGTTGAATCCCTCCGTACTGGCACCTGTGTTCAAGGGAGAGAAGAAGACCCTGCTCGATGAGATGATCCTTTCGATGTCATCGAAATATTATAAGAGTGACCGTCAGATCAGAAAGACGATCACGGATGTCATCCGTTATTATGTTAACCAGGGAAATGTGGTGATCGTTGGCCGGGCCGGTGGTGTCATTGCCAGAAATTATCCGGCGGCATTGCATGTGAAACTGCAGGCTCCCGTGGCATGGCGAACGGAAGTCATCAGCAGGAAATATGGTATTTCCGTGGCCGAGGCAAGCAAGTACGTTCAGGAAACGGACAGGGACCGGGCAAAACTGCTGGCGGATTTTATGGGTGAAGAATCTGATCGCTTGTTGTTCGATATGGTCATCAATTGTAAATCCTTCTCTGTGGATGAGCTTGTGGAGGTCATACTGAAACTGATGGAAGTAAAAAAATTAGTCTGACGGAGGCATACTTTGGATTTTACGGACCTGGTCACATTACGGCAGAGTGTGCGTCGCTATGAAAAGCGCCATGTCGAGAACGAAAAGCTGATGCAATGCCTGGAAGCTGCCCGGCTGGCTCCTTCTGCCAGCAATTCGCAGCCGTGGTCATTCATCGTGGTGGATGATCCGGAATTAAAGGATCAAGTGGCGCATGCCACCTATACGTCCATGGTTGGATTTAACCGCTTTACACTTCATGCACCGGTCATCCTGGTGATCGTTATGGAGACGCCCAAAGTGATAACCCAGCTGGGCATACGGATCAAACGCAAGGAGTGGTCGCTGATGGATATCGGTATTGCGGCCGAGCATTTTTGCCTGCAAGCGGCTGAACTGGGGCTGGGCACCTGCATGCTGGGGTGGTTCAGGGAAAAAAAAGTGAAAGAGCTTCTGGGCATTCCAAACACGAAAACCGTTGGTCTCCTGATCACGGTGGGGTATCCCGCAGAGGATTATGCGCTGCGGAAAAAGAAAAGAAAACCTTTAACAGCGATTTTGTCCTTTAACCGGTACAGGGATCCGCATGCCCGCACATAGTCGTCAGTACGATCCATCGTTGTGATATCAGTCAAAAGAAAATTGAAATTTGCAAATATTTAACACAGTGATCAGGTCATCCCGTGCAGAGTATGCATTATCTTTGAATGAAATTTTATGGTCCTAATTCAATGTCTAACCAAAAAGTTGAATCCATGAAAAAATTACTGGTGTTTCTGATCGGAGTATTGGTTCTTTCAGGTTGTGCGGTTGTTAAGACCCCCTTGACAGGATTCATTTATTCGGATGTTAAGGCCCCGTTTGCCGTTACCAGCAATACGGGTGCGGACAGGGTTGGGACTGCTGAGGCGACTTCCATTCTGGGGATCGTCGCGCTGGGTGATGCCAGCATTGATGCAGCAGCCAAATCGGCCGGGATAACCAGGATCCACCATGTTGATGAGCATGTGACAGGTATCCTTGGGATTTATGCCAAGTACAAAGTAGTGGTATATGGCGAATAATACGAAAGAGGGAGTGCACCAGGGTGCATTCCCTCTTTTTTATAACAGGGTATTGTACCTGGCCATTATTTCATTTCTGGTAATTTTTACGACTTCTTTTACCGTTTCAGGCCAAAAGATTTCGAAGTATTACACAGCTGCACTCATTGACAGCGGAACGCTTTATTTTATTTTTCCGCTGGACG
The DNA here is from genome assembly GCA_017993235.1 of Lentimicrobiaceae bacterium. Taxonomy (GTDB): domain Bacteria; phylum Bacteroidota; class Bacteroidia; order Bacteroidales; family JAGONC01; genus JAGONC01. The sequence continues at coordinate 133,603 of JAGONC010000003.1, forward strand.
ATTTTCTGGACGACGTTTCAAAAAACCGCCTGATCTTCGATATCAGCTATTTGTCGAGCAGGGACTCAGCAACGGTCAATTTTTCCTATTTTCTCTCGTCAGCGCATCCTGCCAAGGCGCTGACCTTCAATGCGGGAGACCGGGTTACGGAATGTGCTGCGAAAAAGCTGTTCATGGATGTAGAAAACCATCACAAGTGGCATCACCGATTCACCACCACCATCCATTTGTCGGATCTGGAGCAGTTCTTCCAGTCTGTCATGCCCCCTGAAATCATCATTGCCACGGACGACAGTCTTTACACGTACAGGATTAAAAAGCATCACTGGAAAAAGCAGGGCAGTATCGTAATGTCCATCCTTCAAATGATCGGTGCTAATTCATAAGGATGATTCCTCTACCTTTGTTTCGTTCAATTTCTAAACAATTTCTGAGATGAAAAAAGTATTACTGATGGTCATGACCGTGACTGCTATGTGGTTGGGCTGCCAGCAGCCAAAACCAACGGAAAAACCGGCTTCCGGGCCAGTTATGTTCATTTCCGGTGATCACCGGTCGGGGGTCATCGATACATTGATCCGTGTATATGGTGAATCGAATCGCTTTCGAATTGAGCGCGGAGTCCAGCAGGTAGCATCCCTCTGGCGGGAATCAGACGGAACAGCGGATGATTTCCGGAATTTCTGCAAACAACACTTCATAGGTAACCAGGCAGAGCTGGACGTGTTATTTGCAAAGCTATCGCGGTATCTGGAAGTCATCAATGGCAATTTCGGCAAAATGATCCTTCAGCTCAATGAGCCCCTGGATCTGGATGTTGGAGAACTGACGGCCATCGACGAGATGTTTGGTGCGTTCAATCCGGCATCTCATGTGACCGAAGATTTTTATGCCAATCAAATTGCCTTCATTGTTGCCCTGAATTTTCCATTCTATTCGCTGAAAGAGAAGACGAACATGGGAATGGAGTGGACGCGCCAGCAATGGGCCTATGCCCGGATGGGCGATCTTTTCACATCACGTGTTCCCCCAGAACTTTATCAGGCCTTATACAAGGCTGGCACAGAGTCGAATACCTATATTCAATCCTACAATATTTATATGGGAAAACTGGTGGATTCAGCCATGAACACGTTGTTTCCCGCGGATTTGCGTTTGATCACCCACTGGGGGCTGCGGGATGAACTCAAAGCCCATTACAACGAGGAGTCCGGTCTGGTCAAACAGCAGATGATCTACCAGGTCATGAAGCGGATCATTGACCAGTCGATCCCGGAGGAGGTCATTGATAAAAATGAGTACCAGTGGGATCCGTATCAGAATAAGGTGTACAAGGATAGTCAGCCGGTTACATTCAAAAGTGAACCGGATATGCGATACGCATACTGGCTGAACAATTTCAAAGCGATGAAGGCCATTGATCCCTATCAACCCAACTATCCGAATTATGTGGACCGGAATTTTGAGCTTGAGATGGAAATTCCTTATGCGGATGTGGAGAAAATGTTCGTGGATTTCATTTCTTCTCCTGTGATCCGGGATGTTGGCAGGTTGATCCAGGCTCGTCTGGGCAGGGAGCTGCAACCGTTCGATATCTGGTACAATGGTTTCAGGTCGCGCAGCAGCCTGTCGGAAGAAGAGCTCAACAAGCTCGTCAAGGCAAAGTATCCATCCCGTGAAGCCTTTGAAAAGGATATTCCCAACATTCTGATGAAGGTGGGATTTACGCAGACCAAGGCGCTGGAGATCGCATCGAAGATCCAGGTGGATGCTTCCCGTGGGATCGGTCACGCGGCGGGTGCGGAGATGAAGTCGGAAAAAGCTCATCTGAGGACAAGGATCGGACCCGAAGGTATGAATTACAAAGGATACAACATTGCCACCCATGAGTTTGGACATAATGTGGAACAAACCCTTTCGCTCCAGGATATTGACTATTATATGCTCAATGGCGTACCGAACACAGCCTTCACCGAAGCGCTGGCTTTCATGTTCCAGAAGCGTGATCTGGAACTGCTGGGGGTTGCAAGCAGCGATCCGGACAAAGACAGGATGCTGGCGCTTGACAATGCCTGGGCTGCCTATGAGATCATGGGCGTTTCGCTGGTGGATATGTACACCTGGCGGTGGATGTATGCGCATCCCGATGCCACCCCCGCACAGTTGAAAGAGGCGGTGGCAAGCATTGCAAAAGAGATCTGGAATACGTATTATGCCGATGTTTTTGGCGTGAGGGATGAGCCCATCCTTGCGATATACTCCCACATGATCTATCGGACGATCTATCTGCCTGCCTATCCTGTGGGTCACCTGATCGATTTCCAGCTGGAGCAGCATATGAAGGGAAAGAATTTCGCTGATGAGGTCCAGCGTATCTATACCCAGGGCACGGTTGTTCCCCAGGTATGGATGCGGCAGGCCGTGGGGAGCAGGATCTCGGGAGAGGCAACTTTGGAAGCAGCGGCAGCGGCTGTGGTTAACGTCAACTGACGCAAATCCTGGAATTTGGAATTTTTATGTTAAAGCGATGTCCTTTTTTTCCTCTCATATCGGTGAAATCTCGTCGTTAGCCACCGCCTGTTTCTGGACGGTGACCGCACTGGCGTTCGAGGCGGCCAGCAAGCGTGTCGGATCGCTGGCTGTCAACCTGATCCGGCTGGTTTTGGCCTTTGTTTTCCTGTCCGTTCTCAATTTTATCACCAGGGGGATGGCATTTCCCATGGATGCCTCAGGCCATGCCTGGTTCTGGCTGATCTTATCCGGTATTGTCGGCCTGGTGATGGGTGATCTGATGCTGTTTGAGTCCTATACCATCATCGGAGCCCGCATTGCGATGCTGGTGATGACCCTGGTGCCGCCCATCACGGCCCTGGTGGGATGGATCATTCTGGGCGAGGTACTGAGTCTGATGAATTTTCTGGGCATGCTCCTGACCCTCGGCGGCATTGGTATGGCCATCTTTGGCAGGCCGGGCAAAGGTGAGAAGATCCACATCCGTCATCCTGTCAAGGGACTGTTGCTGGCCTTCGGAGGCGCTGTCGGACAGGCGGTGGGGCTGGTGCTGAGCAAGTTTGGTATGAACGATTACAATGCCTTTTCAGCCACTCAGATACGGGTGCTGGCCGGAGCGGTCGGATTTGCCCTGGTTGTTTTGGTGATGAAAAAGGGGTACAGGGTGGCGCGGGCCGTAAAGGAAAAAAAAGGGATGCGGCTTATCCTCCTGGGCTCCGTCTTCGGCCCTTTCCTGGGCATCTCCTTTTCGCTGCTGGCCGTTCAGCACACCTCCACCGGCATTGCCTCCACCATCATGGCAATCGTACCGGTGTTCATCATCCTTCCCTCCATCCTTATTTTCAAAGAAAAGTTCACCTGGAAGGAAATCCTCGGGGCGTTTGTGTCGGTGGGAGGAGTTGTGCTGTTTTTTATTTGATCACAGAACATACGAACATACGAAGTTGAAGTAGATCAACTTCTACTTAACCTTCAACCTCGCCTTCGTATGTTCGTATGTTGGATATTCAATCAAGTAGCCGTCCCAGCCAGGGATCGTAGACCCGGCCGTTCACTGCCCCCTCCCGACCTCCCCCACTCGGGGGAGGAGTGGTGACTCAGAGTGATACATGGAGTCGATTTTCAATATGCTCTTCGTTAACATCTCTTTATAGCTTCGAATATAATGAAAAAAGCGACACAATGCATTATGATTGATTTCTCTGGTCATTTTTCCCTTTTCCTGGGTGGGGAAAGGGGCAGGGGACAGGGGCTATTTCCTCCCCCGGATGGGGGAGGTCGGGAGGGGGCGGATCAGGGATGCTGAAAGCGAAAGCTTTCGGTAATCCAGCCCTGTACCCGATTCATCTAAAATGGCAAACAATCCATCGCCAGCGCTAATATAGTGCAATTTTCGGACATTGGGGAGAAAGGATGACATCATATGAAGTGGTTGTCATCCCCTGAATAACCCTGGGTATTTCCGCCGTTTAACTGGCTCAGGGAAGTCCTGAACCGCATTGCAGACTACTCCAGCCAACAACTGGAGGAGCTTCTTCCTCAAAACCTCAAATAATACCACCCCATAATAAAAGCCTTATTTTGTTAAGGGGTAAAATGTATCAGGCCGAAGGCTTACGAATTTCCGACTCCCCTTGCTTACAAGGATGAAACGCTCAAAGGATTGATGTTTGTAAGCCTGTTGGCGCTGATCATCCGCATGAACATCATGAATGTGTTGAAGCAGGCTAATATGCTAAAGGATTACAACTTTGAGAAGATGATGCTGCAACTGGAAAAAATCAAAGCCATCGTTACCGAAGACGGAAAAGTGTTCTACTCGGAAGTAACAAAAAAACAAAGAGAACTCCTGGAACTATTCCATGCTGTGCCTAAAGAATGAAAAGTTTCGGATCGAAAAGTTATCACCAAGTTATTAACATATATTATTGATATTCAGAATATTACGAAATTTTGTCATGTACTAAGCCGTAATTTAATGAAATACAATTTGATATAAAATCGTGGTGTCGAAGATGAGTTTTACTTATGCAACTATTCGGGCTGTATGGATGACCATTGTTAAGGCTTAGGATAATTTATATAACAAAAGCCCGGTGTTATTCCGGGCTTAGTTATATCTTATAGACACAATTTACAGGTCTATGTCGAATGAAGGTCAGATTATCACTACAAATAAAAAAAGCAAAAATGTACCAGTAGCATAAAATCCTAAATAGTATTTTGTTTTATTCTTATTAATTCCGCTATGCTCTAAGTATTTTTCTTTTATGAGCTTATATTTACTCTTCCTAACAAATAGAAGATATACAGCAAGATAGGTCAACAAAACAAAAGCAATTGCTACATACTCATGATTTACTATAAACGGTATAATCTTCAACTTATCCAACACAATCAATACAGTAAGCAAGTTGAAATCTATTAGTAAAGTTAAAATTAGAGCTGCAAAATGCGCTTTGTTTTCTTCGCTTTGTCCTTGCAGTTTTGCTCTATTTATTTGAAAATAAATCATTTCAAAAAAGCAATATATATTTTTCATATGTCTATTTTCTTAAGTCTAATATTATGCCAAAACCTGGAGTTATAAAATTAGGAAGAATAACAATCCCTGTTTGCATATAAAAAGCCTGACTTTGGTCTAATGAATTATAGAAATTATTAAAACCTCCTCCAGCATCAATGCTACTTACAATAAAAGAAGCCATTGGCCCACCATATGGAATAACATTAAGACCTGTAGTTCCTAATGAGACAGTCAACCTTCCATAATTACCCCATGTTGGATTACGATATACATTTATGCCATTTATAACATTTGTAACTATTTCTCCAGTCCAACCAATTCTTGTAGCATATTTACCAATAGCTCGAACTACTTTACTTGGAATTTCCTTATTAGCCATTTCGGCTAACTGACCTATCACTCCAGTCCAACTTGTATATGGCCCAAAAGTGTAGTCTATATTTCCTTTGTTACCCCCTTGTCCTGAGGGAGCATTTAACACCACATCCCAGAAATCCTCTGGTAATTTTCCGTCATTCGTATACCAATCACTTCCGTCTGAGAAGTGAAATCCCCTGAAAAGTGGATTGGTTTCCGACCAGTTATTACTGATGATGACGGCATCAATCAAACGAGTGCTTACATTATTGACAAATGAACATTCTACCTCATTCCAAGATGTGGTCTGCCCATATCCATTTTTATATGTTCCGTCAATCCAGTCGAAATGATAGCCACCACCTCCACTATTCAGAACCTGTCCCTGAGCATTGTAAAATGCCTGATTTTCGGAATTATACCCGTAATAGCTACCGCGATACCAGACACCGCCACCTTCATAATCATACCAGTCCATCAATGTCTCCAGTCTGGATGAATACCCTGAAGGATCAATAAATTTCAAAGGATTGTTGAAGCAATAGGAGTACCGGTTGAAACTTTGGGAGTTCCACGGTTGTTGAACGAAATTATCCGGACTCAGGAACTGTCCCAGCCAGGGATCGTAGACCCGGCCGTTCACCGCCCCCTCCCGACCTCCCCCACTCGGGGGAGGAGTGGTGACTCAGAGTGATACATGGAGTCGATTTTCAATATGCTCTTCGTTAACATCTCTTTATAGCTTCGAATATAATGAAAAAAGCGACACACTGCATTATGATTGATTTCTCTGGTCATTTTTCCCTTTTCCCGGGTGGGGAAAGGGGCAGGGGATAGGGGCTATTTCCTCCCCCGGATGGAGGAGGCCTGTCCCGGCGAAAGCCGGGAGCTGGGAGGGGGGCGGATTGTTTTTTATTTGATCACAGAACATACGAACATACGAAGTGGAAGTAGAACTGAAAGGCGAAGGAGAATTACGATTAGAAGGAAGAAATCTGATTTTTTCCTTCTGATCGTAGATTAACTTCTACTTAACCCTCAACCTCGCCTTCGTATGTTCGTATGTTGGATATTCAATCAGGTAGCCGTCCCAGCCAGGGATCGAAGGCCCGGCCGTTCACCGCCCCCTCCCGACCTCCCCCACTCGGGGGAGGAGTGGTGACTCAGAGTGGTACATGGAGTCGATTTTCAATATGGTCTTCTTTGACATTTCTTTGCAGCTTCTAATATAATGAAAAAGCGACACAATGCATTATGATTCATTCATCTGGTCATTTTTCCCTTTTCCTGGGTGGGGAAAGGGGCAGGGGACAGGGGCTATTTCCTCCCCCGGATGGGGGAGGCCTGTCCCGGCGAAAGCCGGGAGCTGGGAGGGGGCGGATTGTTTTTTATTTGATCACAGAACATACGAACATACGAAGTGGAAGTAGAACTGAAAGGCGAAGGAGAATTACGATTAGAGGGAAGAAATCTGATTTTTTCCTTCTGATCGTAGATCAACTTCTACTTAACCCTCTACCTCGCCTTCGTATGTTCGTATGTTGGATATTCAATCAAGAAGCAGCTCCTCAATGACTCCCGGGAAATAGGTGTACTCCAGCTGATGTACCCTGTGCGCCAGGCTCTCGGGCGTGTCGCCGGGCTCTACCGGGCAGCGTGCCTGGAAAATGATCTGGCCCGAATCATACACCGCATTGACGTAATGGATGGTGATTCCGGATTCTGTGTCCCCCGAACGGATCACTGCTTCATGGACGACCGAACCATAAAAGCCTTTTCCTCCATACCTGGGCAGCAGAGCCGGATGAATGTTGATGATCCGGTTGGGATAGGCTTGCAGGATGTTATCCGGGACCATCCACAGGAATCCTGCAAGGACGATCAGGGAAATCCGGTTCTCTTTCAGAATGTTCAACACATCTTCAGTCTGATAGAACTGACGACGATTGAACACAAAGGTCGGGATGCCGAATTTCTCAGCCCGTTTCACGACATAGGCATCCGGTTTGTTGGTCAGGATGAGCCTGATGCAAACCTGCGGACTTCCCTTAAAGTATGCTGCGATGTTCTCGGCGTTGGTGCCACTGCCCGAGGCAAAGATGGCTATATTCTTCATGATCAGGGGGATGTTTCGCGCTGCAATGTAACAATTTCAGTGGAAAAATGACGGTTTTTTTTGTTTTCAGACTTAAAATTACTTTCTTTGCACCCAATTAACCAAAACCAGAAAAGATATGTCAGACATTGCATCGAGAGTAAAAGCTATCATCGTTGATAAGCTGGGTGTTGACGAGAATGAAGTAACACCCGAAGCCAGTTTCACCAATGATCTTGGTGCTGATTCGCTGGACACCGTGGAGTTGATCATGGAATTTGAAAAGGAGTTCAATATTGCCATCCCTGACGATCAGGCAGAAAAGATCGGGACGGTTGGCGATGCGATCAAGTACATTGTAGATAATACCAAATAATTGGTACATGGAATTAAAACGAGTCGTAGTAACCGGACTTGGTTCACTAACCCCGTTAGGCAATACGGTCCAGGAATACTGGGAAGGATTGGTTAACGGGGTTAGTGGTGCTGAGCTGATCACCCGATTTGACACATCGAAATTCAAGACCAGGTTTGCCTGCACGCTGAAAGGTTATGATCCGCTGAACTACTTTGACCGGAAAGAAGTAAGAAAATTGGATCCCTGTACGCAATTCGGTCTTGTAGCTGCGGAAGAGGCGATCAGGGACTCCGGGCTGGATCTGGAGAAAATTGACACCCATCGTTCCGGAGTGATCTGGGGCTCAGGGATCGGAGGATTGGAGACATTCCTGGAAGAGATTGTTGCCTATGGAAAGGGAGATGGCACTCCGCGTTTCAGTCCCTTTTTTATCCCCAAAATGATTGCCGATATTACGGCCGGGCACATTTCCATAAAATACGGATTCCACGGACCCAATTTCACGACGGTTTCAGCCTGTGCTTCATCAGCCAATGCGCTGGTGGACGCAATGAATTATATACGTCTTGGCAAAGCCGATCTGTTTGTGACAGGCGGCAGTGAAGCAGCCGTTAATGATGCAGGCATTGGCGGATTCAATTCCATGCATGCCATATCCACACGCAATGAGGATTTCAAGACCGCTTCACGGCCTTTTGATAAGGACAGGGACGGATTTGTGCTGGGGGAAGGCGGCGGATCGCTGATCTTTGAAGAACTGCAGCATGCCCTGAAAAGAGGGGCAAGGATCTACGCCGAAATCATCGGTGGTGGCCTGTCGGGCGATGCTTACCATATGACCTCTCCCCACCCGGATGGACTCGGTGCCTATCTTTCCATGAAAACAGCCCTGGAGGATGCAGGGATCAGACCGGAAGAGATTGATCATATCAATGCCCATGGTACTTCCACCCCCCTGAATGATATTACGGAACCAAAAGCCATCGTCACACTCTTCGGAGAACATGCCTATAAGATCAGCATCAACTCCACCAAGTCCATGACCGGCCACCTGCTGGGAGCTGCCGGTGCCATTGAAGCTATTGCAGCCATCCTGGCTATCCGTCATGATATCATTCCTCCGACCATCAACCATTTTACTGATGATCCTGAGATCGACAATAAGCTGGATTTTACGTACCATACTGCAAAAAAACGAACGGTGCGGACAGCCCTGAGCAATACGTTCGGCTTTGGGGGACATAACGTCTCGATCGTATTCAGGAAATATCAGGACTAAGTTTTTCGACTCTTGAAGAAACTAAAACCTGTAAAAGTTTACCTTTCCGAGGAAAAGGACCTTTACGACGTCATTTATTCCATCTTTGGCTTTTATCCGGGCAACATTTTCCTTTACAAACTGGCTTTTCGTCATAAATCAGCGGCCGTTGAGCTTTTTAACGGTACCAAGATCAGCAATGAACGGCTGGAATACCTGGGAGATGCAGTGCTCAGCCTGGCGGTGGCTGATTATCTTTTCAAAAAATTTCCATTCAAGGATGAGGGATTTCTTACCGAAATGCGGTCAAAGATGGTCAGCAGAGCCCAGCTCAACACACTTGCCGTAAAACTGGGATTGGATCACCTGATCGAAACCAGCCTGGCCGGATCCACCCAGTCACGATCCATGATGGGCGATGCACTGGAAGCATTCCTGGGAGCCATCTACCTGGATAAGGGGTATGAATTTTCCAGGAAGATCATTGTATCCCATATTATCAAACATCATATGGATATCAATGAACTGGAAACACTGGACCTGAACTTCAAAAGCAAGTTGCTTGAATGGACCCAGAAGACAAAGAAGGTGCTGGAATTCCATGTGGTTGAAGAAGCAGGATTCAATCACAGGAAACGCTATCAGGTGGAGGCACTGATTGATCAGACCGTCGTGGGGAATGGCACCGGAACTTCGATCAAGGAGGCGGAGCAAAAAGCAGCTGAAGAAGCATGCAACCACATATTTCAGGATGATCCGGGTTATCCGGACGAGTAGCAGCCATGGCAAAAAAATATCATCTCGAGCAGTCCCGGGAGAAGCACCAGCCCGTGTTCATCGGCATTGCCTGCCGGTCGAAAGACTATCAGCTCTGTTTCCATATCAATAAAAAGCTGGATCTGCATTTGAGGAAATTACCGGACCTCAGGATTGTTTTTCCCGGACAGTTTGAAGCCTGCTCCTACTCATTGTACCGTCATCAGGATGCCAGCCGTCGCCTTGATTATATACTGCTGTCAAACCACCACCCGGATTCCAAGCTGATCCCTGAGTTCAAACAAACGGATTATTTCCTGATGGTTGCCGGGGAAACCACGGCCACGGAAATCGAAAAGACCATCTTTGCGCTCCGTTCAGTACCGGGGGTGCTGCTGGCCTATTACCTTGATCTGTCCAGGACCAAACTGCTGGATGTGATCCTGGCCGACCTGGAACTCCACTTACTGATAACAGATAAAAAAGGTTGATGAAGGCCCCTTCCGGGTCAGGGCTTTACTCCTCAACAGGTTCTGGTACGGGCGTTTTTTCTGCCGTTTTTGTTCTCTTGGGAACATCCTGTTTTACGGGTTTCAGGATGGTCATTTCGGAGATGATCCTGTCCGCCCCTGCGTATTTATCAATGATAAACAGTACATACCGGATGTCAACGCTGATGGTCCGCTGGAGCCCGGGCTCATAGGCAATATCCCCGCTCATGGCTTCCCAGTTTCCGTCGAAAGCAAGGCCGATCAGTTCCCCGTTGCCGTTGATGACAGGGGAACCGGAATTACCTCCGGTAATATCAAGGTTGGAAATGAAGCAGGTGTAGAGGACGTCCTTTTCACCATAAGGTCCGAAATCACCACGGGCGTAAAGGTCTTTCAGCTTGTCGGGAACCACAAATTCCCAGTTTGAAGGATCTTCCTTTTCCATCACCCCGGCCAGACTGGTTCTGAAGTCATAATGCACGGCATCGGATGGGTAATAATCCAGAATTTGTCCATAGGTAAGGCGCATGGTGAAATTGGCATCCGGGTAAAAAGTATGGTCTTTTCGCATGGTGCGAAGACCTTCCATATAAAGCCGGCGTGATTTGCCCAGCGAGGTATTCTGCGCATTCACCTCTGACATTTTTGTACGGTAGTAATCCGTGAATTGCGTCATAAATGAAAAGACCGGATCCTTCTCCAGAATTTTTGCGCTGGGTTTATCGAGAAAACCCATCACTTTCCCCTGATCGGAAAAGAGGGTTTTCGCAAACGTTTTGGCTACATAGCTGCAAAAGTCACCTTTGAATTTTGTATGGATATCATTGATCACCTGGGGATGGAACGACTCCGGAATGTCGTTGTAGAAAAGCTCCAGCATGGCTGACAGCAGCTTCTGGTCGGTGGGCGCATCATAATCTTTAAAAAACCTCGTGGTTTGACTTTTCAGTGATGTGACCATCTGGTCGACTTTTTTCTGATCCACCTCCTCTTTTCCCAGTTCTCTGTACAATTCTGAAAAATTCCGGGCAAAGCTGATGATTTCGCAGCCTCTGAAAATGCCCTCATTGGAATAGATCCTGAAGAGGTCATACGGTTTGAGGATTTCGTAAGCTTTTTCCATATCGTTCAGGATCGTACCATAACGGGCCGTAAGATCGGGTGAAGTGGCTATCCACATGGCAAAGGCGGCTTCCGTTGCCTTCTTGTCGTCGGCCACCTTCAGTCGTTTCAATCCCTTGGTCTGCCCGATGTAATATTTCCAGTAATTGGATGTGCCGGCATATTTGCTGGCATACTGGATGCGGATGGCCGGATCGGAATCCATCGCTTCCCGCAGAATATCCAGTTTCTGCTGGCGTATCTTCACTACGGAAGGATTGTTCTGGTCAATGGCTTCTTCCACGCCATAGGAGGGCAGGTACCTGTCGGTACTTCCCGGGTATCCCAGGATCATGGCAAAATCACCCTTTTGAACTCCTTCAAGGGAAATGGGCAGGAAGTACCTGGGCTTCAGGGGGATGTTGCTTTTGGAGTACGGAGCGGGTTTGCCATCCGGACCGGAATACACCCTGAACAGTGAGAAATCCCCGGTGTGCCGTGGCCACATCCAGTTATCGGTGTCGGCACCGAATTTCCCGATCGAGGAAGGCGGAGCCCCGACAAGCCTCACATCGGTATAGGTTTCATAGACGAACAGGTAGAACTCATTCCCGAAATAAAAGCTTCGCACAGAAGCATTGTAATGGGTTCCGGCAGTGGCCTGCGTCTCAATTTCCCTGGATATCTTACGGATAGCTTCCTCACGGCTGGCTTCTGTCATCTGGTCGTCAACCGTACTCAGCACCCGCTGCGTCACATCTTCGATCCTGATCAGGAACTGGGCTGTAAGGCCTTCGTTGGGAAGTTCTTCTTCCAGGGATCCCGCCCAGAATCCATCGGTGAGGTAATCATGTTCAATGGAGCTGTGTGACTGTATGGAGCCGTATCCGCAGTGATGGTTTGTCAGGATAAGTCCCTGGTCAGAAACGATCTCGCCGGTACATCCCCGCCCGAAGATGATGATGGCGTCTTTGAGGCTGGAATGGTTTACACTGTAAATTTCATCAGCAGTCAGGTTAAGGCCCATTTCCTGCATGTCAACATAATTCAGGCGTTCGATCAACAGCGGAAGCCACATGCCTTCATCTGCCCGAAGCATAGGGGAGTGAAGCACTGTCAGAATGAATAAAGTCAATGCAATGCGTTTCATACATCTTTAATTTTTTGTGTTATATATACTTCTCACCTTTTTTTTCGCGAACATCGTTTACAAACTGACGGATCATCTGCTCATCGGATTTCCGGCAAATCAACAGAATGCCTTCCGATTCCACCACGATGTACTCTTCCAGTCCCTGGATCACCGCCAGTTTATCATCGGGCAGATGAATGACGCAATTTTTTGTATCATAGGTCATTACCTGTTCACCGATGACGGAATTCCCCTTTGGGTCCTTCGGCCGGTATTCATAAAGGGATCCCCATGTGCCCAGGTCCGACCACCCGAAGTCGGAAGCCAGGACGAAGACATTTTCGGCTTTTTCCATGATCCCGTAGTCGATGCTGATGCTTCTGCAAATCGCATAGGCTTTCTGAATGAATTGCTCTTCCCCGGGCGTTCCATAGATCCCTTCCCCCTGCCTGAAAATGGAATCCACATCCTCGAGGTACAGGCGAAAAGCATCCATGATGCTATGCAGCGACCAGATAAAGATCCCCGCATTCCATAAGAACTCGCCGCTTTGCAGGAAGAACCTGGCCATGTCGATCTCCGGTTTTTCCGTAAAGGTCTTGACCCGTTTCATCCTCAGATCAGCAGGGTAAGGAATGGACTCGATGAACTGAATGTAGCCGTATCCTGTATCCGGACGGTGAGGTTTGATACCCAGGGTGATAAGCCAGGGATTTTTTTCGGCAGCAGCCAGGGCTGACTGAATAATGTCAAGGAAAATATCTTCTTTTAAAATGATATGGTCCGACGGTGCCACAACGATCGTAGCATCCCGGTTGAGCTGTTTGATCCGGTAGCTGGCATAAGCGACGCAGGGAGCGGTATTGCGCCGAGTGGGTTCGCACAGTACACGGGATTCCTGCAAGCCCGGTACTTGTGACAGGATCAGCTCTTTATACATCGCACTGGTGACAATAAAGATATTCTGCTTCAGGAAGATCTTCTCAAATCGTTCGAAGGTCTGCTGAAGCAAGGTTTTGCCTGTACCCAGTATATCGATGAACTGTTTTGGATGGGAGGTCTTGCTGACGGGCCAGAATCGTGAACCGATACCGCCAGCCATGATGATACAATAATGATTTTCGTTCATTCGGTTGAAGGATTAAATGGAACCGGATCAAGCCGACCAGCGGCAAAAATACGAAACAAACCATTAGGAAAAGGAGTCAGAACCGGGGATATGCACAGCTATTTACCGGATCATTCCCGTTTGTCATGGGGAATGCATAGCAACCGCAGTCGTATTTTTCATATTTTCTTTTCAGTTTTTTGTACTTCTTGCTTTTATTGGCGTAATATTTTTCACTGGTAGAACACCCTGCCAGAAGAAAGGTTATGGCCAGAAGAGTTACGACAGCCGGTAGGCATATTTTTTTCCTGATCATCGTTCAGAAACCGGATTTGGGTATTGGCGACATGGCTGAAAATTACATCCCTGAAACCAATGTCTTTGAAATAATCGCTAAATTAGCGCAAATATTTTCTCGCGGTGAAAGTTTTTTCTCAGTTGGGGGAATACCTGCTCCTGATGCGACAGGTTTTTTCAAAGCCGGACAAGTTTCGGATCTTCCATCAGCAGGCGGTCAAGGAGGTGGAGAGCATCGGATTGGAATCACTGTGGATCGTTTCGATCATTTCCGTATTTATGGGGGCTGTTGCCACCATCCAGATGGCATTTAATATCGACACGCCACTGATCCCGAAGTTCACGATCGGTTTTGCCACACGTCAGACCGTTATCCTTGAATTTTCGCCCACCATGATCAGTCTGATCCTTGCCGGAAAAGTCGGATCCCGGATTGCTTCGGAGATCGGAACCATGCGGGTTACCGAACAGATCGACGCCCTGGAGATCATGGGGGTGAATCCGGCAAATTATCTCATTCTTCCCAAGATTGCAGCAGCGATTTTCGTCAATCCTATCCTGATCATCATCAGTATTGTGCTGGCCCTTCTGGGAGGCTGGCTCGTCGGGATCTCCACGGATCTGGTGACCACCACGGATTATATCCACGGACTTCGGGCTTACTACCAGTCTTCTGATATCACCTACGCACTGGTCAAAACCATCGTATTTGCCTTTCTTATCACTTCTATTTCGGGTTTTTACGGATACATAACCCGGGGTGGAGCTGAAGATGTCGGCAAAGCCAGCACCAAAGCGGTGGTGCAAAGCAGTATTTTCATCATTTTATTCAATCTTATCCTGACGCAGTTGATTTTAAATGATTGAGGTAAATCATATATCCAAATCCTTTGGCGGGAATCAGGTGCTTTTTGATATCACGACCCGGTTCACAAAAGGAAAGAATAACCTGATCATCGGAAGGAGCGGTTCGGGAAAGACCGTCCTGCTGAAGTGCATCATTGGACTGTATGTCATTGATGAGGGTGATATTCTCTATGAGGACAGGAGCCTGATGGCCATGGACTTTGACAGCAGGAAGAGCCTGCGGAAGGAATTTGGTACCCTGTTCCAGGGTGGCGCTTTGTTCAGTTCGTTGACCGTGGAGGAGAATGTGATGTTTCCACTGACCATGAATACGGAAATGGGGTATAAGGAGAAACTGGACAGGGTCAATTTTTGTCTGCATCGGGTCCGGCTGGAAAATGCCAACAAGCTGTACCCATCCCAGCTCAGCGGCGGGATGACCAAGCGGGTTGCCATCGCACGGGCCATCTCCCTCAATCCACGGTATCTTTTCTGTGATGAACCCAATTCGGGGCTGGATCCCAGTACTGCCAATGTCATTGACAAGCTGATCAATGAGATCACCGAGGAATACCAGATCACGACCATCGTCAATACGCATGACATGAATTCCGTGATGGAGATCGGTGATCAGGTGGCCTTCATCCATGATGGGCACCTCTGGTGGGAAGGGAGTAAAGAAGACATTCTCCAGTCGGACAACAAGGAACTGAATGATTTTGTCTTTGCCACTGAGCTTACCCGGAAATTAAAAAAATAATCAGCATGAATGGGCTGGACTTCATCCTGATCGTTCCGTTGCTTTACATGGCCTACCGGGGATATTCAAAAGGCCTGATCATCAGCCTGGCCACGCTTGCCGCACTCATCCTGGGAATCTGGGCAGGCATCCGGTTCAGCGGGGCAGCTGCCGGATTCGTGGGTAAAATCATCCATGTGGATGAGCGGTTCCTGCCCGCCATCACCTTCATGGTCATCTTTATCCTGATCCTGGTAGTTGTTCACCTTTTTGGCAAAATGCTTGAAAAACTGGCCGACCTGGTAGCGCTGGGCTGGATCAACAAACTTCTGGGGGGACTGTTCGGCATCGCCAAAGCAGTTTTGCTGCTCAGTGTACTGCTTTATCTGATCGGTGTTTTTGACCGGAATGAGAAGCTGATCACCCCGGCTACAAAAGAAAATTCATTCCTTTATCAGCCCATCGCCTCGCTTGTTCCGCTGCTGCTTCACTTCTTTGATCTGAGTAAGGATAAATTGAATCCTCAGTCGGTGAAAAAAACCGTTATTACCAGCAGCGGAACAGCGAGGCAAAATCCAATTCCAATGTCCAAATTCCAAACAAAATCTAATCTACAAATTCCAAGTCACCCAAGGTTTGGAATATGAGTCCTGGAATTTGGAATTTATACCCCTATCGCTGCTACTCCCGGCAGCACTTTCCCCTCCATATATTCCAGCATGGCACCACCTCCGGTGGATACGTAACTTACTTTATGGGCAAGGTGGTATTTATTGATGGCTGCCACGGAATCTCCGCCGCCAATCAGGCTGAAGGCGCCCTTTTGCGTGGCAGCAGCGATCGCTTCAGCGATGAATCGTGTTCCTGCTTCGAAGTTAGGCATTTCAAATACCCCCATGGGGCCATTCCAGAGAATGGTTGAGGAGTGCTGTATGATTTCGGCAAAGCTCCTGCGGGTTTCAGGACCGATATCCAGACCCATCCATCCATCGGGTATCTGGTCGGCAGGGACAATCCTGTGCTGGGCGTCATTGTTAAATTCACTTGCAGCAACCGCGTCCACGGGGATCATCAGGTTCACACCCAGTTCCTTTGCCCTGTATAATGCGGTCTTAGCCACATCCAGGAGTTCATCCTCCACCAGTGAACTCCCGATCTGTCCTCCCCTGGCCCTGAGGAATGTGAACATCATGCCTCCACCGATGATCAGGTTATCCACCTTATCCATCAGGTGGTTGATGATCTCGATCTTACCTGAGACCTTGGCGCCACCCAGAATAGCAGTAAAGGGATGCCGTGCAGAAACCAGTACTTTATTGATATTCTCCAGTTCGCTGGCCATCAGGTACCCGAACATTTTATTTTCGGGGAAGAAACCGGCGATGATCGCTGTGGAAGCATGAGCGCGGTGGGCTGACCCAAAGGCATCGTTCACATACACATCACCCAGCCTGGCCAGCTTACCGGCAAAATCTTCATTTCCTTTGGTCTCTTCCTTATGGAAACGCAGGTTCTCCAGCAACAACACATCCCCCGGATGCAGGCCGGCTGCCTTTTCCACTGCCTGATCCCCGATGCAGTCATCCGCAAACTGAACCTGCGTATGAAGAACCTGTGAAAGATAACCTGTGATATGTTTGAGGGAAAACTTTTCTTCCGGTCCTTCTTTCGGGCGGCCCAGGTGCGACATCAGGATGATGGCTCCGCCATCGTTGAGAATTTTCATCAGGGTAGGAACTGCAGCATCGATCCGTGTGGTATCCGTTATCTGGAACTGATCGTTCAGCGGAACATTGAAATCAACACGAACCAGTGCCTTCTTGTCTTTGAAATGATAATTTTCGACAGTTTTCATATTTTGCAGGGTTTGATGGTGAAAAAAGGGGTACAAAGATAGATTTTTATCCCCTTGCTTGCTGGATTTCTTTAAATTTGCCCTGTATCAGGTCATCACTATGAAGAGATATCAGGGCAGCCTAACTTCCAAACTCCCACAGACGGGTACATCGATTTTTGCCATCATGTCGAAGATGGCCAATGAGCACAATGCGATCAATCTTTCCCAGGGATTTCCGGATTTTCCGGTACAGGGATCCCTGATCGATCTGGTAACAAAATACATGAAGCTAGGTTATAACCAGTATGCTCCCATGGAAGGAATCCCTGAGCTCAGGGAGATGATCGCCCATAAGGTAAAGAAAACCTACCATACGGCTTATCATCCTGAAAAGGAAATCACGATCACGGCAGGAGCAACCCAGGCATTATACACAGCGATATCAACCTTTGTAAAGGATGAGGACGAAGTTATCGTATTCGAACCCGCCTACGACTCCTACGCCCCTTCTGTCAAGCTGAACGGTGGGATGATCAAGTATTCCCCGCTGGTCTATCCGGATTTCCATATCGACTGGGAGAAGCTGCCGCAACTGATCAGCTCCCGTACAAAAATGATCATCCTGAATTCACCACATAATCCAACGGGCGCGGTCATTAATCCGGATGACCTGCAAAAACTGGAAAAGCTGATCCGGAACAGGGATATTATCATCCTCAGTGATGAGGTTTATGAACATCTTATCTATGATGGGATCCGGCACGAGAGCCTATGCCTGTACCCGGAACTTGCCTCGCGGACCTTGGTGGTGGGTTCGTTCGGAAAGATATTTCAGACCACCGGCTGGAAAATAGGGTATGTACTGGCTCCGGAAGACCTGATGAGAGAGTTCAGGAAAGTTCATCAGTTCATCGTTTTTACCTGTAATGCTCCCGTTCAGTATGCCTTTGCTGAATTCCTGAAAGACGAAAACAATTACAGGCATCTGTCGGCATTTTTTCAGGCCAAACGCAATTATTTCGTTAACCTGGTCAGGGAGAGTCGCTTTGAGGTCATCCCATCGTACGGAACCTATTTTCAGCTGCTGGGTTATGGGAAGATTACCGATGAAAAGGACAGACTATATGCAGAAAGGCTGGTTCATGAAAACGGGATTGCCACCATCCCCGTCTCCTGTTTCTACCATGACCAAACCGACCACAAGGTTCTCCGATTTTGCTTTGCCAAGGCCGACGAGACTCTTGAAAAAGCAGCAAACATCCTATGCAAGATATAACCCTGACATTGGTCCAGGCAGATCTTGCCTGGGAAGACCGGCAGGCCAATTTACGGAAGTTTACGGAAAAACTTAAGCAGGTTCCCTCCTCAGTCGACGTTATTGTTCTGCCGGAAATGTTCACCACGGGATTTGTGGTCGAACCCGAATCCCTGGCCGAACCAATGGATGGCCCATCCATGCAGTGGCTGACAGAACAATCGTCACTCCATCAGGCGGTGATCACCGGAAGCATTATCATCCGTGAAGATGGACACTATCTCAATCGCATGATCTGGATGAAGCCTGACGGGACGTGGGAATGCTATGACAAGCATCACCTTTTCACCTTTGGAGGCGAACATCTTCGGTTTACAGGGGGAAACCTCGCTCCGGTTTTTACTTACAAAGGCTGGAAATTCCGGCCACTGATCTGCTATGATCTGCGTTTTCCGGTCTGGTGCAAGAATCAGATCAGGGAAGGCCAATACATTTATGATGTACTGGTCGACATCGCCAGCTGGCCCGATCCGCGCAGAAATGCCTGGAATATTTTCCTGGCTTCCAGGGCGATGGAAAACCTTGCTTATTCCGTTGGCGTCAACCGTGTGGGGACGGATGCGAAAGGACTGAACTTCTCGGGCGACACAGCCGTGTTTGACGCGCTGGGGAATCCCCTGGCCACCACCGAACCCTATCAGGAAGCCATGGTGACCGTAACGCTTTCGTCCGGGGAATTGATCCGGGTCAGGGAGCATTTTTCCTTCGGCAAGGATTGGGACCGGTTTCAATTGATGATTGACGATTAAACAATATGGCGATACAGCTTTCAGCGGTCATCATAACGCATAATGAAGAACGGAACATCGCCCGCTGCCTGGAATCCCTGTGGGGCATTGCCGACGAGATCATTGTGGTTGATTCCTTCTCAACCGATAAAACACAGCAAATCTGCCTGGAGTACAAGGTGCGGTTTTACCAGCGGGCGTTTGACGGATATTCCGCTCAGAAGAATTATGGGAATTCGTTCGCATCCTATCCCTATATTTTATCGCTCGACGCGGATGAAGTACTGACCGAATGCCTGAAAAAAGATTTGTTCAAGGTGAAAGAGGATGGGAATAAGGACGGTTACCGTTTGAGGAGAATGGCAAATTATTGCGGGACATGGATCCGGCACGGCGCCTGGTATCCGGATATCCAGCTCCGGGTTTTTAATAAGAACAAAGGCACCTGGTCAGATAGTCTGGTCCACGAAGCAGTGATCATGGCAGAAGGATCGCAGGTTGGCATGCTGAAAGGCAATCTGTTACATTATTCATATTATACCATTGATGAACACATCAGCCGGTCGAACCGTTATTCAACGCTGGCAGCAAGGGAATTGTACCAGGATGGTGCCTCATTTACCCTTCTGAAGATGCTGCTAAAGCCCTGTTTCCGGTTTGTCAGGGATTATATTTTCCGGCTGGGATTTCTTGACGGTTTTGCCGGATTCGTGATTGCCCGGATCACAGCACATGCGGTTATGTTAAAATATGCTAAATTGCGCCTTTTTAAAAAGGGAATAATTCCCCTTACCTAATCCCTGATCATCCCATGGAGGAATGGCTTGTCATTGCAAATCCCAATGCCGGTAGGCGAAAAGCGGAAAAAGACTGGAAACAGATCACTTATCTTCTGGTTAAAAACGACATTCCCTTTAAAAGTGTGTTTACCGAACACCGGGATCATGCGGTCAAACTGACCAGGAAATTTATTGAAGCCGGTTTTAAAAAGATCATAGTTGTGGGAGGAGATGGCACGTTTAATGAAACGGTCAACGGAATTTTTCAACAACAGCGGTTTTTACCGACGGAGATCAGCCTGGGTATGATCCCTGTGGGAACAGGCAACGACTGGGCGCGTATGTTCCATATCCCTTTTCAGTATAAAGGTGCCATTAAAGTCATCAAGAATGAGCATATGTTCATCCAGGATGTCGGCAAGGTAACTTATGTCAATTCCGACCATTCCGTGGTGCGTTACTTTGTCAATAACACGGGGATGGGCTATGATGCCCTGGTGGCACAGAAAACCAATAAACTGAAGGAACGCGGAAAAGGGGGACCATTATCCTACATGTACAATATTTTTTCAAGCCTGTTTTCCTTTAAGAATATTCGTTACGAGATCACCATTGACAACAAAAAGATCAGAGGGGATGTATTCAGTATGAATGTTGGGATCTGCAAGTACAACGGCGGAGGGATGATGCAGTTGCCCTTTGCCGATCCGGCCGACGGATTGCTGGATGTCACCGTGATCAATAAAGTGGGCCGCTTTACGATCATCCGTAATGTAAAGAATCTCTACGATGGATCATTTGTCAAGATCCCGCAGGTCCAGACTTTCCAGGGAAAAACGATTCATGTGGAATCAGCCCGTAAGATGTACCTGGAAGCGGATGGGGAGTCGCTGGGTCATTCGCCCTTTACCTTTGAGATCCTGCCCCTGAGCCTGAAAGTTATTGTTGGCGGATTGCCTGTATGAAAACCTCCGGCAAGCGTGTCACTTTCTTTCTTTCATAATCAAAAGCGATCAGTTTTGTCATTCCATTCAGCACTTCAACGGTATCTGCGGTCCTTTTTATGGAATAGATGAGCTGAAAGGAGGAATTGGTCACCTCCCCTACAGATACATCGGCAGTTAATGTATCATGCAGAAAAATCTCCTTGCGAAAGTAAACGTGTGCCTCGGCCATGATGATGCCTGCCTGGTCACCAATGTATTTTTCGGAAAATCCCAGGGACTCCAGAAACCGGATCCGTGCATCCTGGAAAAGAAGCAGGGCCTTGTCGTTTCCGAGATGGCCCCCGTAATTGATATCCCCGATGCGGATCTCGAAGTGAGCGATGTGGCTTTTGGTGATCCACATCATTGACCAAAAAAGACTTCTCCCAGCCAGACCGGATTGATACAGATCACCGGTATGGAGCCTTCGTTGAAGATCAGTTTTTCACTCCAGCTGCTGTTATGGAAATCAGGCTGATCGATACGGCTGTCGGTCATCATCACGATGGCATCGGCTTTCTGTTCTTCTGCAAAACGGATCAGTTGCTGCTCATACTGCGAGGTTTTTGCAGCTTCATGGATTTCATAGGGGACTTTTTCTTTTTCAAACCGTTCGACGATCTGTCCGGTGATGATGGAAATCTGGTTCTTCTCAATGATCTCAGAGGAGCTTTGTTTGTATACCAAGATCCTGGATCCCATCAGGCGATGAAAGCCGATGGTCGGCGTGACCTGCTGCCGGGATTCAATATAGCTATTGACCGGAAAAACGATCTTCCCGTAGGATGAGTAATGGGATTCCTGCTGTATGACAACAACCGGAACAGGAGACTGGGAAACCACTTTGAATGCATAGCTTCCGAAAAGATACTGCAGCCCTTTTTTCCCATGCGTGCCGAGGATGATCAGGTTCACATTCATCTCGGATGCCACCTGGCTGATCACATCAAAAATGCTTCCCTCGCGGGCAGTATAGGTCACCTTGATGGCATGGCTTTTCTCAACCTCTTTCTTCAGGCCGGCCAGTTGTTCGATGATCGTCTCCACCCCCTTCTTTTCCTTCTTGAGCCTGGATCTCGTCTGGGCTGTGATCACGTGCAGCAGCAGCACATTGAATTTCATCTTTTGAGCCATATCCGCTGCGTAATCAACGGCATGCCGGCAGGTCGCCGAGAAATCTGTCGGTACCAGGATCAGATCTTGTGGTTTTGTTTTCATGGTCATAGGAATTATCATTGATGGTGAACAAAAATACAGGGAAATTTTTAAAGGAAGGCTATTCGATGAAATTCTTTTCCGGCATTGTACCTTTACTGCGCAGCGCTGCTTTCGCCTTTTCCCCAAATTGCCTTAGTTGATCAACAATTTCGGGATATTTGGCCGCCACATTGAAACGCTCACCCGGATCCTTTTCCAGCTGGTACAGTTCATAGTCATTCAGTTCGGGGACTCCTGGAGTTGGTGGGGAGGGTATGGCAAGCTTCCAGTTTTTATACCGTACGCTCATCAGCATGCCCTCCGGTTCAAATCCGAAAAACAACAGGTGCACCGGTTCTATTTGTTGCCCGGTAAGCACTGGCAGCAGGTTCTTTCCATCAATGATTCTGCCGGTTGGCAAAGGGATTCCTGCCGCGGCAGCGAATGTCGGGAACAGGTCAAAGCCAGCGGTGATCATATCTACCTTTGTTTTCGGGGGAATGACCCCCGGCCATCGCAGGATGCAGGGCACACGTATTCCCCCCTCATACCTCGTCTGATCCTTGCCTCCCCGCAGCTGGTGAGCTCGGCTGGTATCCGTGCGGGCATATTTTCCATAGCATTTTTCCAGATCTTCATTGCGGCTGATTTGCGGACCGCAGTCTGATGAAAGGACCACGAGGGTGTTTTGTTCGATGCCCAGATCACGTAAGGTTTCCAGGATGGCCCCAACAGCAAGATCCATAAAACTGACCGCATCTCCGAAGCATCCAGCCTGACTCACGCCTTCAAAACCCGGGGGAATATACCAGGGAACCTGTGTTTCAACCGGGGCATAGAAAAGGTAGAACGGTTTGCCTTTACCTGCCGCATCCCGGATGAACCGGCATGCTTCCTGCCTGAACAGGGCCGGTAACGCAGCCAGATCCTGGCTGCTGCAGTTTTGGATGACCAGCGTATCCCTTATGAGGGGAATAAGCGGATAATTTTTCAATCCCGCACCCCCGGGCCGTTCCGGTCCTAGATCCTTCGCATAGGGTATCCCCAGGAAATGTTCAAATCCATGATTGATGGGGAGATACCGGGTTAGTTGTCCCAGTTGCCAGTTACCGATGATGGCCGTGGCATATCCCCTGGATTTCAATAATCTGGCGATGGTAACTTCGGTGGAAGGCTCGAGCCCTGTCTTTGATTCCGGTGTCAGGTCAGGAAGTCCTGCTCCTTTATTCATCCTTGGGGCATACTGTCCGGTCAGGATCGCTGCCCTGCTGGCTGTACCTGATCCATGGGGGGAGTAAAAACCCGTAAGGCGCACTCCTTCGGCAGCAAGCCGGTCAAGATTGGGGGTTGCGATGGTGGTAGCACCATAACAACCAAGGTCATCATATCCAATGCCGGCAGCAAGTATATGAATGATGTTGGGCTGCTGGTTGACTTCAGTGGCCTGGGCAGGGGCTTCAGCAGTGACCATGCACAACAGCGACAACATGAACAGCTCGATGCTGATCCGCTTGAAAATGTTGATGTTCAAAATTATGTTCATGAAATGAATTTAATAGGAGGCAAAGATACATACTGGGTGAATGATTTTCCATACCTTTAAAAACTCAATTCATAACAGGGTGTTGCTCATTATAAGGACATCGGTGTTGATCATCCTTCTTGGATTGTCAGGCGGATCAGTGCTCTGGTCGCAGATGGAGTGCGGGCAGATTTTATTGGAAGAAGGTCAGAAATGCTATGAAAATGGACGTTTTGAGGAGCTGGTCAGCCTGATCGGACCCTGCCTGGAAGGAGGTTTTTCACGGGAGGAATTGGTACAGGCTTACCGGTTACTGGCTTTGTCGCACATGGCCAATGATGACATTGACGGAGCTAGGGAAATGATCGAAAAGATCCTCGCTCTGGATCCGCTGTATACTCCTAATCTTTTATTTGACCCGACAAGGTATGTCCAGATCGTGGAGTCGATGCGCAGACCGGTCACCAGCCTGGTGACCGCCTCCAGGCAGCTGGAAACCGTGAAGGAATCGCCTGTGCCGGTGACGGTCATCACCGAACAGATGATCGTGTCCAGTGGTGCAAGGAACCTGAAGGAGTTGCTGGCGCTTTTTGTGCCGGGCATGACCGTTGTGGAAGACCATAATGAGCTGAATATTGCAATGCGTGGTATTTATGGTTCGTCACAGCAAAAGATCCTGGTGATGCTCGACGGCCACCGGCTCAACTCGCGTGCGTATTCGGAGGCCAATCCTGATTTCAGCATTTCACTGGAGAAAATAAAGCAGATTGAGGTTCTCCGTGGCCCTGCTTCTTCCCTTTACGGGAATGTGGCGCTCACATCAGTGATCAACATCATTACCAAAAGAGGCCAGGATGTGAGTGGATGCTCGCTAGTTGCCGGCCTGGGCAATTACGGGCAGGTAAAAGCTTCATTGCTTTACGGTAAGCAGTTTGACCGTCAGAACGACCTGGTGATCTGGGGTAATTATTACCGGTCGGAGGGAGAGGAGGTATTTATTCCTGCCGAAGAAGATCACTCTCCCCATCCGGTTGACGGAACTGCCCATGTGAGTGCTTTCAAGGATAAACCCGCTTATGATGCAGGTTTCTCCTTTCATTCGAACTACCTGTCTCTTCTTGGAAATGTGAGGTACGCCAAGCTGGTGGAGCCCTTCTCGGGCGGCGGACCCACGGGGGAAACCTACGATTATGACGAATACCGTACACTTAACGGAGCCGGTCCCGGGTTGGGTTCCGGATCAGCCCACAGTGAGGTAAGGTACGACAGGAGCCTGAAAGGCGGCTGGGAGATCATGGGCAATGTCAACTTTGACCTGAACAACATCAGTGTCGTCATCGTGAGTGATCCTTCGCTCGGCAGGGCAGGCAGGGTGAGCTGGAATGAGTACAGTTACGGGGGTACCTTGCAGGTGAGGAAGGATTATGCCGTGAAGTCTGTCGGTAAAGGAAATATTCTTGCTGGTTTTCAGCTCGACGGGATGGATCTTTATGATAGTAATTACCTTATCGGGGATGACGGAGAAGTGGATACCGTGGTTGACTCCAACGCCGATCCCGTTCTGGAGAGGGGTGCCGAGACAATCTATTCCGGTTTTATCCAGGTGAAACAGTGGTTGGGCAAGAGGTTCATCCTGAATATGGGCGGCCGGTATGATTACAAGCAGCGGCACAAAGGCAGAGAGGTGACCAATTTCAGCCCCCGTCTTTCCGTCATTTATTTACCTGCGGAAACTTTTGCCCTGAAGGCATCGTTTGCCCAGTCGTTTGTCGACGCCCCTTACTGGTACCGTTACAATTCCCTGCCGAGTTACAAAGGATCCGAAAATTTGCTACCGGAGCATTTGACGTCGCTGCAGCTGACGGCAGATGTAAGTGCCATGGAAAGCAGGCTGGAATTCGGGTTAAATTACTTTTACAATTACCTGAAGGATTTCATATACAGGGATCCGGAAGCCACGGGTGAAGAACCGCGATACCGAAATGCAGGAAGGCTGGAATCCCTGGGACTGGAAGGCACATTGATGTATAGTCTTGATCCGGTAAGGATCAACGCGAATGTGACCTGGCAGTATGCCCTGGATGCGGAGGATTATGGCGTCACGGGGAGCAGGATCCAAAATGTTCCGGGGTGGCAGGGCAATCTTCTCTTTGATTTTAATCCTGTGTATAAGCACTTTAAGAACCTTTGGTTCAATATTACCCTGCGGTATATCGGATCGCAGTTTTCCCCTGTTATGAATACTTACCTGAATGGCCAGCCCTTCAGTGATCCCGGTTTTGGGGTAGATCAGGTCTTTCTGGTCAACGCCGGCATCCGGATTGAAAAATTATGGGGCTTTTCACTGGATGCACGTGTTTACAATCTTTTCGGCACTTCCTACACCCAGGGAGGCAGTACGGTGTTTCCCTATCCACAGGAGGGGAGGTGGTGGAAAGTGGAGGTGGGGTACAGGTTCTAAGGGTGACAATTCCCGGTTCAAATCTTCAGGACAGCCTCTCTTATCCAGCGTTCCAGCAGCGGATCGGTGACCTCATATTTTCTGTTCAGTCCTTTGAAGAGAAGCCCTTTACCGGTTAACGACTTCAGGGCACGGAAAACATTGATATTCTGTGATTTCAGAGAAGTATACACTTCATTCGGGGTTTGGATGACGGCCAACAGGACAAGCATGTTTTCTTTCCGTGCGCAGATCTCTTCCCAAACCTTTTCCAGGTAATTCTTTTCGATTGTCAGCACTTCCCTGGTCAGCTCATCCAGACCAGGCAGTTTTTGTTCAAGTGTTTGATGCAAAAGGATCTGTTGTAAAAAAAGTCGGGTATAATACGGGTGCCCTTTTGTGATATCCAGCAGGCGATCAACGTATGCTTTATCGGCTGAAACACCTGCCCTTTTCAGTTGTTTCCGGAGGTATCCTTTAAATTCATTACAGTCAATGAATCCTAAGGTAATGATACGCGCAAACCGGTAAAAGGGGGCACTTTTGGATGTGAATAAAGAGTGCATGACCGATTCATAGCTACCGCAAAAAATGTAGGTGGCATTTTTTTGAAGCTGTATTTTTGATCTGAATAATTTGACAATGGCATCCCCGTCAAGTCGGTTGATATCTCCAAACTCATCCAGTCCGACAACCATTTTTCTGTTGTTCTTTTGGCTGAAACCATCTATAAAATCAACACTTTCGGAAATCAAATTCCAGGGATCGGGTTTTTGACTGGCAAAACCAATCAGGTATTCGAAATTCTCAATGACCGCTTTCAGATGGATATTCTTGAGCATGGCCACTGCATTGTTTCTCAGGTTATGAAAGATCCCTTCCAGGCGTTTATTTTTCAGTACAGCGTGTGTTATTTGATAGGCCAGGATTTCAAGCGTTGGAGCCGAAAATAAATCGACATAGGATATATAGTACCCGTTTCTCTTGAAATGCTCAATAACCTTCAACAGCAGGGATGTCTTTCCAAACCTTCTCGGAGCAATTAAAACCACAGATTGCCCCTGCTCTGTCAGCTGTATGATCTGCTGCAGCTCGCTCTGCCTTCCGACGAAATGTTCACCTGTAGCAGGCTTACCTGCTATGATCTGTTGCATGGATATATAATATTTTATTGCAAAGATAATACAAAAAATGTAGTATACAGAAAATGTATTTAAAATTAATTAATCAATATTTTTTATAAAATATTGATTCTAAAAATAATAATAACATACAAAAAATGTACTATACATAAATTGTATTTAAATTTACATTATAATACCCCGTCAGGTACGGCAACCTGATCACCACCCGGGGCCGCATACAAATATTTAACGAAGCAATTTACGAATGAACGCCGGTTTTTCCATCCTCACCGCCGGTATCAAATTTTTCGGCTTATAGCCATTGAAAATAAAAAACTTCATACCTTTGCAGTCCTTTTTTTAGTTACAAGTTACAAGTTATAAGTTATAAGTTGCAAGCTACAAGCTTGTTTTTAGAAACCAGTAACCTGAAACCTGCAACATGTAGCCTGAATCATTTTGATACTAAGCATAAAATCGTAACCTATGGCAGTTATCTCAAGAATCAGAAAACATTCAACCCTGCTGATCATTATCGTGGGTGTTGCTCTGGCATCTTTTATACTTGGTGATTTTTTAAATCCCAGAAAGAACAAAATGGCTCAGAAGTCAGTCAATGTTGGCGTGGTGGATGGACAGGAGATTACCGGAAGGGATTTTAACAACAAGGTGGAAGAAAGCCTGGAGATTCAGCGTCAGAACAGTCAGTCGGAAAACATTTCCAATGATGAGGCTTTCAGTATTCGCCAGTCGATATGGGATCAGATGGTCAGCGAGATCGTTCTGGGTGGACAGTATGAGAAATTGGGCCTGGGGGTGTCAGTGGATGAACTGGATGATCAGATTCGCGGTACGGAACCCCATGACTATATCAAGCAGAATTTCAGGGATCCGAATACGGGGACGTATGATCCCGGAACGGTTACCCAGTTCCTTCAGAACTTCAACCAGCTGGATCCTACCATCCAGAAACGGTATCTGATGCTGGAGAAGATGGTCAAGGACGACAGAGCCCGCACCAAGTACAACAACCTGGTCAATCATGGATATTATGTCCCTACGGTTTTTGCCCAGAAAGATTACGAGGAAAAGAATACCCGGGCAACGATCAGGATCACAGGTCTGAAATACACCAGCATTCCCGATACATCGATCTCACTTTCCGAGTCGGATTATCAGAAGTACTACGATGTGCACAAAGGCGAGTTCAAGCAGGAGCCAATGGTTGATCTGGATTATGTCGTTTTTGATGTGGTACCTTCCCCGGAAGACCGGCAGACACAGGCCAGTGAGATGGATAAGGCCTATAATGATTTTCAGACAACCCTGAATGTTGTCTCCTTTGTGAATACCTTCTCAGATGTCCGTTACGACAGTACCTGGTTCAGGCCAGGACAACTTCCTATCAGGATCGATTCGGTGATGTTCAATTCCCCGATTGGAACCTTTTACCCTCCTTATGTTGAAAACGACACCTATTACATGGCCAGGCTGATGGATATCCAGATGCGTCCTGATTCCATGCGGGCCAGTCATATCCTGGTGGCTTATCAGGGAGCCCAGGGCGCGGCAGCCACCATAACCCGGACCCGGGAGCAGGCCCAAAAACGTGCGGATAGCCTGATGGTTGTTGTCGGGAATGCAGTGGAAAGGTTTACTTTCTATGCCAGGGAATTTTCAGATGATCCTTCTTCCGAACAGAATGGCGGTGATCTGGACTGGTTTGCTGACGGCGCCATGGTACCTGCATTCAACCAGGCTGTTGTGAACGGCAAAGTGGGGGATATCGTTAAGGCCGAAACTCCGTTTGGGTTCCATATCATTCAGATCACAGGCAAAAAGGAACCCACCAGGAAAGTGCGTGTTGCCATGGTATCCCGCACCATTGAACCCAGCAAGGAAACCTACCAGAAAGTATTTCTTGAAGCCAGTGATTTTGCCACACGGAACAATACCCGCGAAAAATTTGACATAGCAGTGATTAACCAGGGATTGAACAAACGCACGGCTGACAATCAGCTGCAGATGTCCAATTCGATCCCCGGCATTGAATTTCCCCGCCAGATCCTATACTGGGCTTTTAATGAAAAGACGGAAGTCGGCGGCGTATCACCCGTGTACGATATGGGGAAGAGTTGCGTGGTGGTCCTGTTGAAACAGCGCTATGAAAAAGGGATTGCCCCGCTGAATGCCATTAAGACCAGAATCGAACCTCTGGTCAAACGTGAGAAAAAGGCTGAGATCCTGCTTGGCCGGATCCAGCAGGTAATGGGCCAGACCAAAGATCTGGCAATCATTGCCAGTCAGTTGAGCTCCAGAGTTGATACCCTTCAGAACATAACGTTTGGATCTTCGAATCTTCCCGGGGGTTACGGACCGGAAAAAGATGTGATCGGGACTATCTTTTCCCTGGCGCAGGGACAAACAGCAGGGCCTGTGAAAGGAACCCAGGGGGTGTATGTACTTACGGTTGATGCATTTGACAAGCCAGCTGCCCTTTCAGATTACAAGCAGCAGCAGAAGACCCTTTTCAATGCCGCCAAGGGAAGAGCGGGCCGTGAGGTCTATAATGCGTTGCTCGAAAATGCCGAAATGGAAGACAACCGGATCATGTTCTATTAAAAAGAAGAGCGCACGCCAGCGGCGAGCGCTCTTCTTTCTTTCCTAGATCAATTCCAGCCTTTTAGTATCCAGTTTAATAAAAATGAATAGCAGGATCGTAAACGCCCAGAGCGAGGATCCTCCGTAACTGAGAAAGGGTAAAGGTATCCCGATCACGGGTGCCACCCCGAGGGTCATGCCGATGTTGATCGTGAAATGGGTGAACAGGATCGAGGCAACCCCATAACCATAAATCCTGCTGAAAGCCGTTCGCTGTCGTTCGGCTTTCAGGATGATGCGAACGATAAGCCCCAGGTAAAGACCTACAACAAGAGCACTTCCCAGAAATCCCCACTCTTCGCCCACCGTGCAGAAAATGAAATCCGTGCTCTGTTCCGGAACAAAATCGAACTTGGTCTGCGTCCCCTTCAGAAATCCCTTTCCCAGAAAACCTCCCGAACCAATGGCTATCTTTGACTGGTTCACATTATACCCGATCCCCTGCGGATCATCCTCAATTCCAAGCAGGACTTTAACCCTGTTCTGCTGATGAGGCTCCAGAACATTGTCAAAGGCAAAATCCACCGCGAAAACATAAACTGTGGCCAGGATGAACAGTCCGATGATGATCAGCGCCCTTTTCAGGGTTCTGCTTCTGCGTCTGGCGAAAATAAGGATGATCGCAACCACAGCGAGGATTCCGATCAGCAATACCCGGTCGAGCACAAGACTGAGAATGGAAAGCGCGACAATGACGATACCTGTCAGCATGATCTTGTTGGATATCCCTTCCCGGAAGAGAACAATGACAAATCCGGCAAACATCAGGGCTGTACCCATATCATTCTCCAGAAGGATCAGCACCACAGGAACGCCCACGATCAGGATGGTATTCAGCTGGGTGCGGAAGCTTCTGAAATTAATATCCATGGTGCCCAGGTATCTTGCCAGGGCCAGCGAGGTGGCAACTTTGGCGAATTCAGAAGGCTGAATGGAAAACGAACCCAGCTGGAACCATGCTTTTGCACCGGATATTTCCGTTCCCAGGAACAGAACAGCAACCAGGATCACCAGCATCGAGAGGTAGATGATAAAGGAAAAGGCGTTGTAAAATTTTGCATCCATGACCAGGATGAACAACGCCAGCACCACCGAGGTGACGATCCAGATCAACTGACGTCCGTAGTTCTGGCTCAGGTCAAAGATGCTCCGGTGCTCCTCGTTATAGACTGCTGCATAAATATTGATCCACCCGATGAGCACCAGAGCAAGGCTCAAACCGACCATTACCCAGTCGATATTATAGAATATGTTTTGCTCCCTTCTCACCGAGGATTGATTAAATTGCTGTTGATCATATTTTCTTCCACATTGAGTCGTTTTACCTCACCGTTGATGTATTTTTCGATCATCAGGGTAGCAATGGGCGCTGCCCAGGTGGCACCAAAACCACTGTTTTCAACCACTACAGCTATTGCGAACTTCGGATTATCTTTTGGAGCGAACGCAAGAAAGATGGAATGGTCCTTACCATGAGGATTTTCTGCTGTTCCTGTTTTCCCGCAGATAGGAATATCCTCCAGCCTGTACCAGCGTCCGGTACCTCCCGGGCCATCCATGACCAGGCTCATACCCTCCACCACAACCTGACAATTAGCCGGACTGATGGTGGTCACGATTTTTTCCCTGTAATCGGAATCGGGTATCGAATCATTGATGGACCGGATCAGGTGAGGCTTGTAATAGTATCCCCTGTTGGCAATGATGGATGCGAAATTGGCCAGCTGCAGGGGGGTAGCCAGGATCTCCCCCTGACCGATGGATAAAGACCGGATGGTCATTGCCCTCCAGCCATTTTTACCGTAATATTTATCATAATACTCCGGCAGAGGGATAAATCCCTTGCTTTCATTGAAAAGATCCGAATTGAAACGGTTTCCGAAACCAAAGCTCAGCGCGTGGTTGCGCCACATCGTATAGGAATCATGGATATCGTTTCTGCTAACCATGATTGACCGGAAAGTCTGCCAGAAATAGGGATTGCAGGATTGTTCGATGGCGTGGTACATATTGAGGGGGTTGGAGTGGTAATGGCTGCATTTAATAGGCACGGTAGCTGTTCCCTGGCAATAGTAGGCTGTTGAGGGTGTGCTCATACCCTCCTGCAGAGCAATCAGCGCATTCATTGATTTAAAGGTCGATCCTGGAGGATAGGTTGCTGAAAGTGCACGGTTGAACAGGGGCTGTAGCGAATCGGCCGACAGGATCTGATAGTTGGTGCTTCGTACCCTGCCAACCAGCAGGTTGGGATCATAGGAAGGGGAGGAAACCAGCGCCAGGATCTCACCCGTGGAGGGTTCAATGGCAACGATGCTTCCTTTTTTGTTGGTCATCAATCGCTCTCCATAGGCCTGAAGTCTGGCATCCAGGGTAGTATAGAGATCCTGCCCCTTCACAGCGGTGGAGTCGAATTTCCCGTCCTGAAAAGATCCTTTCTCACGCCCGAATACATCAACCAGTACCCGCTTGACACCCTTTTGACCCCGTAAGTATTCTTCATACGTATTCTCAAGACCACTGATCCCAATATAGTCACCGGATTTGTAATAAGGATTTGATTCAATTGTTCCACGGTCTACCTCACCAATATAACCCAGGGTATGGGCGGCGATCTTCGTGGGATAATACCGAAGGGTTCGTGACTGAACATAGAATCCCGGAAATTTGTGGAGCTTTTCCTTGAAAAAGCTGAAAGATTCTTTGGAGATCTGTTTTTCAAAAATGGATGCTTTGCGTATCGAGTAATTTTTGGCTTTGATCAGCCGATCCTTGATTTCGCTTTTTTCAAGCCCGATCAGCTGACTGAACTCCAGGGTGTCAAAAGTTGTGACCTGGGAAGGGATGACCATCAGGTCGAATGCGGCTTCGTTGTAGACCAGCAATTCCCCGTGACGATCATAGATCAGCCCCCTGGCGGGATATTGCGTGATCACCCTGACGACGTTGTTCTGCGCCGACAGGATATATCTTTTATCAATGATCTGAATGTAGAATAGCCTGAATATAAAAACGATCCCAACAAGCAGGATAAAGCCTATGATGATGAGTTTTCGCTGTTCATTCTGGGCTTTCATGGCAGGTGGTCCATCCCCTGGAAAGAAGGGTTGTTACCTGCAAAAATAGTGGATTAAATGGTTGTCATCAGGACTGTGTATCAATAAAAAATAACCAGGAACATATGCTCCTGGTTATTTTTTCTACTCCGGGTGGATGACTTTAAGAAATTTTAATCTCTCTGGCCGGTTTTTCCTTCGCCTCTTCCTTCTTTGGGATCACAATGGTCAATACCCCTTCGCTGTAATTGGCCGTGATCTGGTCAGCAGCAACGGTCTGCGGTAAGGTAAAGGATCGGGAGAATGAATTATAACTAAATTCTCTCCTCATAAAACGGGTCTCTTTTTCCTCTTTCTTCTCTTCCTTTTCCGAAGAAATGGTGAGAACGTTGTTTTCAACCTGGATCCTGTAATCCTTTTTCGTGAGACCAGGAGCTGCAATTTCCAGCTTGAACTCATCCTTGCTTTCCAGAATGTTTACGGCGGGCATACTGATCCCCGTTCTGTCATCAAAAAAATCGGCCAGAAAATCCTTACCGAAGAATTCATCCACAAAACCCGGAACGAATGATTTACGTCTGATTACTGGTAACATAGTTTGGTCCTCCTATAATTTGATGGTCGTTATTTGTGGTTATTTGCTCGGCACTTCGTGCCTCGCGTCATTCGTTGTTATTCGTGGTTATTTGCTCGGCACTTCGTGCCTCGCGTTATTCGTAGTCATTAGTTGTAATGCTATAAAATGACAATGAATGATCTTTAAACTTACACCCCCGACTCTGTCAATTTTTGTTCCAATGGATTATTGGGAGAAACAACGATACTTTTTACGCCATTATGGCATAAAAAGAGGTAGGAGAAGAATAAAATACTGCCAAAATGGCGCTTTCAGTGATGTTCAGGGCGCATCTGGGGAAAAAAGATTACATCCTGGATGGAAGGCGAGCCGGTCATGATCATCGCCAGGCGGTCGATGCCGATGCCCAGACCTGCCGTGGGCGGCATGCCGAACTCAAGGGCGCGGAGAAAGTCCTCATCGAGCACCATGTATTCTTCATCTCCCCGTCTGGCCAGTTCCTTCTGGGCCTCAAAGCGAAGCCGCTGATCAAGAGGATCGTTCAGCTCGGAGAAGGCGTTGCAGATCTCCTTGCCGTTGCAGATGGCCTCAAAGCGTTCGACAAGTCCTTCGCGGAAGCGATGTTTTTTAGCCAGGGGCGACATTTCTACGGGGTAGTCCATGATGAAGGTGGGTTGTATCAGGTTAGGCTCGCACGTTTCACTGAAGATGGCATCAATCAGTTTTCCTTTTCCCATGGAGGAATCGGTTTCGATACCGAGCTTCTTTAACAAAGCCGTCAGGGCCGCCTCATCCATCCCCGAAATATCTTCCCCGGTGTATTTCCGGATGACCTCATACATGGTGTATCTCTTCCAGGGACGCTTGAAATCAATGATGTGGTCACCATACGTGACGGTCGTGGAGTTGTTGGTTTCCATGGCGATGCGTTCCACCATCTCCTCCACCAGTTCCATCATCCACTGGTAATCCTTGTAAGCGACATAGAGTTCCATCTGGGTGAACTCCGGATTGTGGAACCGGTCCATTCCCTCGTTGCGGAAGTCTTTCGAAAATTCATACACTCCTTCATATCCGCCAACGATCAGCCGCTTCAGGTAGAGTTCATCGGCAATCCTCAAATACAGCGTCATATCCAGCGAGTTGTGATGGGTCAGGAAGGGACGAGCGGCGGCGCCTCCGTAGAGGGGCTGCAGGATGGGTGTTTCCACTTCCAGGTAGCCTTTTTCATTCAGGAAGTTCCTCATCGAATCCACCAGACGTGTCCGTTTCCTGAATGTCTCTTTTACTTGCGGATTCACGATCAGGTCAAGGTAGCGCTGGCGATAGCGCTGCTCGGGATCGGTGTAGGCGTCGAATACCTGGTCGTCCTTCTCTTTCACGATGGGCAACGGACGGAGCGATTTGGCGAGCACTTTCATTTCACGGACATGGATGGTGGTCTCCCCCATATGCGTGATGAAAACATATCCCTTTATTCCGATGATATCCCCAATATCCAGAAGGCGTTTGAATACCGTGTTGTATAGGGTCTTATCTTCTCCCTGGCAGATGTCGTCCCGCCGGATGTAGAACTGTATCCTGCCCGTGGCATCCTGTATTTCTCCGAAGGAGGCAGCTCCCATGATCCGGCGGCTCATGATCCGCCCGGCCAGGCTGACATCCTGGTACAAGGACTGATCCCCGGGGAAATTTTTAAGGATTTCCTGTGTGGTGACATTGACCTCGAAACCTTCCGCGGGATAAGGCTCGATGCCAAGCTGTATGAGTTCTTTCAGCGAGTTCCTTCGAATGATCTCCTGTTCTTTGAGTTCTTCGGGCATATGGTAGAATTTTGGGCAAAGGTAATGAATAACCATTAACGATTGCTGATGTAGAATTTGCCTTCTCCTTTCACCTCTACCTGGGTAATCGGTAATGGAATTCTCTGATTCCTCTCCTATAAAGAAGGTAAAGGGGATCAGCATTAACCATAACCGTACATCTGAATTTAAAAACCGAACACTTATTTGAAGTGAGGCATATCATAGATTTCTGTAAATCAATATATTATATAACTGGCATACAAATTGTTTTTTATTTTTTTCATTTCTAAATCCCTCACCATGAAGACACTGTTACCATCCAGAAGAATTCTCTATATCTGTTTAGTGGTTGCCTTTACCTGTATTCAATCTATTACGACAGCACAGCTTTTTGAGGACCGGTCCCCGCAGGACGGTCCCGGTACCCTGTATAATCAAAGCCATTTTTTCCCGGTACAGACCATCCGGGACCAGGATCCTGAGATCCTGAATATGATCGCTCAGATCAATGCCGACAGCGTTCGATCGGTGATCAAGGGACTGCAGGATTTCGGGACCCGATTTCTGATGCTGGACAGCCGGAAAGAGGTGGCTGAATGGCTCGCCGACCGGTTCACCTCCTATGGGTATACGGATGTAAAGATAGATTCCTTTCTTTGTTACTTGAACTGGGGAGGGATCTATGTTGACACCAACATCCAGTACAATGTGATCGCCTCCCTGACTGGTGCCAGTGCACCCGGCGAAGAGTACGTGATCGGTGGGCACTATGATTCGTTCAGTTACCCTGATCCTTATCAGGCTGCCCCCGGCGCCAACGACAACGGATCGGCAGTGGCAGCCACCATGGAAATAGCACGGATCATGAAGATGAACGGTTACCAGCCCGAAGCCACCATTCACTTCATCCTGTTTGCAGCGGAGGAGCTGGGATTGTTCGGTTCACGTTACCAGGCTGAAAAAGCCAGGACGGATGGCACAGACATCCGGTTTATGTACAACATGGACATGATCTCCAATAATCCTGATAACCTGGAGGAGGTGACCATTTACCGGTATACGGGCTTTGATTGGGCTGCTTACCTTTCAGCTGATTTGATGGAACGGTACACCTCCCTGGATGTGTACCTGCCTGAAGTCATCAACACGGGATCCGATTCCTATCCGTACTGGCTCTGGGGATTTCCTTCCATGTATGTGGAAGAAAGGGATTTCAGCCCGCACTGGCATCAATTGTCCGACACCATTGGCAACTGTAATATTGAATACTGCACTGAGATCACGCGCGGTGCCTGTGCCCTCCTGATGGAGGAGCAGTCGCTGCCCTATCCCCGCGAGGTCTATGCCCTTTCTTCTCCCGATGACATCACCCTCTACTGGGCTCCAACCCAGAATGCCAAGGTGTTGGGTTACAATATATACCGCTCGGAGACATCGGATACCGGATTTGAAAAGATCAACACTACGCCAGCCACAGAGGATTACTATGCGGATGCAGGTATTTCGGAAGGAATTGACTATTATTACTTTATCACGACGGTCAATGAAGCGATGGAAGAGGGCTTGCCTTCGCCCGTTGTAAACGGGGCAAGGTTTGCTTTCAGCGAGATCCTTCTCGTGGTCAACTCACTGCGTAACAATGAAACCACGCCCGACAGCATTTACCAGTTCTATGATGCCATCCTCCAGGGGATTCCCTTTGAATGGTTCGATTTGAACCTGGCGCAACCGCTTACCCTGAGGACTCTGGCAACCCACCGTCATATGCTGTGGCTTGGCAATACGGCCGATTACAGCCTCAACCTGGGGCCGTCCCACTCCGACATCGCCAATTTTATCGGGAACGGGGGAAATATGCTGGTGAGTGCTTTCAATCCCTGCCGGCTCCTGGAGAATGTGACTACCTATCCGATGTACTATCCGCCCGGATCACTGATGCATGAAGTGTTCAAGGTGGATTCGATCCGGAGGGTGCCCAACAGTCTGATGTTCCAGGCATACCCCGATGAAGGAGGCTATGATACCCTTCGGGTGGATAGCGAAAAATATACACATCCCAATTTCCCCGGACAGATCTATAATATTGACGTATATGTGCCCTCCACCGAAGCTTCGGTCATTTACCGGTTCGACTCCTACTACAATCCTTCCACGACCATGGGTGCACAGCAAGACAAACCCATCGGGCTGGAATACATGGGTGATGATTTCAAGACCATTCTTCTGAGTTTCCCCCTGTATTACATGGATACTGCCGATGCCGCTGAATTCATTCATTATGTCATGGAAGAGAAATTCAATATGATCATTGGAGTTCCCGAAAATGAGGATGAGGCAGGCGATCGATCGCTGACAGTATACCCCAATCCATTCTCAGGATCAGCAAAGTTTACGTTTAGCGTCATTAAACCAGACCTCGTTGAGCTCTCCATCTATGATCTGCAGGGAAGAAAAGTCACTACCATTATTTCAGAACACTTGCCTTCTGGTGAAATTACCTATGACTGGAATGCTGACGGACTGGCCCGTGGAATTTACGTTTCCCGGTTACAAGTCGGGCAAAAGATCGCTGTGAAAAAGCTCGTGGTGCTTTAAAGGCCTCTCCCCCGACTTCTCCTTTCACCTCTACCTGGGTAATCGGTAATGGATATTCAACAAAACATCACCTCTCTTGTTTTCCCTAATGGGAAGAAGACTTCATTAGTTTCCCGCACACATCTTGTCCTTCGATCAAAGCCCGCACCACATACATTCCTGCCGGCAGGTGGCTTACCTGGATCACCGCTTGTTTTTCCCCTGCCGGGATCACCTGGCTGTGCCACCGGCGGCCATGGATATCATAGATCTCAAGAGGGATATCGCCTTCAAAGGTGTACTTCCAGGTGGTAGCGTTGAATAGGGCATTCTGGGAGCCTGAGGAAACAGATTCAGGAAGCAAAACCTGTATTTTATCCCAGGCAGGATTGGGAACGATGGTGAGTTGCGCCCTCTCCGGAGGGTCGAACTCCTTCAGCCCGACGATCACGCAATCCAGCGGAATGGTATCCGTAACGATCGGATACGGGCAGAGGCTGTCGTAGACAAGGGGCAGAGAGTAAAGGGTATCGTACTCCAGGTCGGAGTTGAATTTAAATGCATAGATGTCCCAGTTGCCATCCAGGTAAAAACCACCCATGATCACAAGTTTTTCATCAAAGGTGGTGATGCTCCCCTGAAAAGTGTTATCTGCCTGTATGATCTCTTTTACTAACAGAACATTTCCTGATGTATCCATTTTAGCAATTCCTTCTATTATTTCTTCATCAGGGAAGCTCCAACCAGCCCCTATGGCTAATGTCGAATCTTCCAGCCAGCTGATTGTCGTGGCCAGACCAAGGTCAGTGCTATCGTATACATCCCAGTACGATTTTTCTTCCCCATCTCTACTTGTCTTCAACAAAGTTGGAGAATCTCCAACGAGGCCTCCAGAATGACGACCTACAGTGTAAATGTTTCCATGGTTATCTTCGACCGATATGACGCCATGTCCACGAAAGTTATTTTCAACTCCCCAGACAGTCGCCCAAATTTCATTCCCATCGACATCCGTCTTGATTAATAAAGGCCGCATCCAATATGTATTCGAATCGGGGAGATTGGGATAAAAACAACTACCAGTGATCAAAATACTCGAGTCGTGTGCATACATCAAACTATAGGAATCCTCATCAATGATAAAGGGATCATTTTGTGCGTACACCTTTTTCCATAGAATATCACCATTTTCGTTAAAGCACATGAGCCAGATGCGTTCTCCATAATTATAGCTGAAATAGGATAGCAAGGCAATATAGTTATGAGAGGGAAGTTGCAGGATGCGCACACCGAAATCCATGTTATCGGGAAGATGCAGAATGTTGCACCACTGTTTCTCCCCACAGGCATTCAGCTTCATGATAAATGGATCATACCAGGCATCCAGTTTCTTTGTACCCCCAATTAAGATATAACCACCATCCAAAGATTGATAAATGTCACCAACTGCTGTTTTATCACCTAATTCTCCGATTTTCATGTCCCATAGCATTTCTCCATTGATATCCGTTTTGAAGATCCAACCGAATTTTGGCAATGTTTGAGATTGGTCATCAATCACTCCCCCATACATATAGCCATGATCATATGTTTCAATAATAGAATAGGCATAACAACTGATGTTATCTCCGTATATTCGGATCCATTCCTGAGAT
Organism: Lentimicrobiaceae bacterium; assembly: GCA_017993235.1. Taxonomy (GTDB): domain Bacteria; phylum Bacteroidota; class Bacteroidia; order Bacteroidales; family JAGONC01; genus JAGONC01. The sequence goes on from JAGONC010000003.1 coordinate 173,432, forward strand.
AGATTAATTAATGGGAATAAAAAAAACAGAATTAAATAGCCAATAGGTTTCGGATTTTTCATTATCTAATCTGTTATTTTAATAACGTAACCTTCTGACCTTCGATCCATTGATTATCGATATAAAGGTACACGATAGAGATCAGCTTTCCAACAAATTGTATTTCCGTGTCTTTACTCATGCAGTAACGTTTGACTTTGTAATAACAAACCTACAACATGAGACGAAACCTACCGGGGGATTAGCCTCCATTCGCAAATCAACTTCGCCTTTCAAATCAACTTCGCCTTTGTATGTTCGTATGTTGGTTATTCACTACCTTTGCCGCTATGGCAAATAATGAAGAACTTTTCCGCAAGATTATCGCCCATGCCAAAGAGTATGGGTTCGTGTTCCCGTCGAGCGAGATCTACGACGGGCTTGGTGCCGTGTATGATTACGGACAGTATGGCGTTGAGCTGAAGAACAACATCAAGAACTACTGGTGGAAAGCCATGGTGCAGTACCATGAGAACATCGTGGGGCTGGATGCGGCCATCTTCATGCATCCGACCGTATGGAAAGCATCAGGGCATGTAGATGCGTTCAGCGATCCCATGATCGACAACAAGGACTCCAAAAAGCGCTACCGGGCGGATGTGCTGGTGGAAGAGCATATGGCCAAAATCGAACAGAAGATCGAAAAAGAGGCGGAAAAAGCAGCTGCACGGTTTGGGGAATCGTTCGACAGGGAAAAGTTCATGACCACCCATCCGCGTGTGCTGGAGTACCGGGAAAAACGGGATGCCATTGCGAAAAGACTTTATTCAGCCATGGACAGGAACGATC
>JAGONC010000050.1 GCA_017993235.1 Lentimicrobiaceae bacterium
TGTTTTAAAAATGAAAAGGGTGTGGAAAGTCGGTCGGGCTACGCCCTCCCGACTTTCCACCGGGGAAATCCCACTAAAATAGGAATAAATTACCCTATTGCCATATGGCACAAATATAGGGGTGGCACAAAACAATCATCATCGAATTGATATTTAAAAATTAGGGAACCAATGATTGAATCTGTCCTCCCCTCCATTGCTCACAACAGCTCCTGCTTCGACTTGCGGATCAGATGTTCTTTTCATCCATCCTGCCTTATCTGGGGAGGATTAATACGGATATAAGTCCTTTTCATTACACTGCCAAACAGGAGCGCATCATACCACATATAATAAAACCGCTGGGCATTAAACCAGGTAATGCCATCCTGATGGTCATCGTGACGATCATAAGGATCTGCAAAAATGATCACATCATCCATCACATCTTCTGGGTCTCGGATATCGTACCCGATTACCAGCACCCAATGGCCTCCCCAGTCGCTCCACTCCACAAGGGTCGGTATATTATTGGCCAGGTTCTCCTGCAACATTTCCAACGATCCTTCCTGATGCCAGGAAGCTGTAAAACCATTTTTATTCAGCCAGGTGGATATTTGTTCCGGAGTGGTTCCGACTGTTGAACTTGTTCCCATTTCTTCGGCAAGCGTCATTTCATCCCTTTGGATGCCATAGTATTTTAAAAATGAAACGACCGCAGCGGGCCCACAGGTATATTCTGTGGTTTGCTGATAGGAGTCGACATTCAGGAACAGAAGTCCTTCTATGGGATGTGAAGGCCTGATATTCAGCACATAATATTGAATCGCGGCAGGCGTATCCGGCCGCATTTCGTGGTCGTTTTTCTCACATCCGATTGACGTGAGTATCAGAATGATGACAATAAGAATTCTGTTTGATCTAAGCATAGATAAATTATTTTATATGCTACTGAGGAGATAATAACAGTTTGTTCCGACGTTATGCACAACGCTTCGGATCCGGTTACATATTGATCCTGTAAAGATATGGATTTATCATTGGATTTGACGGGCAGGAGGCTATCACAGTTATATTTTAGCCGCATGCGTGGCTTGATGATGCGAGGATTAAGTACTGACCAGTTTCATTCATCCTGAATTTGTTGATAATATTTAATTGCATGATATTGGTCAAAAAGGGAGAAGGACCGGAAGTAATGTGCTGTACCCTCAGAACTCAATCTTATAGCTGATGTTCGGCATGATGATCGTCTGCTGATCTTTGTCAATGGTGCCGTTTTTATAATTGTATTTGTACCCGAAAAACTCGGGTGAACCCAGGGCATTCAACAGCTGAAAGCTCCAGATGCTGGCATGATGCGGCTTGTTCTTCCGGTAATTCAGTGTGACATGCAGGTAGTAAACATTTGGCTTGCGATCCTCATATGCCCGTGTTTCGTCATAGATCACCTTCTGCGCCAGGTGAGTAGCCTCTTCATCCACCGGGGAGATTCGGTCTCCGCCAATGATGCTGAACTTGCCATTCAAACCGAGGGTGTTGTTCTTCTGTCCCCGTCCGACATGCCATTCTTTTCCTCCGACAAAATTTATTACCCCGCTTTTATCATAACGAGCATCCCTCCGGATATCATCACCACCAACGTAACGTGATTTGAATACAGAGGCTGTGACTATGTAATAGAATCCATCGTTCATATAGCGTTCCAGGGTGAGGTCCAGGCCATAGTTTTTACCGGTCCCGTCGCTGGTCAGTGAATCATCAATAAACCAGTCCTGGTCCAGGTTCAGCAGCGAAGTGGAAGTCCCGGGCACTACCGGTACGCTCGTCAGATGCTGGTAAAAAGCTTCCGCCCTGAAATTCAGGTTTTCGTTGATTGCATAATCGTATCCGGTGACAAGATGACAGGATTTGGTGAAATCGAGATTCCGGTTGGGCTCAGTTCCTCCATGGGCGCCCGGGCGGCGGACCAGGTATATGAAAAGCATCTCAAGCCTGCTGTGGGATCCATAAGCCAGGCTTAAGGAGTGGTGTGGACTCAGTTTCCACTTCAATCCCAGGCGTGGCTCAAGGGTATAATGATGGTTTAATGTAAAGATCTGACTGTGCAGGCCGACATTGACCGTCCATTTTTCAGAGAGATCGAACCGTGATTGTGTAAAAAGCTGCATAAGCATACTGCTGCCCTGGTCATCCACGGTGGAAATAAGGGCATCTGTTGAATCAGATGCCTGTTGGATCAACATGTCATAGTTTAGCAGGTGAACCGTAAATCCCGTCCTGTTGGTATGCTTTGCACTGAATTTTTTGTTAAGGTAGGAGCTCAGGCTGTATTTCCACGAGGAATTTTGTATGTTTTGATAGGGATGATCCACCTGATGTATGTCCATCTTATCGTACTTCATATCAATACCTTCACCCGAAATGGCCAGGGAAGAGTTCAGGAAGGAGCGCCGGCCTATGATCAGTTTATGAGTGAAGCCAAGTGCTCCCATATAGGGCCTGCCCTCGCCTGTCAACTGATCCTCTGTGTATTCCCAGTTCTCAGGCTCTTTCTGTGCTTGTGTTCCTGAAACATCTGTCGAACCAATGCCCCACAAAGCAAAAGTACCCGCTTTCCGGGTCGGAAAGTCCAATTTAAAGGACAGATCCTGGTACTTGATCCCTCCGGCATTCTCAGGAAGGATCGGTGCCAGTAAAGCAAAAAGGGAATACCGGTAATTGACCAGGTAGCTTGAGGGGTTACCTTTTTTAAACGGTCCTTCTGAAGAGAGATCAATGCCAGTGAGTCCTATTTGAACGGTATGTTCATGATGATCCTGGTTTCCGGTGCGCAGCCTCAGGTCGAACACACCCGACAGGGCGTTGCCAAATTCAGCAGGAAAAGCACCTGTATAAAAATCAGAGGCCCCGAGCATCTGTGCGCTGAGAGAGGTGATGCCACCCCCTCCGAAAGAGGTCATGTTGGCAAAATGGCTGGGATTGGAGATCTCCAGACCTTCCATACGCCACAGTAATCCTTTGGGTGCGTTCCCGCGTATGACAATACCGTTGCTGTTCATATTGTCAGCCACCCCGGCATAAGAGGCAGCCAGGTGCGATGGATCATCAAAACCGCCTGCAAACCGCCGCGCTTCTTCCATGTTGATTTGTCGGGCACTGATCATCGACATCGAGTTAACGGGTTCTTTCTTGAAGGCTCCGGCCGTCACCTCTACCTCCCCCAGGGTGACCACCGATTCTTTCAGTCCTGCTTGGATGATCACCTCTTTTCCCGAACCCACCACCAGTTCGCTTACAACATAGGGCTCATACCCGGTGTAGCTGATGCGCAGGTCGTATCTTCCCAGCGGAACGTGCTCGATCCTGAAATTTCCATCAAGGTCGGTAGCGGTTCCCATCAGCGGATCGGTCCCCAGGACCACAACAGTTGCCCCTGGCAATGGCACTCGAATCTCCGAATCAGTGACCCTGCCCTTGATCGTCTGAGTGAGTGACTGCGCATAAAGGCCATTCCCCATTAGAAGAACTGCGAATACAAATAGGAGGCACTTGTTTATTAGAAAAATGAAATTCAACAGGTTACACTTATTTCGTTTTATTGACAAAACGTGAGATTTAATTTTTTATTTTCGCTGTAAAGTTCTGTTTGAATCCCTGTATGGGACAATACTGAAAAATCAGTAATTCAATGAACGACATGGACAGATTATTTCAGCAGTACTGGGAGTTGTTGGACCAACAGCATTTTATTGAAGCTGACCTGGATTATTCGATAGTGGATGAGTACATTACTTTCTTACACCAGCTGGATCAGCTGGGCAATAGCGCTATTTCCATTTTCGATCTGTTTAAAAGGGATCATGTGTTCATCTCCGGGAACTATGCATCGATCTTTGGTTACGACCTGGAAGAAGCAGAAAAGGAGGGCTGGCGGTTTTTCGACAAGGATTATCATCCCGATGACCTTCGCGACCTGATGAAAGCCAGTATTTATTTCATTAAAATGGGATTTGATCTTGATAGAAAGCTCGTTAAGGATTACAAGCTGATTTATGACTATCGGCGAAAAAACAAATGGGGTGATTATATCCGGGTCGTTGAACAGCAAAAAGTCATCGAACTGGATGTACACAACAATGTCTGGCTGGCATTGAGCATACTGGATATTTCACCCGATAAGGATATTCTCACGCCGTTCCGGTGCCGGCTGGTGAATGTCAAAACAGCGGAACTTTTTCATTTTCCCCTTGAAGATGAGCTTCCCCGACTCAGTTACAGGGAAAAGGAGATCCTGGACCTGATATCCAGGGGATTGATCAGCAAACAGATCGCTGATAAGCTTTATATCAGCGTAAATACAGTGAATACGCACCGGCAGCGGATCATCGAAAAGTTGAATGTGAGCAACACCGCTGAAGCCATTCAGTATGCTTCCCGGTTAGGACTGCAAAATAAGAATTAATTACACCGTAGGTGTAAAATCTTTGTAGCACCGTAGGTGCGACATATTGGTAGCAAAAATCGTCAGCCGATCATTTCAGAACCCCGTCAGGGGTGACATAGAAGAAGCCGTTGGGAATAACTTGATGTTGGAATTGGGCCCCGGCGGAAAGGCAGGATGAATAGTTAACCTCGCCTTCCACTTGGAATGTTTAGCTTCTATTTCTTCACTATTTCAACCCGCCTGTTCTTTGCCCGACCTTCCTCTGTGCGGTTGTCGGCAACGGGTTTTTCCTGTCCCCAGCCAACGGAAGTTAATCTTTCGCTTCCTATTCCTTTGGCAATTATGGCCTCCTTTACAGCTTTTGCACGTGCCTCAGATAGTGTTTTGTTTGATTCAGCATTGCCAACATTATCCGTATGACCTTCAATGGAAACCTGTAATGCTGGATTTGAGCTCAGCAATATATAAATCTGTTCAATAATGGGCTCTGATTCCGTTTTAACTGCTGATTTTCCTGTATCAAAAAGTATGTTCAGGGCAATATATCCATCGGCATTCAGGGCATTCAGCATTTCGTCCGCTTGAATCACCTGTTCCATAATGTCTTTTTCAACGATGGTCATATAGTAGTCTGTCCGGGCACCATCTCCTGCATCAATTCTAACCCATGTTTCCCTGGTTCCTCCTGCAATTTTTGCACATAAAAAATTGTAAGAATTGCCGGGTTCATAAACTTTTGCTATGATCGTAGCATTGATGCTCCTTAATGCATTTTCGTAATTTCTATAAATCTGTAATGCAGAAGGCTGAGCAGATTCCTCTTGAAGAAAATATTCGTAATAATAATACTTACCTTCAACTGTTTCGGTTTTAATAGATTCATCGGTGCTGTTTTCCAATGGAAAACTGTAGGCATCAAATTCCCGAAACTCACAGGAGTTAATAAAAAAATTCGTCATTCTATTGAATAACGGATGATCCTTACAACCTTCGGCATCCTCATTCTGTGAACGCAGGGAAACCGGCACTGACATGATTATCGCCAGTAATACAAAATAAACATTGCTTTTCATTAAATTATCATTACGTTTAGTTAATATTCGGGTTTAAAAAATTCTTCATCCGATTACTTGCAACCACACTCTCTCCATGTTCAGCTCATTCATCCATTAGGAGCAGTAATTTCCAATAAGAGCGTTAAAATTTTTCTCTTTGTTATGTTGGCACCAAGTTTTTTAAAATTTGTCGGGGCAGGAAGCACAATGTGTGCCAAAATGCCAGTAATGACAAACAAAACTAAGTAAAAATTGATTTATAACCTTTACGAATAAAAAAAGGAGTGTATCTCAAAAGTGAGGCACCCTCTTTTGTTTTCCCCTCTTCCGATTCCGTAATCCTGTTTAGTATTCATTTTTTGCTCCCTGGCCTCAGGGCCACGTTAATTTCTTTTACTTTTTTGTGACCAAAAAAGTAAACAAAAAAGTCTTTTTCAGGGCGAGGTTCTCCCGACACCTGGCGGTGTCGGGACCGGGCAGCTCACCCTGCCAAATCCCCGTCGCATTGCTCCGGGGATTTGGTACCACCAGGGCTTCGCTGCCCTGAACTGCGCCCTGAATTTAAATACATCTTCATACACCGGAGGTGTTCCATCTTAGTAGCACCGTAGGTGCGACATATTGGTAGCAAAAATCGTCCGCCGATCATTTCAGAACCCCGTCAGGGGTGACATAGAAGAAGCCGTTGGGAATAACTTGATGTTGGAATTGGACCCCGGCGGAAAGGAAGATGAATAGCCATCACTGATTACCAGGTAGAGGTGAAAGTTGAAGTTGATATTTGGACGTAAATCAGATATCCTAAATATTTCTGAATTCACAGTTCCGTTGGCAAATCGCCTTCGCCTTTCAGTTCTACTTCCACTTCGAATGTTCGTATGTTGGATATTCTTTTTGCTCCCCGGCTTACAGCCCAGAGTGATTACTACTCATACCTCAGGCTCTCCACCGGATTTCGGGAAGCAGCTCTGTATGCCTGGAATGCAACAGTCAGAATTGAGATTACTAGTGCCATCAACCCTGCAGAAGCGAAAATCCACCAGGAAAGGGCTGTGTGATACGCAAAATTCTGAAGCCATCTGGTCATGAGAATACCGGCGATAATGGCTGCCGGGATAAATCCTATGATTACATATTTTGTGAAGTCTTTCGTCAGAAGTATAATGATGTCCGGGATGGATGCACAGTGGACCTTCCGGATACCGATCTCTTTTGTCCTTTTATGTGCCATAAAAGCTGCCAGACCGAATAATCCCAGTGCAGAGACAAAAATGGAAAGCAGGGTGAAGCAGAGAATGATCTTTGCCATTTTTCGCTCGGAATCATACGATCCTGTAAATTCATCATCCATAAAAGAATATTCCCATGGGTACTGCGGTGCATAGTATTGGTAGACACTTTCGATGAAAGGCAGCGTTTCTTCAGCCTTTCCGTGTACCAGCTTCACCAGAACATGGTTCAGCCAGGGCCTGTACATACGAATAATAAGAGGAGTTATCTCATCCGTAAGGGACCTGAAATGAAAGTCCTTCACCACTCCTATGATCTTCCCGTCGCGAAACCGCTCGGGAAACTCCGGATGATCAAAATGAACAGTTGTACCGACCGGCTCCTGAATCCCCATGGCTTTTAATGCTGCCTCATTGATGATATATGAAACGGAGTCATCCTGTGAATGATCCCTTGAGAACGAGCGACCATATAGAATTTCCATATTCAGGGTTTCAAAATAATCGTATTCTACCATAATGTAATATACACCTATCGGCTCGTTATCCTTGTTTTCATCCCAGTTTAACCCCACATACCAGTTTACATTGATGGGAAGCAGAGAAGAGGCACTTACCTGTTCAATCCCGGGGCTCTTTCGCAGATCGTATGTAAAACTATCAAAATGTGCTCTTATGGATTCATTGCATGGCACGACCAGAACGTTTTGCCTGTCATAGCCCATATCCTTATGTTGCATATATCTTAATTGCTTGTAAATTACCATTGAAGATATGATCAGCTCTATGGAGATCGTGAACTGCAGCACAATCATGGCAGGTTTTAAAAGTTTATGTTTGACCTTTCTTTCAAGGTTTCCCCGGAATATTGTCATTGGTGAGAATGACGATAAGAACAGGGCAGGATAGATACCGGACAAGATCCCTGCAAAAATGACAACCGGCAATAATCCGAAGATCAGGTCTTTGAGGTAATCGATCCGGATTTCCCGATTGACCAGCGCGTTAAATCCCGGCCTGATCAATTCAATAAGTAAAAATCCGATCAATCCGGTTATCAATGCGATAATGAAAGATTCAAGAAAGAATTGCCAGGCAATTTGATATTTTGTCGATCCAACAATCTTTCGGATGCATATCTCTTTTGCCCTCTCGGAAAACCTTGCAGTCGACAGGTTTATAAAATTGATACATGCTATACATAAAAGTAAGATGGCAACCGTGGTAAAAATTATCACATTGCGTATCCTTCCTGGAACACCTTGTTCATACAGATGAATTTTTTTGACGCTCTGTAAATAAGGATACATGGTAGTCTTAGGGTCCAGCGTATGATAAAATCCAAAGATCTTCTCATTCACTTCTTCGGGTGTAACTTTATCGCTGATCATCACATAGGAAGGACCGGCAAATGCCCAGCTGTTCAATCGTTCCGGCGGAACATGCAGAATATGGGTCAGGAGGTCAAACTGCATATGTGAAATCCCGGGAAAATCTTTTATGACCGCTGTCACTTTAAAGTTAACTGTATCCACCCGCACTACTTCCCCTACCGGATTCTGGTCGCCGAAGTACATGGCAGCTGTTGATTCGGTCAGAACCGCTGAATAAGGATCCTGAAGGGCCGTTTCAGGCGACCCATAGATGAAATCCACATCAAACATCCTGAAAAATCCTGTGTCCACCATATATCCGTTATCAATGTAAATACTTTTATCCCCATATTCTGCCAGTACCTCAAAATGCCAGAATCTTGTGTAATTGATAATTTCAGGATACTTGTCACATAAAGCAGGTGCCAGCGGGAAGGGTGAGGTTGTAAGTACCTCCTCCCAGTCGGTTTCTACCGTATCTTTTGAATTAATCCTGAATAATTGATCAGCGTTCCTGTAAAATTTGTCGTATGATACTTCATATTTCACCCAGAGGAGGATCAGCATGACGGCCGCAATTCCAATGGCCAGCCCCAGAATATTGATCAGAGAATACAATTTATTTCTGACGAGGTTCCTGTATGCTATAATCAGGTAATTTCTAATCACGATTCCGGATCCTTAAAATTGATGATATATGCACATTTCGAACATTCCTGCCATGTGAGCATTGATATGGCGGTTTAAAAATGACAGTCAACTTGTATACCAGACTTCTATCTATCTGATCAATAGTATCTTAGTGTGACATCCAATTATAAACTGTCGGATTTTCCGACGCATATGTAGGAATATCCAACACGGTGCATTAAATTTGTTATCCATGATTATTTAAAAATAGGATTTTTTACTGAATCTCATGAAACCTGCAGGAAAAGTATTGATCGTTGATGATAATCAGGAGCTTCTGATAGCACTTAAGCTTTTCCTTTCACCGTATTTCAAACGGATCCAAACCGAAAAGAATCCTAACCTCATCCCTGATCTGATCCGCAGGGAAGCCTATGATGTGGTTCTCCTGGACATGAATTTCAATGCTGGCGTGCATTCAGGCAATGAAGGGCTTTTCTGGATGAAAAAGATCCTGGAATATGATCCATCGGCAACCATTGTCTTCATCACAGCATATGGTGATGTTGAACTGGCTGTAAAAGCCATTAAGGAAGGAGCTGCCGATTTCATACAGAAATCCTGGGAGGAGAGCAAAATTCTATCCACCATCCTGGCTGCCTATAAATTGAGGCTGTCTAAACTGGAGATCAACAATTTAAAGAACAAACAAAGACACCTCAGCGAAAATATCGGGAAAGGACAACCGGTAATGATCGGTCGTTCACCTGTGATGCAACACATAAGTGAAACCATAGATAAGGTCGCAAAAACAGAGGCCAGTATACTGATACTGGGAGAAAACGGAACAGGCAAAGAGGTGGTAGCCCGTGAAATTCACAGGAAATCGAACCGTTCGGGTGAGATCTTCGTAAATGTTGATATCTCTGCCCTCAGCGAAACCCTCTTCGAAAGCGAGCTGTTCGGGCATGTAAAAGGAGCCTTTACCGATGCAAAAACGGATCGTGCAGGGCGTTTTGAAATTGCTTCCGGCGGAACCCTATTCCTGGATGAGATCGGTAATCTTCCCATCCACCTGCAGACAAAATTACTGTCAGCAATCCAGAACAGGGAAATTACCAGGATAGGTTCGGATATACCTGTCCCGGTGGATATACGCCTGATATCAGCCACCAACAGATCACTATACACCATGGCAGAAGAGGGCAGCTTTCGGCAGGACCTTCTGTACAGGATCAATACGATTCAGATTGACCTCCCACCCTTAAGGGAAAGAATCGAGGACATTCCTTTACTGGTTGAATATTTTTTAAAGGAATACAGCGATAAATATGGTAAAGGTCCATTTGAAGTAACAAAGAACGCCTATGAAAGCCTGATGAAGCATCCCTGGTATGGAAATATCAGGGAGCTGCGGCATACCATTGAAAAGACGGTCATTATGAGTGAAGGAGCATATCTGAGGGCAGAAGATTTTTTTACGGATAAGCGATCTAAAACAGCAGCTCCCGGTCCGGGATCCGATAACCTGGCAGAAAATGAAAAATACCTGATCATCAGGACTCTTGAGAAATATAATGGGAATATCAGCATGACGGCTAAAAAGCTTGGCATCAACCGGTCGACCCTTTATGAAAAAATGAAAAAATATGAAATTTAGCCGGTATACCATTTGGATCCTGGTTCAGGTTGTTTTGATAGCTCTGACATCTGCAGCATTTATCTGGACCCTTTCAAGAGAATATGTTCTGGTCACAAGCATCACCCTGTGTATTTTATGGATCATTGAGATCATAGCTCTGATCTGGTACCTCCACAAAAATAACCGGCAGGTAGTACAATTTCTGCAGTCATTCAGGTTTGAGGATGGGATGCTTCGTTTTCAAAGGAATAGAAAAGCCGGTGCATTTCCCGATCTGTACAGCGAATTTGATGCTATTATCCGTCATTTCAGTGAGATTAGAACCGAACGAGAGAAAGAGTTTATCTTTTATGACCAGGTGATCCAGCATGCTGCTACAGGAGTGGTCGCAACCGACCATGACGGGAAAATACTGCTGTACAATAGGGCTTTTCTTGAACTTTTCAGGATCAGACAAGTAAGGGATATTTTTTCTCTTGACAGGATCAAAAAGGGGATATCGAACCAACTGATACATATGAAACCGGGAAGGCAGGAAATGGTACGGATCCATTACCCGGACGAGATCCGGCAGCTTGCCGTTAAAATGGCTGATATGAAAAGCCTGGAGCAACGGATCAGGATCTACTCCTTCCAGGACATTAAAACAGAGATTGAACAGGGTGAAATTGATGCCTGGCAAAAACTGATCAGGGTGCTGAACCATGAGATCATGAATTCGGTAAGCCCGATCAATTTATTGACAAGCAGTCTGATCGGGCTCTGGGAAAAGGACGGTCAACCAAAAAAGCCTGAAGATATGGATGACAAGGTAATCCTGAAATCGCTGGAAGGGCTTGAAGTGATCAGGAAACGAAGCAAAGGGCTGACCAATTTTATAGAATCCTACCGCAGTGCCACTCGGATCCCGGAGCCAAAATTTGCAGAGTTCCAGGTCCTGAAACTATTTGAGCAGGTCCACACATTGATGCGGGAAGAAATTGAATATCAACATATTAGATTAATCCATAATGTAACCCCTGAGAACATGATCCTGTTTGCGGATGAGAAGTTAATTGAACAGGTTATGATCAATCTTGTAAAGAACTCGATCCATGCGCTGAAAGAGACCGAAGAGCCGGTTATCCGGTTATCGGCATTAAAGGATGATGATACCGCACGGATATATGTCAGGGACAACGGCAGGGGTATTGCGGAAGATATCATTGATCATGTTTTCACTCCTTTTTTCACCACCCGTGAAGGCGGATCCGGAATTGGGCTTAGTCTTTCCAGGCAGATCATGCGGATGCACAAGGGAAGCATCGGGATTCAGTCCGAAGCCGGGAAGGGGACGGTTGTTACATTACGATTTTAGGTTGTACCCCATCTGGTCTTCACCACTAGGCCCGAATGAATATCCAACATTCGAACATACGAAGGCGAGGGAGAATTGGAGGGCGAAGGAGATCGGCGACCGGAATTAGGAAATCCGATTTCTAAAATCAATTCTTTATTCGCCCTCGCCTTTCAGTTCTACTTCCACTTCGAATGTTCGTATGTTGGATATTCATTCTGCTCCCCGGCCGCATGGACTTAATTTTCTGTACTTTTTTGTCTTGACACAAAAAAGTACCAAAAAAAGTCAAGGCTGCTTGAAAATTGCCTGAAATCCAGTTCGTTTCGCTAAAATTCAGGAACTCACTCGCTACGCTCGTTCAAACAGCCTGAATTTTTTAACGCTCCACTCACTGAATTTCCGGGCGGCAATTTTCAAAAGGCCGGTCCTTTTTAAGTTTTGATTTGCAAAGTACCTGCCCTGAACAGTGTCCTGAATATTAATAACATCTATTACACCGTAGGTGTAAAATCTTTGTAGCACCGTAGGTGCGACATATTGGTAGCAAAAATCGTCAGCCGATCATTTCAGAACCCCGTCAGAGGGGTGGAAGGAAATCCGAAATCAGAAAGGGATTATTCCGTCAGTTTCTCCTGATATTTCACAAAGCCGAACACTTCGATGACATCTTTATCTTGATTAATTCTGAAAACAACAGTATATCCCTTGAAGATAAGGTCTCTGATACAAGAATCATTAAAATAGATAGACTGTCTGTGCTTATAAGGCTTTGGCAGTATTTTTCGTATGGCACTGATTACATCATTCTTAAACTTCCTTGAACGTGATGGGCTGTCAGCAGCGATAAATATCACTTGTTTTTCCAGCTTCTCCTGAAAGGACTCAGTGATGATTATTTTCATACCCTTTAATCATTTTCTCCAGCGCGCGATCAAGGTCTTCAAGGGTGATGTAAGTTGCTTTTCCTTCTTCTAGTCTACGTAGTTCAGCATTCAGGTAATTTTGAACAGAGACGAACTCCTCATCCTCAGTAATGATTTCGATTTCTTCTTTGCTGAATCCGGAAAGGAGGCTCAGTAAATTCCCGATTATCTTTTCGTTTACACGAAGACGGATGATTTGCATACGAAAGATCTTTGATTTTTCAAAATTAATCATTAACCCGATTCTATCACCAGTTAATCCTGAATCCGTTGGATTTGTTACCCTGTTAGATGAAAATATTTTTTCGAACATCGAAAATCGTTGACCCGACAATCGGTCCGCAAGAATATCCATTAACGATTACCCAGGTAGAGGTGAAAGTTGAAGTTAAAGTTGATATTTGAACGGAAGTCAGATTTCCCAAATATTTCTGAATTCACAGTTCCGTTGGTAAATCGCCTTCGCCTTTCAGTTCTACTTCCACTTTGTATGTTCGTATGTTGGATATTCTTTCCGCTCCCCGGCCGCATGGACTTAATTTTCTGTACTTTTTTGTCTTGACACAAAAAAGTACCAAAAAAAGTCAAGGCTGCTTGAAAATTGCCTGAAATCCAGTTCGTGTCGCTAAAATTCAGGAACTCACTCGCTACGCTCGTTCAAACAGCCTGAATTTTTTAACGCTCCACTCACTGAATTTCCGGGCGGCAATTTTCAAAAGGCCGGTCCTTTTTTAGTTCTAATTTGCAGAGCACCTGCCCTGAACTGCGCCCTGAAATTAAATACACCGTAGGTGTAAAATAATTGTAGCCCCGACGGGGCGACATATTGTTAGAAACCATGAATCCATCATTTCAGAACCCCGTCAGATAATGCCAAATGACAATACAAGTGGTTTTCAAAATAAATTTTCATAAGCATTAATTAGTTCAATATATTGATTAACAAGGTTCTTTGACATATTGGTGACCGTAG
>JAGONC010000022.1 GCA_017993235.1 Lentimicrobiaceae bacterium
TTTCCCGGGAAATTTTTGTACTTTTATCCATGGGTTCAGGTTTGTTTGAAATGTTTTTTGTAATCGACTACAAATTAAACAAACTCTTGAACCCTCTTTAATTTCAACTAAGATTTGGACAATATCCCTACCATTATTAACATTTTGTTTTTACAATGGTATAGTTCATATATTTTGGACATTTCTTTTTAAAACCTATGCACCTGGTGTAATCTTTGGCTTTTTCATCGGAGTTCCTTATAGTATTTATATAGTTTTCATAATGTTAAAAGAAAAACTTGTGAAATACTGGTATGTTTTAATATTTACAGTTTTAAGTATTTTTCTCATCATACAAGCAATGAATTGCGGGGAAAAGCTTGAACCTGGAGTGGCTAATGCCATGTTATTTTCTAAGAAATTGGCAAACTTCCTATGGTTTTAACAATATAAGTACAACGGTGCCCAATAAGCGGTATAGTTAATTGCCTGTGCAGTGCGTATTTGAACGGCACAACTCGTATTAAAAGTAGTTGTAACTTGACAGAACAATGCTTCGAAATCGGCAATAAAAACATACCGCCAAACGTTATAGCCCATAAAAAGAAGGACTGACAAGAGTGAAATTAAAACCTATAAATATTATTATTAACAAATAAATCTGACAGAATGGAAAAATTAATTTTTAGTGCAATTGCAATTTTTATTGGATTAAGTCTTTACTCTCAAGAACAGAAAGTTAATTCAATAAGTATTTTAGGTAAAACTGACACAACCTATCAATTTACAATTACAGGGAAAAACCTTGATAATGAATTAGGAAAATTGAATACTACATTTGGAAAACCATTAACTGAGAGTGAAGGAGAAATTATTTGGAACAAAGTTGACATTCCAAATATTGGAAATGATTTGCAAATAAAAATGGTTGATGGATTATTGACAATTAAAGGAAACAGTGCAAAGTTTAAACCATTCAAAGACACAGAAAACAAAAATAAAAGTAAAAATTGTCAATTGAAATGTTTGGACGAAAATGAAAATAGACAACTATATTTTACAGTAATGGATAAAGATAATAATAATATAATTGGCAATGACAAAATGAGAATTGACATGATTGAATTTCTTGAAAGTGTTATTATGTAATTACGGGCTATGACAAGTAAGGCTTCGTGCGGCGCAAGCCAAGCATGATGCCGTGTTGCACAGCCTGTCCCGCTGAAAGCGGGAAAATCCCGCCACGTGATGACGAATTAGTTATGGGGATTAAATCAAAAAACATTGCCATAGAGTCTTACCCAACGGCATCCATTCTTTGAAATTCTGAAAGGAAATAGGCGATCCAAGCACCGGAACCAGCTTTAAAGAAAGACCCCAATGGCATTTATGGTGAGTTTGTGCCATAGGATAGTGGGTCCGGAATGCGGGCATGTTTGTCATCATTGATGTTGATTCTGGGATGAATGAATAAACTGATTCAGGTGCACAAGGGGTGGTCCCCTGCCGGGAAGAAACCGTTCAATGGTAACCATCGTCAACTGGCCACATTTGGGGCAGATATCCGGATCATACCCAAGTCTCCCACGGCA
Source organism: Lentimicrobiaceae bacterium (assembly GCA_017993235.1). Lineage (GTDB taxonomy): Bacteria > Bacteroidota > Bacteroidia > Bacteroidales > JAGONC01 > JAGONC01. The sequence goes on from JAGONC010000022.1 coordinate 1,572, forward strand.
AATCTCTTTCCAGTGCTCCCTTTTTATATCTGGTTCAACCCTTACCCCCATGCTGTGTTGCAGCTGGTGCAATATCGACCGATGGGTTGCAGATAGAAAACCGAAATGGCGGATGCGCACAAATCCTTTATTCAGGATATGCTGACTGAAACGGCGAAGAAACTCAACCCCCTCCAGCGTCATGACCTTTCTTCACCGACTCCCGCAATGCCCATTGCATGCCCCGCACACTTAACGGAGAGCCCGCTTCATTGCCATTGAACAGATACTGTACCGGCTGGCAGGCATAATAATACTTGCGTAACCCTTCCAGAATCAGGGGCGACAGGGGTACATAGCGGTCCTTATTGTATTTGCTCCGGCGAATATGGATCATCATACGCTAGACCGTAAACCGTGAACTTGAAGTCACTCAACGAAGGACTCGTGGATTTGCGAGCCAGCGAAGCCAGGTAACGGTTGATCTCCCGCTCGCTGATATGCTGCGGAAGTTTGCCGAAATGAAGGCTCAGATGTGCCAGCTTGCGTGCATAGTTGGTTAGGGTACTCAGCGTCTGGCCGCTAAGGGTAACCTTGTCCTGCAGTTCCTGGTAGAGTTTTGAAAATCCATGGATCTCATGGCAGGCCTGTTCTACAATGGTGAACGATTTTTTACGTAATTTAGGCGTAGCATTTTTCATAGTATAATGATTTTGGGGTTAAAATCATTTATACTACATTCAGCAGAAAAAGGCTATCCCGGCCCCGGGCTCTACCCGGGTCGGGATTTAGTGCAACACGCCGTATAGTTAATTGCCTGTGCTGTGGGTATTCAAGCGGCACAGCTCGTATCAAAAATAGTTGTAACTTGATAGGTTAGTGCTTTGAAATCGGCAACTAACCATACCGCCACCGTTATGGCTAATGCATAATTAGGATAATTTTAAACAGCAATGAACCTAATTTTAATATAAATGAAAAAAGAGTTATTCCTCTCAATATTTCTTTTTCTGATCAGCTTGAATTTATCTACTGTAAAAGCACAACGAGATGATACAGTTCTTTCATATGTTCCGAGACCTATTTTTAAAAATGGAGAAGCTCAAGTTGTGCCGGAATATTGCAATAAAAAACTGTGGATCAAAGAAATACTTTGGGTAGAAACAAACTTTGATTCAGATTTTGATGGTAAGCTCGACAGGATGCATGTTTTTGTTACTAGACCTTCCCAAACTGAATCGGGAAAACTCAAACTGCCTGTTGTATATATGTCTAGCCCTTATTATGGTTTAAAAATATGGGCTTCATTAGGATTATTTTCCAAAAAGAAATATTGGAATGTAAAACATGAACTAGGCGAAAAACCGAAACCCCACAGGCATTCAAATTTGAAGACAAGAGATAAAAGACCTCTTTTTTCAACATTTTTTGATGAAACATGGGTTCCGAGAGGATATATTACTGTCTATTCATCTTCTCCGGGGACTGGCTTGTCCGATGGTTCGCCCACAATTGGAGGCGAAAACGAATCTCAAGCCCCAAAGGCAGTAATTGACTGGCTATGTGGAAGATCAAAAGGATTTAAAACGAGGACAGGGAATGAGGAAGTTTCGGCATTTTGGTGCAGCGGTAAAGTAGGAATGACCGGTACTTCTTACGATGGGACACTTTGTATCGCAGCTGCAACAACCGGCGTAAAAGGATTGGAAGCAATAATTCCAGTAGCACCAGTCACTTCTTTTTACCATTACTACCGTTCAAACGGTTTGGTAAGGTCGCCTGGTGGCTACATAGGGGAAGATATGGATGTACTATATGATTTTATTAACACTGGTGAAAAGTCAAAACGTAAAGAGAATAACAGATGTGTTAGAGATAGCATTTTAATGAAAAATGAAGATAGAATTACTGGGGATTACAATGATTTTTGGGCTAGCCGTGACTATTTGAATAAAATAGATAGTATGAAGGCCGCTATGTTAATGGCTCATGGTTTCAACGATTGGAATGTTATGACAGAACAAAGTTACCGATTTTATAAAGCTGCGAAAGATAAAGGTTTGCCGGTACAACTCTATTACCAGCAGGGTGACCATGGGGGAGATCCACCATTTAAAATGATGAACAGATGGTTTACACATTATCTTCATGGTGTTAAGAATGATGTTGAGCATGATTCTCCGGTACAAATAGTCAGAGAGCATCAATATACCACCACTTCATATGACAGTTATCCTGATGCTAAATCCAGCGATGTATCATTTTTTCTTAAATCAGACAAAAATAATTCCGGATTACTGATTCTTAATAAAATAGAAAATCAAAGTTTTGACACAATAATTGACGACTATCGTTTTAAAGGTGAAAAACTAATAAGTATCAAGAACGAAAAGCATAGAATGCTTTATGTTACGCCTGTTCTTGAAAAAGATGTACGTATTTCAGGAATACCGCGTGTATCCATACGTCTTTCAAGTAGCAAACCTGAGGCAAACTTAACTGTTTGGCTAATTTCTTTGCCATGGGAAGAAGAAAAAGGAACCAAAATTTATGATAACCTTATAACACGAGCATGGGCAGATCCGCAAAATTATAAATCGCTTACAAAAGGTGAACCGCTCAAGTCAGGAGAATTTTATGATGTTTCGTTTAATTTGATGCCAGACGATCAGGTCATACGAAAAGGAAAACAAATAGGATTAATGATTTTTTCAAGTGATAAAGAGTTTACACTTTGGCCGAATCCAGGAACAAAACTCATTGTTGATCCGAATTCTATAATTATAACACTTCCTATTGTTGGTGGTCTTAAAGAATTTGAAAATTCAGTATTGAGTAAGTAGTTAATTGAGCATGAATAAACAAGTAGATAGGTAATAGTTAATAAATTAAAAAACATTGGAATTGCTAAAATGCAAAGAGACTTCACTACTATGATTTAATATCAAAGTCAATAACAATGAAAGCTTGGTCAAATATTCAAATTTCTCCCCAAGACCCGGAAATAGTTAAAATCAAAAATTTGGAAAGAAACTTAGGGGAGCTGCCTGATAAAGTAAACAAAATTCGCGAGCTTATCACACGATTTGAAGTCTGCCATTTCAAATATCAACAACATTTAAGAAAGATCAAGGATTCAATTATTGCCCTTGAACCCAATGTAGATGCCCATAAAATTGGGAAAAACCATATTCAGCACGGAGAAAGTGTATTGGATAAAGATACAACAGGGAAAAGTTCTATCGGACAACAATATGTTTGGGCAATTAAGGAATGGTTAAATGATAATTCCCAAGATAAAACTTCTGATAATTACGACAAAAAGCTTGGACAACAGATTCAGGATTGGCTTGGTGATAAAAATCCTGATAAAATGCGGTTGGTCAGATTATTGCTTGCCAGGCTAACCTGGGATTGGAAATCTTACGAAAAATTACAGCATGGCGGGAAGTTTAAGGATATTGAACTTCAAGCAGGCAGAATGGATATTTGCCATTATGCTTTCCCCGAAAACCTTAACTTATTAATAAAAGGAATAGGGCAAATGAAAGTGGTTGAAGAAAGAGAATTTGAAGGATGCGGTTCATATAACAATGAGATAAAAGCATGTCTTGAGAAAGAGTTTTTAGACTTAAATGACACTCTAAAATCTTTAAGGAATAAGAGTGGACAAAATAAAAATGATTTAATCAGGGCGTGGTTGATTGCATGTTTAGCTAAAACTATAAAAGAAAACATAAATATCTCAATACCCATTATTGACATAGAAAACTGAAGACAACAAAATGCAACTTTGCACAATAAGCGGTATAAAAAATTGCCGGACAGTGGGTTATTCGAAAGCTGTAGCTCGCTTCAACTTTTATGTAACTTGACAGGTTATTACCCGCTATCGGCAACTTTTAATACCGCCGACCGTTATGCACAAGGCTTTACAAAGACAAAAAAGTTAAGTTCGAATTAAAATTTTATTGGATAGAAATGAATTATTTCGACCACCTAATTGTTCTTTTATTCGCAGGTTTATATCCAGCTTATGACTTTTTTTATAGCATCCCAAAATTCAAGAAAGACAAGGTAAATAATAAACCTGGAATTCGAAAACGAGAATATCAAAAGTCAATTGTATGGATTTGGATTCTAAGTGTGATTGTTTTAATAATATGGAGCTGTCATGATAGAGAACTTGTAGATCTTGGTTTAGATTTCACATTTGGATGGGAAATTTTGCTAAGTATTCTTATATATATTCTTGCTTTTATTTACATGTTCCGCCTTTATCGCACGATTAAACAGGATACAGAACAAAGAAGTATTTTAAGAACTAAAATAAGTGATAAAGATAGTTCCGATTTCCTTCCACATACTGTACAAGAATTTCGATGGTTTTGTATCGTATCAGTAAGCGCTGGAATTTGTGAAGAGTTACTTTACCGTGGATTTCTTTTGTGGTATTTTAATTTATTCACTAATACAGTAGTAGCTATAGTTGTATCATCTATATTATTTGGTCTTGCTCATTTATTTCAAGGTTGGAAAGGATGTATACAAGCTAGTGTTGCTGGACTTTTTTTAGCGATTATCTATGTATTAACGGGTTCTTTATGGATCCCCATAACCTTGCATATTATTGGAGACTTATATTCAGGACTACTTGGGTGGCTTGCTTTTAACGAAACAAAAATATCAGATAGACAAGGATTTTAGAAAAACGCCCTGTGCATAACACCGGGTTTGGAATAAGCAACTAAATCAATCTAATCCATATGGATGAGTCAATAAATAAAAATATAATTCGACATTTTGTTGATGAAGTCGAGAACACTGGAAATGTATCAAGGATCCGAGAATTCATTTCAGAAGACTACACGGAAATTTATGAGGGTCAATCTTACCCGATTGGAATACAGGGAGCTATCGATCATGTTCTTGGAGTTCGACATGTTTTCCCCGACCTGAAAATAACTATCAAAAATCAAATCTCGGAAGGTGAATGGGTTGCGACCGTTTACTCTGTTACTGGGACCTTTAAAAATGAATGGTTTAACATGAAACCAACTGGAAAGCAGATTACGTTTACCGGTGTGAATGTGGACCGGATAAAGGATGGGAAAATTATTGAACATGGGGGAGCAGTTAATATGTTTGAACCACTGTTGAATGAAGGAGTAATAATAAAAAAATAAAAGTGCACGCCCATAACATGCCTGTAAAACCAATACTGATAGAGCTTTCATCTGTTCAAAGCTTACAACCGAACATGGGTTGACGGGCCAGCGTCGGCGTTCGTTCTGAGAGACAGTTGCGAGCGTTAAGTTGACAATTTAAAAAGCAATCTTGATTATGAAACATGAATGGAAGAAAAATGAGAAAATGTTCTATCTGCCGAAGGATAAACCTGAACTGATAAGTGTACCTAAATTTAAGTTTTATACGATAGACGGGAAAGGGAATCCAAATGATGATTTTTTTGCTGATTACATAGGGGTATTGTACTCATTATCATATGGAATTAAAATGAGTCCTAAAAAAGGGATAGGACCAAAAGGATATTTTGATTACACTGTATATCCACTTGAAGGAGTTTGGGATATCAGTGAAGAGGCAAGGAAATCTTTTAATGGAACAATTAATAAGAATGACCTCGTATTCAAATTACTGATTCGTCAACCTGATTTTGTGGACAAAGCTTTTGCTTTGCAAATACTCGAATCTACAAAAAAGAAAAAGCCACATGATTTATTAGAACAAGTCAGATTTGAAGAAATAATCGAAGGTGATTGTATTCAAATGTTGCATTTAGGCAGTTATGATAACGAACCTGAAAGTTTTAGACTTATGGAAAGATTTGCAGAGCAAAACAATTATTTTCGAAAATCAAAGATCCACAGGGAAATTTATCTTAGTGACGCAAGAAAAGTTTCGTCTGACAAATTAAAGACTGTTTTAAGATTTAGTGTTGAGAAAAAATGAGATAATAAAGCAAGAACTGCCAACATACTAAGACTTTCGAGCATATAGAGACTATATGAAAAGATGGAAAACTAAAAGTGGTTATGAGATAATTCAGATATTATCCGGGAGAAGTAATGTTTTTTTGTTGACTAATGGAGAGAAAAATATTTTGATTGATACATCTGTTACTCGCTTGTGGAATAGATTGCAACGGACGCTTGACAAATTAGGCATAAATACAATTAATTATTTGATTTTAACACATGCTCACTTTGACCATGCTGCGAATGCGAACAAAATCAGAAAAAAATACAATGCTTTAGTAATTATCCAAAAAGACGAAGCAATTCATTTATCGAATGGAGACAATATCTTGCCTAAGGGGACAACTATATTTACCCGACCAATCGTGAATATTTTAGGTAAGAGATTAATTTCGATATTTAAATACGAGCCGTGTAAATATGATATATTAGTCGATTCCTGTTTCGACTTAGAGAACTTAGGATTTGTTGGATATCTGATTCGTACTCCAGGACATACAATTGGTTCTATGAGCCTAATTGTTGACAACGAAGTTGCAATCGTTGGAGACAGTATGTTTGGAGTATTCAAATGGTCTGTATTTCCGCCATTTGCGGAGAATCCTGAACAAATGATTCAAAGCTGGGGAAAATTATTAGAGACAAATTGCTCAATATTCATTCCTTCTCATGGAACTGAAAACAGTAGATTATTAGTACAGAAAGATTACAATAAAAGAACATAAATAGTTACGGCGTGCAATAGCGCATATAGCTTATGGAGGGGCTTTCCGAGGTTTTTCAAACTCAAATCTTTTAACTAACTTAGTGTTTATATAGAAAGAGACGTTTTATAACCCGCCACAAAGCCATATGCGCGGATCGTTACCGCCAAGCGGACGACGACAAACCTGGACGATACAAGCAGTTTGCTCAAATGTTTTTTGAACGAGTATTAGTGAAAAAATAAGATCGTAATGAGAATAGAAGAAATTACCAATAACAAGAAGCAGTACCTTGATTTATTGCTATTGGCCGACGAGCAAGAGGATATGATCGACAGATATTTGGAAAATGGCGATATGTTTGCACTATACGATGATGACTTAAAGACTGTTTGTGTTATTGTAGCTATAGACAAAGAAACCTGTGAATTGAAGAACATAGCAACATATAAGAAATATCAAGGTAAAGGATATGCTAAGGCTCTAATAAATTTTGTCTCAGATTATTACAAAAACAAGTATAAAACAATGCTTGTCGGAACAGGTGAAACTCCTACAATATTGTCATTTTATGAAAGTTGCGGATTTAAAAAATCTCATTTTATCAAGAATTTTTTTACCGACAATTATGACCGCCCAATGTTTGAAGACGGAATACAACTTATTGACATGGTTTATCTGAAGAAAAAATTATAATTGCCTGCTGTTAATAAATGATATAGTGCATGCAGGTTTCATAAGTTTTCGAGAGTTTGTGGTAAGTAAAAAATAATGGTATATCCGGATAAGAAATCGCTTCGCATTCCAGCTCGACACCATACCATAAACCGTTATGAGACATTTTATAAAGCAACCTCAAATAATTTAAGCTATGAAATATAAACTGTTACTTTTATTATTGATCAGTGCCTGTTTATCAGCATTCTCTCAGACAGAAAATCCAAAATATGATAAGTTACTCGCAGATTCATTAGGTGGCGATGATTATGGAATGAAAACTTATATACTTGTAATCCTCAAAACAGGACCTAATAATATCGAAGACAAAGAAATACTGGACAGTTTATTCAAAGGTCATATGGAAAATATCGGCCGTTTGGTCGAGGACGATAAATTGATCGTAGCTGGACCTTTAGTAAAAAACGATAAAACCTATCGTGGCATATTTATTTTAAACGTCAAATCATTTGAAGAAGCAAATGCCTTATTAGAAACCGATCCTACGATTAAAGAAAAAGTATTGGAAGCAGAATTATTTAAATGGTATGGCTCAGCGGCACTCCCGACATATTTGCCTTTTCATGAGAAAATCGAAAAGAAAAAAATGTAGTCAAAACGCAGCATGAATTATCATCCAGGATCAGTGAACAGAGGTTAGATGCTGCCATTGAAAAGCTATCCAAAGGCCAATCTTTCCAAAAAGATCTGATTGGGTCATGAAATATATCTTTAAAATAACAGGTAATATTGGGAAAGGAGATAGTATGATAGCATATTGTGGCATTAATTGTAGTGAATGTCCTTCATATAAAGGTACAATAACAGGTGATGAAACATTGCTCATGAAAATGAATGAAGAATTTGGTACAGAAGAAACGGATTCAATTGATTTTGTTTGCCTTGGTTGCAAATACCGCGATATAAAGTTAATCGCTTCAGATTGTGCAAAGTGCTTGATCCGTTCGTGTGCGAAAACGAAAGATATTGATTTTTGCTCGACATGTGAAGAGTATATAACCTGCGAGTATGTAAAACCTTACCGAGGCGATGGTACATCTCCACGAGATAAAATGAATGCATTTCTGCGTGCTAAAAATCTTCGTGCTACCGGGTATTAAATATCAGCATTTTCAATTTTCAACAACTTTGACAATCAAGTATGCGTACTTGACAATTGACAATATTTAACCCGGCCCTGGGCGCTGCGCTATATTGATTTTTATACCCTTGAAATCACCAATGCAAAAATTAAAACCAATAATCTCAGACACATGAAAAATTCCTGCACTGCTATATTCATAATTGCTTCCCTTTTGCTATTCACAACCTGTAGTGAGTACGACTATTTTGCACCTATGGAAAGCCTGACTGGTAATGTAAAGTATGATACCAGTGGTTCGTCAATAAGATTAAATGTAGCCAGTGTATCCATGCAATGCGATAAGATTAAGGAGAATAATATCCTGAAAATGGAAAATTTCATAGAACAAATCGTCACCGAGCATTCTGACGTAGAATTAATTGTATTTGGGGAGATGATTCTTGGCTGGTATGAGGATCCGGTTGAACAGAGATCGTACCAGATGGAGCTAGCAGAGACCATACCAGGCGCCACAACAAACCGCATCGCTGAAATAGCAACAATGTATAACGTTTATATAACTTTTGGGATGAATCAGTTACTGGATGGAAAACTGTACAATGCACAACCCATAATTGGACCTGATGGAACAATCCTGGCAATTCACCATAAAACGTATTTAACACCATCTGACCGTGACGCAGGTTTCGAACCAGGAAATGAGCTTACAGTAGTGGATATTCACGGTGTTAATACCGGGATTGTAATCTGTAAAGATCAGGAAAATAGTAAACTAACAAAAGAAATTGTTCAGAACAAATGCAAACTCGTTATAACCAGCTATGCTGATGATATCGTCGAGGATTTTTTCACCTATGCAAGCGATTTATCGCGTAAATACAATGCCTGGGTTGTTACCTCTAACCGGTTTGGTGAGGAAGGGGAGTATTTCTATAAGGGAGAGATACGTGTTTCAGATCCTGGAGGGAATCACCATATCCGCAAGGAAAATGGTGAACAATATTTGTTTTACAGTATTCCGATTCATTAATGATTTATTTGTGTCGATGGATTTAATATTCTAAATGTTTAAAAATCAATCAAATAAAATGAAACAAATGAGAATCCGGAAATATTACACTACACTATCATTTATTCTTTTCTTTCCGAATATTTTGTTCAGCCAGGCACTGAGTGAACCTGAAAAGTATTCTAAACTACCACAGGGGACTTACATTAGTATTAATCCATTATCTCTTACTGCCTTTATTCCTTCTGTTCCGACAAAAGAAATACTGCCATATGTATATAATCTGGAGTCTGGTTTATCAGTGGCCAGTGGTTATTATTTCAAACAACTTCACCTTGAAGGGAGGTTAGTTTTAGGAAGTCCTTCTGCACTGATTTTTTGTCCTCAATTGCTAGCCGGGATTCGTTATTTTCCTTTTAAAAACAAGGATAAGGATGTAATTCCGTTTGGTTTTGGATTTTTTATCCGATCATGGGATACCTATTATACACATTCACATCTGCATTATTTTAACCTTGCGCCACATCCAACTATAAATTACCTGCTTAAGTTTAATAAACTCTTTCTTGATTTCAGTGTTGGTTGGGATTTTATGGTTGTTACATGGTCTAATCTGAATTACTCATCTGTCAAAACCGATATGACTGGATTTCCACCAACAGGGAGTATTAATATTGGTTATAATTTTTAAGTTATTTTTGAACGGTAAGGTATGACCTTAAAAACCTGGCCTACCGCAACTGACCATAAAAAATAACTACGCATAACACGGACGGTAGTGTTAATAAACTTGTCACGGCCTGCCCCGACATTGTCGGGAGTTTTTGCGGGTGATCCTGCTTCCAGAGAGTTCCAGCTGCAAGTTGTACCCCGGCCCCGTTCCCTTCCCGGGTCGGGATTTGGTGAAATAACCACCAATATCCGTGACGAAAGTGAAATCTTGAGAATTCACTTACAAAAGGGATGCTGTGGCCTCGAGATGGCCTGTGATATAATGATTGATCTTGAATGAACCGCGCAACATGACATGCCGCAATGGTTAAATTACCACCAGAAAATTGACGGGTATACAGATTTAATTCGTAACATTGCTCCTATAGCCGATGAAATGTCACATCAAAGTGAATCCATAAAATCCATCCTGTTTGCCCTGCTAGCAAACCTGGGAATTGCCATTACCAAAACCGTGGCCGCAGTCATGACCGGTTCCGGCGCCCTGCTGGCTGAATCCATCCACTCGTATGCCGATTGCGGGAACCAGGGACTTTTATTCTGGGGACTGAGAGCATCCCGGAAAAGACCCGACCAGGAACATCCGCTGGGATATGGGAAAGAGATCTACTTCTGGTCGTTCGTTGTCGCCCTGATCCTTTTCAGCATGGGCGGACTGTTTTCCATTTACGAAGGGATCCATAAGCTACAGGCACATGAGGGCTTGAAAAATCCCATCATCGCAATCGTCGTTCTGGCTGTCAGTATGGTCTTCGAAGCCGCTTCGCTTTATGGCTGTATCCTTCAGATCAATAAGCTGAGACGGAAGGTTCCGCTATGGAAATGGATCAAAACGAGCCGCCAGAGTGAGCTGGTCGTCGTGTTTGGTGAGGACAACGCCGCGTTGATGGGCCTGTCGTTTGCCCTGGTTGCGGTTGTGCTGGCCATGATCACGGGTAACCCTGTCTTTGACGCCATCGGCAGCATCGGCATTGGCGTGTTGCTGATCATCATTTCCTTTTTCCTTGCCGTAAAAGTCAAAAGCCTGTTGATCGGGCAAAGTACGGATGATGAAACCCGCCTGCAAATCGAAAAATTTCTTAAGGGCCGGCCGGAAATCGATGAAATTCTGAACGTGATCACCATTCAGCTGGGCCCTCAGATCATGGTGGCCGTCAAAGCAAAAATGAAGGGAGTCAACTCCGTGGAAGAGTTAATTCGCAACATAAACAACTGTGAATCAGCGTTAAAAAAAGAAAACGCCACGATCAGCTGGGTCTTTTTCGAACCTGATACTGAAGAGTAATGCCATAAACCAATATGATGACAAGATAATGCAACTTACTATAAGCCAGTAAAAAATAACAAAACCGTATGAACATGTTTTGTAATCAATGTCAGGAAACAGCCCATAACACAGGCTGTACCATTAACGGAGTGTGCGGTAAAAAAGCTGATACCGCTAATTTGCAGGATTTGCTGGTGTATGCATGCCAGGGACTTGCTATCGCAACGATCGAAGCCCGGAAAAAAGGGATCTCTACCCATGCGGAGAGCAAGCACATCACCAATTGTCTTTTCATGACCATTACCAATGCCAATTTCGATGACAGGGCGATCCTGCAGGCCATAAGGGATTGTATTGATTTTCGAGATCAGCTAAAGAAAAAGGTGGCCATTCCTGAAAAGCATGATGCCATCAGCTGGACAGCTGTCACAGAAGAGGAATTCAGGGAGAAAGCCGGAATGGTTGGTACGCTGACCTATGATGTGGATGAAGATGTGCGTGCCCTGAAACAATATGCCCTGTTCGGGATCAAAGGGATGGCTGCCTATACGGAGCACGCCTTCAATCTCGGTTTTGAACAGGATGACCTCTTTGATTTCATGGAGCAAACCCTGGTGATGATCACAAGGTCCATGGATAGGGACGGTATGCTGGAATGGTTGATGCGCACGGGTGAGCATGGGGTGAAAGCCATGGCCCTGCTGGATAAGGCCAATACATCAACCTATGGGAATCCCGGGATGACGAAGGTCAGGATCAGCGTGGGAAAAAATCCGGGGATCCTTATCAGCGGACATGACCTCAAAGACCTGGAGCAGTTGCTGATCCAGTCGGAAGGCAAAGGGATTGACATCTACACCCATTCAGAGATGCTGCCGGCGCATGCCTACCCCTCCCTGAAAAAATACAGACACCTGGCGGGGAATTACGGAAACGCATGGCACCGTCAGCTCGACGAATTTGAAACCTTCAACGGCCCCATTCTATTTACCACAAACTGCCTGGTTCCACCCCGGAAAGCTACCACCTACAACGGCCGGGTATTCACGACCGGGGCTACAGGCATGCCGGAATGGAAACGTGTTGACAAAAGGCTTCCCAGCGGCCAGAAAGACTTCTCGGAAATTATTGAAATGGCAAAAAAATGCCCCCCTCCCACCGGGATCGAAACAGGAGAAATAACCATTGGTTTCGCCCACGAGCAGGTATTGTCACTGGCCGGCAGGATCCTCGGAGCGGTCAATTCAGGAGCCATCAAAAGACTGGTTGTCATGTCAGGTTGCGATGCACGTCAGAAAACACGCGAATACTATTCCGAATTTGCAGGACAACTTCCCGCTGATACGGTCATCCTGACCTCCGGTTGCGCAAAATACCGTTACAACAAACTGAACCTTGGCCATATCAATGGAATTCCGCGGGTTCTGGACGCAGGGCAATGCAACGATTCCTATTCATGGGCCCTTGTGGCTCTCAAATTGAAGGAAGTCCTGAACCTGGATGACATCAACAAGCTTCCCATCGTTTTCAATATCGCCTGGTACGAGCAGAAAGCCATCATCGTGCATCTTTCCCTGCTTTACCTGGGAATAAAAAATACGCATATCGGGCCCACCCTGCCAGGCTTCCTGACACCCAACCTGCTCAGGATCATACAGGAGAAGTTTGGGGTACAAACGATTACAACGGTTGAGGAGGACATGAAGATTTTCGGTCTGAATTGAAAGAAGAACGTGAAAACAGCAAAAGCGACGGACCAGCACACTGCCCGGACAATGAAAACGAAGCTTTCAGGGCGGAGCTTTCCAGAACATTGAAATGATTGAATCAGCATGACTTTTCTTCAGCTCATCAAAAAGCTATTCCCATTCACACGACCGTATACGAATATCATTGTATATACGCTGTTATTGACTTTCGTCGGTTCTTTTGCCGCCCAGGTCAATGCCTTTATTTTAAAATACACGGTGGATTCCATCAGTGATCTGATGGTGGCAAAGCAGCCTCTACAGGAAGGATTTTATCTGTTGACCATCATCAGCATCATCTTACTGGGAAAGGAAGTTATTTACTCTGGGGTACAGTTTGGGCAGAAGTTCTTTGGTGAAAAGCTCCGGATCCTCATTTCCAGGGACTTGTCGCAAACTATCGTTGAAAAGATCCTTACCTACCGAATGGCTTTTTACACTTCACCTCCCAATGAGAGCGGGAAGCTTCAGACCCGGATCGACCTGGGTGTCACAAGCCTGACACGGCTGGTACAGAACTTTTTCATTGACATTCTGCCCCTGTTCACCACGGCCATCGTTGCTCTTGTAGTGATGTTCAGCGCCAATTTCTATGTGGGACTTGTAGGACTGCTAATGATACCTATCTACTTCTATGTCAGCCAGTTACAGGCAAAAAAACTGAGCGGTTTCCGCAGAAGGATGCGTACATTCCGGGAGACAAGGAGCAATCAGATCATCAACCTGATCGAATCGATCAATGTGATCAAATCTTTTGTCAGGGAGCCCATCGAGGCTGAAAGGAACCGGAAGATCCAGTACGACATGACCGAGAACCAGATGGCCACCCGTAAAACCGGATTCCTGTTCGACAGCATTAAAAGCCTGCTGGAGCAGATCGGGGTAGTGGCCGTCATCATCCTGACCGCCTATTTTGTATTGAACAGCCAGATGACGATCGGTGCCATCATGTTCCACATCCTGCTTTTCAACAACGTTTCAGCGCCCATAAGGCAGCTGCACCGGATCTACGATGAGGTGAGCGATGCGATGATCTACTCGGAAGGCTTTTTCGACATCCTGGAATCAGACCACGAGATCGAACAAACGGGAACCCATAAGCCATTGGATATCAAAGGATTGATTGAAGTTAAACGGGTTAGTTTTGCGTATCCCAACGGCACCAAAGCGTTGCACGATATCAGTTTCACCATCATGCCCAACCAGATCTCGGCCCTTGTAGGACTCAGTGGTGCTGGTAAAAGCACTGTGATCAACCTGCTGGACAAGTTCTATGAACCGTCTGAAGGCCGGATTTTACTGGATGGCGTTGACCTTCAGGAGTACGACACGGAGTTCCTGAGAAACCATATCGGGCTTGTTCTTCAAAAAAATCATATTTTCAAAGGGACGATCACCGAAAACATCATGTATGGCAATCCGGGAGCCAGCACTGCACAGGTGATGGAGGCAGCCAGAAAGGCATCCATCCACGAGCAGATCATGGAACTGCCGAAAGGGTATGCTTCAGAGGCACACCTGCTTTCAGGCGGGCAACAGCAACGCATTGCCATTGCCCGGTTGTTTCTCAAGGATCCGCCCATCATCTTCCTGGATGAGCCCACGGCTAACCTGGATGCGATTGCAGCCGAACAGATCAAAAACAGCCTGGATGCCATCAAAAAGGACCGGACCGTCATCATCATCTCTCACAGCCTTCCCCAGATCATTGATGCTACCCATATTGTGGTCCTGGATAAAGGAAAAGTGGTGGAAGAAGGCGACCATGATCGCCTGTATGATCTGAAGGGTACCTATTTCTCCATTTTCAATGCGATGGCAAACAGCATGAATTTCAGAAAAATTAAAGAATCGCTGGATGAATAATATACCCGTACTTACCGGTTGGAACCTATCGGTAGGTCCGGTGATCTTCATTCAAACCGACCTGCTGAACAAACATCATTCATCATCAATTGTTTGCCCAATAACCACTAATATCCCTGAGGGAAGTGAAATCTTAAGAATTCATTTACAAAAGGGATGTTGTGGCCACGAAGTGGCTTGTGATATAATGATTGATCAGGTTCGAGCGATTGATAACAAACGATTGATCAAAAAAATCGGAAAACTTAAAACATTCAAGCCATGAAAAAGAAAATGACGATCACCATCGTGATGCTTAATGGACTATTTTTAAAAACCTTTGCAGGTACAGGAAATGCTTCTGACGGATTTGAAGGTGTAATGGTAATCATTGGGTTCCTTTCGATTATTGCTGCGCTATTATATTTATCCGATTACTTAAAAAAGAATGGGAACATGTTATTTCAAAAAACTTCCAGGTTCGTCAAACGAGTATTAAATTCCATAAAGATCTGGTTCGAAAAAAACACCTCTGAATATCAAAGACAGCCGTTTTATCATGATACTAAATCATATGAATGAAAAAATATAAAATACATAAATTTCCAAAATCAAGATTAGCGACGATCGATGTTTGTGAGATAGGTAAACGAAAACATCATGTTACGGGTTTGATAGAACTTGATGTCTCAAGAAGTCGGGCAAAAATCAAAGATTACAATAAGAATAACGACACTAAAATTTCATTTATAGCATGGATTATTAAAGTGATAAGTTATACAATAAGTCATTATGAGACTTCATCATCTTATCTTAAGAGAAAAAATACACTGATGATATTTAATGATATCAATGTGTCAGTTCTTGTCGAAAAAGACTTAAACGGTGAAAAAGTACCCATTCCTCTTATCATTGAGAAAGCGAATGAAATAAGTATCGAAGCAATATCAATGCAGATCAGGGAATCAAAAAATAAACAACTAACAAACAACGATATAGTGCTCAATAGAAAAGCAGATAGGCTCGAAAAAATATATTATTACCTTCCTGGATTTATGAGAAGAAGCTTTTGGATATATTTATTAAAACATCCATGGATTGCTTATAAAAAAATGGGAAATGTTGCAATAACATCCCTTGGGATGATAAGGCGAATTAACGGTTGGTTTATCCCAATTTCAATTCATCCAATCTGCTTTGGATTAAGCTCAATAACGAAAAAGCCCACTGTAATTGATGACAGGATTGAGATACGAGAAATTCTAAATATGTCAATTTTACTGGACCACGATGTGATTGACGGAGTTCCCATGGCTCGACTTATAAATGAATTATCGAAAAATATTGAAAGCGGATTTTATTTATAATGTACTGACAGAGCGCAGCGAATTTAATATACCCGATGCAAACCAGGTTGAGCTGTGGAATGCTATGGGGCATGATTATAAAATATAATAGAGTATTCCCGACGGAGGATTTATGAATAATAAATAATTAAGCAGGATAGTTATGAGTAACGAAAAGCAAACGATTTACGAATTTGACCTGAATATTATTTATGATTATTTTTCAAACACAGAACGGCAAGGACCAGGAAGTCCCGAAGTAACGCTCAAAGCATTGAGTTTTATAGACGGTCTTACCGAAAAATCCAAAATTGCCGATATAGGATGCGGAACAGGCGGTCAGACCATGGTGCTGGCGCAAAACACAGCGAGCGAAATTATCGGTGTTGATTCATGTTCTGATTTTATCAGACAATTTAACCAAAACGCCCAAAATAAAAATCTTCAGGATAGAGTGAAAGGTATTGTCGGCTATATGGAAGATCTTCCGTTTCAAGAAGAAGAACTGGACTTGATTTGGTCGGAAGGCGCGATTTATAGTATTGGATATGAACGTGGATTAATCGAGTGGCGAAAATTTCTGAAACCGGGAGGATATATCGCGGTTACAGAAAATACCTGGTTTACCGAAGCGCGACCCGCCGAAATTCAGGATTTTTGGCAAAAAGCCTATCCTAAAATAGACACAATATCGAACAAGGTTGCTCAAATGCAAAAAGCAGGTTATCTTCCGATTGCTACTTTTATTGTCCCGGAAGCATGTTGGACAGATTATTATACCGTTCAGCATCCCCAAATGCAAAAATCTTTTATGGAAAAGTATAAAGGCAATAAATCGGCAGAAAAATTTATAGCCTATCAGCAATATGAGGCAGAGTTATTTAACAAATACAAAGCATATTATGGGTATATTTTTTATATCGGAAGATTGTTATGAGTTCATCGAATGAAAACCGCTAAGAAAAATAACGATCCTGACAGTCTGTTATCAATCCCCGGGGTTGGTAAAAGCATTGCGCAGGATCTGCATATCCTTGGAATTCATCATGTTCATGATCTAATTGGTCAGGATCCGGAAGCATTGTACAGAGATTTATGTGCTGAGTATAAAACGAGAATTGACCCGTGCGTACTGTACACATTTCGTTGTGCAGTATATTATGCTGAAAATGAAAGGCATGAACCGGCCCTGTTAAAATGGTGGAACTGGAAAGACAGAAAGAAATAATCGACGCATCATACCTGATCCAGGAGCTTAAAGCAGGGATCCAGAGCCTTCGCTGTGCCCGGGATCTGCATTTAGGTAACCTTAAAAATGTTAACCGTACATCATTCCTCGCCAGATTCGACTTGAAACAACTGAAAACGCTGGGAATACTATCATCGGTCTGATCACTGACATAGTGAAGAATGAATAGATTTTAAATAGGGTTTAATGATTTTATAGTGTTAAGTAAGTAGGTTTTATTGTTTTGAATTTTTAAAATTATTCAGATGACTGAAAGATCAAAAGAAACACCAGCATTCATCCTTTTATTCCTCCTGGTCATTCTGTCGACCATGGCAGCTGATTCCTGCAAAAAAGACAATCAGGAGCCGGATACCATTTTCCCGAAAGCTTATTTTCCCGTTTATCCCAGATCCTGGTGGACATATTCGATAAATGACTCTCAAATCTTAACATCACGTACCGGAGACAATTACCGGCTTCATTCCTATAGAATTTCCTTTGATTACATTGGTGAACCTCTAGAGTACAGTGATCCAGTATATGTGCCTTTTCTTGATTCAATGCCGATTTACGGTTATGATTATATCGAGCATATCCTTCCTCCCTTTGGGGATTATTATACGAAATGGCCCATTCTGTCAGAAACTGTTGGTTTTGAGTTCGAAAGGAACTGGATGGATAGGAGATACGGCGATTTTGTTGAAAAAGTAGAGGTCAGGGATAAGATATTCAACGGAAGTGATTCGGTGCTGGTTCTTGAAGGGCATTGGGTCTACGGGGACAATATCTCCCATAAAAGGTATCAGGAATATACCAGGGGGATTGGATTGACAAAGGACCTTATCATTGATACTGTCACGCAGGACACGCTTTTTAAAAAGATTTTGCTGGAATATCATATTCAGCATTAACCTGGCCCGGTTTGCAGCATTAAAAATTCATATATTCGTTTCATGAGAAGTTAAAAAATCAACATCCATGCAAAGGAAGGTTATGCAAAGAATAAAAAGAATCGTCTTAACTTTACTTTTCGTTCCATCATTGGTGCTATCACAGCAAACAGAGAATGATGTCAGGACAGCGTTGCTGATCATCGACATCCAGAATTTCTACTTTCCCGGTGAAGGACCGGGATTGGTTGGTGCCGAGGAGGCAAGTTTGAATGCAAAAGAAGTCCTTGAGATCTTCAGGGCACAACATCAACTGGTGGTGCATGTCCGCCATAAATCAGCCAGGGGATCTGAAATACATAAAAATGTCGAGCCCATTGCCTATGAGAAGGTGATCACCAAAGAAGAGGTGAACAGCTTCGTGGGGACCGATTTGCTTGAATACCTGAACGTCAATAATATCAGCCGCCTGGTGATCATCGGGATGCAGACCCAGATGTGTATAGAGGCGGCCGTAAGGGCGGGACACGACTATGGCTTTGAATGCATCGTCATCCAGGATGTCTGTGCCACCAGGGATTTAACGTTTATGGGTAAAACAGTTAAGGCTGAGGATGTGCACATCAGCACATTGGCCACACTGAAGGATGGCGGATACGCCAAGGTATTGGATCTGCAGGACTTTAAAGAAAATGTGGACAGGTATCTGTATCAAAAGCTGAATTAATCCAGGGATTTCATCCGTTCTTGTATACATTGAGCATGAAGGGAAATGAAAAAACGACTTAATGACATGAGCAAAGAGGAGCTGGGTAAGCTTTTCCCCATCCTCATTTCAGAACCTGATACGCGATGGTCTGAGCTTTTCCGACTGGAAGAAGCCAGGATCAGAAAAATCTTCAAGAAACAGGACATCATCAGGATCGAGCATATCGGCAGTACGGCTGTTCCTGGCCTGAAGGCCAAACCAACTATCGACATATTGCTTGAGGTCCGCCAATGTTTGAATAATGAATTAATTATCAATAAATTAAAAAAACTGGAATATCACTGCCAGTATAAACCCGAAAATCCCCCACCTCATTTGATGTTCATGAAAGGATACTCGGAAGAGGGTTTTACAGGACAGACTTATCATATCCATGTAAGGTACAGCGGTGATTGGGATGAGACTCATTTCAGGGATTATTTGATACGGCATCCTGAAACTTCTCAGGAATATGGTAAGCTGAAGTTGCGGCTGGCAGAAAAATACCGGAACGACAGGGAAGAATATACAGAACAAAAGACAGAGTTCATCAAGCATATCACGGCATTAGCCAGAAAAGAATGTAAAAAATGAAAATGGTTTTGCGGAAAAAAAGCAGTAAGGACCCGAGAGCTTTATCCTTCCTTTTATTGTCACTGGTATTGTTGTTCGCTGTATATTCCTGCTATCACCATCTGACGAAGGAAAATCCGTACGGATTGGATATTGTTTCGGATATTCCTTCCTATCACGGTCAGGTGGCACTGGATTCCAGCAATGCGATGGTAAATGTCGCAACCCTGATCCCCGGAGTTGTGCTGGATATACGCTACGCCACAAAAAATAACTTTACGCACAAGAGACTGTACGAATCGCCGGAAGCCTTTGTCAGGAAACCGGTTGGGGAAGCCCTAGTAAAGATCCAAAAAGAGCTGAATGCTAAGGGTCTTGGATTAAAGATCTATGACGCCTACCGGCCTTATGGGGTGACCTTGAAGTTTTACGAAGTCTACCCGGATACAGTGTTCGTTGCCCAGCCCTGGAAAGGATCCCGGCACAACAGGGGATGCGCCGTGGATGTGAGCCTGGTGGATCTGAGATCAGGGAAAGAGCTGGAGATGCCAACCAAATTTGATGATTTTACGGAGAAAGCATCCCAGTCCTATATGGCATTGCCAGCGCAGGTTTTGCTAAACAAGCAGACCCTAAAGGATGTGATGGTGAAATACGGATTTATTCCCCTGCAGGATGAATGGTGGCATTACGACTTCCATGGGTGGGAAAAGTTCGATCTGCTTGACATTTCCTTTCGTGAGTTGAAGAAAATATAAAAGAAATAATTTCAAAATATGAAAAATGGATGACCAAAAATGGCTATCTGATCCTCGTACATAAAGAGGAAGCTGGATATCAGGCAGATGATACAACGCTGGAGTAAGTTGCTGGATACGAGATGCATTTGGTTCATGCCATCCCATGGATCGGCCAATATACGGGAGCTGGTGCAAAATGAATATGAAAATTGGCTGAAGACATTGAAATACAGCGAATTATAAAACAATAATGACTATTAATCACGCGAGGACCGAAGGTCCGAGCAAATAACAGCGCAGCGTAATGACAACGAATGACGCGAGGACGGAAGGTCCGAGCAAATAACAGCGAAGCGTAATGACTATGTCTTTTATGAAGCATGAAGAATAAAATATGAAAAATATCACCGAAAATACTGATTTGTCAGCTACTGATTCCTCCTGGAAGCTACTTTACAAAATTTCAGGAGCAGCTGCACTTCTGATGGCGGTTTTCATCCCCATCCAGATCATCATCTTCATCCTGTGGCCGCCGCCGGAAACCACCATTGGCTGGTTTGAGCTGTTCAAGGCCAATCCGTTTATCGGATTGCTGGATCTGGACCTGCTGCTGATCATTGATCAGGTAATGGTAGGGATCATGATGGTTGCTCTGTATGTACTGTTAAAGAAGACCAATCCATCGCTCATGGCCATTGCATTACTGATGGCAGTCCTGGGTATTGCAGCCTATTTTGCCTCGACCGCAGCGTTTGAGATGCTGACCCTCAGCAATAAGTTCCATGCCGCACGAACGCTGATCGAAAAATCCATGTACGAGTCGGCGGGGCAGGCGGTGCTGGCCGGGTGGCAGGGTACGGCGTTCAATTTCGGATATGTGATGGAAGGGATCGGACTTTTACTGACGGCACTCGTCATGTTAAAAAGCGGGATCTTTGGAAAATTCACAGCCTGGGTGGGAATTATTGTGGGAATCATGGCTTTGCTGCCTCCAACGGCCGGCACCATTGGGATGTTTTTCGCCCTGGGTTCGCTGATCCCGCTGGAGATATGGAATATCCTGGTGGCCCGAAGACTTTTTCAAATCGGCAGGAAATGAGACAGTGGAATCCATGCTATCGGTCAGTTCATTGAATTCGAGGGTTCTGCTTTTTTATTTGTACATGGCCGACTTCCTCACTATATTTGGAGGTTAAATAATTTCCGCCATGCTTCGCACCCTGATCATCGACGATGAAGCGCACATACGCGATTCGCTGTCCAAAATCCTTGCAAAGAGATGCACGCAGGTGATGGTCACAGGTGAAGCGTATGATGTCAGAAGCGGACGGAGTGCCATCCAGGAACTGCATCCCGATCTTGTTTTGCTCGATATTCAGATGCCCGACGGCACCGGTTTTGACCTGTTATACTCCCTGCCTTCCATTGATTTCAGGATCATCTTTATCACTGCGTACGATCAGTATGCCATCCAGGCCATAAAATTCAGCGCAGTGGATTACCTGCTCAAGCCAGTGAATCCTGAAGAGCTGGAAGAGGCCGTCAACAAAGCTGAACAGATCGTACAGAAACAGTTCAATCTGCAGATGAAGGCCCTTGAGGAGAACCTGAAGGCGGTTCCCCGTCAGCGAAAGAAGATCATCCTGAAGACGACGGAAAACATCCATCTGGTTGACCTGCAGGATATTGTCAGCTGCGAGTCGGCCGACAATTATACGATCGTTCATCTGCAAGGCGGGGAACAGATCATGGTTTCCAAAACGCTGAAGGAATACGATGAGCTGCTGAGTGATTGCGGTTTTTTCCGTGTTCATAAGTCGTTCCTGATCAATGTGGGGCACATTAAACGCTTCGAGAAGCAGGACGGCGGGCAGATCGTGCTGGCGAATGATACCAAGATCCCCGTCGCCTCCCGAAAACGGGACGAGCTGCTTGAGATGATGGAGAGGATGGTGGAGTAATTAGTCAGCAGTCGGCAGTCAGCAGTCAGCAGTCAGCAGAAAATAACAATGAATAACGCGAGGACCGAAGGTCCGAGCAAATAACAGCGAAGCATAATGACCTGGTTCCGGACCGTCAGTCTATTTCTTCTTTTCCTCCCCTGCTTCATGGCACCGGCACAGAGCAGGATCCCCGACAGCCTGTTCGCCATGCTTACCGGTGCGGACCTCCATCAACGGGTCATGATCCTGAATCAGCTGGCCAGTTATTACGCACCCCTTGATTTCGACTCAAGCATCATGTACTCGGCCCAATCCATGCGGATCGCCACGGTTTATGGGTACTCGGAAGGAATTGCCCTGGCACGGCTCTATACGGGCAATGCTTATTATTACAAGATGGACATGAAAAATGCCCTGTTATCTTACCTGTCGGCACAGAAGCCCCTGGAAGAATGCAACCTGACCGAAAAACTGGGCGATCTGAACCAGCAACTGGGCAATGTGAACTTTTTTATCCGAAGGCCGGAGAAAGCGATGTCCTATTACAGAAAGGCTCTGGAATATTACAGGGCATCCGGCAATGAAAGGGCGCAATTTGCGGTGTACCATGCCATGAGCATGTCGTACTTCTGGAATGATCTTAGCTTTGACAGCGCATTGATCTATGCAGACAAATGCCTTGAAAATGCAAGGGAACGCAAGGACCATTTTCATGAAGCCTATGCGCTATCCATGAAGGGTCTGATCTATCTGGCGGCACCCTATCTCGAAGGAAAACTGAAAGCGCCGCTCTATTGCGACTCGGCCATCCAGTTAGCCACAGCGAATGAAGATGACCGGCTATTAATGATTAACTACATCGATTTAGGCGGTTATTATGACCGGAGTGAACTGTTCTCTGAGGCAACCGGAAATCTGGCGCTCGCCCGCTCATTTTATCAGAAGGCCATCGAAGTTTCCGAACAAAAAGGTCACCACACCGATGCATCCATCGCGTTAGATTATCTGGCCTTAATAGATATTGAAGAGGGTAAGTACGATCTGGCAGAGGAACACCTTGACCGGAGCGGGCAACACCTGATCATGGATTCACAATCTTATGCTGAGATTTTCAAGTCCGATGTGGTATTTCCGTTCATGAAAGTGATTGATCATTTTCTGTATCAGCGCGAAAAGAATGCCCATTACAATGTCCGCTTCACCTTGGCCATGGCCAGGGGCGATTTCAGGGAAGCGGTGGAATACCAGCGGTTGTATTTCCTGACGCTCGACAGTCTTAGGGCCGAGCAGGAAGGGCAGCAGCTTGAACTGATCATCGCTGAAGCGGAAGCAGAGCGAACGGATCAGCAGTTCCGGATGCTATCGCAGGACAATGAGTTGAACCGGATGAAATTATCCCATTCCCGGGCGACTTTCATCGGGATAGCTGCCGGTGTGCTGATGGTCAGCCTGTCGGTCTTGTTTTTCTTTCAGCGGAGAAAGCTGAGGGCCGAGCAAAAGTCGATCATCATGGAGCAACGTATGCTGAGGGCCCAGATGAACCCCCATTTCCTGTTCAACTCCCTGGCCGGCATCCAGAATTACATTATCAACGAGGATACTGATAAGGCCAGCATCTACCTTTCCCGTTTTTCAAAACTGGTCAGGAACATTCTCGACAATTCCACAGAAGAACACGTCCCGCTGGAAAAAGAGATCGACACCATCCGTAACTATTTGGAATTGCAGAAGGTTCGGTATGCCGGAAAATTTGATTTCACGATCAGCGTTGATGAAAAGCTCGATGAAGAGAACACACTGATCCCGCCGATGCTGGCCCAGCCGTTCATCGAGAATGCCATCGAGCACGGCATCAAATATAAGAAGACCGTCGGACACATTGACATTAGGTTCGGGATCGAGGATGGGATAATGCGGTTTGAGGTGGAAGACAACGGCGTGGGCCGGGAAAAGGCCCGCAACATTGAAGGAATACAACGGTCAAAACACCGTTCTATGGCCACCTCGATCACCAGTGAACGGCTGGCAGCCATCAATAAAAAGCAGAGGCGCAAGATCAGCCTGGAGATCACCGACCTGAAGGATGCGACAGGCCAGGGATGCGGGACGAGGGTGCGCTTCGGGATACCGTTGGAGGTTAAGTAGGCAATTGGCAATTGGCAGTTGACAATTGGCAGTTATATGCATAAACTCTTAATATCTATTGTATTACTAAGTTTCATTGCTTGCTCCTGCCTGCGGGATACGGCCGTTGAGCCTTTGAAATTCACTGCTTATGAGCATAATCCCATTCTGACCCATGGGCCACCCGGATCCTGGGATGAAATCTATCTGGCCTGTCCATTTATTATCAACCATAACCATATACTGTATCTGTTTTACCAGGGGCTGGATCAAAAAGGTAAAAAAGCGATCGGACTTGCCATTTCAACGGACGGGTATCATTTTGACAAATTCGAAGGTAATCCAGTTCTTGAACCCGATGGTCAGGGTTTTGATGCATTTGGAGTCGGGCAACCTGTCGTCCTGCACGCAGATGCGACCTGGGTCTTGTATTTCAACGCCATGGAACGTGTCGGATACGGGGCGGGTCCTTACATTGGCAGGGCTACCGCCCAATCAATCTCCGGACCATGGATAAAATCCGATAGGCCTGTTTTGACTGCCGGAACCCTTGGAGAATGGGACTCCGAATTTCTTAAGATCGGTTCAATATTATTGCTGGAGGACCACAGCTATATCATGTTTTATTCGGGAGGCACCGACTGGTATTCACAGAAAGACCTGTTGTTGGGAATTGCAACTTCACCGGATGGGATCATTTGGCATAAATACAATGATACAGCCACCACCCAGCATCCGTTTGCAGAGAGTGATCCTGTTCTTCTGCCAGGCGATCCGGGGGAATGGGATTCAGAAGGTGTCCTTGCCGGTTGTGTGAAAGCCCGCACGGGAGGATTTGAGCTCTATTATTCCGGATTCCGTGGAATGGGTATTGAACAGATCATTTCGATCGGCTACGCTTTGAGCCCGGATGGGATCCACTGGGAAAAATATTCCGGAAATCCAATCTTTATCGGAAAAGATGATCCATACCAGGCAAGGAAAGGAGGATTCATTTCTTTTGAAAATCCAACGCTGTTTTACAGCGATACACTTTGTTATATGTATTTTGATTATGGTATTCAGTATAGCGGTATAGGACTGGCGACGGCAGCTTCTCCGGTAGGTGGCCTGTCCCGTGGAGCGGAGTGACAAGGAATCAGCAGCCTGTCTCGAGGATCGAAGTGACGAAGGATCAGGCAGCTTTTCCAGATGAGCGAAGCACAATCGGGATCGGCGATCAGTCAAAAATAAACAGATAAAATTTCCCGATTAGTAATATCCTGCGAAGCATTAAGTGATTACTTTTGTAATGAAATTTGTAATTTATATTTACAAATATTATTGATGAATGATTAAAAGACTTCATATCAATCAATTAAAAGGTCTCTCGGAATCGTATCCGGTAGTCGCAGTTCTGGGGCCAAGACAGGTGGGAAAGACGACGCTTGTCAAAGAGTATATTAAGACTATTGAGCGCAATACAATCTACCTGGATCTGGAGAAGCCTTCTCAATTGGAAATGCTGGATCAACCCGAACGCTACTTTCAGTCGCACCTGGATGACTGTCTCGTGTTGGACGAAGTTCAGAATAAGCCCGACATTTTCCCTGTGATGAGGTCTATGATTGACCAGAAAAGGGTTCCCCAGCGGTTTATCATCCTTGGTTCCGCCAGTCCCAGGTTGCTCCGGCAATCATCCGAATCCCTGGCCGGGCGGATTGCATACCTTGAATTGCCTCCTCTTTCCCTTTTGGAGGTTGGGGCCCATTCTCCGGAAGTATTGGAAAAGCATCATTTTTTTGGCGGCTTCCCCTTGTCCTGGATCGCGCCTTCCCGTGAGGAAAGCCTTCGATGGCTGGATTTTTTTATCGAAAGCTATGTATCAAGGGATCTGCGGCTGTTGGGATTAAATGTCACACCCCCGGTGCTGAGAAGATTCTGGGAAATGGTTGCCTGGCAGAACGGTGGTATGGTCAATCTCTCCTCCATTGGAAAATCGCTTGGATTATCCCATCCAACCATCGGTCAATATTTAGATTTCTTTGAACAAGCGTTTCTCCTGAAGAGGGTCTTTCCTTACTCATTTAATGTAAAGAAGCGGGTCGTCAAAACACCAAAAATTTATCTGACCGATACCGGGGTGCTTCATCGCTTATTAAGGATCAGGGACCATGATCAGTTGCTGGGTTTTCCCGGTTCGGGATTTTCATGGGAAGCCTATGTGATCAACCAGATCGTCAGCCTGAGATCCTCTGACCTGGATATCTATTTTTACCGGACGCATAATGGTGCGGAGACCGATCTTTTGTTGACAAAAGGGCTTCAGCCAGTTTCCTGCATTGAAATTAAGTTCACGGATGCCCCACGTGTGCCAAAGGGTTTTGAGATCTGCATCGATGATCTTAAAACCAGGAACAATTTTATCATCTGTCCATCAGTCGTTGATTACCAGGCCAGGAATACGATCCGTGTCTGCTCCTTGTATACTTTCCTTGAAAAATACCTGCCTGAACTCTAGACCCAACTAACGCATGCATAGATTCTATATATATGCAATTCTTGTACTTGTAACTCTTTTGTATACTTCCTATCAGCAGGAGCAATCGCAACTTCCCCTTGAATTCAAGGCCTATGCGTACAATCAGGTCTTGTCGCCCGACGATCCGTATATCGGCAGTCCCGGGTTCAGGCAATTGGTTACTGAAAAAAAATATTTGAATTAATCCAGCCGGAAGGTCCTTATCTCCTCTTTCTCGATAATGTTTGCCTGATGTATTACGTCTACACTACGACAGTGGGCAGGATCGGGCTGGCGATTGGCGCATGGCCTAACGAAAATTGACAGTTGACGCTCGACGAAATGTCTTGTCATCCGCCAACCATGAATGCCTATAACGCAATTATTGAGTTGTTGTTACCGGATGCCCGGAATGCCCTGCAACTCAAAGAATATCCCGGGTATGTTTCCCTGAACTTTCTGTATTTTAAGGGATTGAAGTTCTCTATATCAAATTTTATTTCAATGGCATTTCCTGAACCGGGACCTCGGGTGATGATGAAATCAATTTCATTCCCATCGGAAGTCCGCCAATAACGCAAAAGCTCATTGCCAACTATTGTTCTCAAACGAATGAAAGCGTAGTTTTCGATGACCATCCCTTTATCAATCCTTTGAATTATTGGATGAAACTGATTCAGCAACGCGTTGCGAAGGCCAAGGTCATGAAAATAGATTTTTGGCATTTTGATGAGCTCTTTTCTCAGATTCATATAAAAAGGGCGCAACAAATGAATGTGATAACATTTCTGGAGAACATACAGGTAATTTTCGATGGCCGTCACAGAGAGTTTCATTGTTTTTGACAACTCATTCGTGTTGACAAGGGATCCGGTCTGCTGTGATAGTAAAAGGAAAAGTGAATGGAATTTCTCATGGTCCTGGATATTGGATTCGCTAATGTCCCGTTTAAGATACGAACTGGTCAGTTCTTTCAGCTTTTGCACTTTCTTATCCAGGGAGTCAGCAAGAACAACAGCCGGATATCCGCCAAAAGTCAAATATTCCTGAAAATAAGACTCGAGTTCATGGCGCTTCAAAGAAGTGTATTCTTCATTTGTACGGATCAGGTTCATCTCATCCTTGAGTTCATTAGAACCGGTCCTGAAGACCAGAAACTCATCAAAGTCAAGCGTATACAGTTCAAAGAGACATTTTCTGCCCGCCAGAGAGTCTGTGAATTTCCGGTCGATATAAAAAGCGCTGCTGCCGGTTGCTATTATCTTTACCTGTGTATGGTGCTTATCAAAGATCAATTTAAGGAAGTTGGCGGGATTATCCAGATACTGAACCTCGTCGATCAGCACATACACTCTTTTCCCGTGAGATCTGATCACAAACTCAAACAAATTCTCCGGATGTTGGTTGAGTCGCGAAAGAATAGAAGGATCCTCGAGGGTTAAGGAATATACGGTGGCATTTTTTCGCTTCAGATGGTCCGCAAGTTGGTCGAGCAATGTGGTTTTCCCTGTTTGTCTTGCACCGGTAATTATCATGAATTCTGTCTCACTGAGATGTTCAATCAGAGTTGATAACAACTTCCTTTCGTATAATACCATAACGATGTCAGTTTTTTTACAAAGATAATATTAATTCATGGAATGAAAAATATCTGATATTTTAAATCTTACACGCCCTTTTTATCCAGGATAAAATCCGGAAGTTGAAGATCACCAGGCAGAGGACAGGATATTGATCCCTTCTCCTTAAGCGTTCCCTGGATCAACCCCGTCGTTCCCTAAACAAATCCCGGCGTTCCCTAATCGGATTCATACCGGCACTCCAGCCATTGTAATTTTAATCACGCGAGGCGCAAAGCGCCGAGCAAATCACAGCGAAGCGTAATGACAACGAATCACACGAGGCGCGAAGCGCCGAGCAAATCACAGCGAAGCGTAATGACAACGAATCACGCGAGGCCCTGCGGGCCGAGCAAATAACAGCGAAGCGTAATAACCAAAAATAACAATCAAACCATGAAACCAACAATCTTACTCACAACAATCCTCCTCCTCTGCACCGTCACCTTATCTTACGGTCAGTGGTCGTACTCCAACTTATCAGAATCCAAAAGCATGATGGGTTCCTGTTCGTTAGACAATAAAGCCTATTTCGCCGGTGGCTATAATGGCATGGAGGTGCTTTCGACAGTTGAATGCTATGATGCGGAAACCAATACGTGGGACTCGCCAGGCGAATTATCCATCGCGCGGCAAGCGCTAGTTGCTGTGACCTGTGGCAGCAAGATCTTTTTTGCCGGAGGGTTAAAATGGGAAGGCCAGGTAGTATACAACACCGTTGACATTTACAATACTGAAACCGAAGAATGGGAAGTTGAACATCTCTCCGCAGCCAGGTTTGATGTCGCAGCTGTGAGTTACGGCAGTAAAGTGTTATTCGCCGGAGGATTTACCTTCCCTTTCAACACATTCCCTGACATTAACATTTACGATGTTGAAACAAATGAGTGGTCGTATGCGATGCTCTCCCAATCCAGGGGTGGAATAGCCTGTGCCGTGGTGGGTGACCTGGCGATCTTTGCAGGAGGGTTTGCAAACAGCAGCACCGCTGTATCCGACCGGGTGGACCTCTATAATTTCACAACCGATACTTGGGGTACAGCCAGCCTTTCGCAGGCCAGGGCCTACGCCAGCGCGGCAACGGTTGGCGATAAAGTGGTGATCTCCGGAGGAGTGACCAGTATGAACCATCCAACCGATGCTGTGGATATCTACGATGCATCCGACAATTCCTGGAAAACATCCACCCTCTCCCAGGCAAGATCATGGCTAGGGAAAGGAGCCACGGTGAACGGGAAAGCCTGGTTTGCCGGAGGCGGCAATTTTAGTTATGGCTTCTATGACCCTACCGATGTCATCGATATTTATGACGGGGCTTCCGGCACCTGGTCTGAGGATGTATTGTTTGAACCGCTCATGGATCATTCAGTTGTCGGGATCGGAAATTACGTTGTCATTGCCGGAGGCATGAACAGCGATGAAACTTATACTTCACTGGTTGAGATCTATTATGATCCGCCAACAGGTACCGGATCACAGCCTGATGAAGAAGTGTTTTTCACAATCTATCCAAATCCTGTCAACGAACTCCTGACTATTTCAACCCGGAATAATAAGAGGGCAGACAAAATCATCATCTATGATCAGGCCGGGCAGGCAGTGCTGAAGAAAATGCCGGCCAGCAACACACTCGATATTTCGTCTCTCCTACCCGGAATCTACATCATCGAAGTCATTTATAACCAGCAGAGATCCAGGCAAAAGCTGGTCATTGAATAAGGCATCCGCTTTAGAACGATGATCATGAAAACATTCATAAAAATTTTATTTGCCCTGGCCGCACTCACGGCCCTGGGCTGGACATTCAGGGAGAATAATCCTTTTCAGGGAACCATGCAAAAAAAGGATGCTGATAAAACAGCTCTGGCCCCTGCAACAGACCGGTCTTATCATGAAGGGATAATTACTGTAAAGCTCAAACCCGGTACCGGCGATTTCGGAAAGCAGAACGGTGCGGTTCATTTCGGTATTTCAACCCTGGATGAAAAAATCGCCGCATTTCAGGCATACCAGCTCGAAAAACGATTCAGGTACAATCCTGCCAAACTCCGGAGCGGACTGCCCGACCTGTCGCGGATCTATAAGCTTTCATTTCCGGAAAGCTTCTCAGTGATCGAGGTGGCCGAAGCTTTTGCCTCCGATCCGAATGTGGAATACGCCGAACCCATCCCTGTCATGTACCTGGCCGTCGAACCGAATGATGCGATGTACAGCCAGCTGGAGCACCTGCCCCAGATCTTCGCCCCGCAGGCATGGGAAATTCACAAGGGGGAGAACGGCGACCAGGATGTGGTGATCGCCATCGTTGATACCGGTGTCGATTGGGATCATGTGGACCTGCAGAGCAACGTCTGGCAGAACCTGGCCGAAGATGCCGACGGTGATGGCCATACAATGGAATATGATGGAACAAAATGGGTGCTCGATCCAGGTGACCTGAACAATGTGGATGATGAAGGGGATGGCTTTACGGATGATCTGCTGGGCTGGAATTTCATTACAAATTCGGGAGATCCCAATCCCATCCCCAGCAATCCCCTGGCAGGTCATGGCACACACTGTGCCGGTATCTCGAATGGCGCCACCAACAACGGTACCGGCATCGCCAGCATCAGCTGGAACCTTAAGGTGATGGGGATCTGCGTTGACGCTAACAATTCAATACCGTACGGCTGGGATGGAATCATCTATGCTGCCGAAAATGGCGCGGATATCATTTCCAACAGCTACGGGGGGCCCACTTATTCCCAGGCCGGTCAGGATGTCGTGACGTATGCCACCGGGCTTGGCAGCATCGTGCTCGGATGTGCCCATAATTGGGATAATACAGAGTTAATTTATCCTGCCAGTTTCAGGGGTGTTATTTCCGTTGCTGCCGTGGAGGTGGATGACACCAAAACGGATTATTCGAACTTTAACTTGCTGGTGGATGTCTCCGCTCCCGGAGGCGGTTATCTGGGAGGGATCCTGAGTACTGTTCCTGGTAATATGTACGAAGCCTTGCAGGGGACCTCCATGGCAACGCCAATGGTGGCGGGCTGTTTCGGGCTGCTGAAATCCTACCACCCCGACTGGACGAATGATCAATTGATTACCCGGCTGCTGGGCACGGCCGACAACATCGACTCACTTAATCCCAACTATGTGAACATGCTCGGGACGGGACGGATCAATGCCTACCGGATGCTTGCAGAGGAGAATGTGAAGCCGATGCTGAAACTGGAATTATCCTCCGTTACAGCAGCCGATGAAAACGGTAATGGCATCAATGAACAGGGTGAAACCGTCACGCTCAACTTCAGCCTGAGAAATTATGCTGCGGGCCTGGACGCTGAAGATGTAGTCATCTCCATCCTGACCCAGGACCCGGAAATAACCATCATCAATGGATCGTACACCATGTATCTCCCTTCCGATACAACATTCAATATCAACAATCAATTTAAGATACAGGTCTCTCCAACCGTAAGCTCGCATATTGCGGAGATGACCCTCCATTTGGATACAGATGCCACGATTCTGATGGGACAGGATATCCCGTTCCAGGTGCTTGTCGCCCCATCCGGGATCTTTGTTTTTGAAGGAGAACCTGGCGGTCAGGATTACAGCGGCAGCTTCATCGCTGGCTTCCTCAACCATCTCGGTTATGGTTATACCTATGCCAATACACTACCCTCCCTGATGGGATTCGAAACCGTGTTCCTTTCCTATGGCAATGGCGGTGAAAGCATGGATATGGGCATTCCTTTTACGGAAAATACTTCAATCAGCATCCAGCAATACCTTCAAAGCGGGGGAAAACTCTATATCGAAAAGGGAGGTCTGTTCCGCAAAATGTCGATGGATGACTTTTCCAATAAAGTCATTATGAGGCAACTGTTTGGCGTAAACATGTTTATAGGATCAAGTGTCGAGAATCCGATCGATAGCCTTATGGGGGTGGAGGATACACCCGCTGAAGGAATCCTTTTTACGCAATCGGACCAGGTTTACAACTGGCACATCGACAAACTCATACCTGCTGCAACAGCCAATACTCCTTTCTATGAGAATGACTATGGCAATGTGGCTCTGATGAACGACGGATCGGCCACTTATGGACATAAAACGTTCTATTCCGGTTATTCCCTGGCCGGGCTTCGTGACAGGAATGCCATAAGCTCAAGGTACAACGTTTTACTGAAAACGATGGAATTTTTTGGCTACAGCCTGCCCCAGGGATATATCCTCTCCAATTTCCTGGCAGAGAACACCCAGGGCAGTCTGCCATTGGAGGTTCACTTTACTGACATTTCCATCAGCGATCCCAACTACCCCACTCTATCATGGAAATGGGATTTCAATGACGACGGCACTATTGATTCTTATGAAAAGGATCCGGTCTGGATCTGTAATGAAGGAGGTGAGTACGATGTGAAACTGATCACATCCAACGGGATACGATCCGATACCCTCATTCTGGAGAAACTGATCACAGCCAACGCCGGTTACCTCGTCTGGGAGGGAGTCGAAAACGGAGATGATTACAGCGGGACGTTCATCAGGAATTATCTCCAGGAAAATGCCTACACGCTGACCTACCGGAACGAATTTCCAAAGAGCCTTGAGGGATTCTCAGCAGTATTCCTGTCGTTCGGCAATTCCGGATCAGGAAAAACATCCATGGATGAGCAGATGGCATCTGTTCTGACAGAATATCTTGAGGGTGGCGGATACGTATACCTGGAAGGCGGCGATGCTTTAGGTCACGATCAGGCGTCTAACTCACAGTTGATCAACCTTTGCGGGCTGGCCGCTGCTTCAGATGGAGGGGAAAGCAATCCCATCAACAGCCTGGAAGGGAAACCTGCCGCCATCACCAATGGAATGGTCTTTACGGGCAGCAGCCAGACCTCCAGTGCCTCCATCGACAAGTTTGCACCGTCATCCAACGGAGTGGCAGCTTTTTATGAAAGTGCTTACGGCACCGTGGCTGTACAGCAAAGCATTCCCGATGGCAGGAGAACCTTCTGCTTTTCTTATTCCCTGGCTGATCTTAATGACGGTGTCTATCCCAACACTCGTGAAGAACTGCTGCAACGTATTCTGAACTTCTTCGACATCTATACTGCACTTCCTGAGATTGCCGATAACACGATTGCCGGTTGCAGGGTTTATCCGAATCCGGTCTTTTCAATATCAGAGATTAAATATCAAATAGCAAAAAGCAAAAGTGTAGAGTTGAAAGTCTATGACTGCCGTGGGAGCGAAGTATACATGCTGGTAAATCAAGAACAGGCGCCGGGAGAATATATAGTTCCGTTTGATGTTACCGATTTGCCGGTGGGGATCTATCTTGTCAGGCTGCAGGCGGGGGAGGACATTTCGATCGTAAAGGTGGCAGTAATGAAATAAATTCAATTCCCCCGGGCTTCAGCCCGGAGGAAGGAAAAACATACGCTGACTTACCCCGGGCTTCAGCCCGGGGATGGAAACAACCTGAATAAACAGGGCAATGAAAACCAGAATGCGAATCACACAGATCTTACAGGTAAACACGGATTACATCAGTGTAAATCCGCCCGATCCGCGTCATCCGTGTTCGACTCATTTAAAAATGATCATGAATAAAATTTTAAACATTACGACTATGAAAAAGCTAATCATGTTATTGATTGCGCTGGTTGGAATGAGCAGTGCAATGGCACAATGGGTACCGCAGAATTCCGGCACGACGAATAATCTTAATTCAATTTATTTTACGAATGGGAATACAGGGTATGCGGTCGGTGATTTTGGCACCATCTTAAAAACAACCAACGGTGGTGGCTCTCCAGGTTGCTTGCCCGAAGGCATCACCTTCACCACCCAGGAACAGATTGATAATTTCCAAACCAATTATCCGGGGTGTACGGAGATTGAAGGGGATATTTTTATAGTAGGAGCTTGGCCGTATGGAAACGATATAAATAATTTGAATGGCCTAAATACAATTACTTCGATTGGTGGAAATCTAACGGTAGATGGCTGCAGCAACCTAATTAATTTAACCGGACTTGAAAATCTGATCTCAGTGGCCGGAGATCTTATACTTAATGGCAATTATGCGATGACCAGTTTTACAGGACTTGAAAGTTTATCTTCTATTGGAGGGAAATTCTGGATTGGGATGTGTCATGGTTGCGGAGGATCACCCGAAGGTTTTTATGGTAATCCTTCATTAACCAGTGTTTCAGGTCTTGAAAACCTGGCTTCCATTGGAGGTGAGCTTCAAATTGGAGATAATAGTACTTTGACAAGTTTGGAAGGACTGGAGAATCTGCATTCCATTGCAGGTAGTTTGTATATTTTTTCAAATGACTCCCTGACCAGTCTATCTGGTTTAGAGAACCTAAATTCGATCCCGGGTGATTTTGTCATTTCTAATTTTTCGTTGGACAGTCTGTCTGGATTAGAAAATCTAACTTCTATAGAAGGAGACCTTATCATTAATTGGAATCATTCATTGACCAGTTTAAGCGGTATCGAAAACATCAATGCAGCATCAATACAAAACCTGGAAATCACTAATAATATCTCTTTATCAACCTGTGAAGCACAAAGCATCTGTGATTACCTGGCAAGCCCCAATGGAACAGTTGGGATTTATAATAACGCTACCGGTTGTAATAATCCTCCCGAAGTGGCAAGTGGCTGCGGAATTACACTTAATTGTTTACCTTATGGCAACTACTATTTCTTTTCCCAATCCGACATTGATAGTTATCAATCTGGTTATTCCGGATGTGTTGATTTAGCAGGTAATGTTGAAATTAACGGGAGTGGGATCAATGATTTATCAGGCTTAATTGGGTTATCTTCAGTTGAAGGAAATATCGACATTGGTAATTACAACAATGGTACATCACTTACCAACCTGTCAGGATTGGATAGTCTTAATTTCTTAGGGGGCAGCCTTACAATCCGAAAAAATAATTACCTGTCAAACCTTACGGGATTGGAGAATCTGAATTTTATTGCCGGCGACCTTGCCATTCAAAGTAATTCATCCCTGGCAGAACTGACCGGATTAGATCATCTTGATTCCATTGGAGGAGGGTTAACAATAAATGAAAATCACCTTGAAAACATGGAAGGGCTTGGTAGTTTAATAAACATTGGAGGAGGCTTTTCTATTGGCGGTGGATATGATAATGATTATCATCTTATTAGTCTATCAGGACTTGATTATCTTACCTCAGTTGGAGCACTTAGCATTGCTTACACGATTGTCCTGAATGACATTTCAGGTTTAGCCAGTGTTTCCTCCATCGGTGGGTGGCTTAATCTTTTTGCGAACCATTCCCTGACCAACCTTTCTGGATTAGACAATATTGAGCCTGCATCAGTTTCAAACCTTTCTATCACGTATAACAACAAACTATCTACCTGCGAAGTAAAAAGCATTTGCGATTATTTAGCCGCCCCGAATGGTGAGATTTATATTCATAATAACGCCCCCGGCTGCAACAGCCCGGAGGAAGTGGAGGCGGCTTGCACGGTGGGAGCTGGAGAGTCGGCGGTCGGCGGTCAGCAGTCAGCGGTCAGCGTGTATCCGAATCCCACTTTTTCAAGATCAGAGATCAAATATCAAATTTCAAAGAGCAAAAGTGTTATGTTGAAAATAGTGGATGTCTGTGGGAGTGAGGTATGCACGCTGGTCAATGAAGAACAGGCGCCGGGGGAATACAATGTTGCTTTCAATGCTTCCAGGCTTCCGGCGGGGATCTATCTTGTCAGGCTGCAGGCGGGGGAGGACATTTCGATCGTAAAGGTGGTAGTAATGAAATAAATTCAATTCCCCCGGACTTCAGCCTGGGGGAAGGAAAAACATACGCTGACGTACCCCGAGCTTCAGCCCGGGGAAGGAAAGGACACAACACTACCGGGCTTTAGCCCTAAACCTGATAAGAAAATGAGATACTCACATACGCTGGTTCACTTTGGGGCTAAAGCCCGGAATTCGTTGAGCAGCCTGAACCCCCGCGCTAAAGCGCTGGGTAAGTCAAAAAATAACCATTAATCACGCGAGGCCCTGCGGGCCGAGCAAATCACAACGAATAACAAATGATCCGCACCCTTATCATTGACGACGAGCCCCACATCCGGGATACACTGGCCAAAATACTGGCTCGCCACTGCCCGCAAACACGGGTGATGGGAACCGCCTCCGATGTGGCAGGCGGCATTGAGGCGATCAAACGGCTAAAACCCAGCCTGGTGCTGCTGGATATTCATTTACCCGACGGGACCGGCTTCGATGTACTGCATGCCCTGGAAAGGATTGACTTCAGGGTGATCTTCATCTCAGCGATGGATAAGGAGACAATCCAGGCGTTCCGGCTGAGCGGCATGGAATACCTCCTTAAGCCCGTCAGCCCGATTGATCTGTCTGATGCAGTGAAACGGGTGATAATGTCTGACGAAAGAGGATTTACCTTACAGTTGCGGGCGTTGGAAATGAATGTCAAGTAGCCGGTCGGCGGTCAGCAGTCGGCGGTCAGCGAAAATGACAATGAATTACGCGAGGCGCGCAGCGCCGAGCAAATCACAGCGAAGCGTAATGGCAACGGTCCCATCAAAAAGCAGTATCTTTGGGAAATTCACAGCGTCGCCAGAAGGCTTTTTCAACTTGGCAGAGAATGAAAAAAAATGTTGCGTTGGTGCTCTCCAGCGGCGGAGCCAGAGGCTTCGCCCATATCGGGGTGATCAACACCCTGGAACAGGCCGGTTTTAAGATCACTTCCATTGCGGGAACATCCATGGGAGCTGTGGTGGGCGGAATCTATGCCACTGGTCAGCTCAGGGTGTTCGAGGATTTTGCCCGATCGCTGAACCTCAAGGAGGTATGGAGACTTACTGACCTGGCCTTCAGTAAAAACGGTCTGGTAAAGGGAAACAGGATCATCAAAAAAATGAAGGAAATCGTTCCTGACCGTAACATAGAAGATCTGCCTATCCCCTACTGTGCGGTCGCAACAGATATCGTCAGTGGCACCGAAAAGGTCTTTTACAGTGGGAGCCTGTACGACGCCATCCGGGCATCCATCTCCATTCCAACCTTCTTTGAGCCATTCAGGATCGGTGAAAATTATTATGTGGATGGTGGCTTACTGAATCCCGTTCCCGTTCATCATATTCAGCGAAAAGATAAAGATCTGCTGGTGATCGTGGATGTGAATGCCATAGTACCCTATGAAAGAGCCCGAATATCACCTCCCATCCAGCAGGAGCATCAGCATTACAAATATTTCAAACTGTTCCACAGCCTGTTTAGTGAATCCGTTCCCGAAAATAAGGCAGACCGGATCGGCTTATTTGCGCTGACCAATAAAAGCCTCGGACTGATGGTTCACCGGATCTCGCGCCTGACCATCGAAGGCTATCCGTATGATCTTTTGATCAGCGTTTCGCGCGATATGTTTGGTACGTACGATTTTTATAAAGCGAGCGAGATCATTGAAGAAGGAGCACTGGCTGCAAAAAAGGCCCTGGAGGAATATAATAAGGAAAATTGTTAGATTTTAAAATTCTGCAATCCAATCCACAATCGCCTTCTCCTTTAACTTCGCCTCCTACTTCGTATGTTCGTATGTTGGATATTCATTCAGGGAATCCCCGCCCTACCTGAAAATATCCTCCTTACTCACCCGGATGACCTTCCCGTACGTTTTCATCCAGTCCGTACCAATTTTGTTTTCGTCTCCAATAATAGTGATGACCGTCGGTTTGTGGAAAAATTGCCGGTCGTACAAACCGACAATATCGTCGAAACGCATATCCTTATAGCTTTCAGTCCAGCGCTTGCGTGGATCTTCTGAATAGTTTTGCTTGCAGTAATTTGCGACCGGGTAGGAAATTCCACGGAATGTAGGCTTATTGCTGTTGATGGACTGGATCAGCGATTTCCGCACCATCTCCATCCGGTCGCTCTTATCCGGCTGTTGGGTCAGAATACGATGCATTACTTCCACCGCCTCCCGGGTCTTATCGGCCTGGGTACCCACATAGGCCGTCAGGCTTGATCGCTCATCCGTATAGAACGGACGGAATACGGAGGCACCGCTGGCATAGGCAAATGACCTTAATTCCCTGATCTCCTGGAAAATAACGCTCTGCATGCCCCCGTCAAGATAATCGGCGTAGGCATTCAGGTAAGGCATATCTTCGCCTTTGACAATTTCGCCTGGTAAAAAGAAATAATCCTTGCTCTGGATGGCTTCTTTGTCATCCAGGAAGAAAACAACCGGCTCATCATATTCCTTAAATTCATTTCTGATAGGTGATTTGCTCCTGATGCTGATGTTGTCAATTGATAGCCTGGATGTTAGAATCTTTTCCAGCTGAGGTAGTCCGACTGTCCCGGAATAATGAATATCCGCTTCATAGCACATCACTTCCTGCAAAAGACGGAGAAGGGTGTCAGCCTTCAATTCCCTGACTTCTGCCGGTGTTAAACGATGAAGATAGGGCGAACGGTCGCCAAAAATGGCGTAATTGTACAATGCGGAACCGATCGTTTCAGGATCATCCTTTTCCACTTTAACCACAGTCTTGGCAGATTCATACAATTTTCTGATCTTATCGTCATCCTTTTGCGGATGGTATAAAAGGCCGGAAACCAGTGCAACGATCGTATCCAGGTTCGCATCAGGACCGGAAATGGTAATGCTGAAATTGTCGCGTCCGGCATTGAAATAATAGGCAGCCCCCAGCCCCTGAAGGCTTACGGAAAGTTCAGCCAGTGGCATGGCTTCACTGCCGATCAGCGACATGTATTCGGATAGCTGGTCCAGGACAGGTCTCTCGTAGGTACCTGTTCCAAATCGGATGGTAAGGCTGAACAGGTCGTTGACCTTGTTCTCCGTAAAATACACATGAGTCAGGGCAGTAAGATCATGGACAGTGACCTCGTTGTTCTCCGAACCCGGTGGGCCGAATTCGATAAAATCGGGTTCGGTCGCCTGTGTTTGCATGTTTTCAATTTCCTGCGCAAAGACTGACTTCATTCCGGTATTGACTGAAGGTATGTGTTCAAACGGTTGTCTCAGCGTTTCCGGTTTCTTTGGAAATCCAGTTTTAGAGTAACACACAAGGTAATCATTCCCGAAATATTTACTGGTTATTGTGATGACATCCTCACGGGTGATATTTTTTATTCTTTCAGGATAATCCAGTATTTCCTGCCAATCCATGTCAATCACAAAAGAAGTGATCATCATATAGCCCCGCTGGTACTGGTCCTCGAAGTTGTGCTTATAATCCACGATGATCTGTGTTTTGACGGCCTCCAGCAGTTCATCACTGAACCTGCCTGCTTTAAGGCTGTCTACCTGACCTGAAACAAGTTCCTCGGCCTTGCTCAGTGACTGACCGACGATCTTCGGCAGAAAAATGATCATTTCTCCTCCTGCTTCGGTAAAATGCATTCCGGAGGCCGCAGCCTGCATTAACTTATGATCCACACTTAATTTATCCAGAAGTCCTGTCATAGATTCATTGGACAACAATCCGGTGATCACGTCCAGAGAAGGTTCGTCCTCATGTCCGACAGGCACGGACCGGTAGGCGATGATTCCGAATTTAACCGGGGTAAGTTTTTTCTGAAATAGATACCTGCCTTTGAAGGGCTGGATCGTGTAATCCGATGGCATAGGCGGGATCTCTCCACTTCTCCATACTCCAAAGTATTTACTGATCAACGGTTTAACTTCATCCGTGTTGAAATTACCGCTTAAGGTCAACGCCATATTGTTTGCCACATAATAGGTCTGAAAGTACTCGTCCATTTTCCTCATTGATGGATTTTTCAGATCATCAGGGTACCCAACGATCGGAACACCGTAAGGATAATTCGGGTAGAATTCTTTGATGAATTCTTCAAATGCATTGGCAAACCGGTTGTCCTTATACATATTATATTCTTCGTAGACCGTTTCCAGCTCTGACTGAAACAACCGGTAAACAGGATGGATGAACCTGTGGCTGTACAGCCGGAGCCATTTTTCGACCTGGTTCGCCGGGAAGATGTTAAAGTAGAGGATCTCATCATTGCTGGTACCGGCATTCACGTTGGTGCCTCCCATTTCGCCCAGGATCTTGCCGAATTCATTCGGGATGGCATATTCAGCCGCCCGGATCGAAAGCCGGTTGATCTCGCCCTGGATCCTTTCGCCTGTCTCACCGGGATCTGTTGTAGCCAATACATCATAAAGTGCTGCAATGCTGTCCAGGTAGATCTTTTCGGCAGTGTAATCAAGGGTCCCGATGCTGTCGGTTCCCTTGAACATGATGTGTTCAAAGTAATGTGCTATACCTGTTGCATCCGCCGGATCGCGTTTGCTGCCTCCCTTGACTGCAACTGCACCGAAAATGCTCGGTAATGAATGATCCTCATTCAGGTAGACGGTTAGTCCGTTGTCAAGCCGGTAAACTTCAGTTCCAAGTGGTGAACCGGCCTGCTGTGAAAAGGCTGCTGATGACCAGATCAGGCAGGCAGCGATAAGGTACTGTAACTTTGTGATAAAGAATAATCTGTTCGTAATCATCACGATAACTTTAATATTTCTCTAAATTTCAATCAAAGGTAATCAGTAAACCCTGATAGCTGTTCAGGTTTTAAAAGATTTTCTCCTCTCTCCTTTCTCCTCTCTCCTCTCTCTTCTCTCATTTCAAATCCATATATTTGCCCTTCTAACCGGAATCCGATCACCATGAGTTTTTTCCCAAAAGTCATCAAGTTCTTTAAGCTGTTCAAACATCAGAATCAGGTCCTTCTGGAAAGTGCCGGCGTGCTTGACAGCCTTTTCAGCGACTACACGCATGTTTCAGAGAAATGTTCCAGCATCATTAAAAACGAGCAGGCCGGCAATGAGATCTCCAGGGAAATAGCCCGGTCGCTGGCCCTGACCTTCATTACTCCGATAGACCGTGAAGACATCTATGCCATCAATACCGCGCATGAAGATGTTCACAATTCGATCCGTGCTATTGCCACACGGATAGGGCTTTACCAGTTCGAAAACATCAAACCCGGCGCGGCCAGCCTCGTACAAAAAATCCATGCAATGATCACCGAGATCTCGGCCATGCTCACGGAATCAAGCATCAAAAAAGATGTGGAACACGCGGTCCTTAAAATCAAAGAGATAAAGCAGGAGGCCGACACGATGCTGCTGGTCTCCCTGGGAGAAATCTATGAGAGTCCGGTGGCAACACCGCAAGACCTGATGAATACCATCAAGTGGTCACATATTTACGACCGGATCGA
This sequence comes from Lentimicrobiaceae bacterium, assembly GCA_017993235.1. GTDB lineage: Bacteria > Bacteroidota > Bacteroidia > Bacteroidales > JAGONC01 > JAGONC01. Next base: position 43,679 of record JAGONC010000022.1, read on the forward strand.
AGAGGCCCTCGCCTGTACGGACGTGCTTGCCAACACCATTGAAGGAATATCCCTGAAAAATGCCTGACATTTCCATCCTTTTGATCATCATCATCCTGGTGGCCCTCGTTTTTGATTATACCAACGGGGTTCACGACAGCGCCAATGCTATTGCAACCGTTGTATCCACCAATGTGCTTTCGCCAAAATTAGCGGTACTGATGGCCGCAAGTCTTGACCTTGTCGGCGCCTTCCTGGGAACCCATGTAGCTGCTACGATGGGGAAAGGCATAGTCAATCCCGAGCTGATCGCGGGTAACCAGATGCTAGTCCTGGCGGCCCTGTTAGGTGCTATCTTCTGGAACCTACTTACCTGGCGGCTCGGACTGCCATCTTCATCTTCGCATGGACTGATCGGAGGACTGATAGGAGCGACCATCGCCTATGCCGGCTGGAGTGCACCCAGTTATTCCAATATTCTCTCGAAAGTTATTTTTCCATTGTTTCTGTCCCCCCTTGCAGGATTTATCGGCGGATATCTCTTAATGCTTGCTCTGGCATGGATTACCTGTAACCTCAAACCCAGGAAGATGAACAAGATGTTCCGGAGATTGCAGGTGTTCTCCGCTGCTTTCATGGCTATGAGCCACGGAAGTAACGATGCACAGAAAACCATGGGGATCATTACCCTGGCGCTGTTCCTTTTTCATGCCATACCCACCTTTGAGGTTCCTGTTTGGGCCAAACTGGCCTGCGCGTTGGCTATTGCATCGGGAACGGCCACCGGTGGCTGGAAGATCATTAAAACCATGGGGCACAGGATCTTCAAGATCAAGCCCGTTCACGGATTTGCGGCCGAGACCTCCTCAGCGATGGTCATCATGACATCTTCGTTACTGGGTGCTCCGATCAGTACCACTCATGTGATTTCGTCTTCCATTCTGGGTGTGGGATCTTCAAAACGGTTTTCAGCTGTAAAGTGGGGGGTGGCAGGGAATATGGTGACGGCATGGCTGCTAACGATTCCGGCTTCCGCGCTCGTTGGAGCCATCTGCTTCGCACTGCTGAATCTCATAAATTTTTAACCACAGCGGCGCTCAGAGGAAAACCACAGAGGCGCACAGAGGTCGGAATTTTCATCATCAATCCTCTGAGCGCCTTTGTGCAACCTCCTTCGCCTCTGTGGTTAAAATAAATTGTGATACAACCTCACCAGCAAAAGGTAATGGAAGGATGATCCCTAAAGTCTACAACGCCCGGGGCTAGGAAGTTGTGATGGTGTGCGATGGCAATTGGATTTGTTCTTCCAGCTGCAAATACTTCTTCATAGAATCTGCAACCCGGGCAAGCAGGTTCGGGTGCTGGTGGATCAAGTGCAGGCTCAGGGAGAGCAGGAGGTTCATTTCGACGTATCAGGGCTTCCGGCAGGGATCTATGTGGTGCGGCTGGAGGAAGGAGGCTCGGTGGTGACGGGAAAGATCGTGAAGTACTAAAACAAATCAGCCATCAAGCAACCACTTGAAAACAGGCCTAACTTTGATTCGGGTACCCTGGATTTCAATGTCCCTCTCGGTATCATCAGTCAGGATCAGCCCTTCAGCAAGGTTATAGGTAACCATGGCTTCTAGCAGTCCATTGATCTCTCTTGTTTGTGTGTCCGTATCTTCCAGATTATAGCATACCTGGACTGCACCGGTGATTTTATTTCCTGCCCTCAGGATAAAATCACATTCTCGTTTTGCTTTGTAATAAAATATCTCCTGGCCTCTTCTTCTAAGTTCGATGAAAACGATATTTTCAAGCATACTCCCTTTATCTTCCGAAAACATGAATCCAAGCCTGCGGATCAATACATTGTCAATAAAATAGATCTTCCTTGCATTTTGCAATTGTTTCCTGGCAGAGTAATCAAATTTATTCACGGCAAACAGCAGGTACGTGTCCTGGATAAAGTCAAGGTAGTTTTTGACAGTCGTGGCATTTTTCAGTCCGATTGACGCCGCAAGCCGGTTGTTGGAAAAGGGGCGCGCCACATTGCTGGCCAGCAGATAGATCAACTCTTTCAGTTCCCTTTCACTGGTCAGATTATGTTTTGCCATAATATCCCGGTAAAGAATGCTTTCATACAGCGATTTCAGGTAATTATCATCTTTGTATTTAAGGTAATAGGGAAATCCTCCTGATCTGAAATACTCATTGTACAGCCGCCTGATTTCTGCTTTTTCAACTGTGGAATAAATATCTTTAGTTCCCGTCTTAACATTACTGAAATCAACAAATTCCCTGAATGAGAATGGGAAAAGCTCATGTTTCACAAACCGTCCGGTCAGGTGAGTGCCCAGGTCCTTGCTTAACATGGTGGCATTCGAACCTGTTATAAATACCTTGTTTCCATAATCATGAAGCCGCCTTGCAAACCGTTCCCAGCCTTTTATGTTCTGAATCTCATCAAACCAGAACGTCTTTTGTTGCCCGAACAATTCAATAAACGTTTCATAGAGAAGTTGGAAATCTTCCACCTTAAAATTCAGAAGCCGTTCGTCGTCAAAATTCAGGTAATAATCCTTCTCAGGACTTTTTGACCTGATCTGGTGAAGCAAGGTGGATTTACCGCAACGCCTGATACCTGAAATAACCACGATATCCTCTCCTTTCAACAACGCCTCCGGTATTTCCCTTCTTGTGAATGACTCATTCCAGGTAAGTACACGTTGGTCAGCGATAACAGTTTTAATCAGATCTTTCATAAAGTAGAGTTTATTGTGCAAATCTAAATAGTTTCTATTTATAATGCAAAATATTAAATAAAAATTTCTATTATTAATAGAAAAAATATGAATATCAAATTACTTTCTTGCTTTCGCTCTTTCCTCTTTATCTTTACTCAAGTAATCCAATTCCTCCAGGGCTTGAAAGCGTTCATGCATTTCATAAAAACCGTTCCGCTCTGGGCATTTGCTCTTGCACTGCTGGCTGTATCTGTGAATACTATTTATTTTATTTACAAGCACCAGATATCGGTTGACGGGCAATCGAATCACAGGATCAACGGCAAGTGCGTCATCACATATGTCACGCCCGGCGGAGCTTCAGATAATGCCGGGATGTTGCCCGGTGATACGCTACTTACCGTAGATGGGGAAGATGTTCATGAATGGTCGAACATTAACCATGACGTCAGAGTTGGGGACACCTGCATCTATGGGGTGGTCAGGAACGGCCAGCCATTGGACCTTCCCGTGGTATTCACTTCGCCGTTCTTATTCTTTTATGGTTTTACGATCACAATATATATAATCCTGATCCTTCTGTCCATCGCCAGCCTTTACCTTATATTTAAAAAACCGGAAGATCGCTCGCTCAGGCTGTTTTTCATATATCTCCAGCTTTTTGCCATCAGTCAGAATGCAACATTTTTATTATTTCGTGATGCCCTGGCATTGGGCTCAAGTATTGTCTTCTGGTTAAGCAGTAGTCTGATGGGTCCGGTCCTCATTCATTTCCACCTAATGTTTCCCCGAACTGCAAAAATTTATGCCCGGTTCCAAAAACTACCCTTGTTCCTGTACATTGCCGGGATAATCATTTTTATCTATTGCATGATCTATTATATCCCTATGGTTTATGGCCGCTATGGTGTTTTTGAATTTTTTTCGGTCAGAAGAGGCGTGCTATCATGGTTGTCTTTAACTTATTTATTAGCCCTGATTACAGTTTTCTACCAGTTCATAACGATAAAAGATACCCTTTCACGCAATCAGCTTCGCCTGGTCATCATCGGCTCTTTCTTCGGTATTTATACTGCAGTGATGCTTGCTGTTGCACCGGGTTTTATGATACATATTTCGGCCGGCTATCCGTATTTTGTTCCGGTTGCCCAGGGTATTGGCGGACTGATCATGATCACATTTATACTGGTTGCTGTCTTCCGCTACCGTATCTGGGACATCAGCATCATCATCCGGAAAGCGCTGCAATACTCCGCCGCTTCGTTGTTTATCATCCTGACTTACATGTTGTTTATCTATCTCGTTAATATGCTGATCAGCAAGGAGTCAGATCTGTTCCGTTTCCTGTCCCTCGCCCTGTCCGTGATCATTTTCCTGGTCCTGCGCGACCGGCTGCAACGGCTTGTTGACCGTCTTTTTCAACGGGAGAGCTATGATTCTGCGGCGGTAGTAGCGGATTTTGAGGAGGAAATGGCGGGAGCGTATAGGATTGAGGATTTAGGATATAGGATCTTGGATAGAATGGATCATATATTCCATTTCAAGTCTGTTCTTTTATATTTGAAGAAAGAAGGAAATCGCTTTAAACCGGAGTTTGTTATGGAAGAAAAGGTGAATCGACCTCACAGGGAATTTCAGATCAACCGGGAGTTTGAGAATAAACTACTCAAACAGAAAGTGTTTTCACCTGCAGAGCTTACAAAAGCTCCGGAAATACCTGATCATGAGCAGGTTGAGCTTGTGGTTCCGATGGTCAAAGACGTGAACTCGTTCGGCTTTTTCCTATGTGGGCCGAAGAAGTCGGAAAAGAGCTATTCGATGCAGGATATCCGGGTGCTTTCCCTGATCGCCAAACGGGTCATTGCGTTATTCAATACGGCATCGCTATACCAGAAGGATCTTGACCGCCAACTGATGCTCGAGCGCGAACGGGCGCGGATCTCGCAGGACATGCACGACGACGTGGGCGCCAGCCTCACCCGCATCTCGATCCTGAGCGACCTGGCGAAGAACCGGACTGATATGCAGGGCGAAACCATGCAATGGCTTTCCCAGATCAGCGACACCTCGCGGAGTGTAATGGAAGAGATGAGCCAGATCATCTGGGCGCTGAATCCAAAGAACGACACGCTGGAAGGATTGGTCGCCTACATAAGGAGGTTTGCCAATGAATACATTGAGCCAACATCCGTCAGTTGTGCGTTTGACTTCCCATCCTCCCTGCCCGTCATGGCATTAACTGTTGAAACCCGGCGCAATATCTACCTGGTAGTCCGCGAAGCTTTGCATAATGTGATAAAGCATTCAGAAGCGACTAGAGTTGATATAAGATTGTCGATTGTTGATGGTCGAATGTCGATTTCAGTCAGGGATGACGGGAAAGGATTCGATCCGGAAAAACTTGAATTTCCGGGTAACGGGCTGGTGAATATGAAGAAGAGAATGAAGGACATCAGGGGAGAGGTACTGATTCGCTCTGAGATTGGTTCGGGAACTGAAGTTGAGTTAACCTGTTCGGTTTAGAATAGACAGATTCCCGCTTGCGCGGGAATGACGTTTGCAGGCTTATCGGGCAGAAATCCCCCCCCCCGGATGGGAAGGGGTCGGGGGAGGGACTGAGAAATACTACTAAAAGGGGATTGCTATCCGAAACTCAATATCGTAACTTAGCATATCTATAAACATCCATGTCATACTCAGAAAACCCGGACAGGACAGCTATCCGCATCGCAATTGTGGAAGACGACCGGACTGTTCGCGAAGGTCTGCAGATGCTACTGAACGGTTCACCCGGATTTGCCTGTGTGGCTGCATATGCAAACGGGGAAGACGCCGTTGCGGACATTCCGCAGGTTAGTCCAGATGTCGTGCTGATGGACATCAACCTGCCGGGCATCAATGGAATCGAGTGCATCCTGGCACTGAAAGAACTGCATTTCCCCGGCCAGTTCATTATGCTGACCGTCTTTGAGGATGCCGACGCCATCTTTCGCTCTCTGTCAGCAGGCGCAACCGGCTACCTGCTTAAACAAACTCCTGCGGCAAAATTGCTCGAGGCGATCCAGGATGTGTACCGTGGTGGTTCGCCCATGTCAGGTGAAATAGCACGCAAAGTAGTACAATCGTTCCAGCATCCGGTTCCGGCTTCCAAAAATGCCGGAGGATTGACCAAAAGGGAAGAAGAGATCCTTGACTACCTGATGAAAGGGTTTTTCTACAAAGAAATCGCGGGCGAACTGTTCATCAGCACCGAAACTGTCCGCACCCATATTCGAAATATCTACGAGAAACTGCAGGTGAGAACGAGGAGCGAAGCGATACTGAAGTATTTTACTACTAAAAGGTGATTGATTCCACCCTTCGGCTGCCCGTAACTTTGCTGAAAAGCAATCTAAATCCTTCAGCCATGAAAACATTTCCCATTTCATTTTTCGTCGTACTTTGTACGTTTTACATTTTTCAGGTGAGCGAAGCACAAATCATTCATGTGCCTGCTGATTATTCCTCGATCCAGGAAGGGATCACGGCCGCTGATCCGGGTGACACTGTGCTTGTGGCAGATGGCCTTTATTATGAGAATATCAATTACCTCGGTAAAAAACCTTTGATGGTAGCCAGTGAGTTTCTTGTCGATGGCGATACCAACCACATCAACAATACCATCATTAACGGCAGCCAGCCTGATGATCCGAATTTCGGTTCGGTTGTCACTTTTAGTTCAGGTGAGGATACAACCTCTGTGCTGTGCGGATTTACAATCACAGGTGGGACTGGAAATATCGAATCTTCAGTAAACTACAGGATGGGAGGAGGGGTGAACATCTCATTTTCCGGTGCCAATCTTGAATATAATCATATCCTGAATAACACAGTCACATACGACAATGGGATATATGGAGGTGGTGTGCAGGCTGGTGGTCCTATAGGGGAGATACCATGGGTTGTCATGCGCTATAACAGGATTTGCAATAATACAGCCGTAAGCATGAGCAATGAAGGGTCAGGAGGAGGAGTTGAAATTTACTATAACACTATTATGGCAGAAAATGAACTATTCAACAATACGGTCAATGCACCCCTGAGATGCTCCGGTGGTGGACTGGAAATCGCTGGCGCTTTTGGTACCATTGAAGTGGATGTCAGGAACAATATTATTCGGAACAACAAAGCGATCTCTGTAAGCTATTTCTCTGAATATTCAATCACCGGAGGATTAAGTATGGGATTTAACCTGACCGGGATTGTTTCCGGCAATGATATATCATTTAACGAAGTGGAATCGTCAGACAACATCTGGGGGCAGGGAACCGGCGTTTTGGTTCAGGAAGCCGTTACAAATGAATTCGTTTTTGAAAATAATTTCATTACCAATAATACTCATACCGGGCTACGGTGTCTGGGGGGAGGAATGCTTCTTTACAATACAGGAGGAAAATTCCAGAATAATATTATCTGCGATAACCACGGCACCCATGGTGGAGGCATCACGATTCAGGATTGCACTGAAGCGTTCCCTGTACTGATCAACAACACGATTACAGGGAACGATGCAGCGAACCAGGGTGGTGGATTGTATATTGATAATGCAACGGCTATGGTTATAAATACCATTATATGGGGAAATACCTCGCCACGTGATCCTTCTATTTCTACCGGTGAAAATGTTATAGCCGTCCTTTATTCCGATGTGCAAGGCGACGAAACCTGGCCCGGTGATGGAAATATGAACGATGATCCTGTATTTCTTGAAGATGGTTATCATATTGATGGTTCAAGTCCTTGCCTTGACAGTGGGGATGAATCGATCCATATTGAAGAGAACTGGTACTATGCTCCATTGTATGATTTTGAAGGCGATCCCCGCCCGGCGCCTTTCGGCGGACCGGATATTGGAGCGGATGAGTATTTTTATGTCGGCCATGAAGAGTTGCAGGTTACAGGTTGCAGGTTGCATGTGTATCCGAATCCAGCCGATGGAATATCAAATATCAAATTTCAAATATCAGAAAGCAAAAGTGTGGTGCTGAAGGTATTGGATATCTGTGGCCATGAAGTCGTCACACTGGTCAACCAGGTGCAGGCTCCGGGAGAACAGGAGGTTCATTTCGACGTATCAGGGCTTCCGGCGGGGATCTATTTTATCAGGATGGAAGCAGGAGATGCTGTTTTTACTGAAAAGATGGTAGTAATGAAATAATTATTTACGCAACTCCGGTAATCAGTAATGGCTATTCTTTACATATTCCAAAACCACCTTCTCGATCCTGTTTCTGACCTCGCTCCATTTTAACCCGGGATGTTTAATTAATACAGGCCAGTCGGAAAGATCTATGTCCTCGAAATAGATCAGGCTTTTAAGAATGAATGCAACATTCATTTGATCGTATTTATTCTGATAAAATTCCAGCATACTTACCAGATTGTACTCATTCAGAAGGTAGTAGATGTCAATAAAATCCTTTGACCGTTGCCCGCTGGTTGAGATGGCATTCAGTTTCATTGCAATGATATCCGGAAGTGATAGAAGCGTAACACTTTGAATAACAATCGGCTTGCTAATTAATTTATATCGGTGTGCAAGTATGTCGACATTGATATTCCCGATAGCTCCTTTAAGAGTATTGGATGCCGTTAGAAACAACTGATAGGGAAAATCCTGATGGAGTTGCTCGAGAAGTTCGGATGCATCAAAGCTGAAGTTGGAGAAAAGGTCAATATCCACCGATTTCCGATGACCGAGGCTCAAAGCAAGTGCCGTGCCTCCAACCAGGTAAAATCCCTGGAGGTAAGGCTTGTCCTGCAGCGACTTTATGAGTTCCAGTGTTGGGGCCTCGACTGCTGTAGTTGGTAACATCTGAATTCCTCGGGTGGTTTATGGAATAGTTTGGTAATGAAGTTCAATGTTTTAGGATCGATATACCGCAAGTTGCACAATACGTCAACGACCTTTTTTCTGCCATAGAACTTCATTAAATATTTCATTTCATGGACTTCCCCCAGACAGAAAACCCGTTCAATGATCAGTCGGCTGGCCAAGACCTCATTCAATCCTGAAATATTGACATCCCAGAAATAACGTGGATTTAGGTTCGCTATGATTGAATCAACAGGATCCATTGTTTAAACGTTCTTCATTGTCAAAGATACTGAAAAATATTGATATTACCAGCAGAAGGCTATCATATAATTGGATTACAATTTAACCACAGAGGCGTGCAGAGGAAAACACAAAGGTGCACTGAGGTTGGAATGTTCACTATCACACCTCTGTGCGCCTCCGCGCTACCTCCTTCGCCTCTGTGGTTAGAATAAAAAATCTCCAATACCGTATGCTATTTCATTTAACGGCCCTGCACTTCTCCCTCAGCTCCCCGCTGTCAATCAGCATATTGATCTCCTTCACAGGATCCTGAAATGAAGCCTTCAATCCGCAGTTACACAGCTCCGTCAGCGGATCGAAATCAACGATCTTTCCATATAGTTGCTCAGGAGTCGGGACTTCCTTCAGGTTAGCATATTCCTCGTAGGTAAGATCTAAAAAGGCCACATTGGCTCCAATCCCGCGGTTATCCAGCCAGTACCCGTTATTCAGGGAATCCGGTAATGTGTAACCATGCCCTCTTATCAAATCTTTTGGGTGAGGGTAAGAAATGATCTCCTTTTTGTCCTCTGATAACAGGACGGGAACCAGATGGTAATAATCTCCCCTGGTCTTGTAAACCAGTGCCGGCGGACCGGGAATGAACTGCGCAACCGAATCGGATGGGTCTGTCAACCGGGACTGCGGAACCTTCTTATTGGTGCAACAGCCCATCAATCCAATGACAAGAATGATCAGTAGTGTTCTCATCGGCTGATGGTGATTTTTTTGGTCAGTGTTCCATGTAAAAACTGCAGACGCAGGTAATAGACCCCATCAGGCATTTGCAGGACGGGTAGAGTATAGAAGTTCACCCTGTCAGAAACAGGGCAGGAAAGAACCTGATGTCCAGACATATCATAGACATCGATCTGGTTGAGTTCATCTTTGAAAGCGCTGAGATCAATGTTCACTATATTCTTTGCAGGATTTGGATACACCCTGATCAGATCAGCCTGATCTCCATCCGCGATGCCACCGGAAGCGACACGGGTAATGGACATATCCAGCAGATACGTCCCGGTTTCACCGGCAAAGTAGGGTGCGACTGTGAAATAAAGTGTCCCGCCGCCGTTGATCGCGATGTTGCCTGGCATCACGTCATCATAGGCATCCGACCAGTCGGTGCCATTCATTGAATAAGCGAACAGGGCGTCCACGGTATACACGTTCCCGTTGCCGCTGTCATAGGAATCGTGAAGCCTGGTGGTAATGGTATAATTGTACTCCGTCGGCAGGTTGATCCGGTAATAATCATAGTCGGTTTCGATGTGGAGATTGGCTCCCTGTGTATTCTGGTCTGCGGTGTTGCCTGAAAATGAGACAGGCAACGCATAAGCCTGCGCGACTTCGTTGTTGTTTTCATAGGGATCCGGTTCGATTGCTTCAGCCTGGACCGTTACATAAACAGGATTCTGGTAATAGGAGGAACCGGTCAGTTCCCAGTCGTAACCTGACCACTTATGGGTGACGGCCAGCAGGTAGGTTCCGGGAGCCACTCCGATCGCATTGGTGGTAAACGTAAGATAGGGATACGCATAATGGTAACCCGGCGGTAAACCTTCGTTCTCGCTGATCTCGTAGATCGTTTCCACCCAGTATCCATCCAGTCCGTAAAGGTCAACGGCATATTTCCCGACGAACGTATAGGAGCTGTTATTGACGATATCCAGGTTAATGGTGGCAGACTGGCCCCGGATCAGGGTCGTGCCCGGTGATATGATCATTTCCGAATACAGTTCAATATCATTCTGGTTGACAACCTCCATCTGGATCAGGTTGTAATACCCGAGGTTATCGTTGTCGGAAACCTGTACCCAGTTGCCGTCGGAGGGACGGTAAAACGTTGCGATATAGCATGTACCGGGCAGCATGCTGAGCAGTCCGTCGCTTTCAAATACCAGATCCGTATAATAGCCTGCATCCAGCGTATAACCTTCGACGATCTCCACGAAGTCGACAAACTCATAATCGCTGTCGAAAGCGGCCGCGCAAAAATCCCCTGTGAAGGTCTCTGTATCGTAATTACCTATGGCAGTAGAGATGGAGAAGGAAGAGCCGTAGCTAATGGTACTTTCGGAGGGGTAAAGGTAGCCGTAAAGTGCGAGGTCATAAAATTCAGCGCCCCCACCGCCGCCTCCACCTCCACCGTCATCCGGCGCTTCAATTCCAATGATGGCCTGGTGCCCGCTGTTGAACCCCCCGTCCCGCCACCGATGCCCGTGCCATCAGGATTCAACGCATTGATCGAAAAATACCCGTCATAGGTTCCGCCCCATCCCCAGTTGAAATGAAAATAACCACTGTTGTCATA
>JAGONC010000004.1 GCA_017993235.1 Lentimicrobiaceae bacterium
TCTGACTGACGATCACTTTCCCCTCCATGCCGTAGGTGTTGGGTTTGTTGATCAGGCGAAAATCGCTTCCGGTCACATTGGCGCAATAGTTCTCTCTGGGCCGGACTACGTTGGTGTTGAAAATGCTTACGAACGAGTTGTTGTTAAGCGATTGTTCCAGTACCAGCATGTTATAATTCGAGAAGGGTACAGTCAAAATATTCCGTTTTTCTCCCGTAATCGTATCCTTTACGGTGGCATAGGTATTAGCGGTCATCCCATTGAAAAACCCTATGGCAAGTCCTTTTGGATTTTTACCCGTGATCTTGGTGGCGTTAAGCATCTGGGCCTCTTCAGGGTTCTTAATGATCTTTTCGTTCTCACGGAGATTTTCGCTGACGGAGAAATATCCATCCGGTGTTCCTCCCACGCGCCGGGAATAAAACACATCCCCTTTATCGAAAAGCTCCGTGCCTTCCGTAAAGAAGGGCCTTTTCTCTTCATAATACACTTCAAAGGGTGAGAGATTATAGATTTCCTCATCAGACTCCACCTGTCCGAAGTCGGGGATCAGGATCATGTCGAGTGTATAACTGTCATTAATACCATAGATCAGGTCCATTCCGCCCTTATAGGAAAATCCCCAGGTGTCTTTATCTGGCACTTTTGTGACATACCCCGAAACATAGGGAATCAGGGCAAGTCTCAGGGGTGATTTTATCTTTGTTATTTCGGTGAGCTCCCCAGCCTGGTTGTTGACACCCAGTACTTTACGGTCAACCGGGTTCCAGGATGAAATTTCCCTGTAGCGCCGGATCTGCCTGAAGCAATTCATGCCCCATGCTTCACTCCCTTTTTCCGGAAACCGCAGGGCAAAGTAGGGGATCTTGATTTCCGCCACCCATCCGTTATCGGTAATTTGTGTATGGGAGTACCAGACTGCATCCCAGGAACGATCCTCATCGAAATCATCCTGTCCCTCGATGCCCAGGCTTTTTGAGTCTACCTGAACACCGGCCACGGTGACCATGAACTCATAGGAGACCAGTGCATCGTTGAAAGGATCGATGCTGACACCAAAGTAATCCGTATTGGAGATTTCATCCCTGACACTCAGTTCCTTCAGGATACTGTCGGGTGCAGGATCATACATCATTGCACCGATGTAGAGAGCATTATCGTCGTAGATGAAGCGTACTTCCGTGCGAAAGGAAGCAGCCCGCCCGAAAACCGGTTCTACCTGGACGAAATCACCAGCCGGAGCTGCATGTATCCATGAGGAGTCGTTGAGGATTCCATCGATTTTAGGCGGGGCAGTTATGCGAACCGCCGCCACACTCTTTTTTGGAATGTCTGTCTGCGCGTACACTTCTATGACAGCAAGCATCAGTATGATCAAAAGACAAAGAAATTCCCTCATTATGACAGTTGCTGACAGTTTGGTGATATCACCGGTGATGATGTGTATGCGGGGATCTTTCATGGCAGTACCTCACCCGAGCAGGGGTGAGGTATTTTATATTTTTTTTACAAAAAGTTGTGACGTTTCATATTTCACCACTTCAATATCCTCATCCTTCTCTATATATCCCGTGATAGCGGTTGCGTCATAGACTTCATCCCCAATGATCACCTTTCCGGCGGGCCTCAGTATGGTGAGCGCCTTTCCTTTTTTTCCTGCCATATTCATATACATGAAGTCGGCAGATGTATAACCCTCGGATTTTTCCTGGACCGTATCCAGGGCAAGGTGACCAAAAACCGTGGTTGTCAGGATTTTTCTGCCCAGGTAAAACGAGATCACCAGGGAAATGAAGGACGCAATGATGACCATAAAGACCGCGCTGACAAGAGCCTTCAGAGCATCACCAGGGAAGTGGAATCCAACATTTCCAACCAGGCTGAAAGCCAGACCCGCTACAATGAGAATGATGCCCGATATCCCCAGCACACCGAAGCCGGGTATGGCAAATAGTTCGATGGCCAGCAGAACTACGCCAACAATAAAAATCAGTATTTCCCAGTGCGCCGCAAGTCCCTCAAGGTAAAGAGGAGCAAAATAGAGTAAAGCTCCGAGTACGGCAATCGCCAGTGGGAAGCCGATTCCAGGCGTCTGCAGCTCAAAATAGATGCCTCCGATAATGACCATGATCAACAGTGCACTGACAACAGGGCTGATCAGAAAAGCAATGATCTTGTCCACGGGTTTCAGTTCCTGTTCGATCAGTTCATATTTGTTTTTATCGACACCCAGCAGCCCGATGACGTCTTCAATATCCGTGGCTTCTCCCTCGCAGAAGCCGTACCGGATTGCTTCTGCCGTTGTGAACGTCAGTACCTGCCCTGTGTCGGTGATGCCCGGGACTGCCATCCTGGGATCGACCATGGCCTGCGCGATCAGGGGATCCCTTCCCTGGGCCTCGGCCGTGGAACGCATCATGGATCGCATGTACGACTGATACTTGTCGGGCAGCGGCTTGCCTTGCTGGTCGACGACCGTGGCAGCACCGATGTTTGCGCCGGGACTCATAAAAATGCTATCGCAGGCAATGGAGATCAGCGCGCCGGCAGATGCGGCATTATTGTCAATGAATACATGAATGGGTAAGGATGTGTTGAGGATACGGGTCCGCAGAGAATCTGCTGTCTCCAGTACACCGCCATAGGTATTCATGTGGATGATCATCATGTCAGCATGTTCATCGCGGGCCTGCTTAAAAGCTTTCTGGGCCTTGTGCCAGATGGGGGGAGAGATTTCCTCCTGAATTTCGAACAGGTATACTCTGGTTTTCGAAGTGGGATCAACCTGATTCTGGCAAAAAACGAAACTGACCGGAATGATTGCGATCATCATAACCATCAGCCCGGTAAGCCACTGGAAGGATGGTTGGTTTCGTAATGGATCACCTTGCGCGTACATGTTCATGAATCAATGTTTAGTTAATGCAATAATAAAGGAAATATTCCTGATTACCTCAAATAGGTTTGCAAAGCATCCAGCAGGTTGTCATGAAGGAACCGGTTGGATGCCAGGATTTCTTTTCCATGAATGAAATCCGCACCTCCCCTGAAATCGCTAACCACTCCACCAGCCTGTTTTACGATCAGTGCACCAGCTGCTACGTCCCAGGGATTCAGTCCATATTCGTAGAATCCGTCAAACCGCCCGCAGGCAACATAGGCCAGGTCGACAGCAGCCGAACCCAATCGCCTCAATCCGCGGCTGTTTTGCAGCAGGTATCCCAGCAATTGAAGGTTGTGCTCCAGGTAACCCGGATCAGTATAGGGGAATCCGGTGGCCAACAGCGCGTCATCCAGCACTTCGGTACCGGAACATCGAATGGGATTGCCGTTCCGATAGGCCGGGCTGCCTTTCCAGGCATAGAAACATTCGTTCAGATTCACCTCATAAACAACCCCGAGGATCGTTTCCTCATGGTCCATCAGCGCAATGCTGATGGAGTAGATCGGCAATGCATGGATATAGTTTGTGGTTCCATCCAGGGGATCGATCACCCATCGAAACCTGCCATCCCTCCTTGCTTTGGTTCCTTCTTCGGCAATGAATCCCGCCTCCGGTAGCAGGGCTGACAACTCCTTGACCAGGAAGGCCTCCGACATTTTATCAACATAGGTCACGTAATTGTGCCTTCCCTTTTTTTCCAGATCCTCCTGCTTGATCCTATGGATATCTCTCTTGATGATCCCACCGCTGGTACGTGCCAGATCACCGACTCGCAGGCATAAGGTTTCGAGGTTGAGTGTTTCAGGTTGCATGTTACAGGTTTCAGGTTGCAGGTCGAGCGAAGCGAGATCCAGCGAAGCGGGATTTCAGGTTGCAGGTTTTTGTTTTTATTGTCTGAATTAACTTTTGATATTTGATTTTTGCTCTTTACCCTTTGATTTTCTTTTGAAGAACCAGAATCCCGCGATTCCCAGCAGGATGAGTCCGATGGCGATCCATTGGGCCTGAGACAGTTCCACTCCCAGGAACTGATAGCGCCGGTTGACCCGGATAAATTCGATAAGGAACCGTTCAATCCCGTTAAGGATAAGGTAAAAACTGAAAAGATAACCGGGTACTGACCACTTTCCCCTGGTAAGCCAGATCACCAGAAATATGATGCATCCCATCATGGTCTCATAAAATGAAGTTGGGTACACAGGCACATTCAGGGCATGGCAATGGTCCCCTGTACAATTGCTGATGCGTCCTCCTTCATTGATCACGTTATGGGGAAAATCAAATGCCCACATCCAGTCGGGAAGAAATCCCATCCACCCGGGTTTGGGGTCAGGATTTTCAATGCCCCAGCAACCGTCACCCGATAGCTGGCAACCGATGCGACCGATGGCATAGGCAAGGATCAATGCAGGCGCTACGGCATCGGCGATATGGGGCCAGGGAATGTTATTCTTTTCAGCATAAATGCTAACGGCAAATGCAGCTACGATCAGACCGCCATAGAAGGTCAGCCCGCTGAACGAAAATAATGTCCCCATCGGGTCCTGAGCCAGATCCTCAAGATGCTCGAATACATCAAAGACCTTTGAACCAATGATGCCAAAGACAGCTGCGACCAGTACGATACTGGCTGTAAGCTGGTAGGGATGAATAATTTCCTGAACTTTAACTGGCTTATCAAGTTTTTGTTTATTTTTTTTGCGATAGATGGAATACGCTGACAGGACGCCTAGTACGATCCCCCCGATCCAGTTCCCCTGGCCTGAGAGAACATATTCCTGAGGATTATCCGAAAAGTCGGCATAATCCACAATCATTCCGATGATCTTATAGCCGATGATGAAGCCCAGCAAACCTGAGCTCACCAGTTCCCATGAGGAAGCGGGTCTGCCTTTCCAGACCATTCTGGTCCGGGAGGTGATCAGTCCTTCTTTTTCCTTTCTTTTTAACTCCAGCCATAGGATCCAGGCTGCCACCATGAAAGCGCAGGCCATGAAAAATCCATAGGTCTGTATGGGTAAATTTATATGTACTCCAAATAAATATTCCAGTAAATCACCAAGCTTTGGAAACACGGTATTAAATTTTAAAATTGTCGATTGTCAATTGTCAATTATCAATTGTTAATGTAAAGTATGTCATTTATCAAAACATCATTCTTCTTTCAAAATCCTTCATTCTTCATGGTTCATATAAAAAGCAGCATCCGTTTCTGGCCATGCTGTTCAGTTTCACCGGGACGATTTTATTCACCAGTTCAGGATCATAGTTTGCTTTGATCTGCACGTAATTTTCCGTAAATCCATAGAGCTCAGTTTTGTTCGGATCGGATTCAAACAGGACCTGGCGTTGTTTTCCTTTATTTTTCTGATAGAAAAGTTTCTTTTTACCTTCTGACAAGGTATGAAGACGTTGACTTCTTTCTTTTTTTATTTCCGGGCGTACCTTATCCTCAAGACGTGATGCAACCGTTCCCGGTCGTTCGGAGTAAGTGAAGACATGAACATAGGACAGATCCGTTGTGTTTATGAAATCAAGTGTTTCAGCGAAATCTGCCTCTGTTTCTCCCGGATAACCAACGATCACGTCGGCAGCGATACAGCTTTCGGGCAGTCGATCGCGTATCCTGGCGATCCGGTCAGCAAACAGCGCAGGGGAGTAGTTTCTTTTCATCATCCGGAGGATCCTGCCGGAGCCCGATTGAAGGGGGATATGGAAATGAGGCATGATTTTACACGAAGAGGCCATCAGGTCGATGATCGCATCCGTCAACAGGTCAGGTTCGATGGAAGAGATGCGGATGCGTGGTATGGGGATTTGATCCTCCATCTGTACCAGTAGATCAAAGAGCGATTCGCCGTTAGGTTTACCAAAATCCCCGATGTTCACTCCCGTGAGTACGATCTCCTGAATACCCGCATTGGAGATTTGACGGGCTGTTTCGAGGACCGAACGGATCGAATCGCTCCTGCTGCGTCCCCGAATGTACGGAATGATGCAATAATGACAAAAATAATCACATCCATCCTGAATTTTCAGGAATGAGCGGGTACGGTCCAGCATCGAAAAAGAAGATCTGAATGAATTGTTATCACACGAGGATCCTTCCACCGATGGACGATAGTTTTCAGTCATGTTCCCAAGGTAATCTGCCAATTGATATTTGTTGCTGTTTTCCAGAACCAGATCTACCTCAGGCATAATGCTGAGCTTTTGCGGTTTTAATTCAGCGTAACAACCCATAACGATAATGCGGGAAGATGGATTTCCTCGTTTCAGGCGGCGGATAAACTGATTGCACTTCTTCTCTGCTGCTTCGGTAACGGCACAGGAGTGGATCACATAAACATCAGCTTTTTCCCTGATATCCACCAGCTCAAAATCGTCTGAGGAAAGCGATCTGCTAATGGTGGATGTTTCAGCAAAGTTCAGTTTGCATCCAAACGTATGATAGGCTATTTTCCGGCGAAGGGACATGAGATTGCCAAATGGGGGACAAAGGTACTAATTAAATGGCTTTTATCTCTCCCGTTAAAGTTGCAACTATTTACCGTACCAGCCTCTGCAGAATGATTCCCGCGACAATAAAGATCAGTCCAACAATGGTGTATCCCATGATCTGTTCACCCACTGCTAATGATACCCAGATAAGCGACAGGAAAGGGGAGATGAAAATGAGGTTGGCAACTTTTGCCGTAGTGGTGCTCAGGGTAAGTGCCCTTAGCCAGATAATGAAGGTAATCCCCATCTCGAATAAACCGATGTAAATCACACCAGCCATCGCTTCGGGGGAAGGGATCCGGATTTCATGGAACAGGAGTATGGCTATCAGTGTATAGAGGAATCCGAACAGGAAGTTGAGGAACATTTTCGATACCTCTTCCCTTGCATCTTTCATGTTGAAAATAAAAAACAGAGCCCAGAAGATCGTACAGATCAGCGCCAGCGCGACTCCCGGAAGGTTGGTGATGTGGAAGCCACTCAAATCTCCCTTCAGTGCAATGATGATCACTCCCATGAAACTGATCAGGATGGAAATGATGCTTATCCATCCGATTTTTTGTTTCAGCAGCGGGATAGAGAGAAGTGTCAGTGTAATGGGCCATACATAATTCAATACCACTGCCTCCTGTGCAAGAAGGATATCATAGGCTTTCAGCACGGTCAGGTAAAACAGGAAAGGATTCAGCATACCGAGCAAGGCGGAATGCAACAAGTCCTTTTTCGTGATATTTCTCAGGTTCGATAGTTTTCCCTGGGCAATAAGCAGGATAAGGAAAACCACAGTGGAAACAAGAGAGGCATACAGCACGATGTTCAGGAAATCGATATGCTGTAGCGTAAGTTTAAAGGCAGATCCGATCGTGGACCAGAATAACACCGCGATCAGGGCCAAAAGGGTTGCTTTCCGCTGTCTTGCTTCAACCATCTGAGCTTGATTACTGCCAGTTGTGGTACAACTGCGAAAGATAAACAAAAATTGAATATCGGGAAAATCCGTATCTTTGCTCATTCATTAACAGAATTGACAGTATGAAACGATTGGGTGTGGTTGCTTTTGGCGGCAATGCGCTGATCCGTGACGGACAGAAGGGCACGATTGATGAGCAGGAATCCAATGCTTACAGGACCTGCGAAAACCTTATCAAGCTGATCGACCGTGATTACAACCTGGTGATCACACATGGTAACGGCCCCCAGGTAGGGAACATTATGCTGGCCAATACTGCGGGTCATAAACTATACGGATTACCGGATATGCCTTTGGACATCAGTGTATCCTATTCCCAGGGTTTTATCGGCTATGTGATCGAGCAACAATTACGCAATGTATTGATGTCGAAGGATATGGACCGTGATATCATCACCATCATTACCCAGGTGCTTGTCAATAAGGAGGATCCTGCGTTTCAAAATCCCACCAAGCCGATCGGCTCTTTTTATTCAAAGGAAGAAGCGGATACGATCACTGCAGAGACGGGAGCCCGGTTTTCCAAAGATCCGCGGGGCAGGGGATGGCGTAAAGTAGTGGCTTCGCCCAAACCGCTGGTCATTTCCAATGCACGCTCCATGGAGAGCCTTGCCCGGGATGGTCAGATCGTCATCGCCGTGGGGGGAGGCGGAATACCGGCATTTTTTATCCAGGAGAACAAACTCCAGGGTATTGATGCCGTTATCGACAAGGATCTTGCCTCGGCCCTGTTGGCCGTGCAGATCAATGCGGATAAGCTTTTCATTCTTACCGATATCGATAAGGTTTACCTGAATTTTAACACACCTCAGCAAAAGTCCCTTGACCGCCTATCTCTATCAGAAGCCAAACGTTACCTGGCTGAAGGTCATTTTTCGGAAGGAAGTATGGCACCCAAGATCAGGGCGGCCATTCATTTTGTCGAGAACAGGGGAAAAGATACCATCATCACCCACACTGACCTTTTAGGAACGGATGGTGGTGGAACCAGAATTGTATTTGTTTAATAATCAATAAAATAATTCCATATGCCGTTTAATTTAAGAAACCGTAGCTTTCTGAAGCTATTAGACTTTACTCCGCAGGAGATCCGGTTCTTGCTGGATCTGGCCATTGACCTTAAAAAGGCAAAGTATGCCGGCACCGAGCAGCAGCGTCTGAAGGGTAAAAATATCGCCCTGATCTTTGAGAAAACCTCCACCCGTACGCGTTGTGCCTTTGAAGTGGCTGCGTTCGACCAGGGTGCGAATGTGACTTACCTGGGGCCCTCCGGTTCACAGATCGGCCATAAGGAAACGATGAAGGATACCGCCCGTGTTCTGGGCCGGATGTACGATGGCATCGAATACCGGGGATTCGGGCAATCCATTGTTGAAGAATTGGCCAGGTACGCAGGAGTACCGGTTTGGAATGGATTGACCGATGAATTTCATCCCACGCAGGTGCTGGCCGACATCATGACCATGATGGAGCACAGTGATAAGCCACTTGCCCAGATCAAGTATGCCTTTCTGGGGGATGCCCGCAATAACATGGGCAACTCCCTGATGGTGGTAGCTGCCAAGCTTGGAATGGACTTTCGGGCTGCCGGTCCTCTTTCCTGCTGGCCCAATGAGGCATTGGTCAAAGAATGCCAGACCATTGCCCTGCAGACGGGCGCCCGTATCCGTATTACGGAAAACCTGGATGAAGCGGTAAAGGATGTCGACTTTATCCATACCGACGTATGGCTTTCCATGGGTGAATCGGCCGATCTCTGGGGAAAACGCATCAAGGAAATGATGCCCTACCAGGTGAACGCCGATACAATGCACAAATCAGGAAATCCCCATGTGAAATTCATGCATTGCCTTCCTTCTTTCCATAACCGGGATACGAAAGTCGGGGAAGATATCTTTCAGAAATTCGGTGTCGATGCCATGGAGGTGACCGATGAAGTATTCGAATCCACGGCATCCCTTGTCTTCGACCAGGCTGAAAATCGGCTGCATACGATCAAGGCAGTCATGGTGGCCACACTGGGAGATTGATTCATAAAAAAACAGGCTACTCTTTTGAAGTAGCCTGTTTTGCAAGTAGTTGGGTGCTTTTAATATCTCTGTTCCCGGATCCGGGCTTTCTTTCCGCGTAGTTCCCTCAGGTAGAATATCCTGGCGCGACGCACCATCCCTTTCTTGTTGATGGTGATCTCGTCGATGAAAGGCGAAGAAATCGGAAAAATCCTTTCCACGCCAACATTGCCGGAAATCTTTCTCACTGTAAACGTTTCCGTGGGTCCGCTTCCGACCCGCTGCAACACCACACCCTGGAAACTCTGGACTCGCTCCTTGTTGCCTTCCACAATCTTATAATTCACCGTGATCGTATCTCCCGCCTTAAACTCAGGGAACTTTTTAACAGGGACCAGGTTCTCTACAAACTGTAATAATTCATTCTTTCCCATTGCCATTCTGATTTATAGGGTATTTTACCCAAAAAGTGCGCAAATATACGTACTTATTTTTACATACAGGCCCCATGCTGAAAAAATTTAAGATCAAAGAGCAAAGATCAAAAGTGGACTGAGCCTCTCATCCAACTTTTGCTATTTGAATTTAAATTTTTTCAGGGATCCAGCAGATCCGGTCTTCGCTTTTCGGTACGCTCCACAGCCCTGGCATGCCTCCAGAGGGCGATTTCTTTGTCATTACCGGATAAAAGGACTTCGGGTACTTTCATTCCTTTATAAATGGAAGGGCGGGTGTAAACAGGTGGAGCCAGGAGGTTGTCCTGAAACGAGTCGGAGAGTGCAGAGGTTTCGTCACCCAGAACACCCGGGATTAGCCTTATGATGCTGTCGCACACCACCATGGCTGCCAGTTCACCTCCCGACAGGACATAGTTCCCAATGGAAACCTCCCGGGTGATCAGGGAATCCCTCACCCGTTGGTCCACTCCTTTATAATGCCCGCACAGCAGGATCAGGTTGTTGAGCATCGAAAGCTGATTGGCCAGTGGTTGTCCGAATAATTCTCCGTCGGGGGTCAGGTAAATGATCTCATCGTAATTTCTTTTGGAACGTAATGAGCCAATGCACAGATCAATGGGTTCCACCATCATTACCATGCCCGGGCCACCGCCGTACGGATAATCATCAACACTCTTGTAGCGATTGGTGGCGTAATCCCGTAAATTATGAAGTCCAACCTCCACAAAACCTTTTTCTCTGGCCCGCTTTACGATGGATTGGGAGAGGAATCCCTCGAACATTTCCGGAAAAAGGGTAATGATATCGATGTGCATAGCCCGCCAATTTAGCCGCAAAACAGCATTCTTTATGTAAAATTATGTAAATATCTGTCTGCTTTACCCCTGTGCTCAGTTATTCTTGATACTTTTACAAAAAAAATTACCAAAAATGATGCGCGGGATCATCAGTTTATTTCTGGTAGTCATATTTTCCCTGGATCTTTTTGCTCAGGAATCTCCTGTTTTATATCAACTGTTTTTTAAGGATAAATCACAAACGGAATACTCGATCGACCGGCCGGAAGAGTTTTTAACCTTTCGTGCCATTGAAAGAAGACAGCGATACAATATACCCATCACCGAGGATGACTTGCCCATTCCTTCAGCCTACCTGAAAGCAATCCAGGATAATGGCGCAAGGATCGTGATCCGGTCCCGGTGGTTGAATATGGTCATCATCGAACTACCGGCACAGGCATCCCTTTACAGGATCAATGCCCTGGATTTTGTCAAAACCGTCACCCGTGCTGATGGACTGGCTAAAAAACATGCACTCCCCGGGAATGAACCTGATCAGAAGGAGAGCAAGCCATTTTTCATCCCTGAACAGTCCGGGATACCGGTCGGGGAGATTCCCGTAAAGCATTCGGGTTTTCTGGAGGGCTTTGATTACGGCGCTTCGCTGAACCAGATTGCAATGGTCAATGGTGTGGCCCTTCATACACTGGGACTTACGGGAAAAGATATCATCATTGCGGTTCTGGACGCCGGTTTCAGGGCTGTGGACACCATGGCTGCCTTTGATTCTCTGTGGATGAATAACAGGATCCTGGGAGCATGTGATTTTGTCAACTGGGGTGGAAATGTCTTTGAGCCCGGGATCCACCAGCATGGCATGATGGTGCTTTCCATCATGGGCGGAAATCTACCGGGGCAACTTGTCGGAACCGCACCCCATGCGGATTATTATCTCCTGCGTACGGAAGATGGTACCGCAGAATACCTGATGGAGGAATATTACTGGGTAATGGGTGCTGAATATGCTGACAGTGTGGGAGCGGATATCATCAATTCTTCGCTCGGATACACACAATTCGACAATCCGACCGATAACCATTCCTATCAGGACATGGATGGAAATACAACTCCCATCACCCTGGGTGCGGATAAAGCGGCTGAGAAGGGCATTCTGGTATGCAACAGTGCAGGCAACAGCGGGAGTTCCGCCTGGAAGTACATCGGTGCCCCTGCCGACGGTGACAGTGTTTTCGCCATTGGTGCAGTAGACCCTGAAAGCAAATGGGCAACATTCAGCTCGCTGGGACCCGCCTTTGATGGTCGTGTGAAGCCTGACATCGCCGCTCAGGGACAACAAACCATCATTGCTTCGCTTTGGGGTGGAATCAACGGGGGCAGTGGTACCTCGTTTTCGTGTCCTGTCATTGCCGGAATGACTGCCTGCCTTTGGCAGGACAAACGCGATTTTAGCAATATGCAGATTATGGAGGCCATCCAAAAAAGCGCAAGTCAGTCCTCCAACCCTGATGACTCCCTGGGATATGGAATTCCGGATTACCTGCTGGCAAAAAACATTCTCGACAGTATCCATATCAAAATTGATGAAATCAAGATCTTTCCGAATCCCTTTGATCAATACCTGCAATTCTGGGTCAATCTACCCTCTTCCCAGCGGGCTGAACTGCGGATCTACGATCTGTGCGGAAAAATTGTTTATATTGAATCCATGGCGCTTTTTGAAGGCATTTCTAAGCTTTCCGTTGAAACCCATATCGATGAAATGGGTATCTACATCGTTCAGCTGGTGACCCGGGAAAGAATCTATTGTGCCAAGGCACTCCGAAGTCCCTGAAAAGATGCTGCGTTATCAAACCAAAATCTTCCTGCATATTATTTTATTTTGTCAAAAAGTTGCTTATTTTTTAGGAAAAGCCAAATAGCTCCTGAGAACTATATTTTTGTCTAACCTAAACTATTAAAGGAGAATAACTTATGGGACTGATGAAAGAATTCAAGGAATTTGCCATGAAGGGGAACGTCATGGACATGGCAATTGGTATCGTTATCGGTGCCGCATTCGGCAAGATTGTGTCTTCCTTTGTCGGTGATGTACTCATGCCACCGATCGGACTGCTTATTGGGAACATGGATTTTGCCAATATCGCAATCACCTTAAAACAGGCGGTCGGGGAGACACCTGCCGTGACCATGAAAATTGGTCAGTTCATTAATTATATCATTGACTTTCTCATTGTCGCCCTTGCGATCTTTCTGGTGGTGAAAGGACTGAACTCCATGAAAAGGAAACAGGAAGCTGCACCAGCTCCGCCACCGGAACCAACCAAAGAAGAAACCCTTCTGACTGAGATCAGGGACCTTTTGAAAAAATAAGAATCCCACTGTCTGGTATTGGATGATCATGCCATCCTGATTCAGCATGCTACATTGGGAGGGCTTTGTGTTTTCAATGTAAGCAAAGGAAATTGTCAGGATAATGTCTACATTTGTCGTATGTTGAATGAACCCTTATCCCTTTTTCAGGATCGACGGATCTATTCACTCTGTGAACTGGCCGGGAACATCAGGGAAACCCTTCAGGTTGCCTATCCTGATTTCTACTGGGTTAAAGCGGAAATCGCCAAATTGAATTACTATCCTAAAAGTGGTCATTGCTACCTGGATCTGGTTGAGAAAAGGGACAAGGTGACAAGAGCCGAAATGCGTGCAACCATTTGGGCTTCAAATTACCAGATGATCGGTGCCAAATTCCGTCAGCAGACACGTGAGGATTTACACGATGGCATGAACATCCTGTTCCTTGCATCCGTTAATTTTCATGAAGTTTATGGACTGTCATTGAACATCATTGATATTGAACCTTCCTTCACCCTGGGTGAAATGGCACGCGAAAAACGGACAGCGATCGAAACACTCAGAAGGGAGGGAATATTTGATCATAACCGAAAACTGACATTTCCTCCTTTACCCAAAAGAATTGCCGTGATCTCGGTGGAGACCAGCAAAGGATTTCATGATTTTGTCGCCACGATCCGAAATAATCCCTATGGATATGTTTTCCGTTATCAGCTTTTCCCATCCATATTGCAGGGAGAGATGGCCATTGCAACGATAAGGGAACAATTGAGGAACATTGCCGGATACCGGGATCATTTTGATGTGGTGGCAATCGTACGGGGAGGGGGTGGGGAAGTGGGCCTGAGTGCATATGATCATTATGAGCTGGCCAGGGATGTGGCCATATTTCCGCTACCGGTGATAACAGGTATTGGCCATTCCACAAACGAAACCGTGGTGGAAATGGTTGCCCATACCAATTTGATCACCCCTACAGCAGTCGCAGGCTTTCTCATCCAGCATTTCTATCAGGTTGAAGAACGACTCGATTTGCTGGAGTCCAGAATGATGACGAATGCAAGGCGGATACTGGATGCGTCTGCTATGTCTCTTGCACAGTGTACGCAACGATTCCGGTCACTGACTGGCCGGTTGCTGGAAAGGTACCATAACTCCCTTGGAAGCAATCAACAGCGCCTTGGAATTTTTACCAGACATTTTCTCTCCGCGCAGCTCAGCCGTTTGGAAGGGTATGAGAAAAGAATTGAACTGCTTGACCCTCAGAATATTCTCAAAAGAGGATACAGCATCACCTACCTCGATAATAAACCTCTAAAAGCTTCTTCCATGGTGAAAAAAGGACAGATGATAACCACACAGCTCTGCGAAGGTAGCATAAACAGTATTGTTGAATAATCCGAAATTTTTTCCCAACCCAATAAAGAAAAGGTTGTATGAAAAATTATACAAATGCATTAAAAGAGATAGAAAAGATCGTGGATGAGCTGGAAAGAGGAGATGTCCCCGTAGATATCCTGGTTGCAAGGGTAAAAAGAGCTTCTGAACTGATCAGCCAGTGCAAAGCCCTTCTGAAAGAAACCAGTCAGGAAGTTGAAGGGGTTCTGGGAAAAATGAATGGCGAATCGCAGCCTGAATGATCCCTCAATGATAAACCTTCCTGCGGAAGATCTGGATCAGCGCGGCAACCGTGATCACCACAACAGCGGCAACGGCTGCAATTACGGTAATCTTATCCTGCACTGCCCCTCCCTGCGATCTTTTCATAATGATACCAGCCAGAGCCCAGATGATGGCGAGGGCATATACAATATCTTTTTTCCTGAAGATCATCACAAGCGTCAATCCGGCTATTGCAGCCAGAATGATGATGAACCAGAAAACTTCGCTGAGTCCCCAGCGGCCCCAATCGAGGGATACAAGTAAGACGGTCGCATTGGCTACCGTAGCAACGCTGATCCATCCAAGATAGAGGCTGAACGGAACAAAAACAAAGATCTTTTCGTTCAGTGTGGTGCAACAGCCGCCGACATCCAGCCGGCGATGGATCATGATCAACGTTGCCAGCAGCATCAGCATGATGATCAGGGATAATCCGATCACTTCATAATGCCAGGCAAAGATCCAGGCAATATTAAGCAGGCATGAAATGGCAAACCACCAGCCGATCTTTATGATGTACAGACCTGATGCAACTTCATGCCGGAAAAGGGTATATAGCTGATAGAACATCAGCAGAGCCAGTAATAAATAGATCACCCCCCAGATGGAAAAGGTGATGCCTGCCGGCACAAAAAGATTAGGATACGCATCAGATAACGCACCGGTGGTTTTGCCGTTGATGGGGAGAATGTTTGCCAGCCCGTTAATGATCAACATCACCAGGTATCCGCCAATGTTGGAAAAAACATAAAGCTGTTTTTTTGAGTGAGTGGACATCGTCGGGAGGTTTCGAACGTAAAAATAGGAATTAATTCGAATTCCAGTTCACTTTTTAATCAGGGCACTGAAAATATTTCAAACTGCGGAGCAACCTGAAATAAAATTGATCGTCTTCAGTTTGTAACTTTGAACCTGTTTATTTCGTTTGCTATGAGATCACTCCTTTTTTTGCTGGTTCTGATGTTCATCCAGGCCGGATGCGAGAAAGAATCAGAAGGCCCTAAAAATCCGCGGCAGTTGCAATTACCTTCGAAATCTACGGAAATCATTAACCAGAGCAATCGGTTTGGTATCAACCTTTTTATCGCGACAGACGCGGTCGAAAATAAGAACCTGATGCTTTCGCCAGTGAGCGCCAGCACGGCGCTTACCATGCTGCTCAACGGCTGCAGGAACGATACGTACCTTCAGATACGTGACATGCTGGGTTACAAGGGGCTGACTACGGGAGAAATCAATGCAACATATCAGAGTCTTGTAAGCCAGCTTCTGGATCTGGATCCGGAAATTGAGCTTGCACTTGCCAATGCAGTCTGGTACAGGAATTCGTTCCAGGTGCATCAGGCTTACCTGGATTCCATGAACCAGGCATTCAGAGCCCGGATCGGGGCACTGGATTTTAACAGTCCCGATGCGATCACAACGATCAATGGTTGGGCAAGCGAAAATACCAACGGTAAAATTCAGAAGGTAATACAGGAAATATCAGCAGAAACGGTGATGTTTCTGATGAATGCCCTTTATTTTAAGGGAACCTGGACATACCAGTTCGATAAAAAACTTACCGCAATGGCGCCGTTTTACCTTCAGGACGGCTCCACGGTTCAGGTGGAGACCATGAAAGGGGAATTTCCGCTGCGCCTCTATTCCACCATGGATTATGCAGCTGCGGAGCTTACCTATGGACAGCAAAATTTTTCCATGGTGCTTATTGAACCTGTTCAATCACTGGATGAATTCCTTTCAGGCTTCACTCCGGAGGATTGGCAGGAGCTGGTCTCAAACCTGGACGATATTACTGAACCTTCAGAATCTGAAATATCGCTCCCCAAATTTAAGTTTGACTACGAAAAGATCCTGAACGACCAGCTTGCCAGCCTGGGGATGATCGATGCATTTCAACCCTATGTAGCTGATCTGGGCGGAATATCCGATGAGAGCATCTTTGTGAGTTTTGTCCAACAGAATACCTTCGTGGATGTCAATGAAGAGGGGACGGAGGCTGCAGCTGTCACGACCATCGGCATAGAATATACAAGTGTAGGTCCTGATCCGTTCATTGTCGACAAACCCTTTGTCTTTGCCATCCGGGAAAGGACAACCGGGACGCTGCTCTTTATCGGGAAAGTCATTCTTCCGGAGTACTGATTTCAATCCACAAATAACACTGCTTTTCGTACAAGGGAATATGTGCCGGAGGTAGCCCTGATCAGGAATAATCCACCGGGCAGATCCGCCAGACTGTTATCGTCCCTGAACGTGTAGGTCCCCGGTGTGTAAAGTTTTTCCGTTATGGTTTTTATCATCTTCCCCGATAAACTGATGATGGAAATCGTGATCATTTCAGTTTTGTCTACCTGCAGGATTAGTTCGGGGGTATTTGCTGACGGACTTTGAAGTACAGTCAGATCAAAAGGATTCTCCCTGGGGTGCTCCTCCACTGCATCCACCATCCGGTAACGCCACAGCCGGTCGGGCAGTCCACCCGGATTTTGTGTTCCTGTGAAAAGCGAAAATATGGGCCCCGATCCTCCTATGGCCAACGAAACCGGATAATAGCTGTCGAGGCCTGAATTAAAGGCAGTCCACGTATCCCCTCCATCCACGGACCGGTAGATACCCTGCTGGTCAATGCCCGCGTACAGGGTATGATCCTGGAAAAAGGCCGGCGATATGGCAAGGTCAATGCCAAATGAACTTTCGTTGTGATAGGTTTCTGTCCAGGCAAAGTAGGAACCGCTTTCTGTATTCTTATATATCTTTCGTGCAGTCGAAAGAAAGAGCGTATGGTCCTGTGAGAAATTACCTGAATAGGCTACATCCCATACCGTTGTGAAATCATCGGATGCGCTTGTCCAGTTATATCCTCCATCGTCAGATAAAAGAACTTCATTCATGCCGGATTGGATAGCCAAGGTCAGGGAAGAGGCAGGATCCGCTGAATTGAACAATCGTGTATAAATTCCTGTATTGCCCAGAATAGCGGTTTCGGCCCATGTTTTACCTTTATCAACCGAACGGTAAAATTTGCAGGCATACGAAGCTCCCGTAGCGGCATATACGGTATGATCGTTCGTATAATCCGGTGAAAAGATGACCGATGTCGTACCGGCGGGTACCGGCTGGTTTTCCCATGTCTCTCCACGGTCGTAGGATGCTTCGGCCGAACCGTCGAGGTGTACGATGATGACCCGGTTGTCGTTCTTAAAATCGGTCGATAGCACAACGTCCAGCACCTTTTCAGCATCAATGTACGGATCCAGTGCCTGGTAAACCATCTGCCACTCGTCGCCGTTGTCCGTGCTGCGGTAAATCTCTATCTGATCATTGATCACAAATACGGTCTCGTCGTTTGAAAAATCAGGAGATACGGTAATGTCAACGATCAGTACGTTTTCCATGACCGGCTCCCACTGTGCATGCAACGGAATGCCCGAAAGGAGGAATACGATAGCGATAAGCTGCCTTTTGACGTGTGTTTTCATCTTCTGCTGATTTGAATATAAAATTACACATTCGGGCCTGAAATGGTACAAATTCATGATCTATTTTGATTTTTGACCTGCGGTGATGATCGGTTGCAGGGTTTTTTATATCTTCACCGTCACTTAATCTGGTTGTTGAAATGAATGAATCACCACGGCCATGGCTCGTCGGGCTCTTAACTCTGCTGGCCGGATCTGTCTTATTTCTTCCATTTCTGGGTTCCGTTTCCCTGTTCGACTGGGATGAGATCAACTTTGCTGAAGCGGCACGTGAAATGATCGTCACAGGAGATTACCTGAATGTACAGATCAACTTCAGGCCTTTCTGGGAAAAGCCTCCGCTTTTTTTCTGGCTACAGGTGATTTCCATGAAAATGTTCGGGATCAATGAATTCGCCGCCCGCTTTCCTAACGCCATCTGCGGCATGCTGACCCTGATCGTTCTGTATCAAATGGGAAAGAAATTGTTTGATCACCGGATGGGAATCATATGGATGTTAGCATATGCGGGATCCCTGCTGCCATTTTTTTATTTTAAATCCGGAATCATAGACCCCTGGTTCAACGTGTTCATTTTTCTGGGCATCTATTTCGGAGCCTGCTATCTGCTCCAGGATACCAAACGTTCCCTGCATGCATTATTCACAGGATCGTTTATCGGACTGGCTGTTCTGACAAAAGGACCCGTAGCCTTGCTTCTATTCGGTCTGACCGCACTTATTTACCTGATCATCACCAGATTCAGAATTAGCATCCGGTTCATGCATATCGTGTTGTTTCTGGCCGGATTGGTTTTCTTCGGCGGATTCTGGTTCCTGATCCAGTTTCTGACCGGACATGGGGATGTCGTTGGTGACTTTTTCCAGTACCAGGTACGGCTGTTTAAGACCAGGGATGCCGGACACGGGGGATTTCCGCTGTATCATTTTCTCGTTCTTTTCTTTGGTGTATTTCCGGCTTCCCTGTTTGCCATGAACGGGTTAACGGAATCAAAACAAGAGACGCCCTTCAGAAGAGGATGGAGCCAGATCTGCCTGATTCTGCTGGTGGTTGTGCTGGTAGTCTTTACCATTGTCAGGACCAAGATCATCCATTACTCATCATTGGCCTATTTCCCGTTGACTTTTCTGGCATCGCAATCCATTTACCAGGTGATCACGGGTAAAAACGTCATGAATCGCCTGGTTCGGGTGTCGTTAGGGATCACAGGAGCGATCTGGGCTTTGGCTGTCATTGGCATGGTCATGGTGTTCATGAATAAGGAATCTGTTTTGTCTTCCGGGATGATCAGGGATGCATTTGCAGCAGGGAACCTGCAGGCACACGTATCCTGGAGCGGATGGGAGCTTTTGATCAGTCTCCCGTTAATCCTTTCCCTGATCCTGTTTTATATTATTCATGATCCATGGAAACGAATGATCGTGATCTTTGCCGGAACCATGTTATTTTCTTTTCTTACAATGGCAGTGATCATGCCCAGGGCCGAAGGGTACACACAGCGGGCGGCCATCGAATTTTACCGGGAAAAAAGCCAGGAAGACTGCTACATCCATACGCTGGGATTTAAAAGTTATGCCCATCTGTTCTATGGGGAAAAAAAGCCGCCCGTGAATCCACTTTCGTATGATCAGCAATGGCTCCTTAAAGGGCAGATTGATAAACCTGTCTATGTGGTTTATAAGATAACACGTAAGGAACGTTACCGGGAAGAGTACCCCAAGTTAAGGATTCTTTACGAGAAGAACGGTTATGTCTTTGCCAGGAGAGATCTGCCAGTCAACCCGGTTCAATAATTTCCAAATCAATTTTGTATGAAAACATATCGCAAGGAATTATGGTTTCACACTGCCACACGGCGTCAGCTCATCAACATCACCCCGCAGGTGGAACAGTGCGTACGGGATAGCGGCATTCGTGAGGGATTGTGTCTTGTCAATGCCATGCACATCACCTCAAGCGTTTTTATCAACGATGATGAAAGCGGACTTCATCATGATTTTGAGATCTGGCTGGAGAAGCTGGCTCCGGAGAAACCCTATTCACAGTACCAGCATAACGGGTATGAGGATAATGCGGATGCCCATCTGAAACGTACCGTGATGGGCCGTGAAACCGTGGTGGCTATCTCGCAGGGAAATCTTGACTTTGGTCCATGGGAACAGATATTTTACGGAGAATTCGACGGTAAACGCAGGAAACGGGTACTGGTCAAGATCATCGGTGAATAGTAATCGAATAGAAATGGTTTGAAATCCCACGATCATGAAAAGAATTTTTCTCGCGACCATGTTAAATTTAATATTGACTGCAGCTATGGGACAGAAATATCCGGACAACAGCCTGGGGAATATGGTTCATTATATGGAAGGGGAACAGTCATTGTTCCTGCAGACTGACAATGGTTCTGCACTTGTCCAGATTTATACGCCTGGAATTTTCCGTATCCGGATTTCCAAAGGGGATTTCGGTGATGACTTTTCCTATTCCGTTGTCGGCAAACGTTATCCCTGTAAACTGGTTATGGAGAGGAGTGGTGAAAAGATAACGATGCAGACGGATTCTTTGTTGCTGGAGATCCATACCTATCCGTTACGGTTCATTTTCATGACTCCTGACGGACGGATCCTGAATGAGGATGATCCGGCACTGGGAACGACCTGGGTAGGAGAGGAGGTGACTACCTATAAGGTGTTGCAGCCTGATGAACATTTCATCGGGCTGGGTGAAAAAACGGGCAACCTGGATCGCCGCGGGGAATTTCATGTGAACTGGAATACGGATAACTGGGCATACCGGACCACGGATGATGAGATCTATTCCTCTTTTCCCTTTTACATTGGCGTGCATCATGGTCTTACCTACGGAATTTATCTGGATAACACCTACAGGAGTTATTTTAATTTCGGCGCATCGAACGACCGTTTCTCCTCCTTTGGTGCGGAGACTGGCGAAATGGATTACTATTTCATTTATGGCAGCTCCATCCGGGAAGTTATCCGGGGGTATACCTGGCTTACGGGACGCATGCCGATGCCTCCTCTTTGGGGACTGGGATTTCAGCAATGTCGCTGGAGCTATTTTCCCGACAGGGAAGTACTGAATACGGCCCGAACGTTCCGTGAAAAAAAGATCCCCCTGGATGTGATCTACCTCGATATACATTATATGGATGCCTATAAGGTGTTTACCTGGCATCCTACCCGGTTTCCGCAGCCTGAGGAGATGATCAGGGAACTTGGTGCCATGGGCGTGCATACTGCAGTGATCATCGATCCCGGGGTCAAGGTGGAAAAGGGATATGCGGCCTACGAGGAAGGACTTCAGGAAGATATGTTCATAAAATATCCCGACGGGAAACCCTATACCGCGCAGGTCTGGCCGGGCTGGTGCCATTTCACCGATTATACCCGATCTTCAGCACGCACCTGGTGGGGAAATCAGTTTGGTAACCTTGTGGATCAGGGGGTGGAAGGATTCTGGAACGATATGAATGAAATTGCATCCTGGGGAGAAGGAGCTACTCCTTCCCTTGTTCGGTTTGATTGGGAAGGCCGGGGTGCCGGTTACCGGCAGGCCAAAAATCTCTATGGCATGCTGATGTCGCGCAGCACCTACGAAGGAGTGCTGCAAAGGATGGAGGGCCGGCGCCCGCTGATCCTTACCCGTGCCGCATTTTCTGGCTCCCAACGCTATACGGCCATATGGACCGGTGATAACGTTGCCAGTGAAGAACACATGATGCTCGGGTGCAGACTTGTTAATTCGCTTGGAATCAGCGGAATGGCGTTTTCCGGTGTGGATGTGGGCGGATTTGCCGGTGAAGCAACCCCCAGCCTCTTTGCGCGCTGGATCACCATCGGCACTTTCACCCCGTTTTTCAGGGTGCATAAAGCCTACAATCAAAATGCTTCCGAACCCTGGACATACGGAGAGGATGTGGAAAGCATCGCTCGCAACTACATATCCCTGCGATACCGTATTTTGCCCTACCTGTATTCAGCATTTTATCAATCGCATGTCACCGGTCTTCCGGTCAACCAGCCCATGGTGCTTGAGAACAGTGACGATGAGCAATGCTGGAAGAACGAATTCCAGCATCAGTACCTGTTTGGACCCAACCTGCTGGTTGCACCGGTGGAAAGCCAACAACATTTTGCCAGAGTCTACCTGCCCGAAGGGCGATGGTACGAATTTTTTACCGGGATCCCCTATGAAGGTAAAAACGCGTTCATCACAGATGCTCCCCTCGACAAGTTACCCGTATTTGCCAGGGGAGGAGGATTCTTACCCATGCAAACCATCATCCAGAACACTTCCGAGTTACCTTCAGATACACTCTATCTGCACCTATATTATGGCGAGGCTCCCTCCTCTTTTACCTATTATGAGGATGACGGAGTCACCAGAGATTATGAAAAGGGATCACTTCTGATCAGCGAGTTTATCTTTGATCCGGTGAGCCGACAGATTACCATCGGAACTCCGGCAGGGGAGTATGTCAGTAAATTCAAACGGATTACGCTGGTACTGCATGGGTTCGATACGATCCAGGCCAACTGGCGGATCAATCAGAAGCGGGTCCTGCCTGAATCCATTACCATTGATCTTTATTCTGCTCTTGATGATAACGATCCGCTTTATCTGGGAAACAGGAAATATGATCAGAAGGCTCAGATCATTCAGCTGGATGGTTTTGGGGACGAGCAGATCCTTCATTGGTAAGTCAGACCTTCACCCTCAACATGAAAATTTTACCGTTACGTTGCTAACAAATTGTTAATAACTTTTCTCCAGTAACAGGGTCACATTTTAAGGCTTTCCGGATTAATCGTTATGATGGATAGCTTTTCCGAGGCCAGGATAATAGACGGTTTTTACAGCGCTGAAAACGGAGTGCTGGAATATATCTACCGTGAGTATCTTCCCTCGGTCATCCATATGGTCAAATCAAATCATGGTGCTCCGATTGATGCAGAAGACCTTTTTCAGGATGCACTGGTAGTTGCTTTTGAGAAGATTCAGGCTCCTGATTTCGCTTTATCGTGCACCTTCAAGACCTATCTCTATTCCATCTGCCGTAACCTATGGATGCATCGGCTGGAAAAAATGAACAAGGAATTTATCCCCTATGAAATGATGGAAAACACGCTGTCCGGTTATAATGAGCAGGATAAACTCTTCCTGGAAGAGGAAAAGGATAAGCTTTTCCATGATCATTTTTTGCGCCTGGGTGAAAAGTGTCAGAAAATCCTTTTACTTGTCTTTCAACGGTTTTCGACCAGTGAGATCGCTGTGAAACTGGAATTGAATAGCGAGCTCTATGTTCGTAAAAGGAAGTCACAGTGCCGTAAAACACTGATCAGGAATATTGTTCGGGATCCCAAGTATATAAAAATAAAGAACCATAGGTATGAAGAGCGACCTTGACCTGATTTGGGGATACTTTGAAGGGGAACTGACGGAGGAAGAGATGAATGGGGTGAAGCAGCGTTTGGAGAGTGATCCTGCATTTCAAGAATTATTTACAGATCAGAAGGAGATAGTTCAATCTTTACAAAAGACCGATCTCATCGTTTTTCGGAAGAAAATACGAATGATCGGTGATCAGCTGAGAAGAAACAAGCCTGACGGTCATATGGTTATCCTGAGTTATCCATGGCTTATCGCAGCAGCCATCGGGATTCTCTGCCTTACTACCGGATATTTCCTTCTGCGACTTACCGCCGGGGAAACCACTTCTCCTCCTCCTCTCATCAGCTCATCACTTCAGATGGAAGACAGTGCACTGTCCATCAGCGTGGATGAATCCGAATCAGCAGATCATTTTACGGTCAATGCCGCCCTGGAAGAACTGACTAATATCCATTACAGAAATGGATGCCTGCAAAGCATACATCCGAAGAACGGACAGGTATTCCCGTGTGATTCCATCATTGCCTTCACCTGCCGGATCGAAGCAGCTGAAAGTATGACCATCACCATCCTGAACAACAAAGCAAAGGTCATTCTTCAACAA
Organism: Lentimicrobiaceae bacterium; assembly: GCA_017993235.1. Taxonomy (GTDB): domain Bacteria; phylum Bacteroidota; class Bacteroidia; order Bacteroidales; family JAGONC01; genus JAGONC01. Next base: position 24,198 of record JAGONC010000004.1, read on the forward strand.
AAGATGCCTTCTGGTGGGTTTGTATGGGGGCCGGTGCATCAGGAAGGGTTATATTATTTTCAACTGAGTACAGATAAGGAACTCCTTTGTACCAGAAGACTCTTTATCCACTAACAGATGGGATGTTGTTATTAAGAATTAAGGATTTATAATTAAGGATGTTGAATGATAAATCTATTTTTTATTCTTCATTCTTCATCCTGACTTTCAGATACGGATCTCTCCTTCCAGAAAAGTGACCGACCTTCCGGAGATCAACACCCTGTCGTCGTTCATTTCGCAGAAAAGTTCACCTCCCCGTTGGGAGAGTTGCAGAGCGTGAAGGGAATTCTTACCCAGTCGTTCAGCCCAGAAGGGAATCAGTGCGGTGTGGGCTGAACCGGTGACCGGATCTTCGTTGATCCCGACGGAAGGGGCAAAAAATCGGGATACGAAATCTGATTCCCGGCCGGGAGCCGTGACGGATACGCCCAGTTTCTGCAGTTTGCTGAAGAGGTTGAAATTAGGCTTTATGGCCAGGATCTCTTCCTGCGTCTCAAAAACGGCCAGGTAGTCCCTTGTGGCATAAAGTTCAGCAGGAATACATCCCAATGCCAGGATCAACGGGTCAGGGATAGGTATCTTTTTAGGTTTGCTGGCAGGAAAATCCAGCGATATAAGATCATTGTCCTTGCGTGCGTATAGCGGGCCATGTTTTTTAGTGTCGAACATGATCACATCATAGGGATAATCAAGGTGGTTAAAAATAATGTGCGCTGAGGCAAGGGTGGCATGGCCGCACAGATCCACCTCTGCCTCAGGGGTGAACCATGTGATCTCAAACCATTCGCCCCGGTCAACAAAGAATGCGGTCTCCGAGAGGTTATTCTCCGCAGCAATGCGTTGCATAAGGTCATCTTCAATCCATTCGACAAGGGGGCAAACACCGGCGGGATTGCCACCAAATAATTTTCCCGTAAATGCATCTACCTGATAAAAAGGAATCATAATGATCGACTTTAAAATTGCTAAATTGCTAAATTGTCAAACTGTTATTCGTCATTTAATTGTTCAATTGTTTTCCCGCCAACTGCCTACTGCTTTCCTCCCTATTAGCTGAACAGTCCGGCTAGCGACTTCCATTCGTTGAATATTACACAATCCTGCTTCCTCCAGCCAGCCTTTCACTTCGGATTCGGTATAGGTAGAACCGCCTTCTGTATTGACCAGCATATTGATGGCAAACAATGCTCCTTCAACAGGATGAATCCTGTCGTCCTCCATAATGAAATCCTGAATGACGATCATACCCTTGCTGCACAACGCACCTGCACATTTTTGGATCAGAAACCTGTTTTCATCCGGTGAATAGGAATGGATAATGGCCGAGAGAAATATCAGATCATAATCCTTCCCCAGATCATCCTGCATAAAGTTCCCTGTTATGGTTCCGACCTTACCGGTAAGGCCGGCATCGGCGATATAATTTTCCGTGAGCCTGATAACTTCCGGAAGATCGTAAACATAAGCGGTGATTTCCGGATTTTGTCTGACGATCTCCATTGCGTAGGTTCCGGGGCCGCCTCCCAGATCAAGAATTTTTTGCATGCCAGCCAGCCTGAGGTTAGCTACGACCAGCGGAGCATTGACCCGGGCCCTGTCGTGCATTGCCGAGATAAAGGGACCCAGCCATTGCTGATCAGCTTTCTCCCCATTCATCCAGATTACCATTCTTCCTTTCCTGACTGCTTCGGTAAGGGAAGACCAGGACCGCCAGAGCGATGTGTGATGGTGCAATCCGGGCAAATAATCCGGTGAGCGACGGTCAAGATAGCGCTGCGAAACTTCCGTATTATGGAATAGATTTCCTTTTTTATCGAGAAAATTCAATGCGCACAGTGCATGCAGCAACATTTCCGTCGATCGTGATGCAGTTCCGCAAAGCCCTGCTATTTGCGCTGTTGTCTTCCCTTCTGATCCAATGGCTGTAAAAATATCAAGCTCCAGTGAGGATAGCAAAATACGGCTTATACGGTAGCCGCTGATCCTATCACGGATGTCCTCAGGTGTCAGTATTCCCACTGTGAAGGTTTAAGGGTTAAAGATAATCACTGACCTTTTAGTTTTGTCAATTCCATAGAAATAAAATGAGCTGTGAAAATTATAAAAAAGTATAGTGGAAATAGATTTTGAATCATTATTTTTGATAATTATTTTCCAAAAAATCCAACTTTAAGCAATTCACATGGTATTTATGGTTGAAACGGATGATTATTCAATCATAAAAAGGATCCGTCTGGGTGACGTTGAATTGTTTTCCGTTCTGGTCGACAGGTATCAGGAGACCATTTACCGCCTGACCTATCACATGACCGGAAATCAGGATGAGGCAAAGGATCTGGCACAGGAAATCTTTGTCAAAGCCTATACGAATCTGGATAAGGTTGATTTTCAGCATAAGTTCTTTAGTTGGTTATATCGGATAGCTGTCAACGAGTCATTGACTCACCTTGCACGAAAAAGACCTGTTGTCTTTATGGAAGATATGAAAGAGGCTGATGTGGAAAATACCAGCGACAGGGCCAGGGAAGCAGAGGAGAAGAAATGGGTCAGGAGGGCAGTCTTGCAGCTCCAGCCAAAATATCGCATTCTGGTCGTAATGAAATATTATTCAGGTATGTCCTATGGTCAAATAAGCACAATTGCCGGAATAACCGAGAAAAAGGTAAAATCAAGGTTATTTGAGGCACGACAGATCCTGAGAAATCTTCTGACAGAACAAATGGATTGAGTTTTATGATCAACCGGAAATATAAACGATTAATCCGCAAGCATTTTGAGGGAGATCTTTCACCGAAAGAAAGAGATCGCCTTGAAAAAGGAATGCAAGAAGTGGAAGGCGTAAAGGCTTATTTCGAATCAATGTCACGGGTGGATGAACTCCTGACAGACTCCGCCGTTGAAATATCCGGTACTGACCTAAAGGATTCGGTTATGCAATCCATCAGGCAACTCCAGACAGACGAGCAAACAAGAGCAGGAATGAGGAAATCCCCGCCGGACATGAATCCATGGGTAAGAACGATGAGTCAGGCATTCGTGAATCCTCACTGGAATCTTGCCTATGCTTTTATTGCCGGTATTCTTATCACTTCGCTGCTTTTCAGTCTGGTCTTCGACAGGAGTTCTTCCGGTTCATTTTCAGAGCAGGATCTTACTGGCGCCATGAGCAACAACCACTCAGCAGCGACCCTGACCCTACCGGTTGAACTGCCCGATGTTAAAATTGACCTGCAGGCCTATTCCATGCCACAGGATTTCATACAGGTGACCCTGGATATAGATTCTGAAAAGCCATGCCTGATCAATTTATTCTATAATAATTCAGCGTTTCAGGTATGGAGCCTGCGTGCCATGCAGAATAATCCCCACTGTGAGATCCTGTCGGCATACAAGGAGATCAGGATAGGGAATTCGGGCAGAAATTCCTATACCCTGCTGCTGAAAAAGCTGACCTATGTCGGAGAGGAGATAATCCTGGACCTCTATATCGAAGGGAATCTTGAATACAGTACTCATTTTGAAATTTAAACAATGATATAACAATTCTAAAAATCATAACCATGAAAAGAAATATTCTGATTTTATCGGGATTCTGTGCCATGATCGTAAGTATTTTATTCGTTTCCTGCCAGGGAAAGGTTGGCAAAGATGATGCGGCCGGAACCATTGGAAAGGTTGAAAAATACAGGAAAGATCAGATGACAGAGAAAGACGTGCTTCTCAGAAGTGACATCGTCAAGGATACAGCAAAATTATCGGAGATCATCCAGGGCCTGGTCATATTCAATGCCTATGCCAACACACTGGAAACCAGCATTGAGAACCGGCTGCTGGATATGGAATCCATTAAAGCCTTTGATGAAGAATACGATGCTTACATTGCGCAAATGACCGATTTCAGGGATTTCCTCAAGAACAATAATGAGGTTCTGACCACAACGGTTTATATGCTTGCCGACTTTTACAAGGATACCATCAGTGAGAGTTCAGCAGATGTGGAGAACAACCTGCGGCAGTTCGCCAGCTACGTCACGAAAATGCAGGAAAAAGACTCCATTCTGACAGCGATGGTGAACAATCTGGATATATGCGTGGAGCAGGGATGTGGGGGAAAAATTGTCAATGAACAGGAGATCGAAAAGCTGAAGGGCATTCGCGACGAACTGTTGCTCCGTGCGGTACAGCAAGCCTATGTATTCAATGATCCCATCGCCCTTAAAGCAGTGGGGGACAAACCCTTTTTCAGCGCGGATAACCTGCAATCGATCCTGAATAGCAATAGCCTGAATCAGTGGTGTGGATTTGACGTTATGGGAGCTGTTGTGAACAATACTCCCATCATTGGTCTGGCTGTCGGTTCTGAGGGCGCGCTTCAGGGAGCCCTGTCATCGGGGCAGGACCTCTCGGCAGCGAGCGGACTCGGACAGTTTATTCCGCTGGGATTTATACTTTCTGATCAGGGATTTATCGGTAATGTACAATTACTGAGTGACAATGCATCCATCGGCGGCTATATTGAGAACATTCTGCGCTCAGTAGCTTTCGCAGCAGGAGCCGTTGAAGGTCAGGGTCAACTACAGAACCAATATTTAGGTGCGGAAAGCATCGGAAGTGCCTTATCAGCAGCCCAGGATTTCGTAAACAGCAATGCCAGCCTTGGAGTGACAATATGAAGCAGATGTGCATGGAGATAATTACCTGTAAACATGCGCGTCCAAGGGTGAAATGTTACTTAGCGATTCTTGTTTATTTCCTTTTTCTGGCATTTTTCTCCCGGGCACAGGTTCAGCTTTATCAATATAATACAGGGGACCTCCGAACGATCTACATCACAAAGGGATATTCCTATATGGTGCCTCACATGGCCCGATGCTACGAGAATGCCATGGATTTTCATCGTAATTTCTGGAATTATAAGCCTTCGGAGGAGGTTTCCGTATTACTGAATGACTTTTCTGATGTGGGCAACGGCGGTACGCTGGTGATTCCGTGGAATATGCTTTCAGTAGGTGTTGCTCCTTTCAATTTCACCTATAATATCATCCCTTCCAATGAGCGTTTCCAGTGGCTGATGAACCATGAACTGACCCATGTGGTCATGTGCGACCAGGCTGCACGAAATGATGTCGTATACCGAAAAATTTTCGGTGGAAAAGTATCGCTGGATAATTCCAATCCGCTGACCATGGCCTACAGCTTTATGACCACCCCGCGATGGTATTCACCCCGCTGGTACCACGAAGGAATCGCTGTTTTTATGGAGACATGGATGTCAGGCGGTCTGGGAAGGGTTCTCGGAGGCTATGATGAGATGGTTTTCAGGGCCATGGTGCACGATTCCAGCTATTTTTACGGTGTGGTAGGGCTCGAAACCGAAGGAACAGCCATCGATTTCCAGGTTGGCGTCAATTCCTATCTCTATGGAACACGATTTGTCAGCTACCTGGCCAGCCAGTACGGTGTTGGTAAACTGCGTGACTTCTATTGCAGGAGCGATTCCAGTAAGCGGTTCTATGCCAACCAGTTTAAGGAAATTTATGGCATGGATATTAAAAGCGAATGGGATCAATGGATCCGCTGGGAGCAACAGTTTCAATCGGAAAACCTGCAACGGATCAGGGAATACCCGGTCACGCCCCGCAGGTACATTACACGACAGCCTCTGGGTAACGTATCGAATTCCTTTATTGATTTGAAGGATCGTACCATCTATGCTGCAGTGAATTATCCCGGTAAACTGGCTCATATCGCTGCCATCGATATGAACGACGGATCCATGGAAAAGATAAAAGGATTGTACAGCCCGGTGCTGTATTATGTCACTGCTCTTGCCTGTGAAGATTCCAGCTCAACCCTGTTTGCGGCTACGCATACCAGCGACTGGAGAGGCCTGGAGTCAATCAATATGAAAACCGGTGAAAGGAAGAGGCTGATCAGGGTGACGCGTGCCGGTGACCTGGTCATCAATCCGGTGGATAAATCCCTCTGGGCGTTACAGCACATGAATGGCCGGGTGACGATCCTCCGTATTCCCCCTCCCTACGAAAATTGGGAAGAGGTACACACCATTGCTTTTGGGAAGAGTTTTTTTGATCTGGACATTTCTCATGACGGGCAATTTCTATCGGGAATCCTTTCCGATGTTGCCGGACACCAGAAGCTGGTCATTTACCGAATCCGCGATCTTTTACTTGGGAGTGAGGAATATGAAGAGATTTATGAGTTTGAAGAGAATTCTATGTCCAATTTTGTTTTTTCATGGGATGATCGCTATTTATTCGGTACTTCCTGGTATACAGGCGTTTCCAATGTTTTCCGTATCGGTATCGAAACGCATCAGGCAGAACTCCTGACCAACGCGGAAACGGGATTCTTCCGACCGAAACAGGTCAGCGAAGATTCATTGCTGGTTTACGAATACCATCAGAATGGCCTTCAGCCCTGCATCATCCCCATCCGACCCATTGAAGATGCCAACGCAGTTGAATTACTGGGGCAGAAGGTTTACGATACCAATCCCGTGGTGGAGGACTGGATGCTGCCTCCTCCATCGTCTATCAACATTGATTCATTAAAAACATCGGAAGGACGGTACAAACCTCTCCGGGAGCTGAGATTTGCGTCAGCTTACCCGATCGTTGAAGGATATAAGGATTTTATCGGCTTCGGCTACCGTTTCAATTTTATAGACCCGTCGGCCCTGCATGCCTTAAAATTATCCGTTTCCTATTCGCCGGAGCTGACATTCGCAGCATGGAATGCAGAAGAGATTGATTCGATTCTTCCATCAAAGCAGAGGGTGCATGCCAGCTTGGAATATCGCCTGTGGGGGTGGCGGTTCAATGCCAGCTACAACAAAGCGGATTTTTACGATCTGTTTGGCCCCACAAAGGTCAGCAGGGCAGGATATGCGTTCACTTTACGCTACCAGAGGGTACTCAGGCATTACCGCCCCACCACAATGGATTTTTTCATTCAGGCAGGAGCCTATGGCGATCTGGAGAAGCTTCCATCCTACCAGAATGTTGATGCGCCTTACAAGAACATGTACACGGCCACAGCCAGTTTTCATTACAGCCATCTCCGCAAATCCATTGGAGCTATGGAGCCGGAACAGGGATTCGAGTGGACCTTTTACACCTATAATTACCTTGCAAACAACACGGTTTATCCTCATATTGTTTCCAATCAGGATGTGGGGTGTTTATTGCCGCTCAGGAATACGACATTCTGGCTGCGCACCTCGCTGGGACAGTCGTTTGGAAAACGTAAAGATGCGCTGTCCAACTTTTATTTCGGTGGATTCCGCAATAACTGGGTCGACTATCAACCCATGTCCAGGTACCGCGAGGATCTGAGTTTCCCCGGTGTGGAGATCGATGCCATTTCCGCTATGAACTATGGTAAGTTGCTGGCGGAGATCAATTTTAAGCCCCTGCGATTTAAAAGGTTAGGATTTCTTGGATTTTATGCAACGTATGCACGGCTGTCGCTTTTCGGTACGGGACTATTCACAGATCCTTCAGAACCGGATTACAGGCAATACTATTACAACACCGGGGCTCAGGTGGATGTTGAAATTGCTTTGTTCACCCTGCTGAAATCCTATCTTTCGTTTGGTTATGCAAGGGGTTACAGTCCGGATATGATGCCTGCCGATCAATGGATGGTGTCACTTAAACTGATGTAAAGATCCAATGCTATTCATTCAGGTAAGAAGGTCATATTGAAATTTACAAAGCATCATCAATGAAAATCGTGATTGCACTCTTACCTGTTGTGGTTTTTCTCCTCTTTTTAATTTGGATGGATAGTTTCAAGCTGGTTAAGATACCGGATCTGGTTGTATGTGTCCTGTGGGGGATGCTCTGTGCCGCAGGAGCCTATTTCATCAATACAGAGATCATGAATGGAATGGACATCGGTAAGCCGATCCTGTCGCGGTACCTTGCACCCATAGTGGAGGAAACGCTCAAGATATTCGTCATCATTTTGCTGATATGGAAGAATCGGATTGGGTTCATGATCGATGGCGCCATTTATGGTTTTGGCGTCGGGGCCGGTTTTGCACTGGTTGAAAATACCTGGTACCTTATGGAGCTCAGTTCGCCCAACCTACTGCTCTGGACCGTCAGGGGATTTGGAACAGCGATCATGCATGGGGGAACCATCAGCATCTTTTCCATTCTCGTGATGCGGTCTCTCGACAGGGGCAACCGCTCCACTTTCTCTTTCATTTACAGCTGGTTAGCCGCTGTACTGATGCACTCATTTTTTAATCATTTTGTTATGCCCCCTGTCACCAACATGCTGTTCACCCTGGTCATTATGGCATTAGCAGAATATCTTATTTTCAAATCCAGTGAAAAAGATTTAAAGAAATGGCTTGAACTGGAGTTCGACACCGAAGTGAAGCTTTTACTTATGATCCGGAAGGGTCAGTTTTCCAAAACGCACACCGGCGAGTACATCACGTTTATCAAAGACCGTTTTGCCCCGCTGGCTGTAGTGGATATGCTTGCGTATATAGCTCTCTACCTTGAACTTTCGGTCAAGGCCAAGAGCAGGCTTATGCTTCACGAGGCAGGCATACCTGCACCGAAGGAAGATTCCGTTGATGAGAAACTGGCGGAATTAAATGCACTGGAGAGAAATATCGGTGTGACAGGATTGCTGGCGATTGCACCGGTGCTGCGTGTTTCCCGCCGCGACCTGTGGAAATGGTCGTCGTTGAAATAATGCTGTCCCTTTTCAGGTTATTTTTTCATCGTTGCAGCATACGACAGAGCAGCTCCCAGCAAGGCTGAGTCCTTGAGGAGGCTGGTCATGGCCATTTGGTTTCCTGCCTGTACACCGGGCAGATGAATGGCCAGGATAAAGATGAGTAACAGCACTGCCAGCAGAATTCCTGCGATGCGGCCAAAGAATTTGAACAGGATGGCAATGCCACCCAGTGCCAGCGCTGCTCCCGATATATAGATTAGTATCTCGCCATACGGCCACCCGACGAGCATTGTGGATGCCATTGAGGAGGCATGCATGAAATGAAAAATACCAAAAACAATAAAAGGTATGGAATAGATAATTCTCCCGATGGTAGCCAATATTTTCATAGTTCAGTGCATTGGTTTATGAATGATACGAATATAAAACTATTTAGTTAGCTGTTTACTTCTCGTGTAATTTTTTTAATGTCATCAGGGATTGGTAGGGGCCCTCTGAGAGGAACATGTTGATAACCCATGCAGGCAAGGTCCCCCCAGGCTCAAAGTACCCTTCCATGATCATTTTTACCTGCTTTTCACCAAGCTTTACCAATGTGGTGATTTCCTCATAGGCCGCAATAGGGACAATCCCCTTGGGAGATGGTTTTCCCTTCACCAGGCTGGTGACAAATCGGATCGTGTCTTGTCCCATGGATACCTTCATTACTGTGGTCATGTCCCGGTTATCAAAGGGAAATGGCAGGCTCATGACAGAATAGTAAGTGTACTCACCGTTACCTGTTTCCGATAAAAGCCGGCTTTCAGAATTACTATATACCCACTGGTCATAGTTGTCCAGATCGATAAGGATCCTGTACATTTCATTCATCCCGATATTGGTAATGGCTTCCCCCCGGTAGGTTTTAAATTTTGAGTTTTCAGTCGAACGTGTATAGATCTTTATACCGTCCTTGTCTTTAACAAGCTCCCACCCGTCGGCCCGTGCCATAAGTCCGACCAGGATCAGCGGTAATACCAAAATATGGAATCTTCTCATGGATAATCCCGATAATGATAATGATACGAACGCAGTAAGATCAAAGCAAAAATATTAAAAATATTTAAATACACTCCATGTAAGTCAAATTTACTTCATTGCCACGGTCAGTGCTGTAACTCCAAAAAAGAAAGGTCTGATAAAAATGGATTTAAATCCCGTATCTTCAAGTAATCCTTTCATTTCATCCGGGGTGTAAAAATGGATAGCCGAATGGGAAAGATATTTATAGGCTTTTTTATTTTTGCTTAAAATTCCGCCAACCTGATTGACAAAAAGAATTAAATATAGATGATACAATCTTCGGATTAACCTGTTTTTGGGTTGACTCGTTTCGATGATCACAAATTTCCCCCTTGGTTTAATGACCCTATAAATTTCCGACAGATAAAGATCCCGTTTGAAATTCTTAAAGGTCAGGTTCCTGAATCCAAATCCAATGCAGACTACATCAATGGATTGTTCCTCAAAGGGAAGCTCGCCGACATCGCCCGAGAGGATTTCAATACCGGATATTTTTTTCCTTTCCAGCTTTTTACGGGCTGCTTCGAGCATGGGCTCGCTGAAATCCAACGCGGTGATTTTTGTAGCTCCTTCCTTTAATCTGGCCAGGTGACAGGCCAGATCACCTGTTCCGGTGCATATATCCACAACATGATCCGGATGGTCTACCAGGCACGCCCTGGCGGTCCGTCTTCTCCAGTGTTCATCAAGGCGAAAGGTTAAGAGCCGGTTCATCAAGTCGTAGCGACGGGGAACCTCGTTAAACATTTTCTGAAGGGGCCGAGGAGAACCAGTTGACAGATTCATATAGCTTTTTGTTACTTTTGTCGGAAGCCTTTGCAATCATATGCGAAATTACGTTTTCTTCGGTTTGCTCTGCCTCTTATTGTTCATAAGCCTGTTTTTCTGGCAGGATGTGGTTGAACTGCTCGGTGAGGAACCAAGACGTGCTGTCGTTTCTCTTGAGATGAACCTGACGGGCGATTACCTGGTTCCGAAGATCAATGGGATGAATTATTACAACAAGCCACCCCTGTTCAATTGGATAATGGCTTCCTGTTTTACCCTGACCGGCAGCTACGAAGAATGGGTCGTCCGGCTGCCCTCACTGCTGGGTTGGATTGTTCTTGCTATAGTCAACTATTTTTTTGTCCGCAGGTTCCTGGGAAGTGAAGTCGCCATGCTTTCTTCCATTTTTACGCTGACAGCGGGGGATGTTTATTTCTACGGAACCATATTTTCAGGCGAAATAGACCTTTTTTACAGCCTGATCATCTATTTACAGATTCTTGCACTGTTCTGGTTCTTTCAGAAAGATAAACGATTATGGATGTTTATTGTTTCATATGCATTGGTTGCGATAGGATTCCTGACCAAGGGCCTTCCGTCTCTTGCGTTCCAGGCGATGACCCTTCTGGGCATGGCCTTTTTTTACCGTAAATGGAAATGGCTGTTCAGCTGGCAACATCTGGCAGGTGCACTGTTCTTTCTTCTACCTGTTGGTCTTTATTATATTGCGTATTCCCGGGAGGCGGATTATCAGAGCTACCTCATCAACCTGATAAAGGAAGCATCCCAGCGCTCAGGTTTTGAAAGCAGACCTTCTGATTTTTTTATCAGCCTGGTCAGTTTTCCTGCCGATCTGATTAAATTACTGCTGCCATGGTCAGTGCTGATCGTGTTCTGGTTCCGCAAAGGATTTAAAAGTGTCATTTTATCCAGTGACCTGCTGAGGTTTGTAGCGGCCTTTTTGGTTTTTAACATTCCCCTGTACTGGCTGACCGGGGAACTGCGGAACCGCTATGTCTACATGTTTGTCCCATTCTTTATGATGATCATAGCCAGCTTTTATGTTAATTACAGGGAATCCATGCCTCAAATCGCACGATGGGCAGACACGATTTTCAGAATCCTGATCATCCTGGCCCCTTTGATTTTTTTAATCCCTCTTTTTCTGCCTCAAACCCGGACCCTGCATTTATACTGGTTGAAATGCATGGTACTCGCCATTGCAGGTTTCATCTGTACTTACCTGTATTTCATCCGATGGAAGGATAAAAGGATATATCTGATCGTTCTGGTCATGATCCTGCTGCGCTTTGGGATCAACTGGTTTTATTTACCTGCCTATCAATCAAATGATGCTTATGTTTACTATGAAAAGGTGGCTGGTGATATTGTCTCACTGACCGGTGATGAAAAGATCCATTTTACCGGTGAGCCTCAGATCCTTGAACCTCAGGTTCGAATCGGCAAACATCATCTGACGACCCTTCACTTTACTTATCCTGAGTATATACCTTTTCAGCTCAGTTACTATCTTGAACGTCAGAATAAACAGGTGCTGGAATTTACCAGCCTTCCGCAGCCCGGAACTTACTGTCTCGGCAGGGAGTCTTTTTTAAAGGGTAAGGCATTCCAGGAACTTTATCGGTATAGCGATAAAAGAGCTAAGGCAGACATACTCCTTGTGAGGATGCTGCCTTAAAGCATCCCTTTCTTTTTTAACAGGGGTTCAATGCTGGGTTCCGAACCCCTGAAACGCTTATAAAGCACCATCGGATCTTCTGTTCCTCCTTTTGACAGAATGTTCTCACGGAAGCTCAGCGCTGTTGCCGGATCGAAAAGGGAAGTCTGCCTGAAGGCTTCAAAAGCGTCCGAATCCAACACCTGAGCCCAGGTGTAGCTATAATAACCTGATGAATACCCTCCGCTGAAGATATGCTGGAAGTATGTGCTTCTGTAGCGGCTGACGATTTCAGGGATCAGCCCGATCTGTTTCATCGAATTGTCCTCAAATATCAGAACATCAACCTGCGGATTCGTCGTCAGGGAATGCCAGTCCATATCCAGGTAAGAAGCCGCCAGGTATTCTACCGTCGAAAATCCCTGGTTGAACTGCTGACTTCTCTTGAGGCTTTTCATGAGTTCTTCGGGGATCTTTTCACCTGTCAGGTAATGTTTGGCAAAAAGGTTCAAAACTTCGGGTTCAACAGCCCAGTTTTCCATGATCTGGGAAGGAAGTTCGACAAAATCCCTGGGTGTTGAGGTACCCGAAATACTTGGATATGTGCAATCCGATAGTAGTCCATGCAGTGCGTGGCCGAACTCATGGAACAATGTGCTCATGTCGTCGAAACTGAGAAGCGAAGGCTGGTCAGCAGCGGGTCTGGAAAAGTTTCCCACGACCGTTATGATGGGGGAGACCTCTGTCCCGTTAATCCGGTACTGGTCGCGGTAATTATTCATCCATGCACCAAATCGCTTACTTTCCCTCGGAAAAAAGTCCATGAACAGGATGCCAACATGCCTGCCGTCTGCTTCCGTCACTTCAAAAGCCCGGGCATCCGGATGGTATTTCGGAAGATCAGTCCTTTCAACGAATTGAAGTCCATAGAGCTTATTGGCAACGGTAAAAACACCACTGACTACATCATCGAGTTTAAAATAAGGTCGTAAAACCTCCTCGTCGAAGTTGAACTTTTCTTTTTTAACTCTCTCGGCATAATACCACCAGTCCCAGGGTTGAAGCATAAAATCCCCTCCTGCCTGGTCGATCATTCTCTGAAGCTGCTCTGCTTCTTTTTTTGCGACTGGCAGTGCTGCCATCCAGAGTTGATCAAGCAGCTCATAAACTTTAGCGGGTTCTTTAGCCATATTTTTTTCCAGAACATAATGAGCGTGCGATGGGTAGCCGAGCATCCGGGCACGCTCGAGCCGAAGGGTAACGATTTTGGAGATGATTTCCTTGTTATCCTTACTGTCACCATGGTTTCCCTTGTTGATGTAAGCAAGAAAGAGTTCTTTGCGGAGTTCACGGTTATCTGCGTAGGATAAAAACGGGATCCGGCTGGGATTGTCAAGGGTGAATATCCATTTATCCTGAAAGCCTTTTGCACCTGCATCAGCTGCTGCCGCCTGGATCACTGATGGGGGAAGACCCGTAAGATCTTCCTTTTTCTCAATGACCAGCATATACTGATTGGTTTCTTTGAGTAGGTTATCGCCAAACTGTAGTGTCAGTGTGGATAATTCCCCGTTGATTTTGCGGAATCGCTCCTGGTCTTCTACTTTCAGGTTGGCACCGCCCCTGACGAAGTCCCTGTACTTGTTTTCCAGTAGTTTGTACTGTTCTGCCGTTAAGCCGAGGCTATCCCGCTGGTCATAGACTGCCTGTATCCGGCTGAACAACCGGGGATTCAGGTTGATATCATCCACATGACCGGAAATGAGAGGGGCGACTTCTTTAGCTATCTCCTGCAGTGCTTCGTTTGTGTTGGAGGAGGTAAGGTTATAAAATACGTCGCTGACTTTCCGGAGCAATAATCCACTGTACTCCAGCGCTTCAACCGTATTGGCAAACGTGGGTGCATCCGTATTGCCGGTGATCACCTCCACCTCTTTCCTTTGTTGTTTCATGCCTTCCAGAAATGCAGGCATGAAATGATCATTATTGATCTGGTCAAACGGTGGCACCTGAAACGGAGTAGTATACTCAGTGAAGAAAGGATTCACAATTTCTTTTATTTTGGGTTGTTTTTCACGGCAGGAGGTCAGCAAGAGGGCCAGAACACCTGTCAGGATGAAGATTTTTTTCATAGTGATGATATCTAATTACCCATTCTCCTCTCGAAGATAACATCGAAAAACTTTGCTGCTCCATAGCTGCCAATTCCCGGTGCAAAAACCTGTACAAAACGCCATCCTTTTTTCGAATTTTCTTCAATGATCTTCTGATAGTCCTCTTTTGGCTTGCCAAAAAAGGAGATCCGGATGCGGATAAATTTGTATTCGTACATACTGTTTTCTTTATTGTGCAAATATCTTTAAAATATTTATTAACAATTACTGTTTATGTAATAAACTAGTTTATATTTGTGTCAAGTTTATAGAATTTATATTGATATATATTAAAACAGCGAAAAATGGAAACTAAATCGGACTATGCAGACAAATTGGGCCTTATTTACGAAATGATTGAGAATTCAAAGGCTCAGATCAAGGAAAATGCATTCTTTTATCTTCTTTGGGGCTGGCTCGTGCTGATTGCCAGTTTGACCCATTTCATCCTGATGAAGCTTGGCCATTATCATTCATTTTGGGTCTGGCCCATCATCATGACAGCAGGGATGGTAATTTCTGTCATTGCAGGAATACGAATGGGGAAAAGGTCGACCTACCGGACCCATGTTGATACAGCCATTATTTATTTATGGCTGGGATTCTTCTTTCTTTTACTGGTAGTCCTTTCCTTTGCCATTTTTGGTCTGATCCCCTGGCATATCATGAACGCCCTGATCATTGCCATGTATGGACTGGGTACCTTTGTTTCAGGAGGCATTTTAAGATTCAGACCACTGATCATTGGCGGTATCTGCAGCTGGATAATATCCCTGGGAGTGTTTTTCGTACCGGGAGAGTATATGTTGTTGCTTGTTGCACTCTCGATCATTATTGCTTATCTGATCCCGGGTTATATGATCCGTCGATCTGTCAATTAAGAGCCATATGTTTGAAGAACTTGATCCGTTGCTGCATTCACAGCTCAGGCTGGCCATCATGTCAGTTCTTATCGGTGTTGAGTCGGCCGATTTCAACTACTTACTGGACAGAACCGGTGCCACACGGGGTAACCTCAGTGTCCAGATCAGCAAATTGAGTGATGCCGGGTACATCCAGGTGGAAAAAAGTTTTCGCAAAAAAATGCCATTGACCACCTGCAGGGTTGCTCCCAAAGGTATCGAAGCATTTGAAAAATACGTGACAGCCCTGCAGAAATATCTGAACCAGCAGGCATAAGACCGTAACAGGCTTTTCAATCAGACGTTGGCCAATCTTCAGATCTATTGCCAGATAGACCGATGATGACTGGCACATTGTGTTTTCCCAGGTTTAAGTACAGTTGAGCCTGACCATTCTGCAAGGATTGGGTATGGATCCGAAAGGAGTGCTTCCCAATAAAAAAATTGCATTTCTTTTCTGTTATTGATTCTTTTTTCATACTTTTCGACGGTCACGTTAAATTTTCAACTCATTCCGGATGAAACGATCGATCATTCTTTACATCCTTGCCGCGGCCCTTCTTGCCTTTGCGGCAATTAAAATTGTACACAACAGGCAAAAAAGTAAATCCGTTGCTCCTGTGGCTGCGGTTCAGTCGTTTGGTGCTGATGTTTACATTGCCAGGGATACGCTGGTCAGCTATCAGATCAGCTCGGTGGGCAGTTTGCTGGCAAACGAGCATGTACTGATCCAGAGCGAGGTAAGCCAGCGGCTGGTGGCCATTTATTTCCAGGAGGGTACTTTTGTCTCCAGAGGATCCATGCTTTTCAAGCTGGACGATGCCACCCTGCAGGCTGAGCTGAACAAGCTGAAGATCCAGGAGGAACTGGCGGCACAGAATGAAAGCCGCGATCATGTTTTGCTGGAGAAAGGAGGGATCAGTCAGCAGGCCTATGACGAAACCCTCAATCGTCTGAAGACCCTTCAGGCAGAGACAGCCCGTATCCGGGTAGACATTGACAAGACGGAGATACGGGCGCCTTTCGCCGGAAGGATTGGTCTGCGCAATGTGAGTGAGGGAGCGTATGTGAAGCCTTCGGATATTCTGACCACCCTGGAAGATGTCAGCCAGATCAAGCTCGATTTTACGGTTCCGGAACGATATGCAGGCAGTATCAGCAAAGGGCAGACGGTAACCTTCACGATCACCGGAAGCCCGGCACTCTATTCCGCCACTATTGATGCCTTCGAGCCATCGGTGGATGCCTCCACCCGGAATCTCAAGATAAGGGCATTGACCAGCAATCAAGAGGGAAAGCTCATCCCCGGTTTATCCGCCAAAGTGTTTCTTGACTTTAGGGAAACCAGTGCCAGTATCTTCATACCAAGCCAGTGTCTTATCCCGGTACTCAAAGGTTACCAGGTATATGTGTGCAAGCAGGGCCTTGTCAGGGTATTCCCTGTAAAGACAGGCATAAGGAACAGGGAAAGTGTCCAGATACTGGAGGGCTTGACAGCCGGCGACACGGTGGTGATGACCAACCTGCTGAGATTAAGACCAGGAATGAAGATAAAGATCGTTAATACATTCTAATTATGAGCCTATCCTCCGTCAGTATCAACAGACCTATTTTGCCCATCGTATTTGCGATCATCCTGATCATTTTCGGTACTGTCAGTTTCTTTATGCTGGGTGACAGGGAATATCCTGATGTGGAGCCCCCTATTGTCAATGTATCAACCATTTACGTAGGCGCAAATGCAGAGATCATTCAGACCCAGATCACCGATCCTCTCGAGGAAGCCATCAGTGGCATAGAGGGAGTCAGGGTGATCTCTTCCCAGTCAACCGAACAATCCAGTCTGATCACTGTGGAATTCAACATTGGGGAGGACCTGGAGCGGGCTGCCAACGATGTCAGGGATAAAGTGGCCAAGACCATCCGTTTTTTGCCCAAGGACATTGATCCGCCCATTGTGGAAAAGCTGGATGTGAATGCCAATCCGATCATTTTTATGACCGTCAAAAGTGAATCCCGTGATCTGCTTCAGGTTTATGATATTGTCGACAGGTTGATCAAAGACCGTCTGCAAACGATCCCGGAGATCGGCGGAATACAGATTTTCGGAGATAAGAAGTATTGCATGCGTCTCTGGATGGATCCTGACCGGCTGGCGGCGCATGACCTCACCCCACTGGATGTGCAGCAGGCCGTCGTGCGCGAGAATGTCGAACTTCCTTCCGGGAGAATAGAAGGGGAAAACAGCGAGCTTAGTGTGCGGACGCTGGGACTGCTGACCACACCGGACGAGTTCAACAATCTTACCATCAGGGAGAAAGATGGATCAGTCCTGCGGTTCAGCGATCTGGGCTTTGCAGAGCTTGGAGCAGAAAACGAGCGGACCATCTTCAAGAGCGATCTCTTCCCTTGCGTCGCCATTGGGGTCATCCCGCAGCCGGGAGCCAACACAATTGATATTGCCGATGAGTTCTACAAACGCATGGATGAGGTCAGGGAGGTTTTACCGCCCGATATTGACATGAGACTCGGCTTTGACTTCACGCTGTTTGAGCGCAATGCCATCAAGGAAGTGAAGGAGACGATGCTCCTTGCTTTCTGCCTGGTTGTACTGATCATCTACTTCTTTTTGCGTGACTGGCGCTCTGCGGTCATCCCCGTGGTTGCCATCCCTATTTCGATCATCGCTACCTTTTTCATCATGTACCTGACCGGTATCACGATCAACGTGCTGACCCTGGTGGGGCTGATCCTTGCCATCGGGCTGGTATGCGATGATGCCATTATTGTTCTGGAGATCATATATACAAAGGTCGACTCAGGCTTTTCGGCCATTGAGGCGGCCCATAAAGGCATCCAGGAGATCCAATTTGCCATCATATCTACCACACTGACCCTTGCGGTGGTCTTTATACCGATCATGTTCCTGCAGGGACTGACGGGTAAGCTATTCAGGGAATTTGCCCTCGTGGTGGCAGGTTCTGTCATGGTATCCGGTTTTGTGGCCCTCACGCTTTCTCCCATGATGGGGTCACGCATCCTGACGCAGCAGCGTCATCTCAATTTGAACTGGTTCTTTAAGCTCACCGAACCATTCTTCCTTAACCTGAACCGGCGTTACCGGTATTCCCTGGCGGCGTTCATCAAATACCGCTGGGTGATCTGGCCTGTTTTTGCCCTGATAG
This sequence comes from Lentimicrobiaceae bacterium, assembly GCA_017993235.1. Classification (GTDB taxonomy): domain Bacteria; phylum Bacteroidota; class Bacteroidia; order Bacteroidales; family JAGONC01; genus JAGONC01. The sequence continues at coordinate 42,712 of JAGONC010000004.1, forward strand.
CCGTACTGATCTTTCTCCTTGGAAGTGACATCCACTCTGAACTGGCGCCTTATGAAGACAGGTCGAATGTGCGGATCATCACCCTTGGTCCGGAAGGATCGTCCTATGAATTCATGGAGAAGTACATGGATCAGTTGAGTCAATACGTGGCTGATTCGATTCCGGAAGCCACACGCAATTTTGCCATGATCGCCCCCAGTTTCAGCACCATTGATGCACCCAACAAAGGGCAGGAGATCGTTTACCTTAGCGATCCGGATAAGAGGGACAGGACACAGAATGAGATCTTTCAAAAGGTGTCACGCGATCTTCAGCACATTACCGGCATCAGTGCATTTCCCTTTGAACCTCCGACCGTCGGAAGCCGTTTTGCCGGACAGGCGCTTCAGTTTGTGATCCAATCCGCCAGTTTTGATTCGCTCAAGCGCGTACTGCCCCTTTTTCTGGAAGAAGCCCGAAAGAGTCCCATCCTCAGTTTTGTGGATGCCAACCTCAAGATCAACAAGCCCGAGCTGCGGCTGACCATCGACAGGGATCGTGCTGCGATAATGGGGATTTCGGTGAGGGATATTGCCACCACGCTTCAGTTCGCCCTCAGTGGCCAGCGTTTTGATTATTTTTACATGAACGGTAAACAGTATCAGGTGATTGGCCAGGTTACACGCGAGTACAGGGATTCCCCTGAAGATCTTAAATTGCTGAATATAAGGAATAACAGGGGAGAGCTGATCCCTCTTGAAAACTTCATTTTATGGGAGGAAGGCATCAATCCCTCCACCATTTTCACATACGACAGGTATATCTCTGCGACCATCTCTGCCGGGACCGTTCCGGGAATGACACTGGGAGATGGCATAAGCGAGATGTACCGTATAGCCGCAAAGGTTTTACCGGCGAATTTCAGGACTGCCCTGGCGGGGCAGGCAAGGGATTATGCCGAGAGTTCCGCCAGCCTGAGGTATATCTTCATGCTGGCACTGGTACTCATTTATCTTATTCTCGCAGCCCAGTTCAACAGCTGGCTCGATCCACTGGTCATCCTGATGACCGTGCCCCTTGCCTTGTTCGGAGCGCTGCTTTCATTATGGTTCTTTGACCAGACACTTAACATTTTCAGCCAGATCGGGATCATCATGCTGATCGGTCTGGTCACGAAAAATGGTATCCTGATCGTTGAATTTGCGAACCAGCGAAAGCTGAAAGGCATCAATAAGTTTGAAGCTGTCCGCCATGCGGCTGCAACAAGGCTGCGGCCTATCCTGATGACTGCTTCTGCCACAATTCTGGGTATTTTACCGATAGCCCTTTCCATTGGCGCTTCCTCGGGCAGCCGCCGCTCCATGGGGATCGCAGTGGTAGGAGGGATGCTCTTTGCCACATTCTTTTCACTGTACATTGTACCAGCCCTGTATACCTATTTGTCCAAAGAGAATATCAAAACCAGCTCATCATGATTCCACTCCAAAAGAAATGCATTCAAACCGGGATCAACCACCTGCATCTTCCAGGGATTATCTACGTGGTCCTGAGTCTTTTTATCGGCATACATGGCAGTGTTGGACAGCCTTTTCTGAGCCTTGACGATGCAATGAAAACAGGTCTTGAAAATAATTTTGGAATACGGATCATGCGTAACGAAGCCACCATTGCAACCAACAATGACACTCCGGGAAACGCTGGCTTTTTACCAGAGATCAGCATATCCGGGGGCTACGAAACGAGTGTAAAGCATTCAGATATCAAGGTCATATCAGGAATGGAACTTGACGAAAACGCCGCCAGTTCAAACTGGGTGGATGCAGGTGTTTTCCTGAACTGGACACTGTTCGACGGAATGAACATGTTCGTCAACCGGGACCGGCTGGTCACACTGGAACAGATGGGTGAACTTGAGGTCAGGATCACCATGGAAAAGATCTTATCCCGGATTATCATTGTCTATCATGATATCGTTAGGAATCAAATGATGGAGAATGTACTCAGGGAACAGGTGGAACTGTCGCGCGAAAGGACACAGATCGCTGAAACCAGGAGCAGCATTGGTGCCGCTTCGGAACTGGAGTACCTCAGAGCGCAGGTCGATCTGAATGCGGACGAATCGGCATTGATCCAGCAGCAGGCATTTACGGAAAACGCACGTATCGCCCTGAATGAATTGCTGGCCATGGACATCTCGCTCACCTTTCAGGTGGAAGATACGATCCTTTTGCAGGAAAACCTGGATATTCAGGCGTTAAACGTAACCTGCCTGGCACAAAACACGGAAATACAACAGGAAAAGTACAAGTCGGAACTTGACCGCTTGGATCTTAAGAGTTACGAAGGTGCCCGTTATCCGGTACTTTCTCTTTATTCGGGTTATAATTTCATGGAAAACGAAACCGAAGCTTCATTCATTGAATACAATCGTCAACTTGGACCTTATGTGGGCCTTTCGCTTCAGTTTACCCTCTTTGATGGGATGAATCGCCACCGTGAGGTCCAAAATGCCCGTATCCAAATTGAAAATGCTGAACTGAGCCAGCAGGAACTGGAGCTGGCAGTTTTGTCCAGACTTGGTCAGCATTTCAATCAGTACAAAAGCGAATTGAGCGTGATCGATCTGGAAAACCACAACCTGAGCCTTGCCGAGAAGAATATGGATATTGCAGGCGAGAGCTACCGGATTGGATCTCTTTCTTCGATTGATTTACGCGAAATTCAGGAAAACCTGCTTGAAGCCCACAGCAGGCTTATCACTGCATTATTTCGTGTGAAGGTACAGGAAACTGAATTATTACGACTCAGCGGAAACCTCCTGCCCTAGGCGGGTATCTAAATCTAGCAACCTTTTTTCCACCTGCAGCCTGACCTTGTTCCACCGCCATAGAAGATCATTGCTCCCAGGATGAATCCCAGGTTGTACAATTTTCCAACATTATTGACCTCATAAATGGTCACCTGGTCGTTGAATAAACTGATGATGAAGGTGAAGAATGAGATGAATCCATGCCAGAGTCCGGCCCAGAAATTGGCGACGGTGGTGTCGAATTTTTCATTTCCCGGTGCGCAGGAGGTCATGATCAGTAATAATCCAATGGATAACAGGATCGGGTAATTGAAACTGAATTTTTTCATTGTTTATCGGATTGATTATTTTTGGTAGCACTTCTTATTGCTGTGACCAGCTCTGTCAGAATAGAGATCAGGGATAGGATCATCATGACAAGGAGGATGATTTTTACAATCTTGTTCAACTGATCTGTCGGAAAGTTAAAGGGGAAGATCACATAAAACATGATGGTCATAAGGGCAAAAAAGATATTGGTCATCGCTTTCAACAGATGCCGGAACCACGCTGGATCATATACCAGGAAGACAGCATGGGCAATGATTGACGAATAGAAAGATAGCCGGATGTACCAGAGAACATCGTTGTACGATTCCGTCAGGAAGGGTACATTCCAGTCGTAGAGATGCAGAAAAACATAAAAGAAACCAAACAGGATTATGATGGTCACAATATAACCCAAACGCCTGGCAGGCCACGAATGAATGTTTTTTGGATCTTTGTCCATATAGGTGAAGAAAGAATATATAAAAGTAAATAAAATGTTCAATTATATTATTATTAAGTTCAAATCAAGTAAAATTTTTTCTTTTTTTGTGTATCTTTGATCCTTAAAGTGATGATTATGCAACTTAGTGGAAAACTCATATCTATATTACCTGAAATCCATGGGGAAGGGAGGAACGGACCTTGGAAGAAGCAGGAATTCATTATCGAAACAGAAGAAAATTACCCAAAGAAGATCTGTATCTCAAACTGGAATGATCGTGTAGGATTAACCCAGGATCTACTCTATAAGACGGTGAAGGTCGATGTTACAGTGGAAAGCCGGGAATTCAACGGAAGGTGGTATACGGATTTAAGAGCGGTGACCATGCAGGTTGAAAAATCAGCCGTTCAAGCAGGGGAGGAGGTGAGCCTGCCTGACCGGATGATCGATGTTCCGGATGAGGTCAATGAATTACGCCCGGACAGTGAAGGTATTCGTAATGAAACAGAAGACGACCTTCCCTTCTGATCAGTGAACATTATTCATTGAGAATTGTTTCTTTTATAACTTCTTTTTAATTTAAAGGATATGAAAAGATTTGGTCTGCTTATTATTGCTTTGCTTTCCTTCACGCTGGGTGCTTCTTCCCAGGACATTCAAAAAAAGCACACGTTGAATCCTTGCCTGATCATCATTGATGTTCAGAATGCGTTTATGCAGATGATGTCAAAGGAAGATCAGGACAATGCGATCCAGATGATGAATTATGCGCTGATGATCTTTCGGCAGCAGAATCTTCCCATCATCAGGGTTTATCATAAAAGTGCTGAATATGGTGTCATGCCTGGAACGGAAGCTTTTGAATATCCTGAATCCATTCAGATCAGTCAGGGAGACCAGCAGGTGATCAAAACCTACCCCAGCTCTTTCGTGAAAACCGGCCTTGACTCCCTATTGCATGCCAGGGAAATCAATACGTTGTTCCTGTGTGGACTCAGTGCCGCTGGTTGTGTCCTGGCTACCTATATGGATGCTTTCTCCCATGACTACAAGGCATTCATGATCAAGGATGCGATGCTGAGCCAAAATGAAGAATATACCAATCAAATTGAAAATATCTTTAACGCACTGGACCTTGAGACCGTAATGTTTATGCTTGAGATTGGTATCGATCCGTAGGAAAAAGTCAGATGTAATATTATGATTAACATTATTTTAGCGGAATCAATATGTTAAACCTTTAAAACCAAATGACGATGAAAAAAATGATTACACTAATGTTTGTTCTGAGCGTCAGTATTTTTCTGTCACTTGCTGTTGATGCTCAAAATCATTTTGGAAAAAATAAAGACCTGATCGGTGGTCCTTATTATGAAAGGATCGTCAAGCACCTGGCCCCTGGGGATCTACTGGCCGCAGGCCTACCGCAGAAAATGCATGGCTATAACTGGGAAGATGACTGGATCCTACAATCCTATATGGAAACTTCCTACTATCCTAACGGAAATGTCCATGTCGAAACGGACTTTGATATTAATACCGGCGAACCAACCGAGCGGTTTACCTATACATACGACGGAACAGGACGGATTATCGGAATGTTTGGGGAAACCAACGAAACAGGCACGTGGGAAAATGCAATGAATTACACCATTGCCTATGACTCACATGGAAATCTGAGTGAAATGATCATCAATGTATGGACAGGAGAAGCCTGGATGATGATGTTCGGTTCCCAGATGGCCTATACCTATACTAACGAGGGATGGGTGTCTTCGTTGACATCCAAGAATTATGACTTCATGAATGGCTGGCAATGGGATGAAAAAGACATCTTTACACTGGACGGTAACGGATACCCGACTCAGATCCTTTTTCAGAACTACCAGGGAGCTTGGGCCGATTCCTCACGGTATATTGAAATTGACTGGCATCAATACATTCCCGAGGTGGGTTACGGTGAATTTGAATACTTTGTTGAAGAATTGTGGAACGGTTCCGCATGGATTACAAACATAAGGGAATCGACCGTATATGACGGCACTGGAGGATATGTCATGACCCGGCAGGAATACCAGGACGGATGGGTGAATCTGTTCCGCGAAACTCTAACGGTACAGAATGACCGCCCTACACTTTACAAGTATGAGGATTGGATCGATGGGGCATGGTTACAGTCGGATGGGGAAAAGTACCTTTACACATTTTCCGGAGATAACCTGACCGAGGAGATCATCCAGACCTGGGATTCAGGGATATTGAATTATGTGAACTGGTCCAAATATGTTTACAGCGATTTCTTCTATACAACCGGTCAGGAAGAATTATTTAACGAATTGACCTTTCTTGCATATCCCAATCCGGTAACCAGTGAGATAACCATTCAACTCAAGGGTGACGCATCCGCTGACAGCCAGGTGGAAATCATGAACCTCACCGGACAGGTGGTTTTTTCCGGCCAGATGGATTTACGTTCATCGAAACCGGTCAGCATTGGGGTCGGCGCATTACCAGACGGTTTATATATTATCCAGGTCAGTTCCGACAGTGAATTATTTACGAAAAAGTTTCTGAAGGAATAACCACGGGAATGCTGCAGATTATTGCTCTTATCATTTTTATGCTCACCTCTTTGGTCTCCGTGAGCCAGCATCAGAATATACTGATCGGTGAGGATGTCTATCCGGAGGAACCGACTATTTTTATTGATCCCGGGAATACGAACCGGATCATCGCAGGCGCCAACATCGATAATGTGTATTTTTCAGATGATGGCGGGTATTCCTGGGATCAATCCACCCTGCAATCAGCATCCTTTGGTATATGGGGAGATCCGTGCGTGATCGTTGACACTGAGGGTTACCTGTATTATTTCCATCTTTCCTGGCCTCCGGAGGGAGAGTGGATTGACAGGATCGTTTGCCAGCGATCAACCGATGATGCGCAATCCTGGAACGATGGCGCCGGTATCGGATTGGTCCTGGGAAAAGTTCAGGATAAGGAATGGGCTGTCGTTGACCGAACGAACAACAACCTCTATGTCACCTGGACACAGTTTGATGACTATGGAAGCTCCTATTTCGCTGACAGTACCATTATTCGTTTCTCAAAATCGACGGACCAGGGACTGACCTGGATGCAACCGAAACGATTATCGCAAGTTGCCGGCAACTGTGTGGATGATGATCTTACGGTAGAAGGCGCTGTTCCATGCATTGGGCCAAATGGAGAGATCTATGTTGCCTGGTCCGGCCCGGCTGGAATTGTGTTCGACCGCTCGCTTGATGAGGGAGAGACCTGGCTGGAAGAAGATATTTTCATTTCCGAGCACCCGGGCGGCTGGGCGTACGATATCCCTGGCATTTCGCAATGCAATGGCATGCCCGTCACTGCCTGCGATATCAGTGGCGGACCGTACCATGGAACCCTATATGTCAACTGGTCGGATCAGCGCAATGGTGAGGATGACACTGATGTCTGGCTGTCAAAATCAACTGACGGCGGAAATACCTGGACTCCGGCTGTTCGTGTCAACGATGATCCTCCGGGCCGGCAGCAGTTCTTCACATGGATGACCATCGACCAAACCACTGGGATCCTGTATTTTGTATTCTACGACCGGAGGAACTACACGAATAACCTGACCGATGTGTATATGGCCATGTCAGATGACAGTGGAGAAACCTTCCTGAATTTCAAAGTCAGCGAGACTCCTTTCTTACCCGCTTCGTCCATCTTTTTTGGAGATTACACGAACATTTCCGCGCACGATGGTGTGGTAAGGCCTATCTGGACGAGGCTTCATCAGGGAGAGCTCAGTATCTGGACAGCGATCATTGATCTGAACTGGGTGGGTGAAGAAAAGCCAGAAATTATGCCCTTTGCTTTAGACCAGAATTATCCGAATCCATATGAGGGCTCGACCTATATTTCATTTAAACTGTTTCAGCCTTCCCGGATTACAATTAGGGTGTTCGATACCATGGGAAAAGTGGTAGCGACATTGATCAATAACAAATCGTTTCCTCAGGGGAAATACATTGAACATTTTGATCCCGTTACTGCAGGGATCCGCCCCGGTATTTATTATTTCTCGCTGACCAGCAACAGCGTGATGATGAACCGGAAAATGATCTACATCCAATAGATCAGTGCGCTGAATAGCTTTTTTCACCTGCCGTGATGCTGATGGCAAGCTTATTCTGATCAGGCGGCAGAGGACAGGTGGCAAATTCCGTGAAAGCGCACGGTGGATTGTAAGCTTTATTGAAGTCAAGGATGACATTCCCATCTTCATCGGGGAGAGATGCATCTAAAAAACGACCTCCTCCATAAGTTTCCACCGCTGTCGTTTCATCGGCGAAAATGATGAACAAGGACCCGGAACCGGGCTCCTGCACCGGATCGAGGCGGAATGCCTTCCTGCCCACCTGGAAAGAAAGATAACCGGGTGCCGACAACGTATCCACCGTACCGATCACTGTGGCAATGAGCAAGGTTTTCGGCGGATCATAGGGTACATATTGAGCCGGAATGCACCACGACGGATCCACCGGAAAATATTCCAATCCCCTGAACTCCCTGAGACTTTTGCTGTTGCTGTCGGTAAGACGCAGGGCAAAGCGATCTCCCCTTTTAATAATATGCCATTTCAACGATCCAAGGGTTAAGTACGTCTGTTTGTCATCACGATCAGTAATCATGCTGATCACGTCTATTGGTTGTCCTTCATATCGAACATCAGTGCCGTTCTTTATCCTGATGAATATTCTGTCATCCGTAAGATTGATCCACCCGATCGTGTCGGGGCAGGTGCCGCCTGGAAATATGATATCATTTCCCCTTCCCGCACCAAAACTCTGCTCGCCCTCTTTCAACCAGTAGCGGCCCGCCAGCGCAAGCCATCCATCCGACATGGTCAGTTCCCTTACCCTGTTTTGTCTCCACGATATCAGGGAATCCTGGTACGCAGGATCCGGTTGAGCCGGATCTGATCCATGATTGCAGGAAAATAAAATCATTAAAAAAAATAAAAACAAATGAAAATGAAATCGCTTCATTGTTCTTCTTTTTGCTGGATTATGATTGCGCTAAAATAGTAATTTCGTCATTCAACACAGGCACCGGCAACGGTTGATTCTGCAATAAAAAAAAGTGAATGTCGCTTCAGATCATTTTATACCAGATCGGTATTCTTGTCCTTTGCACACGTATTTGGAATACAGCTGGCACAATCTGATTTTTTCCGTGTGATCCGCCGTATTGATGCCATCGTTCTCACCATCAATAAGATGTTGCTCATACTCCATCGTTTAATACAGCTGTAAAAGGTGTCTGAACCAGGCGATAACGACCATGAATCCTTTGGAAACATTTGATATCCTGTACCTGTGCATGATCAGATCTTCTGCCCGGGCCTTTTTGATTTTGTTGAATAACCTCGTATAATAAAAATAAGTGATGTACACCCCGAAACGTGAGTCTGTATTTAATTTTTTAATTCCGGACAGAGCGACGTCAAAGTCATTTTGAATATCAATTTCAAGCTCATTTTTTATCTTGTCGTCAAAGCGGGTCATTTCCACCTGGGGAAAGTAAGTTCTTCCCCTGTTGAAGTAGTCATCCTTCAGATCCCTGAGAAATCTGGTGATCAGCTTACTGCAGGAAAATGCACTGTCGTTATATAATTCGATCATGTTTCAGGATTCTTTCGGTTACCAAACGGGAACTGATAACGACCATTGGCAGACCGGTGCCGGGCGTGGTTGATGCACCGACATAGAATACATTCGGGAACTTCTCATCATAATTTTTAGGCCGGTATGCGCCCATCTGGTTGAGGTCATGAGCCAACCCGAGTCCGCTGCCCCGGTACAGGTTGAAGGCCTTTTCCCAATCCGTGGGATCATAGACGGTTTGGGTGATGACATAGGAGGAGATATCATAACCGGTGCGTTCGGAGAGATCCAGAATGATGTTCCGGGCCAGCTCCTCGCGGTCGGACCAGTCCGGCTTATACCTCAGGTCGGGAACAGGGCAGAGGATAAAGACGCTTTCACACCCCTCGGGAGCGGATTCAGGATTGTACCTGGAGTTGACATTAACGTAATAGTAGGGTTTATTCAGGCTGATCTGGTTCTTGAAGATCTTTCCGGCGTACTCACGGAAATTGGTACCCAGGAAGTAATTATGATGGTGCAGTGTTTCTATTTTCCCCTTAACACCCAGGTAGATGGTGAAAGGTGCCAGTGTCCATTTCATTTTGTCGAGGTGAGCAGAAGAGAATTCCGGACGTTTAAGGATGGCATTCCTGAACCATGCCGCATCCGCATTGATCACATAATGATCAGCCGTGTAGGTGTTTCCATTGCTGTCGGTAAATCCTGTCAAGTGGCCATCCCGTTCCGTATAGCCTGTGATTTCAGTGTTGTAATGTATCTGTGCCCCTTCCTTTTTCAGTTCCTCGAGAAGGTTCTCAACGATCCTGTACATCCCGCCCCTGACTTTGTGATAACCATCATGAACCATTTCAGTGTACGAAAGGATCGTATAAACGGCGGGCGTGTCAAATGGTGTTGCCCCAAGGAAAAAGGCGACAAGCGAAAATATTTGCTTAACCTCATTGGATTCAAAGTAACGATCAAGTTCCGACCAAACATTACGAATCATTTTCGGAGCGTGTTCCCAGGGTACCCTGGTCATTTGACGCAGATAATCCAGCTTGCCGTCAAAGTTCCTGCGTATGATGATATCTTCCACATCATGAAAGAGTTTCCCTGCTGACTTCAGGTATAGTTTCATCTTTTTTTCGAAGTCAGGTTCCACATCTTCAAATTCTTTGGCAAGTTTACTGAGATTCTTATGGATCTGATAATTACGCGGGCTGCCGGTAAAGTTGACCGTATATAAGGGGTCAATCTCCACAAACTCAAATGGCATCTCCATCCTGCAGTAATTCATCAGTTCCCTGAATTCATAGCTCATACTAAAAAAAGTGGGAGCCATGTCGAACGTGAACCCATCTCGTTTCATCTGGTTGAAACGTCCGCCTGCCTGAAAGTACTTGTCGACCATTTCCACCGTGTACCCTTTCTTTACAAGCCTCAGGGCGGTGCATAATCCTCCCAGCCCGGTGCCGATGATGAGTACCTTTTTCATGGTTAATTTTTTACAGCAGGTAACAAACATACCGTTTATTTTGTTTACTTGCATACGATAACAATCAATAAATTCATGCATGTGGCCAAGCGGGCTGCTATCATCGGTGCAGGAATTTCGGGACTGGCTTCTTCGATCAGGCTCTCGAAGGCAGGTTATGCAGTTGATGTGTATGAAAAGAATGACCATCCGGGCGGAAAGCTTTCCGAATTAAGGATGGGGGAGTACCGTTTCGATATGGGACCCTCCCTTTTTACCTTGCCCCAATTGATCGAAGATCTTTTTACCCTCTGCAACGTCCCCTTGGAGGAATACCTGACTTATGAGCGTTTGGAAATTATCTGCAGGTATTTTTATGGGGATGGAACCGTAATTAATGCTTTCAGGGATCCTGAACAGTTTGCGCGTGAAGTGGAGCGTAAAACCGGCGAGCCAGCGGTACACGTGGAGCGATTTCTCCGTCATAGCAGTGATCTGTATCAAATCACACACAAGGTATTCATATTCAATGCATTTCATCAGTTAAGAAATCTGATGAACAGGGATTCGCTGAAAACCCTGATCGCAGGCTGGAAAATGGAGCCGTTCACGACCATGCACCGATCGAACAGCAGACGGTTTAGGGATTCCCGGATCATTCAGCTTTTTGACCGCTATGCCACCTATAATGGCTCCAATCCATATGTTGCCCCGGCAACGCTGAATGTCATTGCACATCTGGAGCATAACCTGGGAGCTTTTTTCCCGGAGAAGGGTATGTATCAAATCATCAGAAGCCTGGTCAGTCTGTCGGAGAAAATGGGCGTGAGGTTCTTCATGAATTCACCTGTGACATCGGTTGTCCTGAATGGGAAAAAAGTAACGGGTATCGTATGCAACGAGATTGAAAAAGCATACGACATCATCATCAGCGGGATTGATGTCTATACACTTTACAAACACTTGTTACCTGAGGATCTCGCTCCCCCGCGCTTGTGGAAAACCGAACGCTCCTCATCAGCATTGATCTTTTACTGGGGCATGCATAAGAAGTTTCCCGAACTGGATCTGCATAACATCCTCTTTTCAAATGACTACAGGAATGAATTTGATCACATGTACACGAAAAATGATATTTGCGACGATCCCACTGTATATATCTTTATAAGCTCAAAGGTTGTGAAAGAGGATGCACCTTTTGATGCTGAAAACTGGTTTGTTATGATCAATACACCAGTCAATACCGGACAGGATTGGGACGAGCTGGTTCGCAATGCCAGGAAAAATATCATTGGGAAGATCAACAGGATCGTGAACGACGATATTGATAAATTCATTGAATATGAGCATGTTCTCGATCCGACTTCCCTGGAGAGATATTCAGGATCAGCACATGGGGCTATCTATGGCACAAGCTCCAATAGTCCGTTCGCCGCTTTCCTGCGTCATCCCAACCGGAGAAAAAAGATCAGGGGGCTTTATTTTACGGGGGGCAGTGTGCATCCCGGTGGTGGTATACCGCTTTGCCTTGCCTCAGCCGCCATAGTGGCCGGGACAATCTTTAAAGACGAAAAATAGCAGGGTATGTGCAATCATAAAGTAAGAGCCGGTCTCGCAATCGCTTTACTGATTCTATTTTTTGGTGTGGGGATCACAGGATTGGCTATTCCATCCTCATATTCCCTGTTCGTGAAATTGACGTCACTGAGCCTGCTGCTCAGTATCTGTATTCTGATGCTTTTTCACTCCGAATGGAAACGCAGACTGGTGATCTTTTTTCTGATGGTCGCGATAGGAGGATTCCTGCTGGAGGTAATTGGCGTTAACACGGGAATGATTTTCGGCGAATATACCTATGGATCCCTGCTGGGTATCCAGTTATGGAGTACGCCACTGTTGATCGGTGTCAACTGGCTGATACTCATCTATACAACCTGGGATATGACCGGCCGTATCAGGATGCCCGTCGCTCTACGGATCCTTGTATCCGGGATCCTAATGGTCATTTTTGATTTTATCCTGGAACCCGCAGCCACGAACATGGGCTTATGGACCTGGAGCAGCACTGTCATTCCGATACAGAATTACCTGGCCTGGTTTATCATCTCCATCCTTTTTTTCATACTGGCAGCACGCATGAGGATAGAGCTGCGGAATAAAATTTCCATTTCGCTCTGGTTGATTCTTTTTACATTTTTCCTTCTTTTTCGATTACTTAACATCTGATGAAATGATCAGGGCGCAACACACTCTCTTCCATACAAGTTTTTTCCGGCTGTATACCCAATGGATGATCCGGCATCATTTTTCCTCAGTTACCATCAAATCTGACCTGACCATCAGGGATCTGCCGGTCCTGCTGATTGGGAACCATTTCAGCTGGTGGGATGGCTTCATTGCGAACTATCTTAATTGTAAAATATTCAAAAGGGATTTTTATATCATGATGCTGGAGGAACAATTGAAACAACGCATGTTTCTCAGCAGGGCAGGAGCATTTTCCATCGCCAAAGGAAAACGGTCGATGGTCGAAACAATTTCCTATGCCGCGGACATACTGCAGAATAAAAATAACCTGCTTGTTTTATATCCGCAGGGTAAATTTCAATCCATCCATGATCAGCCTATCGTCTTTGAGAAGGGATACTTTATCATCCTTAAAAAAGCGCTGGAATCCGGATTCCAGCTCGTATTTTACGTAGCTTTGACTGATTATTTTTCCTTCAGAAAACCCCTGTTGATGATCTATTTAAAAGAGCAGCCTTTCTCTTCCGCAATTTCCGCTGCAGATCTGGAGGCCCTTTATCATGAATTCTACATGGAAGCTGTTGGTCAGCAAAAGGGATTGATATGATCATACTGGCTGTCATCGCATGGGTGTTTCTCCTGTTGAGGCTGGTAGTGGTACTCTCGAACCTGTTAGGGAAACAGTGGTTGAAAGATCTTTCCATGGATGTTTTTCCCTCTGTTTCGATCCTCATCCCGGCCAGGAATGAGGAAAATGCAATCGGCAAGCTATTGCATAGCATATCTGAACAGGATTATCCAGTCGATGAGGTGATCGTTTACGATGATGATTCTGTGGATGCCACATCGGACATCGTCAGGGATCATATGCAGCAGGATACAAGATTCCGCCTGATAAGGGGAGAATCCCTGCCGGAAGGATGGCTGGGAAAGAACCACGCCTGCCATCAGCTTGCCAGGAATTCCAGGGGGGATTATCTTCTTTTCCTGGATGCAGATGTGGAGATCGGCCCGGGACTGATCAAAAACAGTCTGGCATACCTTACCCGGAAGAATCTGAAGTTATTCTCCATCTTTCCACAACAGATCATGCTGACGTGGGGTGAAAGGATCACGGTGCCCGTAATGAATTATATCCTTCTGACGCTGCTGCCTCTTTCTCTGATAAAAAATAGCCGCCGTGCTTCCCTTTCAGCTGCCAATGGTCAGTTCATGCTGTTCGATGGTGCCGTTTACAGAAACCAATGGTTCCATCAGCAGTTGAAGGACCAGGTCGTAGAGGATATCCGGATCATGCGGTACATGAAAAATAAGGGATTCCGGGTGCACACGCTGTTAAGCAGCGGACAGATCAGGTGCCGGATGTACCATGGATTTAACGAAGCCATCAGGGGATTTTCCAGGAATGTGACGGATTATTTTGGTGGTAATATCCTGGCAATGTTACTTTTTACTCTGTTTTCTGTCTTCGGATTTGTTTTTGTACTCCTTGGCCTTCCCATTGGTTACTTTGTAGCCTACCTTCTGGTCAACATCCTGCTGTCGGTTTTCGTATCGCTGCTCAGCCGGCAGCCGGTTCTTATGAACCTGCTACTTTTACCCTTACAAAAAGTCACTTTTATTATGATGGGAACCAAGGCGATCCTGAACAGGATCACCGGGACATCCTACTGGAAAGGCCGTAGATTGAAATAAAAAGAGATTGTCCACCATAATATGATCGCCCGGTGAAAAACGTTTTATCCATTCTTATGCTTGTTGCAATGATCGGCAGGACAGCCGCCCAGGAAAGTTTTCGACCGGAACTTTACAGCCTGTATATTTCCAACCGGATGATCGAATGGACGATTCCCATGCAGCGTGTTCAGCAACAAGTGCAGCGTTCAGCTGACCGTGACATGATGTTTGACCTTCTGCTGGCTGAATATGGATTTATTGGGTACTGTTTCAGCAAGGATTGGAATGATAAGGCAGCGGAATGGGTGGAAGACGCGGATGCACTTGCTGATAGGCTTATTTCACTGGATCCCTCCCGGGCCGCTGTGTATGCAATCAAGGCTGCCATATACGGTTTTCGAATCACCCTTCATCCTGCCAAAGCCGTCTTTTACGGACCGAAGAATAAGCTTAACATTGATAAGGCCATTGAACTGGATCCAGGCGATCCAATTGGCTGGTTCGTTTATGGTAACTCTGAGTTTTTCCGCCCTGCTGCTTTTGGTGGCTCGAAGACCAGAGGAATTGAGTATTATCGCAAGGCTATCGGTCTTTTAGAAAAGGATCCGGATGAAATGGAGAATAATTGGTTTTATCTCAATATGCTGATGATGCTTGCCGATGCCTATGAAAGAACTTCACAGGCTGCCCTTGCACGGGAGACCTACCGGAAGATTCTTCAGGTGGAACCACGGTTCACCGCACTGAACGAGAAGCTCAGGTAAGAGCAAAGATCAAAGATGAAAAGCTGATTCACCGAACTTTATTGGTTTGATGACAAAGTAAATTCCGAAGAACGAAACGATCACCGTGATGAAATAGAACATCAGGCTCAGGGCAACCGACAGGTGAGTGTCCACCCCCAGGAACTGCGCCCCGTAAAGGAAGGTGATCTCCCTCATGCCTGCCCCACCGACGGTGATGGGAATGATAGTGACGATCGATGAGATCAGAAAAAGAAACAAATACGAAAAGTTTCCATCATCATGATGAAAGGCCATCAGAATGCAATACGCACACAGGACCTGCATAAGTTGCACCCCAATGGAATAGACGCAGATGGGTAGATAGACCGCGACATACTCCCGGAACAGCCAGTGCATTCCAAGGTACAGTCCGGCGAACAGTATGGGGATCGCGATAAAGATCAGGTAGCGATAGGGGATATGCGGCTCCACAAAATAAAGAAAACACAAAGCGATCACCCAGAGCATAACGATGCCGGTTACCCGGTCCATGAAAACGGCGCCCAGGATTTTACGTGCTCTGACATCATAATGCCTGTTCAGCAGGTAGATCTTGTATCCGTCACCGCCGATTCCCCCCGGCAGGAATAAATTGTAGAACATACCGATCAGGTACAGCTTCAGGTTGGTGACCGACGAAAGCGGAATGCCGGTACGATGGAAAAGGAGGTTCAAACGAAAAGAAGAGAGTGCTTTGGAGCCTGCAAAAAGCAACAGGGCTGCAATCAGGTATTTGATGCTGGCAGTCCTGTATAGGTCAAGGATCTGAGAAAAATCAATTTTACGGAAGACAAAATAGAGCGCTACGGCCGTAACACCGAATTTCAGGGAGGTCTGGATGTATTTCTTATGCTTGCCTGCCACCCCTGTAGATATTTCTGATCCGGTACGGTTTCTTGTTTTGCGACTCAAAGTAGGTTCTCATCTGGAGTTCCGCGATAATGCCCGTGGTGATCAGCTGAAAGCCGGCGATTATCAGCAGGATTCCCAGCAGCAGCAGTGGCTTGCCCCAGATGTCATGGCCTTCGATCTTGAGGATGAGCATATATATGTTGATGATGATCCCTGCCAGCAGGATCAAGAATCCCCATTTACCGAAAAAGTGCATGGGACGTTGCAGGTAGTTTTTATTAAAAGTAAGCAACAGTAGGTCGCTGATCACTTTCATAGTACGCGACAGGCCATATTTTGATTTACCATGGATCCTGGGATGATGGCTTACATCCACCTGCGTGATCCGGGCGCCTTCCAGGGCAGCCAGCACTGCGATGAACCGGTGCATCTCACCGTAAAGGCCCAGGCTTTTTGCCAGATCACTCCGGAAGACCTTCAAGGCACAGCCATTATCCTTAATTTTAATACCCGTCGCTTTCATGATGATCCGGTTGGCAATGAAAGAAGGTATCCTGCGTATGAAGAAATCATCCCTTCGGTTGACCCTGACACCCGTAACCATGTCATAACCACCCTCTTCTGCCACCCGGATCATCCCGGGAATATCCGCAGGATCATTCTGCAGGTCTCCGTCCATGGTCACGATGTAATCCCCGGTTGCATAATCTATGCCTGCTGCCAGTGCTGAGCTTTGACCATAATTCTTCTTAAAGACGATCAGAGTAAGGTGAGGGTCGTTGATGGATCTGACCTTTTCAACTGTGCGGTCTTTTGATCCATCATCCACGTAAATGATCTCATAGTCCTTTCCCTGCAGCGCAGCGGTGATCTGTTCCACCAGTGGCAGGATATTATCTTCCTCGTTGTAAACGGTGACAACAACGGATATCTTACTCATTATTAACGCTTTAAAGTATCATTGTGTCTCCGTGTTCTCCGTGATCCCCTCCGTGTTCTCCGTGGTTATATGAGATGTTTCTTTAACCACGAAGAACATAGAGAAAATCACGGAGATCACAGAGAAAGGACAAAAGTAACAAGATTAACGTAATTCTGCTCCGGGAATTATCCTATCTTTGAAGCACGAAACCATACACAGAGACATAATGCCACGAGTTCTTCTGACGGGGATCGCCGGATTCATCGGTTTCCATCTGGCCAAACGGATTGCTGATGAGGGTTTCAGTATCCTCGGGATCGACAATATCAACAACTATTACGATCCAGCTCTGAAACTGGCCCGCCTGAAAGAACTGGGATTCTCTCCGGCATCCATACGGGATAACGTGGAAATTTCATCGCGGACATCTCCGGGACTTGGATTCATGAAGCTGGATATCGCTGCACGTGAGCCTGTTGAGCAGCTTTTCGATAATGAATCCTTTTCTCAGGTGATCCACCTGGCTGCACAACCCGGTGCACGTGCAAGCCTGACCCATCCCTATGATTACATCCAGAGCAATATCATCGGATTCATCCATATACTGGAAGGGTGCAGAAATACACAGGTTGAACATCTGATCTATGCCAGCAGTTCCAGCGTGTATGGCGGAAATATAAAACAGCCCTATCACGAGGACGACCGTGTGGATACTCCTGTGAGCCTCTATGCAGCCACCAAGCGGTCAGATGAACTGATGGCCTATACCTACAGCCATCTTTTTGGAATACCCACCACCGGATTGCGTTTTTTTACCGTTTATGGACCCTGGGGCCGACCGGATATGGCCTATTATAAGTTTGTGAAGGCGATCGTTGAGAACAGACCCATTGATGTGTACAATGAAGGCAATCTGCAAAGGGATTTCACATTTGTGGATGACATTATACAGGGAATCCTTAACCTTATGAAACGAAAGGCTTCAGGAATACCCCCATACCAGCTTTTCAACATCGGTCATTCCGAGCCGGTCAACTTGCTGCGCTTCATCCAGGTGATTGAAGATGCACTCGGGAAAAAGGCCATCAAACGTTTCCTTCCCATGCAGCCAGGTGACGTTCTGTCAACGTATGCTGACACAACCCGCCTGGAGAACTATTCAGGATTTAAGCCCACAACCTCAGTGGAAGAGGGTATCCGAAGTTTCACTGAATGGTACCTCGGCTACCATTCGAAAAAAGAATGACCGGATGCACAGCCAGAAACCTCAGTCTCCTTACTTTTTCTTCATTCTGGCACTGGTACTGGCCGTTCCTGCCTTTCTTATTTATCTGGGATTGCTGCCATTGATCCCGGATGAGGCCATCCGGTCGCTTGTATCCCTTGAAATGATGCAGACGGGCGACTACCTCACTCCCACGCTGGGTGGGGATCTTTATATCAAGAAACCACCGCTCTACAACTGGATCATTGCCCTGTTTTTCCAGGTTTCCGGCCACCAGAACGAATTCGTCATACGCTTGCCTGTCATCATTTTCCTTCTCTGTTATACCTTCACCATATATCATTTCGTCAGGAAAGAACTGGGGCCGCGGATGGGTATTCTCGTTGCCCTGATGTTTCTCACCAATGGAAGGGTATTGTTCTATGAATCCGAGCACGGGCTGATCGATATCACTTTCTCATGGCTCACCTACCTGTTCTTCATGCTGAGCTACCATTTCATGAAACGGGAGAAATACCTGGCCCTTTTCCTGACAGCCTATGGGATCACCGCCATATCCTATCTGATGAAGGGATTGCCCAGTCTTGTTTTTCTGGCTATTTCCCTGCTGGTGCTCTTTCTATCTGAAAAAAAATTCAGGATGTTGTTCAACTGGAGGCATTTTGCCGGTATCGGCCTGCTGATCCTTGTCGTCGGCCTGTACTATTTTGTCTATTTCCGGCGAAATGAGATAGCACCTGAATCGCTGTTTTCAACGCTTATGGGGGAAACAACCCGGCGGACTGTGATCCGTTTCGGATGGGAACGGACGCTCCGACACCTGTTTACTTTTCCGCTGGAAATGTTCTATCATTTCCTTCCCTGGACCCTATTGTCCGTATTATTATTCGTCAGGGGCAGCCTGAAAAAGATACGCAAGCATCCTTTTTTATGCTACAATGCACTGCTTATTCTTTTTAACATCATTGTTTACTGGACATCTCCCGAAGTGCATCCCCGTTACATCCTGATGCTGATCCCTCCATTTTTTACCATCCTGGTTTATCTCTACCTGGATTTGAAAGAGGTAAATAATAAAATATGTCGTTGGGTTGAATATATTTTGGGATTTGTACTGATCATCATCACTGTGGGAATGCTTGTCCCGCTGTTCATTGATCCTGTAAAACAGCTTCCGATGATCGTCCTGGTTTGTATCATTCTGCTGCTTACCCTTGCCCTGATCACGTTCAATTACTGGAAACAGGCTTCCGAAAGGTTATTCTGGGTGGTTATCGCCCTGCTGGTCCTTCGGATCGGCTTTGATCTGATCATCCTGCCCTCAAGGTACTATGAAGCCAAAGAAGTGAAAAGCCGGGAAATAGCGAGGGAAGTGGGACGTCAAACCAGGGGAAAGCCTCTTTACATCTGGTGGAATCCCCATCAGACACCTGATCCGTACTACGGAAAGCGCAGAACAGAATATGCATTTATGTTCTATATAAGCGTAGAACGGCAACAACCACTGACATTCTCGTCTGAAATTGATCGAAAAGCCCTGTACATTGCAAGGGAAGAGGATATCGAAGGGTACATAGTCGATACATTATGGAAAATTGCTCCCCCGGATCATCAGGGAATGCTTTATCTGATTGCTTTCAGAGAAGCGGAAAAGCCGTAATGCGGTGCTTCATCTGATCAGGGCTTTCCGGTAGGTATCGACCGCTCTTTTCCTGGCCATTTCATGATCGATGACGGGTCTGGGATACCGCTGCGGATCCCCGTACTCAGGTACCCATTGCTGGATATAGATCCGCCGGGGATCGTACCGGTCAGCCTGCAGGTAAGGATTAAAGACACGGAAATAGGGCGCCGCATCACAGCCTGTCCCTGCAGCCCACTGCCAGCCACCATTGTTGGAAGAAAGTTCATAGTCCAGAAGCTTACGTGCAAAATAAGCTTCTCCCCATCGCCAGTCGATCAGCAGATGCTTAACCAGGAAACTGGCCGTGATCATGCGAAGCCGGTTGTGCATGAAACCTGTCGCATTAAGCTCACGCATACCAGCATCCACCAGCGGGTACCCGGTACTCCCTTCGCACCATCTGGCAAATTCCTCTTCGTTGTTGATCCAGTGCATCTGATCGTATGCAGGTTTGAATGAACCACTGACGACATTCGGGAAGTGCCATAGGATGTTTCCCATGTAAAACTCCCTCCAGATCAGTTCATTCAGCCATTTCTCATTGAGCTGCAGTGCCAGATGTACCAGGTGACGCACTGAAACCGTTCCAAAGCGCAGGTGTACGCTCATCCGGCTGGTTCCCCTTATTGAAGGGATGTCACGCGTCAGATGATAGTTGCGGATGATGCGCTCATCAGGTTCTGCATCCGGGAAACGGATTTCCATTGAACGGAATCCCAGCTCTTCAGGAGAGGGCAGGGGGGAGGGAACCGTCTTATGGTAGGAGGATGAGCATGAGGACGTATCGTAGGGCAGGAAAAATTTTTCGGAGTATATCCCTTTCCACCGGTTCATGTATGGAGTGAAAACCGTGTAGGGCGTTCTATCTGACTTAAGGATTTCATCTTTCTCAAAAATGACCTGATCCTTGAAGGTTTTGAATTCAATGCCTTGATCCTGAAGTAATTGCTTAATCTTTTGATCCCTTTCTCTCGCATAGGGCTCATAATCATGATTACAGTAAACAGCACTGACTTCCTGATGAGAAACGAGCTCCTTGAAAACTTCCAGGGGATCGCCGTGAAAGATCTTAAGCGAGCTTCCGAACTGAATAAGTTTTGATTGTAGTGAGGAAAGGGCGTTTAAAATAAACAGGATACGGGGATCTTTCCTGATCTCAAGCTTATCCAGAATATTCCTGTCGAAAATGAACAGAGGCTGAACATTCCCTTTCTCTTTCAATGCAAAATAAAGACCTGCGTTATCATCGAGCCTGAGATCCCTCCTGAACCAGAATACGGTGAATGACATTGTTACTGTTATACTGAATTACCACATAAATTCTTCACTGTTGAATTCGTGTTTCTCACCCTTGGGGTAATAGCGCCAGTACCGGTTGTCGACCTGTATTCTGGTCCACTGGTTCCAGTAAGCAGGAGAGACCTTTTTACCATCTTTTGTTCTCAGACGCATTTGATATACTGCGATGACAGGATTGAAGACCAGGTCGGTGACCCCTAGTGTAAAGGTTGTGGAAGCAGTTTCATCCTCTTTCTTTTCTTCCTGGATATGTACTTCGAAATGATTATGTTTGAGCAGTTCCTTCAGGAATCCTGCGCGTTTTTCATCCAGTCCTTTTTCCACGATGGTGCAGCGGACACCATTGATCTCTTCCACGATATGCTTGCCTTTGTTCAATGCCATAACGGTATGTTAACTAGTTTATTCCCATGCTGAGTCTGCTGATCAGCTCATAAACAGCATTATAGAATCCAAGGACGACGATGCCGGCCGTACAGATCAATAACCCGATCCGGGTGGAAACATCGGATTTGAAGTGGGCGATGGGTGTTTCATTTTTATTGATGAACATTGCTTTTACAACCAGAAGATAGTAGTACAGGGAAATCGTTGCATTCAGCACAGCAATGAGAACGAGCCAATAATAACCAGCAGAAGCCGCTGACGTAAATAAGAAGAATTTCCCGAAAAATCCTGCAACAGGTGGGATGCCTGCAAGAGAAAACAGGGAGAGCATCATCAGAAGGCTAAGTTTAGGATTAGTATGGTAAAGACCATTATAGTCATCCATATTCTCTTTACCACTCTGATTGTAAACTGTTGCAACCACTCCGAAAGCACCGAGGTTCGAGAAAATATAGACCAGTATAAAGTAAATGACCGAGGTCATGCCCAGCTGAGAACCGGCGATGATCCCCAGCAGGATGAATCCAGCCTGGGCAATAGAGGAAAAGGCAAGAAACCGTTTCAGGTTCTTCTGCCGAAGGGCAAAGAGGTTACCCAGTGTCATGGTCACGATGGAAATGAAATAGACCAGGTCTTTCCAGAGATAGGCAATGGAAGTGAATACGGTATACAGTACAAGGATAAAGATGAAAACCGCCGCTCCCTTGGAAATGACCGACAGGTATGACGTGACATTGACGGGAGCTCCTTCGTAAACGTCGGCTGTCCACAGATGGAAGGGAACCAGGGAAATCTTGAAACCCATACCGGTAAAGAAGAAGATAAATGCAAGCACCTGAAGTGGTTCGCCGGTAAAGGAAACTTTCACCTCGTTGAAAAAAATGGATCCAGTCGTGCCGTAAATCATGGAAAGTCCAAACAGGAGAATACCCGATGAAAGGGCTGAAATGAGGATCAGTTTGATGCCGGCTTCAGCCGAACGGGTCTGGTGATGAACATAGGCAGCCAGTGCTGCCATGGGGATGGTAGCCAGCTCCAAACCGAGATAGAACATCAGGAAATCACCTGATGAGATCATGAAGTTCATACCGATCAGCGTGGCCAGGAGCAGAACATAAAATTCGCTCATTTTCTGCTGGTTTTCCTCTTTTTTCAACCAGGTTACCGATTGAAGCATGACGATGAAAAAGCCTATGTTCAGGATGTTCTTCATCAGTACGGTCAACGGATCGGTGTGGTACATTCCGCCAAACAGGGATCCTTCACCGACCGGCAGAAATCCGGCCAGCAGGATGATGAAAAAGAGTCCGATCGAAACGGGCAGGATAAGGTTCCTGCACCTAGGACCGACTCCGAGGTCAAGAACCAGGATGATCACTGCCAGTAAGGTCAGTAGCAGTTCATGCCGCATGATCAGAAGATCGCTCAGATTCATACCCTATATGTTAATTAAGTACCAGCGGTACATCATGTGCCAAACCCAATATTTTACTGATGACGGGGACCAAACTTGCGTTGATCATATCCGACAGCCACAGGGGTGCCAGCCCGATCCCGGCAATGCCGATGACCAGAATGATCGTCGATATCCGTTCATACCAGTGTGCATCACCCGGATGTTCAAGGTAGTTGTTTTTTATCGGTCCCAGCAACAGAATACCGATGACCCGTAAAATGTACACTGCAGTGATCACGATCGAAGTGGTGGCGACAATCGTCACTACCCGGTGAAAAGTATTCGCATGCTGGAATGCTCCCACGAAGATGGTCGCCTCGGCCACAAATCCACTCAATCCCGGCAAGCCCAGCGAAGCAAGACCGGCTATAACATATACAACAGACAGAAAGGGGATCACCTTCATCAGACCGCCCATTTCATCAATGATACGGGTATGGGTTCTGGAATAGATCATTCCGATCAGGGCAAAGAAAAGGGCTGTCATCAGACCGTGGGAGATCATCTGGATGATGGCTCCGTTCATAGCGGTCTGGTTCATCATCAGCAGGGCGAACAACACCAGGCCGCAATGACTCACCGAAGAATAAGCGTTGATGTATTTGAGATCTTTCTGCCAGATAGCGCCAAATGCACCATATACAACGCTGATTGTGGTCAGGATGATAAAGATCCAGGCCATTTCATTGGCCGCTTCCGGCATCAGGAACATGGCCACACGGAAACATCCGTACCCTCCCAGTTTCATCAAAACCCCTGCATGCAGCATTGAAACGGCCGTCGGAGCTGAGGAATGCCCGTCGGGCGACCAGGTGTGCAACGGGAACAGCGCCCCCAGGATGCCAAAGCCAATGAACGTAAAGGGGAAAAAGAACCGCTGTGCCTTGACAGGTATGTCCACCCTGGCAATCTCCAGGATATGGAAAGTGTGCTGCCCCCCTTCCGGGGCTGAGTTGAAGTACAGCCCGAGAATGCCTACCGTGAGCAGGGCTGATCCCCCCATGAGCATCAGGGTCAGTTTCATCGCTGAGTACTCTTTCGGCCCCGATCCCCAGATGCCGATCAACAAGTACATGGGAATGACCGCTAGTTCATAGAAAAGAAACATCGTGAAAAGATCCAGGGAGATGAAAAAACCAAAAACGCCCGAAGACAGGAGGATTAGACTGATAAAAAATTCCCGTGAGAGAAATTCCATCTCCCAGGATGCAAAAACTCCTGCAAAAATGACCATGGCAGTCAGGGCGATCATCGCAACCGAGATGCCGTCCACTCCAATGGCATACCGTATGTTCAGGCTTGGGAACCAGGCCGTGTTGGCTGTGAAAATCATTTCATCCGTCACACCGGCTTTCCTGGCCTGAAGGTACATGAAGACCAGCACTCCCGCCAGGATTAGCTGAATGCTCATGCCAACCGCACTGGCCCATCGGGCACCTTTCAGATCTCTGGTGAATAGGATGGCCAGAATGGTCAGCGCAGGCACAATCACAAATAAATTCAAAAAATGCATCTCTTTCCTGTCCTTTTATTGCAAAAAATAAATAAAAATAATGATCAGCAGCACGGCTCCCGACACAAAGACGATGGCATACTGCTGTAACTGACCCGACTGAAATCCTTTGATCCAATTGCTTAGTGATGCGATCAACCAGGCAATTCCATTCATCGTTCCATCGACAATATGCCGGTCGAACCAGGCAATCGGAGTGGAAATATATCTGAATATGATCTTTTTGGTGATAAACAGATATACCTCATCAATATAGAATTTGTGGTACGACCATTTGTACAGGTGTTTGAACGTTGTTGCCACCCTGGCCGGAAGTGCATTCTCTTTACGGTACATCACTGCGGCAATGGCAATGCCAACTGCTGCAATGAGCACTGATGGGATAGCAATGCCCCATTCGATATGCGTTTCCAGGTGAAGCCCGTCGCTGGTAACCAGGTTATGGAAAGGAATGAATCCGCTGAGCACCGATGCCGCTGCAAGGAACATCAGGGGAATGGTCATAACATAGGGCGCTTCGTGAGGGGTGTGATGGTATTGCTGCTGTTTGCCCCGGAAGATGCTGTAATAAAGACGAAACATATAAAAAGCGGTCAGACCTGCCACAAAGTATTCAACAAAGAATAAAAATTTATTGTGATGCCAGGCAGCAGCCAGGATTTCATCTTTGCTGAAAAATCCCGCAAAGGGTGGAATGCCGGCAATGGTCAGACAGGCGATAAGGAAAGTGATATGGGTAATGGGTAGATATTTCCTCAATCCGCCCATTTCGTTCATGAAATTACTATGTACCGCATGGATGATGGCACCTGCACAGAGAAAGAGTAGTGCTTTGAACATGGCATGCGTGAAAAGGTGGAACATAGAGGCCATGAATCCAAGCCCCTCATGTCCTCCGTAGCCGGAAACACCCAGCGCCAGCATCATGTAACCGATCTGCGACATGGTTGAATAGGCGAGTACCCGTTTGATATCCAGCTGAGTACATGCAATGGCAGCGGCAAACAGGGAGGTAAAGCCACCCACAAAGGCAACAACATTTAACGCCGGGATCCCTGCCAGGGCATAGATTGGAAACAGGCGTGCGACCAGGTAAACACCTGCCACAACCATTGTAGCGGCATGGATCAGTGCCGAGACGGGTGTGGGCCCTTCCATGGCATCCGGCAGCCAGATGTGCAGCGGGAACATGGCGGATTTGCCTGCGCCCCCCATAAATACAAGGATCAACGACCAGGTTATGACAGACAGTCCCAGAAATGTGGCACCGCCTGCATGGGTGACGGCAGGACCGGATGGATCGGTAAGCGTCTGAAAATCAAACGTACCTGTCGTATAGGATAAAACGAGGATGCCAATCAGGAATCCCAGGTCAGCAAACCGGGTGACGATGAATGCCTTCTTGGAAGCGGCCACCGCCGAGGGTCTCTGGTAGTAGAAACCAATCAGAAGATAGCTGGAAACACCAACCAGTTCCCAGAAAATGTACATTTGGAAGATATTGGTCGCCACAACCAAACCCAGCATGGAGAAAGTGAAGAGGGAAAGGAAAGAGAAAAATCGCTCATACCCTTTTTCCCCTTTCATATAACCGATACTGTAGATGTGAACCATAAGGGAGACCGTGGTGATCACGATCAGCATCATCACTGAGATTGGATCCAGCAGTATGCCCAGGTCAATATGGAGCTTTTCGGTAAGACGATGCCACGTTGTGTTCATGGCTATGATCGCTGAGTATCCTTCAGCTCCATGTGCCGCAGCAAAGAAATATTGGAAGGCTGTGATCAGTGAAAGGACAAAGGATGCCAGTAAGCCCGCTGATCCAACGATTCCTGAGAAAAGAGGCTTGAACCGGTTGCCGAACAATCCCAGGAATATAAAGATGATGAAGGGGATCAGCAGAATATAGACCGTGTATGCGTACCCGTGAAGTTCCATAGGTTAGTGCTTCATTTCGTCAACATTATCCACTTCGATCGAACGGAAGTTCCTGTAAATGTTTATGATGATGGCGATGGCCACGGCAGCTTCAGCAGCAGCGATGGCGATGACGATCATGCTGAAAAAATGTCCCTGGAGTTTATGCGGAAACAGGTAACGGTTGAAAACGACAAAGTTTATATTTACTGAATTCAGGATCAACTCGATCGACATCAGGATGGTGATCAGGTTCCTTCGGGTTAGAAATCCAAAGATGCCGATAAAAAACATCAGCGTACTGA
The DNA here is from genome assembly GCA_017993235.1 of Lentimicrobiaceae bacterium. Taxonomy (GTDB): domain Bacteria; phylum Bacteroidota; class Bacteroidia; order Bacteroidales; family JAGONC01; genus JAGONC01. The sequence continues at coordinate 69,660 of JAGONC010000004.1, forward strand.
CGATCAGAAAATAGTGTAGTGGGATTCCTTGATGCATGTCCAATGATTTAGTTATTTAACCTCTTTTTTCGCGACAATAATGGCTCCGATCATAACAGCAAGCAAAAGGACAGAAATGACCTCAAAGGGTAAAGCATATCCATCTTCGCCATAGTGGATCAACTGGGTGCCGATGGTTTTCATGGTGCTCGGAACGGCTGGCTCCGGGGAAGCTTTGAACGCATAACTGAAGATCGTGTAAAGTGTCACACCAGCGCCAAGAATGACCACAATGCCCGAGAGGATCATCCTCCATCTTCCTGCCATGGTCGCCCGATCGCTGATATGACTGGTAAGCAAAATGGAAAAGATGATCAGTACCACGATGCCGCCAGCATAAACAGTCAGCTGAACCGCGGCCAGGAACATATAATCGAGCATGAAATACAGACCCGCCGTGGCCAGCAGGACGAAAAGAAGAAAAACAGCCGAGCGCAGGATCCTCCTGGTGAGCACCGTCATCACCGAAAAGACCAGGATAACGCCCGACAATATGAAAAGCATGACCAGATTGCTCATTGCCTTTTGGATTATTCTTTGATGCCCTCCATGATCCTTGATCCCGGCCTGTTCAGGACCTTGGTTAACCGGGTCCGATCCCATACGGCATGCTCAAACGTTTGCGCCATCGCAAGCGCATTGGAGGGACAGTTTTTAACACACAGATTGCAGAGACTGCACATACCCAGATGGTAAATATGCTTATCGATGATCTTTTTCTTTTTACCGTCGGGCAGAAGCACAGAGGTTGATATGATCTCAATGGAACCGTTGGGACAGTTTATTTCACAGATGCCGCACCCGGTACATTTATGTTCATTGTTTTCATTGTGAGGCATGGTGACCTCGCCCCTGAATCGTTCGAACATCACGAGCTTATTCCGATTCTCCGGATATTGCTGGGTTACGATCAGCCATGGCCGGAAAAAGTAGGAACCGGTAATCCTCATTCCCTGGAATAGGGTCCAGCTTCCCTGAAAAATGGTGCTTATGTATTTCCAGATCGCTTTCATCCATTTGTTTGTCTTAAAAATGCCATCCCTTGATGACGACGATGGTCATCAGGATGATGTTGAACAGATTGATGGGCAACAGGAACTTCCACTCTAGGGTGAGGATCTGATCGATCCTCAGGCGCGGAAATGTCCACTTGAACCACATGATCAGGAATATCACAAAAAAGATCTTCAGGAAAAACCAGATGATGGGCGGAATCAGGTCCATCACTCCGTTAAAACCTTCCAGATTACCAAAATGAAGGGGCATCCAGCCGCCCAGGAAGACTGTGGTAGCCATCGCCGAAACGATGAACAGGTTGACATACTCAGCCAGAAAAAAGAAAGCGAATTTGATCCCGGAATATTCGGTATGAAAACCGGCGGTCAGTTCGGATTCGGCTTCGGCCAGGTCGAACGGTCCCCGGTTGGTTTCGGCAGTTCCCGCGATGATAAACACAAAAAAAGCAATCACCGCAGGGATATGCCCCCGGTAAATAAACCATCCGGTCTGCTGAGCTTCAACGATCCCTGAAAGCTGCATTGTACCGGCAAGGACTACCATAGTGATCAGGGAAAGCCCGACCGAAAGCTCATAGCTTATGATCTGGGCACCGCTTCGCATGGCACCGATCAGGGAGTACTTGTTGTTGCTGGACCACCCCGCAAGCAAAATTCCAATGACTCCGATAGCTGAAACAGAGGTTACGAAAAACACACCGATATCAAAATCAAATGCTTGCAACCCTTTGGCAAAGGGTATTACCGAGATGGCCAGGAAAGTGACAATGATCACGATGAAGGGTGCCAGGTTGTACAGGAATTTGTCTGCTTTTCCCGGCTGGATCAATTCCTTCATCAACAGCTTGATGAAGTCGGCGATGGTCTGCACCAGCCCCCATGGCCCCACACGCATGGGACCCAGCCGCTGCTGGAAGAAAGCACAGACTTTTCGTTCGGCATAAACCAAAAACAATCCGAACACGGCCACAAAAAGCAGGAAGACTATCCCTACGATCAGCCATTCCACTGCCAGAGTTCCCCCCGGCGACAGGCGCGAACTCAATCCTTCGTGGATTGACTGGGTCAGTACGGAAAAATCGTATATATTGAAAGCCATAACCAGAAGTTTACCTGTCAATATCTGGGATTACCAGATCAAGAGAGGACATGATGGCCACCAGGTCTGCAATCTTCCAGCCTTTCGACATGGCATTGAGCGCCGAGAGATTGGAGAAACCCGGAGAACGAAACTTGAGCCGGTAGGGGCTTTTTTTGCCATCACTGATGATATACACACCAAATTCTCCCCTGGCGGCTTCCACCCGCTGATAATATTCTCCTTCGGGCAACTTGACCACACCTTTCAGCCTGACCTGGTAGTCACCTTCCGGAATATGATCAATCAACTGTTCAATGATGGACATCGACTCCCACATTTCCGTGATTCTGACCTGGTAACGGGCCAGTGTGTCGCACCGGTCATCCAGGGCTTCATGAAAAGTGACAAAGGGATATGCACTGTAAGGATGATGTTGTCTTACATCGCACGAGAATCCCGACGCCCGGCCGGAAGGACCCGTAACTCCGTAAGTGATCACTGCTTCCCTGGGAAAGATTCCGACCCCGCGCGTGCGCTCCTGAAAGATGACGTTGCCGGTCAGAAGCTGATCATACTCGGGTAGCTTTTTCCTGAAATAGGTCAGGAACTCGTGGACTCTTTTCCGGAAATTGGGATGAATGTCGAACATCAATCCACCCGGAATGCTGTAATGAAGTGTCAAACGTGCTCCGCAGGTTTCTTCAAATATGTCCAGGATCTTTTCTCTGTCACGGAGCCCGTAGAAGAATGTGGTGAGTGCACCCAGGTCCATCCCCATCACGCACCACCATAGCTGGTGAGAGGCAAGACGCTGCAATTCACTGAAGATGGTCCGGATGTACTTTACACGGTCAGGAACCTCAATCCCCAATGCATTTTCGATGCACAGGCAAACCGCTTCCTCATTCATGTGGGCTGAAAGATAATCCATCCTGTCGGTCAGATAGGGGATCTGAGGATAGGTGAGCGATTCGCACATCTTCTCAATGCCGCTGTGAATATACCCGATATGAGGTTCTACATTATGAACGATCTCACCTTCCAGTTTGAGCAACAGCCTCAGCACACCATGCGTGGATGGATGCTGGGGGCCCATGTTCACCAGATACTCCTGCGTCTCGATTTTATCGGGCTCTGCTTCTCCCATAATCTAACGATCAACGATCCTTACTTCATCCACGTAGTCTTTTCTCAAAGGAAATCCCCAGTCATCCGAAAGGAAAAGTCTTCTCAAATCGGGGTGATCCTTAAACCGGATACCCAGCAGATCAAAAACCTCTCTCTCATGAAATTCAGCAGTCTTCCATATGTCACAAACAGTGGGAAGAACGGGATGAATACGCGACAGGGTCTTTGTTTTCAGTACAATCACATGCCTGTGTACTGTTGATTCCAGATGGTAAATAACTTTCATATGATCCTCAAAATCAGCGCCAGTCAAGCAGATGAGGTAATCAAATGCCGTTGCAGGATTTCCTTTCAGTTCGTTCGCCAGGTTGCGCAGCTTATCGTGTGGAACCATCACTTCCGGGAACTGTCTCCCCAGGCTGACTTCTGCTTCAGGCTCCCATGACAGGATAAGTTCTTTCAGTTCTTCGGAATTCATGGAATAACGATCTGTATTATTTCTTGCTTTGGACTTTACTCTTTTTCCCGAGGGTCTGCTGTTTCCTGATCTTTTTCTGAAGTTGCATGATCCCGAAAAGTACTGCTTCCGGGCGGGGTGGACAACCAGGAATGTAGACATCCACCGGGATTACGTGATCAGCCCCCTTTACCACTGAATAAGAATTATAAAAGAAAGGTCCGCCGGAAATGGCACAGGCTCCCATCGCGATGACATATTTCGGTTCCGCCATCTGGTCGTACAACCGTTTCAGGACAGGAGCCATTTTATAGGTGATCGATCCCGAGATGAAGATCACGTCGGCCTGCCGCGGAGTTGCCCTTGCCACTTCGGCTCCGAAACGTGCAAAATCATGTCGCGACGCTCCGGTGGCCATGAACTCAATCGCACAGCAACGGGTGCCAAAGGTCAGGGGCCAGAGCGAGTTTGCCCTTGCCCAGTTGACCAGCGCGTTCAGGTTGGTAAGAATGACACCACCGCTTGCATATTGATCCACAATGGGGTATTCATCCTTAAAAAAAGGATCGTGGATTTCCTTTTTTCTGATCATTCCCATTTCAATGCATGTTTTTTCCAGGCATAGAACAGACCCAGGGCCAATATTAAGAAAAATATCAGGATCTCGACCAATGCCACAACATTACCATGGATCACAGCCACGGCCCACGGATAGATGAACACTGTTTCAACATCAAAAACTAAAAACAGGATGGCAAAGAGATAATACCCGACTGTATACTGCAACCAGGCTCCTCCGATAGTTGGAATGCCGCATTCGTAGGGTTCGAATTTCTGGGAGTTGAAGGATTTGGGAGGGATAAAGCCTGAAAACAAAAGCGCGGCTCCTACCAGCACCACCGCAACAATGAAGAACAGGACAAGTGACTGACTCTCCATAGGGTATCATTTGCAGGCATCAAAAATATGAAAAAAGTTACATCTGGTAAATAAATTTAGAGGAGTGGTGTTGTTTGGAATGGATTCAAGTAAAGCGTGTGCTGTTGAGAGGAGAAATACATTATTCTTTGATTTGCTGAAGATATTCATTGATGATTTTCAGGGCAAGGTCATAATGATTTTCAGTGACGAATATCAGGGCCGCGTCTTCGGGTGATCCGGAGGCCCAGCCTGCGATGACGCTCTCTTCCAGAGTGTTGCGCAACATCGCCTCGATGCCGTTCTCCTGAAGAAGTTCCATCAGATACGTTGCTTCAACGATGGATCCGGTATAAACGTGTTTAATCTCAACCTGTTCTTCCATAGAAGTTTGTTTGATTTGCAAAATAAAGCAAAAAATAATAAATTTTACAAATTACCCTGATAATTTTAGTATATTGCACTTCTAAACAACCATTGGGATTGGGTCATTTAATCTCCCTCGAAATGAAAAAAATATTACTGATCCTGACCGGCCTATGGTTAGCTTTCGGTTCAATGTCCCAGATCCTCGACCAGCAGGTAATTGCTACCGCTGGAAATTACAGTGAAGCAGACGGGATATCACTTAGCTGGACGATGGGCGAATGTGTCATTGCCACTTTCGGGAACGATGATATCATACTGACCCAGGGATTTCAGCAGCCCCTGATGACATTTACCGGTCAGTTGTTGTACATTCCGGAAGGATGGAGCGGGATTTCAAGCTGGGTGGATCCCACTGTGCCACTTGCCGAAGATATTTTCGAACCTGTCATCGCCAACCTGGTGATCCTCCTCAATCCATTCGGTCAGGTATTCTGGCCTGCTCAGGGTATTAATCAGATCGACCCACCGCCGGCAGAAGAGCTGGGCTGGGTGCCTCATCACGGCTATATCGTCAAAATGGACCAGGAAGCAGTCATCCTTGTGGAAGGTATTGCTGAATCCGACCAGTCAGTGAATCTCCCCGCCGGATGGTATACCATACCCATTCTTGCACAGAACATGGTGCCTTCCTCCAGTTTGTTTGGTCAGCTGGATCCCAACCTGGTGATCGTTAAGGAAATAGCTGGAAACCGGATCTGGTGGCCCGCCATGGGGATATATACCCTGACAAGCACAGAACCAGGTAAATCGTATCAGATACTGCTATCGGCTTCCGACGTGCTTGATTTTACTCCCTTCAGCGCTCCCGCGCCATGCGGACCTTCAAATGTCGAATTGAACCAGCTGGCGAACCCTACTCCCTGGAACAACGTCGAATTTACTGGGACCTCCCACACGATTGCCATTGAAAAGGACGCCTGGGACGACGTTGAAGGCATTGGATATGGTGATTATTTGGGTGTATTTACCCATAATGGCCTGTGCGCAGGCATGATGCTCTACACAGGTAAAAAAGAGGCCTTATCCATCACTGCTTTTGGAGATGATCCCACCACAAACAATGCCACGGAAGGATTTGTCAGCAATGAATCCATGAGTTTCCGGCTTTTCAGGACTTCGACCCATGAAGAGTTTCAGATAACCGCTACCTTTGATCCCATCCTGCCCAATACGGATGTTTATCAGGTTAATGGACTTTCGGGGATTTTGGATATGAGTGTAGTGGCAACCTCCATTGCTGAGACCGGACTGAAGGATGTTGAAATTTATCCCAATCCTGCCAGCGATCACGTAATGATCAAATGTATCGGCAGCATTTCGCAGGATGCCAGTTTAAAAGTGTACGCTGTCGGAAGTGGCCAGCTGGTAAAAGAGGTCCGTATCGAAGCTAATCTCATGGATCTGGATATACATGACCTTGCCCAGGGTGTGTACTTCATCCGGATCACCGACGGACATGAAATCATGATTAAAAAACTGATCAAGCAAGGCAATGAATTCAATCAATAAAGGAAACGGTACAATGCAGTTCCTCACCTGCAGGCTTATCCTGGGGGCACTCCTGATCCTATCACCCTGGTTCCTCAGGGCACAATTGCCTCCCGGTTGGGAGTACGTGCCATCCTATTCATCCCACATCATTGCACTACCGCTTGCTGTTGCACCCACATTCAATGGGGTACCCTTGACTGCTGGCGACCATATCGGCGTTTTTTATGATGATGCCGGTGTATTGAAATGTGCGGGCGCTGTGGTCTGGAATTCAACTTCCAATGTTTCCATCAGTGCCTATGGCGATGATCTTTATGAGACCGGCAAACAGGGTTTTATCGAGAATGATACAATCTACTGGAAACTCTATCATTGGCAGGATGAAGAAGAGGCTGATGGAGAAGCAACGTGGGAGATAGGGTGTACGGGCTGCACACACTGGGATGGTCACTGGCATGATTTCGGATTATCGGCCCTGGCATCCCTTGATGCAACATCATTCATCCCGGGTGATGCCAACGGGGATGGTGTCGTGAATGTACTCGATGTGATTACAGTCGTAAACTATATCATGGAACTGAATCCTTCCCCCTTTATCTTCAAGGCTGCGGATGTAACCGGCGATAACATTGTCAATGTACTGGACCTGATTGGGATTGTGAATATCATCATGGGCGGATAGGGTGATTAGAACTCCGACACATCAAAATACCTCCCGATCGGCATAATATACAACGGTTCTTCCTCTTCGGGCAGCTGCATCACCTTCCTCACTTCAGCATCATCAAAAGCACCGATAGCGCAGGTTCCCAGGTGAAGGGCTTCAGCCTGAAGGTACACATTCTCTGCCGAATGCCCGAGATCCATACATACATACCGTTCACGTCCCCTGTCGCCGTACCTTTCTGTCGTCCGGCTGTAAACCGCACTGTAGAACAAACAGGCCGGGGCAACGCTGATCATCTCCTGGCCGAGTGCTGCGGCAGACAGTTCCTCTTTGATATCTTTATCAATGATCCTGACTATTTTATGTTGTTCCGGGACGTACCGGTACACGCCCGGTTCAATACCCCTGACGTTACCTACCAGCGCATAAATCTCAAGGGGGTATCTGGCGCCTGCCGAAGGTGCCGTCCTGAGTCCGCCGCGGGTCTGTTTATACCCCTGCAACGGTTTGGTGATCCCATACGCAGACCATAATATCTGCGACAGCTCTTCAGCGGTAATGGCATCTTTCAGGTAAGACCGGTGCGAGCGCCGGCTGGAAATGGCTTTTTCCACTGAAACATCCCCGTCAACTTGAGGTGATGGGAGAACATAGGACAATTGCGGATTTTCCATTTTGACAAGATCAGTTTTTTCTTCCGGTGATTTTACTTTATCCGTGCACCCAATGCCAAAAATTAGCGGAAAAAGGATCAGAAAAATTTTTTTCATAAGTCTCATGATCAGTTCAGTTTTTTATTTAGTTGAGCGCTCTGTCTCATTGCAGCACCAGTTTCTTCATAACCGTCTGATCTCTAGTTTGAATTATAAGGATATACATGCCCTTCGGATACTTCGAAAGATCAATCTGGACTGCATTTCCATCCCAGCTGAATTCACCGGCCTGTGTTCCGGTGATCGTATAGAGCTGAATAGGGGTGGAGTGATCCGGATCAGCCGGGGCTCCTTCCGCCACGACCTGAATGAGTCCTGAAGCAGGATTGGGGTAGGCCTGGATGAGACGATCATTTTCCTTCATCCCGGTGATAACGGGCGATACGGTAAACACCACCAGGTTGCAAGCAACGTCCAGGGTTGGATTGAATCCATCACTGCAGTCTTCGCAGGTGACCCCGGTCACGCAGTCGGGATGATTGGGATGGCATAAATCAACATAATCCTCGTAGAAAACATACTTCAGTTCAACATCATCATCACCGATAAAAGGAGTCATATCATAATCAAACCACTGGGCAATGGTTCCCGGGCACCATCCTGCGCGGTTGTGATACCAGGTTCCGTTCTGGGGCTGGCATCCATCGGGATTGGGATTGCAGTCGTACCAGTTGTGCTGTTCGAAGGTTTGTTCGCCATTCACCCAGATATGGTGGGTTGCTTCATAGAATTCAGCTGCATTGTCTGTGTTCAGATCGCCCCACCCATGACCTGTGGAAACCAGCTTAAGCCTGGCTGCAGCAGCTCCCTGGGGAAATTCGAGTGTCCGGTCCTCAACGGGCTGAAGGTTGGCATAATCCCCAAACGGGTAAATTTCATTCCATACCTCATAAACTGAACTGTATAGAAATTCCGGTGTACCCTGCCGGTAGTACAGGCTAAGTCCCCAGAGGTAACCGTTGTCCAGTGTGCTGCAGTTGAACCGGAATTCCACTTTACCCAGTAAAAGAGAAATATAATCCGTAAGATCAATGACACTGGAACATTCAACGCTATATGGAGTAATATAACGGATGATCTCGTACCATTTTCCATCGTGACCTTTCACTTCAACGCCACCAACCCGGTCATATTCCCCGCACCCACCCTGGGGCGGGCAGGTAAGCGACAGGATAGCTGTTACCCTGTCGAACGCGCCGAAATAGGAGGGCAGTTCAGCCGTTAGGACCTGCGAAACGTTGTTGGGATTCAGCCATATATTCTCTGCTGCCGTCACTTCCATATCGGACGCACCGGGGACAATGTTCAGGCTAATGGCCTCCACGGCCGAAGCGCCGAAATTATTGGTGGAGATTACGTTAAGGGTGTATGTTCCATAATCCGGAGGGGTCCACCAGGCCGTGTAATGGCCGTTGAAATGATTCTGTGCAGGTATTGTCTGACCATTGATCTCGAATTCAACATCATGAACATAGAACAGTTCAGGATAATCAATGGTGGAAACCGTTGAAAGCAGTATCTCCAGCAACGAAGGCACAAAAACATCTCCTGCAAGCGGGTGCCTGACATCAATTTCGGGCACAAAGGTCACGGGATCCAGTACCATAAAGGTGTTGACGATCGGTTCTGCCGGATCGAACACATCGTCGCCAGGTTGAGATGCCTCGATGGCTACCTCGCCGGAAGCACCGGTAAGGTTAACGATATTGCCGTCCATAGTGGCTGGTCCGTACAGAACCTCAAAAATTACCTCAAGGCCTGACGTGGCAGTGGCTTCAATTTCGAATGACGGATCGGTCACCAGGTGATTCGGGATCTGAGGAAAGGAAATGGCCTGGTAGCCCGGATCAAGTTCCCCATTAAAGTTGGAGGTTTCACCAGTCATGGCGAAGTTTAACAGGTCGGCATCCCTTTCACCGTCGCCGATCTCGCAGATCAGCTTGGTGATGGCCGTATTGTCACCGCCCGGATCTCCCTGGTTGAATTTATAATAGAGCTGAAGACCTTCTTCCGTCCCTGTCAGCTCATCATTCATCATGTCCTGGATCTGGGTTTGTGTCAGGGCGATGTTCCAGGCCGAGATTTCATCAATTTTGCCTCCGTAGACAAAATTGAATCCGCCTAATATGCTTTTGCCGATACCGAAATTCACGGTTTCCCCGACGAAATTCCCCGAAGCTGCTTTGCTTCCAATAAAATTTCCGTTGACATATAACGTAATTGCACTTCCATCGTAGATCCAGGCAATATGCTGCCATACCTGCGGAATGATGGTGTTTGCCGGAGCGACATACTCATGAAATCCGGCTGTGGTAACCAGGCGGCATTCCATAACACCGTTCGATAGTTGGATCAGATAGAACTCGGCTGTTCCCGAGCCTGCACGAAATCCCATGTAACCCTGCCCGTAGGCCAGCTCGTCGCAATTAAACCATCCTGTCAGTGAAAGCTGGTTGCTCCCGGAAAAGTACTGCGAACCGTTCACGAGCTGAACAAAGTCGTCAATCCGGTCGAAATGAAGGTACTGATTAGTCTGGGACATGATCAGGCCCGGATGCAGCACAACGAAAAGAAGTGCCAGTAATCTGATTTTTACATTTGATATTTTCATGATCTGTGAGTTTAAGGATTTTATCTAATTTATATGAGCTGGTCACGGGATCCACCAGATCTTGATCTCCGGTGAATCACCTCCCTGTCTGGCGATCGCCTCTTCGCAGTTGGCCGAGTTGAATTCGACTTCCGAGGGAGGGTAGGGTAGCCGGTAATGGCTGATCGGGTCGCCCTCCCGTGGAGTTTTGCCTGTTCTGCGGGCCAGGGCATAAGCTTCCCACGGCTGACGGAAAGCGTCAAGCCACCATTGCGTGTAAATGAACTGCAGCTTTTCTTCTTCCGTGGTGGCATTCCAGCTTCCGTATTTCATCAGTACGGACGATGCGTCAACTTTGCCCGGAATATTGACCATATCCGGGAATTTCAGTCGGGAGGTAGGTAGCTGCGAATTTTCGGCGACCATCATCCACCATTCCACCGAAGCATTGATCCCGTTCATGTATTCGATATCAGCCTGATCCGGATCCATCAGCACACCGATTCCCCTGAAGTAGGCTTCAGCCTTGATAAAATGGATTTCAGCTCCGGTGATAAAAATGATGGGCATGTAATCCATATCCGCTACGATGAAATAATTAAAAGGTGAATACAGGCAGGTTTCTCCTTTGATAAAGAAGGCTCCGGCCTGGTCTCTGTGCGTGCCGTAAGGTATACCACCCTCCGATGGGGTTCCTGCGTCGGGAAGCTGTGGAAAAGGTGCCCACTGGTTATCATTGTTCGTTTCAAAAAATATGTACGCCCGTGGATCAAAGATCCCCCTGCCATCGGTGCTGTCATTCTCCGAAAACCTGTGCCAGATATTGGATCCCATCCTGAGATTATTATGTTCGCGGAATGACCAGTTAAGGCTTTCGTTACGGAAGCCTATCGCTGCAGGCCACAAACAGGCGCTTTCATACACGGGGGTGATAAAATCGTATCCTAAGAAGACAGGCCTGTCATTTTCAATGATATCCCTGATGATTTCGCCAGCTAATCCGGGCTCTATCTCCGACATTCTCATGGCATGACGCAACCGCAGCGAGTTGGCCAGTTTCTTCCATTTCACCATATCTCCATTGAAAAGCTTGTCAAACTGAATAAAGGTAGTAAAAGGTTCGGCTATTTCCGCACTTTCATCGATATTTTGGTCAGCCCATTCCAGGCTCTCCAGGAGGGAGAGATAAATATCCCTCTGTGGATCGTATGGAGGACGCAACAGGTCAAGGTCCTGAAATCCATAACCTGCCTGGCTGAAGGGAATGTCGCCGAAAAGGTCGGTGACTTTAAAGGTTTTCAACGCCAGGGTGATCTCCAGCATGGCCTTCATGTTGGTAACACCCGGAGAATCCTCATATTCGCTGAATCGTTTTTGCAGTTCCCTGATCTCGGGGAGCGAACCGTAATAATTGCTCCATATTTCCTCGGTGCCCAGGGTGAAATTACCCCAGGCCTCTTCGGTCAGGGCTGCCAGTTGTGTCTGCTTGTACAGGATCTCATTGTTGATGTAAAATTGTTCATTCCATCCAAGTTGCAGGGATGATATGATATTGTTGAACAATGCGCCGTCGCTTGCTGTGGTGAAATTGTTCGGGTTGGTATTTATTTCTTCGAAATCCTTTGTACAGGATGTCAGAAAGAACAGGAGAATCACAAACAAACCGGCCGATTTATATTTTATATTCATGATCTTAATTTTCTTCCGTTCAGTTATGTATGGTTTCATGGATCAGAAAGCTGCTGAAATGCCAAAAGTGACCGACATCGTGCCCGGTAGCGCTCCCCATTCAAATCCCTGGGCATTGCCCGATCCCATAAGACCCTCGGGATTGATCTTATCGGGCAGGGTGGTGTAAATGTAAAACAGGTCCCTGCCGGCAATGGACAGGGTCAGGTTCTGGAAAATCCTGTTTTTTTCGATAATTTTTTGTGGGAGGGAATACGACAGGGATATCTCTCTCATTTTTACCCATGAATTCTCAAGGATACCCGGTGTCGACAGGAATTTACCCCAGCCTCCCGCGTTGGGCAGGTATTTATAATAGTAATGTACAATCCGGTCATTGGGTGTTCCATCTGCATACACTCCATCGAGGATGATCCCGATATTGGACGTGTTCCCATCGGGATCCGTGTAGGGAAGCCCCCCACCTTCCCTTTCCAACAGGGTCTCAGGGCTTTGCCCGGTCTGGAGTGCAATGACATAGGATCCGCAGTAGATCTCGCCTCCCCACTTGGTGTCGAGCAATACCACCAGCCTGAGATCCTTGTAAACAAACTCCGATTGCCATCCGGCAATGAAATCCGGCGAGGCATTTCCGATAGGGACACGGGTGTCGGTGATCAGGTATTTCGTCCCTTCTTCATTAACGATGGGCTGACCATTTTCGTGGTATACATAATCGTAACCGTAAATCGTTCCGTATTCATCCCCTTCCCGCAAGGCCATGGCGGGGCCGTTTAGGCCCCAGATATCGGCAAGGGGATATACTTCCGCATTTTCCCCAAGACTCTCCACGTAATTGCGGTTTCGCGAAAAATTGATACCGGATTTGATCAGGAAATCTTTTTTCTGTAAGGGAACCGTGTTGAGGATGATCTCAAATCCGTAATTCGTAATGATCCCTTCATTGATGGTGATTTTTTGTGCGCCTGACGAAGTGGGTATCGGAAGACCCTCCAGGATCTGGGAATAGCAATATTTGTTGTAATAGGTGAAATCCAGGTCAATACGATTCTCAAAAAGACCGAGGTTCAAGCCGGCTTCCCATGAATTCACCCGCTGGGGCAATAACTCGATCGGGGGGATGACATCCGGGAATGATGCGGTTTGTTCTCCTCCAAATAAACCCGAATTATAATTGAAGTCGAGCATATAGGGCTCGGTGTCGGTGGCCGTATGTGACCATCCTCCCCTGATCTTCATGAAGTTGAGCCAGTTTAATTTCTCCTGGATCTTAAAGGCTTCTGTTGCAACAAAGCTTAAAGAAATGGAAGGATAGAAATACGAATTGCTCTCAGGCGGCAGGGTCGATGACCAGTCATTCCGTCCTGTGGCCTCCAGGAAAAGGTAATTTCCATAGGATAGGTTCAGGAACGTGTATACCGAATTATTCCTTTCCTGCTTGATGGATTCACCCGGTACCATTCCTCCCGGGGAATCGCCAGCATTTTCAAGGATAACCTCGCCATCTGCATTGGTGATATAGGTGGGTGATGTATAGTTATCAAAGGTGTAACGGTTAGGGAAGTACCATTGTCCCGAATGGCCCCGTATTTCATATAAGCGATAGTCCCAGCGGCTGGCTCCCAGCGTGAATTTCACATTCACCCTGGAATGGAGGATGTTGTCCTTATAGGCAGTGATCATTCCCTCAAAGATATCCGAGTACGTCCTGTTCAGGCTGTTGGCGTAATAACCACCCTTGATACCCAATACATCGATGGGCTTATTCCGTGTGGTGTACTGATCGAGATTGAAATCCCTGCCTGCCCGACCGGTAAGGTTCAGCCAGGAAGTAACGTCATAGGTCAGGCTCAGCGCACCCAGGTATTTATCCCTTTTCAGGGTCGTGTTATTATTGTAAAAATTCCACCAGAGTGTCGGATTGATGTATAAAAAAGGATATCCTTCCTGGGGATTCTGAGAACCATCGGGATATGCATAGAATTCCCGGTCGATGCCCTGGTAACTCCTTGCCCAGGAATAGAGAAATCCCTTGCTGAAGGAATCTGCAGATTCACCCAGCATAGGGCTGTTCAACCGGTTGTAGTTGATATAGGATAAACTGACGTCAACGGTAACTTTAGAAGAGATTTTCAGGTTTGCACCCAGGTTGATCGTGGTACGGTCAAAATCACTGTTGTCAATGATAGCCTGGTTATCCTGCCGGGTGATGGAAACGCGGATGCTTCCTTTTTCATTTCCGCCCGACGCAGCGATATTATGCGTCTGGGTATAGCCATCCTGGAATACCGACTCATAATTATCGGGCTGGGGAGAGTAAGCCCGCATCCTGCCGTCCCACCATTTGACCATCTGTCCTTCCATTTTAGGCCCCCAGGAAACCGCAGATCCGTAATAACCAAACTCCTCGGTGGTCGACCGTGTGTCGCCATCCTGGTTGATGATCAGGTTATCGGTACCATAGATCCCCGGGTAGAGCAACGTATCGCCGGCCTTGGGGAAAGTGGGCGGAGTGAATGAGATGGGCCCGCCGGCGCCGTAAGTGTTCTGCATTTCCCTGAACCGGTAGGGATGAACCCACTTGTAGCTGTAACTGTACGAAACGCCAATGCCTTCCTGTTTCTTTCCTTTTTTTGTGGTAATGAGGATCACACCATTGGCTCCTTTCGAACCATAGAGCGCGGAGGCGGCACCGCCCTTCAGAACCGTATAGGTCTCAATATCCAGTGAATTGATGTCCGAAATGGAATTACCCCAGTCAACGCCTCTTCCGATATTCTCCAGCCCCGGAATATTTTCCATGGGTACATTGTCCACCACGATCAGCGGCTGGTTTCTGCCGCTCAGGGTATTGTTGCCGCGGATGACAATCCGGGTCGAGCCTCCCTCCACACCATCTCCCTGTGACACCTGCACACCCGCCACACGACCAGCAATGGCATTCAGAATATTGGGGGAATTTGACCTGGCCAACACTTCCGGCTCAATCCGCTCGGTCGAATAACCGATCTCCCGTTCCTGCCGCTTCACTCCCAGTGCAGTGACCACAAATTCTTCCAGTTCACGTGCGGACATTTTAAGAACCACGTTGATCAAGGATTGCTGAAGAACGGGTATATCAACCGTCAGATAACCAATGTAACTAAACTGCAATGTGTCCTCTGGCAATACACCCGTCAAGGAATAATTCCCATCCAGATCCGTTGCCGTTCCTTTCACCGTACCCCTTACCATTACCGCTACTCCTGGTATTCCATTCCGGTCATCCTCGGCGGTGACTTTTCCTTTTATGGTTTTGGTTTGTGAAAAAACAAGACCGGAGATTATGGTCAACAAGATGATCAAAATGGTTCTGACGCTCATGATGCTGATGAATTTAAACCTTCCTGATTTGGATCCTTTCAGAATTAGTACAGAAAACATACGACTCTTCATGGTAGCCTATTGAACAACAAGTTTTTTGACTTTAATATCCTGATCATTCCTTACCTGAAGAATATAGATACCCCGGCTGTAAGCAGTCAGTGTGAGCATTCGGTCTTCTCCCTGCCAATCGAAGTGTTCCAACAGATCCCCATCTATGGTAAAAATTTCAACCACAAAGGATTCGTTCTTTTTACTGCCGGACATGGATAACA
Organism: Lentimicrobiaceae bacterium; assembly: GCA_017993235.1. Lineage (GTDB taxonomy): Bacteria > Bacteroidota > Bacteroidia > Bacteroidales > JAGONC01 > JAGONC01. Next base: position 85,516 of record JAGONC010000004.1, read on the forward strand.
GGGTCTGATTGGTTGCCGGATTCGGATAAAGCACGATCTCCGACATCGTTTGTTCCCCATTGACTCCGACAAACAGTGAATTGCTGTAGGAGATAAGGTTGCCGGAGATCAGCAGGTAGGGATTATAGGTGTCGCTGCAATTTGAACAGGTCACACCTGTAATACAATCAGGATGATTGGGGTGGCACAGGTCGACATAATCCGGATCAAATTCGTAGCCGATAATCACGTCCGACATGTTCACAAAGGGAGTGAAATCGTAATCATAGACGTAACTGATCGAACCCGGGCACCAACCTGCGCGGTTGTAATACCAGGTTCCGTTTTGAGGCTGGCATCCATCGGGATTGGGATTGCAGTCCACCCACAGGTTTTGTTCAAATATACTGATCGCATTGACAAGGATATGGTGTGTGGCATTGTAGAATTCTGCTGCATTCCCTGTATTCAGGTCTCCCCAGTTATGGCCGGTGCTAATCATCTTCAGGCGGGCACCTGCCGTACCCTGCTGGAAATTCCAGGTTACGGGTTCAACGGGCTGGAGATCAGCATAATCCCCGAACGGATAACTTCCCCTCCAGATAACATCCACCCATGAGTAGTCGTAGGATGGCTGACCTTCTGCAAATGTCAGATCCACGTCCGTTATCAGGCCGTTCTGATAGGTTTCAATATAAAACCGCATATCCACGATTCCCTGGAAGATGGAGGCATAGTCGGTAACGTCAATCTGATGTTCGCAGGGCACACCGTAAGGTGTGATGTACCGGAGTATCTCCACCCACTTTCCAGTCGGATCTTTGGCTTCGACATAGCCAATGCGGTCCCAGGGCTCACATCCTGCCTCCGGACAGGTTACAGCCAGGTGAAGCGTAATTGGGTTGAATGTTCCGACATAGGTTGGAAAAACGAACGATCCTTCGGCCAGGTTCTCTTCAGGGTTGATCCATACCCCGTCAAATGCAGGATGAGTGACTGTTGTAACGTTATCGGTCACGATGAAGGTGGCTGACTGAACAGTAAGGTTGCCTCCTGTGATTTCAACGCTGACATTCAATGTATAGGTTCCAAAATCCGGTGGGGTCCAGGATGCAGTATAATTTCCGGTTTGCCAGTCTGCAACGTTCGTAAGTTGCTGCCCGTCAACATTAAAATCAATGCTGGTGATGTTCAGGACTTCAGAGTGGTCAACGGTAGTGGTTATAACCGTCATGATCTCTTTGAGCTCATGCATATATACGGTTGTGGCATCTGCTGGTCTTCGTATGGTCACCTCAGGCCAATACGCGAAGGGGTCGACAACTTCGAACGTGTTGACCACCTCAGGTGCAGGAGCCCAGATATCATCGCCAGGCTGAATTGCCTTGATGGAAACCATTCCGGCTGTTCCCTCCAGGGTCAGCATATTGCCGGATATCGTCGCCGGTCCTGACGTAACTTCATAGGACACTTCCAGACCGGAAGATGCTGTGGCATTCAGTTCAAAAGATGAATCAGTGGTAAGTTTGTTGGGGATGAAAGGGAAGTTGATGAATTGTGATTGTCCTGTTTGCTCCGAATGGCGCAGAACGAAGTTATCAAATACGCCGGTGCCTCCCTGTGAATGGAAAAAAATGCCATCCCAGACCGCACAGTCGTTTTTGTCTCCTGAACCAGGGGTTAGTTGCATGTTTACGCCCTGGATCTCGGGAACGGCAAGCCAATCTCCGATGGTGCCGATCTTATAAAAAAGTGCAACAGCGCCCGAGCCGCCGTTGGCATCAACGTCCATGACCAGCTTATAGGCAGTCCAGGAAGGATTTTCAATAGCAAAAGGGATGGTCGTGCCATTCGGCAACACAAGATAGGTCCTTGTTGTGGGATCTACGTTACCCGCGTTGACAAAGATCCCTCCATCGTCCGGTTCAGTATCTAGTCCCGGCGCGATCAGTCCATCAGCATCCGCATCATATCCCAGGCCTAAAAAAACGCCCCACCAGTTGGTATGCATTTGCCACTCCAGTTCATACACGCCTCCCTCCTGAAAATCAATGGTAAAATCGGGCTGGGATTTTCGGGTGGCCGTTCGGCCAACACCGGGGCCCCCGAACCAGTAAAAAACGGCATTCGTGCCGTCAGGGGAAACAATCCCGTCACCAGAAAGATTTACCTGGAAGTCGTCATTCCCATTCACCTGTTTGATGGTTTTCCATCCATCCTGGCCGTCAAGGTTACCCAATTCAAGACCGTTGAAATCATATAGTTGCTCGACCTGTGCATTGACAAAGAGGAAAAAAAACAATCCTGAAAACAAAAAGTAAATTTTTCTCATCGATATGTATTTTAGATGAATTACATTTCCGGCTATGAAATTAGGAAAAAAATCATTCAAAAAGAGCAAAGGGTAAAGAGCAAAAAGAAAGAGGGTGTATCAAAAGTGAGCACCCTCTTTTGTTTTCCCCTCTTTCGATTCCTTAATCCTGTTTATTATTCGTTTTTTGCTCCCCGGCCGCTGGGCCGCACCATCGCAATGCGACTGCGCCTGGTGCTATCTCACTTCGTTCGATTGCCCCGGCCAGGTTGCTCTCTGGCCGGGGCACCCCACCAGCCAAGGTCGCTTATGCGATGGTTGGGATGAGTCAGCCCGACCACAATACCATCAACCGCTTATGGCGGAGCAACCTAGGAAAGCGGACTGAGGCCTGAGGGCTGTGCCCGAAGGACCGAGGGAGCTTTCCAGTTGCGGAGCCATAACGCGGCCCAGCGGCCGTGGAGCAAAAAAAAGGAGGCTGCCTCGAATTATGAGACAGCCTTCTGATTTTGTCGGGGTAGGGAGATTTGAACTCCCGACCTCCTGCTCCCAAAGCAGGCGCGCTAACCGGACTACGCTATACCCCGAAGTGGGTGTGGGTGTCAGTGTGGGTGTGATGATATTAAAGATTTGAACTCCCGACCTTCCCGACAAAGTCGGGACGCGCTAACCGGACGAAGTTTATCCCGTGTAACGGGACTATACCCGAAGCGGGTGTGTGGGCTTAGCTGGCTGAAGCTGATGAAGTCAGCGGAAGTCAGTGTCAGTGTGGGTGTGGTTATTATAAAGTATATCGTTGTTGTTGACTGCTGACTGCTGACTGTTGACTGCTGACTGCTGACTTTCACTGTTTATCCATACTCCGGTACATGGCTAACAGCATCTTTGAGCACTGCTCGTAACCATTGTAAATATCCTGGTAAAATTCTTCTTCCACCAGTTTCATCTCGTGCAGGAGATCCAGAATGGCGGTGCACTCAAAAACAGATCCACGTGCCATCGTGTAGTAATGCTTCTTATCCTGTGTGCTCATCCTGCCCGTACCTTCCGCAAGATTGGTAAGAATGCTCAATGAGGAGCGCTTCCATTGATCCTGAATGTAGAGATCAATAGCTGATGCTTTGCTCAAGTAAGTCAAAGCTTTAAGATTCTGACTCTTAACTACCTGGTACACCTCTAATTTCTCAAAATCGAACATTGAAAATCGAAAATTGAACATTTAAAATTATCCTCACACTCACACCCGCACCGACACTCACACCCACTTCGCGGAGAGAGGGGGATTCGAACCCCCGGTACCCTTTCGAGTACGACAGTTTAGCAAACTGTTGGTTTCAGCCGCTCACCCACCTCTCCGTTTGTCAAACTTCCCCACTTTTCCATCAGAGGTGCAAAAATAGCAATTTTTACTCAGTCAGTTAACCAGAGGGAAAATTAATTAGGTTGCAGGTTGCAGGTTACAAGTTACAGGTTGGTGGTTGATTGATTTTTTTTCATACCAAAGATTTCAATACCTTTGCCATTCAAAATAACCATGAATGACCATGAATAACGCGAGGCGCGAAGCGCCGAGCAAATAACAACAAACGACCATTAATCACGCGAGGCGCCGCATGGCGCCGAGCAAATAACCACGAATAACCAAATCAGCATCTATGGGACGAACATTCGCAGAAAAGATCTTCAACGCTAACGCAGGAGCAATCGTGTTCAAAAAGCCCGACATTGTCATGTCGCACGACAACACCGCCAGCATCGAGAAAACCTTTCAGAAAATGGGTGGAAAAAAAGTGGCCGACCCTGACCAACTGTTTTTCGTTCTAGATCATAACGCTCCTCCGACATGTTCAAAATTATCTAACGACTATCAGCGTATCCGGGAAATCGCTGCCGGACAGGGAGTAAAAAAATTCCATGACGTCGGCGATGGGATCTGCCATCAGCTGATGGCTCTCTATGCACGCCCGGGTATGGTCATCGTGGGCAGCGACAGCCATACCTGCACAGCCGGGGCTTTCAACGCTTTCGCAGCCGGGATCGATCGTACTGAAACAGCTGGTCTATGGAAACAGGGTGAGACCTGGTTCCTGGTTCCCGACAGCATTAAAGTAACGCTTCAGGGTAAGTTTAAAAAAGGAGTGTACGCCAAGGATTTATCCCTCTGGATCATCGGCATGATGGGTTCCAGCGGTGCAGATTACCGTTCCATTGAATTTCATGGGGACGGTGTCGCCAGTCTTTCCATTTCCGATCGTATGACACTGGCGAACCTGGCATCCGAAATGGGTGCAAAAAATGCGGTTTTCCCTCCGGATCATGTGCTGGAAGCCTATTTCGGTAAAAAAATATCCGGCGTTTGGGCCGACAATGATGCACACTATGTCAGGGAAATCACCATTGACCTGGATGAGCTCTTTCCGGTCGTCGCAGCACCTCACCATGTGGATAATGTCAAAGCAGTTTCCGAAGTTCGGGGCACAAAACTTCACCAGGCACTCGTGGGAACCTGTACCAATGGCCGCCTGGAAGATCTGCGCGAAGCCGCCCAGGTACTGAAAGGCAAAAAGATACCCACGGGCTTCCAATTCCTTGTGATTCCCGCCTCGAGGGAGATTTACCTGCAGGCAATGGAGGAAGGCCTCATCCGTACATTCATCGAATCCGGAGCCAATGTACTGTCCTCCTCCTGTGGACCCTGCCTGGGCACCGGTCAGGGCATCCCTGCTGACAGCTATACGGTTATTTCCACTGCAAACAGGAACTTTAAGGGGCGTATGGGAAACAAGGAATCTTCCATTTACCTTGCTTCCCCTGCAACCGTTGCTGTTTCGGCACTTCACGGTGAAATTTCAGACCCCCGCGGAATAAAAGCTGCAGATAGATTTCCGTATGCATCCGAACAAAGCCATACGGTCACCATCCCTGAAGGAGAAGACCGGTTCGTGAAAGGGACATGGAACTACGCCGATGTCGATAACCTGAACACGGATCAGATGTTCGCCGGTAACCTGACCTATAATGTTCTCAGCTCTGAACCGGATAAAATTCTGCCACATCTGTTCAAGGGATTTGATGACCGGTTTGCCGAAAATGTAAAGGCTGGCGACATCATCATCGCTGGTGCGAATTTTGGCTGCGGAAGCTCCCGTGAACACCCATCGGTAGGCTTGGCCTATGCAGGAATAAAAGCCGTAATATGCAAATCCGTCAATCGTATTTTTTACCGTTCTTCCGTCAACCAGGGATTACCGATCATCCTCCTTCCGGAAGCTGTTAATACCTATAAAGCCGGTGATTCTGTTGAGATCGAATTTGAAAAGGGAATTGTGAAAATAGGAGAGAAGCCTTTTGCTTTTGAACCCTTACCCGATAAATTGATGGCCATTTTCAACGCAAAGGGACTGGTTAATTATATCCGGAATGCATAGGGGCTGACATCCCATCTCCAAGGGCATCACATGTAAGGGGGGAGCAATGAAACGAAATAAGAAAATTCTTATTACCCTTGGTGGAATTGTTCTTCTGGCAGGAGTCTACTTCCTCATTCTTAAAACCGCTCCCAAAAATGCGGGTTACTTTCCATTCCTGCTTATTTTATTGGGTCTGGATCTTTTTCTGTGGAGGTCAATTCAAAAGCTTTTAAAAAAATCACCCACTTTCATTCGTGCTTCATTTGCAACACTTTACTGGTCACCCGCGGTAATTCTTTTCCTGAGCCTTCTGGCCACTTTACTCTGTAAAAGGTACAATCCCTCTTCACATGCTGTCATTTACCTGATGGGATTTGTTTTCACCATGTATGTGAGTAAGCTTGTTCCCGGACTGGTTGATCTTATTTCTGCACTGATTCGTTTTCTTATACGAATCATCTCACGTATCTTTCGCCTGGGTGATGTAAACACGGAGGTGATAAACAGGGGTTTCAGACCCGTTCATCTCGCAGGCTATGGAACCGGTCTGGCAATGTTGGTTCTGCTGGTGCTTGGAATGGCTTGGTGGGGCTATGATTTCAGAATTGTGGAACACAATCTTTCTATTCCTGATCTTCCGGAAGCTTTTCGCGGTTGCAGGATCGTTCAGATTTCGGATCTCCATCTGGGAACCTGGCCTTCCAAATCCAAACTGGAGGAAGTTGTCTCCGATGTCAATGAACTGTCTCCTGACCTGATACTTTTTACAGGCGATATGGTCAACTCTCGTTCCAGCGAGATGGCTCCCTATGAATCCATCCTGAAGAAGGCCCGTGCAATGATTGGGATTTACGCCGTGCTGGGTAACCACGATTATGGAGATTATGCGACATGGGACTCACCTGAAGAAAAGGATCATAACCTGAGGGAACTTTATGATTATTTTGATAGGATAGGATGGAACCTGTTAGGCAATAAAAATGAAATCATTAATATTGATGGAGACAGTATTGCTCTTGTCGGTGTTGATAATTGGAGTATCTATGACCGTTTCGACAAAAAAGGTGATCTTGCAAAAGCGATGAAAGGTCTGCCCGACAGTTTAACGATACTGCTGATGACGCATGATCCTTCGCACTGGGAAAAAGAAGTAATAACCGGATATCCCGACATCGATCTGACACTGACCGGTCATACCCATGGATTTCAATTCGGGATCGAGACAAATCAGGTCAAGTGGAGTCCTGTTCAGTGGCTTTACGATGAGTGGGCAGGGATGTACGAATATTCCCAGTCCGACGGGCGAAAACAGTACCTCTATGTCAACCGCGGTCTGGGTGCCATCGGATATCCGGGACGGGTGGGAATCCGGCCTGAGATCACGCTCATTGTGCTGAATTGAGCTGCGGGTTGCACGTTGCACGTTACAGGTTGCAGGTTCATAGGTGAGAGAATTGTTGTTTATACCAAAGATTTCAATACCTTTGCTGCTTAAAAATAACCACGAATGACCATGAATAACGCGAGGCGCCGCAAGGCGCCGAGCAAATAACCACAAATAACCGCAAATAACCCCATTCTATGCCAAAATTTGAAATCCAAGGAGTGACATTCGATATCGACGGTGACGGTTTTTTACAAAAGCCGGAGCTCTGGACGGAAGAAGTCGCAAGGCTTTTCGCCCAACACGATGGGACAGGTGAATTAAATGAAAAACACTGGGCGGTGATCCACTTTATCCGCGATCACTGGAAAGAAACCGATATGGCTCCCATGGTAAGGAAAATATGCGAGCACACCGGGCTGCGACTCAGGGAGATCTATGAACTTTTCCCGATGGGACCAGCCAGGGGTGCCTGCAAGATCGCCGGCCTGCCCAAACCCGATGGATGCGTTTAATCATTATCATATGGAGACTGTCCACTGGATTTTTCTGATCAGTTTTGGCATATGCATTTTCATTTGCCTGTATTTTTTCGTCCGTGCGGTCATCCTGACCATGCCTGATGAATATGCCAAAGCCAGGGGTAAGGTATTTCCGGCTCTGGTGTATTCCTTCACAAATGCGATGAAACCAACACGGAAGGAGTCAGCCTATCTCCATTTGCCAACCTACCTGGGTGGTCTGGTGTATCACCTTGGTACCTTTCTGAGCTTCATTTTACTCTTTTTATTTTTTTTCGGTCTTTACCCTTCACTACCCTGGTCAGCCATTTTCGCCAGTGCTCTGGGTATATCTTTGCTGGCCGGTGTGTCAATCCTCGTCAAACGGATCATAAAAAGAGAGCTAAGGCAACTTTCCAATGCTGATGATTATATCTCCAATGCCCTGGTTACCCTATTGCATGGGATGGTCGCCGTTACCTTGCTCCGGAATTCGCTTGCTCCTGCCTTGCTTATTTATGCCTCTGTCCTGATGCTTTATATTCCTGTCGGTAAATTAAAACACAGCGTTTATTTTTTTTCGTCCAGGATCTATCTCGCCCTTTTTTATGGAAGACGTGGTGTATGGCCTGTAAAAGAGAGTAAACCATGAAAGAAGGCCTGACAGTAAAACAGCAAAAAGCCCTGGAGACATTTTCAAAAAATCTCAACGGGCGACTGCTATCGCACCTGAACAGTTGTGTCCACTGTGGTTTATGCGGTGAATCATGCCACTATTTCCTCACGACCGGGGATCCCCGCTTCATTCCGGGCCGCAAGGTTGATCTTATCTCCGGCATATATCGGAGATACCACACGGTAACGGGAAGACTGATTCCCCGGCTAACGGGAGCACGTGATCTGGATGATGAAACGATCCGCGAAATGGTGGATGTGATCTTTGGAGCCTGTACCATGTGTGGAAGATGCACAGCTCACTGTTCCATCGGGATCGATGTCCCTTTCCTGGTAAGGACAGCCCGGACATTGCTCAGTGAAATGGATCTGGTCCCGAAAGGTTTGCGCACGACCGTCGATGCTGCCATCCAGACTGGCAACAATATGGCTATACCGCGCAACGAATTTGTCGACACGATCCTGTGGCTGGAAGAGGACCTGAAAATGGAGGTAAACGATGATTCAGCAACAATCCCGCTTGATCAACCGGGTAAAAAGATCCTGTATACCTTGAATCCCAGGGAACCCAAATTCTTTCCTCTTTCCATCAGTGCGATGGCCAAGGTTTTCTATGCAGCGGGAGAAGACTGGACCCTTTCAAGCCATGTCTACGACGTTACCAATTATGCATTTTATTCAGGTGAGGACCATCTGGCTGCGGAACTGACTGACCGGTTGGTCCAGGAAATGGAAACGCTGGGCTCAAAGGTCATGGTACTGGCGGAGTGCGGACACGGTTCACGATCCATCCGCTGGGAGGGTCCCGAATGGATCCAAAAAGCATATCCTTTTGAGGTGATCACGGCTGTTGAATTATTGGCAGATTATATCCGCTCCGGAAGGATTAAGGTCGATCCCGATAAAAATAAACTTCCCGTGACGCTCCATGATCCCTGCAACCTGGTCCGTCTTGGGGGAGTGATCGAAGAACAGCGGTACATCCTGAACCAAACGGTCAGTAATTTCATTGAGATGACTCCCAATCGCACCAATAATTTCTGCTGCGGGGGAGGCGGCGGACAACTATCAATGAGCGAGTACAATGAAAGACGACTGAAGATCGGTAAGATCAAAGCGGATCAGATACAAAAAACCGGGGCCAGGATCGTTGCCTCACCCTGCCATAACTGCATCGACCAGATCATGGGACTCAATCAGCATTACGGGCTGGGCATTGAAGTGAAAACACTAGGCGAAATTGTTGCCGACGCACTGGTTTTATAGGGAAGCAGGAGGCAGGAGTCCCTCGTCACTACCTTCCTCGGGATGACGAATTGGAATTTGAATTTTGAGATTTATTTGGAATTTGGTTCCTTGGATTTGGAATTTTAATTACCCTTTCGCCTCATTGCTGCTATTTCCCTCACAGCTTCAACAGCGGCATTGATATGTTCTTCCGTATTGAAAGGCCCGATACTTAACCTCACCGAACCGTGAATCCTGTCGGTTCCAAGCTGCTCATGTACCTTTGGCGCACAATGTAAACCGGTACGACAGGCTATATTGTAATCAACATCCAGCATTGTCCCGACATCTCCGGCTTCCCATCCCTTGATGTTAAAGCTTAAAACGCCATTATGGTTGACCGTGCTCCCGGCGCAGTAGAGCGTTACGCCCTCAATCTGCCGGAGCCCATCGCGTAATTTCTGCCAGAGCGCCATGTCTCTTTGGTGAAGGTTTTCTATACCCTGCTCCCTGATCCATCTATTCCCGGCGCAAAGTCCTGCTACCCCGACAATGTTCAACGTACCGACCTCCATCCGGTAGGGGAACTCTTCCAGATGAAACGGGTATGCTGACCGCACACCGGTTCCGCCAAACCGGGTTCCTTTAATGGGCACGTCTTCTCCGATGTAGGAGCCGCCTATGCCTGTGGGTCCAAACAGGCACTTGTGACCCGTGAACGCCAGCAGGTCAATGCACATCGCCTGCACGTCGATGGGAACGTGCCCGGCCGTCTGGCTTGCATCAACGGCAAAATAGATCCCGCTCTCACGACAGAATTTACCGATCGCTGCAATGGGTTGGATCGTGCCGATGACATTCGAACCATGATTGATGATGACCAGTCTTGTATTCTTTCGAAAAGCCTTTTTTACGTCATCAGGATCAAGATAACCATGATCGTTAAAAGGAATGTAAGTAACCTGTATCTCGCCGTCATGCATTTTATGATACAGTGGTCTCAAAACGGAATTATGTTCAACATTGCTGGTGATCACATGATCTCCCTTCCGCAGCATACCCTGAATGATCATGTTCAGCGAATCACTGGCATTGTAGCTGAACGTCAGATAATAGGGATTGGTCCCATTAAAGAATTCAGTCAGCAGCTTTCGTGTGGAGAAAACCAGCTCTTCACATTCCAACGTTTTATCATATCCGGACCTACCGGGATTGACGCCGTTTTTCCTGTAAAATTTATCCATGAATTCATAAACAGGCTCCGGTTTCGGATAGGTCGTAGCTGCATTGTCCAAGTAAATCAATTCTCCCATTCCTTCTTTTTTTTTCGGCTGTGAAAGTAATAACAGTAATTCAGATAAACAAAAAAAAAGAGCATTTCCTATCAATTTTACATCAATTCAAACCAGTCTTCAATCGGCCTGTACAGCCTGCCGCTGGCTATCCAGTCAGCGTAAAGAAGCTTCTTCCTGCCATAAGGAGTGGTGAAAATCAGATCCTGACCGATGATATTTTTCTGAATCGCTGGAAATGTTCAATAAGCTCTTTATTCCTGTCCATATTATGGTCGGAATTTCTGCTGACAAAAGTAACGAATTGATTGCATTTAATTTCTTTGTGCGCCTCAGTGATTACCTCCTTCGCCTCTGTGGTAAAAAATTAAGCGACCACAGAGGAGGGTAAAGGACAAACTAAGGGTTAATCAATCAATATTTCATAAAGCCGGATCCCCATGTCATCCAGAAAAAAGAACTGCCTATCCTTATTCCAGATATAAAACCGGATCTGTACGGCATCATCATATAACACAGGTAGCCTGAATCCTGTTTCAGCTTGTCGCCATTGCCCCGTGATCCTGTCAGGAACTGATTTAAGCTTGAAATTGCGGTAATACAATGAATGATACTGGCTGTCAAGAACATCAGCAACAAAAACACTACCTGCCGCTGAATTCTCTGTGGGTTCGAAATAGTGAACGGAGAAGTCAACATACAGATCATCCCTGCCTGCAAGGCTATCGTTGATCACCAGCGGATAGCCATGACTGTAAGCATGGCTGCTGTCCAGCTGAAGAAGATAATTTCCGGAATATGCCTTTCCGGTATCCGCGTCCTGCAATTTGATCCACTTCGGGTCATTTTGTTCAAAATCATGAATAACAGATAGAATGGGTGTTTCAGATAAAACGCCATAAACGGTTTCCTTGCCCGGACCAATGACATTTTCATATTGGACACCTGTCTTGAGAAAGGTATACCAGTAAGCGGATCTGTTCATCGAATCCGCATGAAGGATTCCCCTGGAATACTGATAACTCTGGACCAGGTTCAGTCCACCTGCCAGTAAAATAAACGGTATGACGATCCATTTGCCTGTTCGCTCCAACCGACCGAAAAATATACCGATGGGAATCAGAAATAATCCGTAATAATCAACCATCGGCCGCATTCCGAACCCGTTTCCGTAGAACCAGTTCCACCAGGCTGAAAAAAAGTAAATTAAAAAAAACAAAAAGCAAAAGAAAGCCACAAATTCAAATCTGGACTTTTGATAAAGAGCCATACCCCCTGGTATGAGCAGTAGCATGAAGGGAGTGTAAATGAACCATCCTTTTCGATAACTGAAGAGAAAATCAAGGATATGCGGATGGATGAATTCGAATCCTTCCCCGGGGTAAGGCCGTTGAAAAGGATCACCGGTCTGGAGGATAAGAATGATCAGTTGCGGACTGATCACCAATAGAAAAATAAGGGATGCTTTCAGCATATCCGGGATTTTAATCCTCTGTGCGCCTCTGTGTATGCCTCTGCGCGCCTCTGTGGTTAAATTCGCATTACTTATCTGCTGTCTTAAGGGGTGAGGAACACCTGCCAGAAAAGGCACAGCCGCCACCACCAGGATGTTTACCGGCCTGATCAGCACCACCAGTCCCAGCGCGAAGGCTGCTATGAAAAGATCACGCGCTTTACGTTGTGACAATGCCTTCCTGGCAAAGAGGGAAAACAGGGTGATCGCAAAAAAGGAATAGACGTGGGACAGGGATGGCTGGATAAAAGCATAGAAAAATAAATTGGTAGCAAAAAGTCCTGCAAGGAGGATGATCAATATGGCTTTTTCTGAGAGGTGGTAAGTCTGAAGAAGTTTCTTCAGAAATAACAATCCCAGAAAAAGACAGAGCAGTGCCGTGAGTGCCACGCTGTATTGAAAAACGGCTGAATAGCCGTCAGGTCCCTGGCCCGACAGACGGGCGACAGCCATTGCACTCAGGAACAGGGGTGCTTGTAGTAATGCAGTTCCACATGTGTATTTATTGATGAGCACCTCGCCTTGCCTGATCAAATAATGAGGCTGGTGGTATTTCTCATCCGCCAGGGGGGATTGTTGTGTAAATTTTCCGAAATCAATCGTATGATAAATAAAGATGGCCGGCAGATAGGCATAATACCCGTTTCCGTCCCCATCAATGAAGGCCTGTCGGGACGAATAAAAACCAAAATTGACAGTAAAAAAAGTTACTAAAAGAATCAGCAGGATGAACAGTTGTTGTCTCAGTGTCCGGATTTTCAGGTAATGCATGAAAAGTTGCCTCAGTCAGCCGTTGAAATCTGGATATAGGTCACTTCAATATCCCCACCTTCGGAGTAGAGCTTCAGCCAGCTATTGTCGATACGGTACCACGGATCCTGTGCGCTGACACGAATGATATAATCGTTCAGCTCATTATCCTTTATGCTTTTAAGAACGATGCCGCCACTGCGTGCTGACTCCCTGCCGTAATTAAGGTAGACTTTCGGTTTGGTCTCACTCAGTACCCGGGCCTTCATCACGATGTAGTTATTCTTACGCTGGCGGATATCCACCGGAGTAAAATCAAATTTACGCTCGGTATTGTTACTGATGACCACCGATGAATTCAGAATGTCGACGATGGCATGGTCTGCAATGTACTTCTTGATCTGGTTGATCATGTTCAGGGGATAGACCTCATCGTTCTTGGTCTCATGCGCTGCCATATAGGCGTCAATGGCTTCATCGAGAATCTTCTGTGTGTAAAGATTGTCAGCCTTGGCCACAGCCTCCTGATAAGCTTTTTTCAATGCCATCTCCCGGTCAAGCAGGATCTGTTCCACCTCTTTCAGCCTTTCTTTAGGGTAGGACTGAGCCGGATCAATACTGATGGCATTCTGATACTGAACCCTGGCGCTTTTATAATCCTGAAGTGAAAAGAAAGAATCACCTGCTTCAATTGCTTTAGTGTACGATTCCCGACGCGCCCGCTCATTGGCAGCAAGGATTGAATTGATTTCGTTGATTTTGCTCTGGGGATAACTTTCACCAGACTTGATGTTGATGGCCTTCTGATAGTCGGTCAGTGCATTATCATAATCTTTTGCATTGAAAGATTGATCCGCTTTCGCAACGGTTGCATCGTACATTTTCTGCACCTCCAACTCCTTTACCAGTGTATTGATCCGTTCGATCTGTTCAGCCGGATAAGATTGTGCCGGATCGTGTACCAGGGCATCCTGATAGAACTGTCTGGCTTTTTCGTAATCTTTTGCATTAAAAAATCCGTCCGCTTTGACCACTGCATCATCATATGCTTTCTTTTTGGCCTGAAGTGCCTCCAGGATCGCTTCAATCTCGCTGACTTTATTTTTGGGATACAGTTCTCCGGATTTTAATGCCAGAGCCTGCTGATATTCGGTCAATGCATCCGTGTATTCCTTTTTTGCAAAAAGTCCGTCCCCGGCCGATATATGCGCAGTATAGGCATTTTCGATGTTCTTTATCTCCTCCAGGATCTGATTGATCCGCGAAATCTGTTCTGGGGGATAGGATTCCGCAGGTTTCAGTCCCTGCGCTTTTTGATAATCCGTAAGCGCTCTGTCATAATCTTTGTCGGTAAAATACCGGTCAGCGTTTTGAATGGCCAGTTCATACTCTTTCTGGATCCGGGCGATCTCTGCCAGTATTTTGTCGATCTCGGCGATTTTGGTTTTCGGGTAGGCTTCTGCCGGTTTGATACCCGATGCCTTCTGGTAACTGGTCCTGGCACCTGCGTAATCAGTGGCCGTAAACAGGCGGTCTCCTTCCTGAATGGTCTGCGCATACGAATCTTCCATCGCCTTCAGGTCATTGAGCAGGCCATTGATCTCGTCGATCTTTGCCTGAGGATAGGTTTCCCCGGGCTTGATCTCTTTGGCTTTCTGATAGGAAGCCAGGGCACCCTCATATTGTTTGGCCAAGAACAACTTATCTGCTTCCGCAATGGCGTTTTTATATCCTTCTTCGGTGGCTTTGATATCAGCCAGTATCTGGTTGATCTTTGCTATCTGCTCTCCGGGATAGGGCTCCTCAGGTTTAGCCTTTTGGGCTTTTTGATATTCCGGGATGGCCGAAGGGTAGTTTTTCTCAGCAAAAAAGGCATCGGCTGCTTTGATAGCTTCCTGGTATGCCATCTCTGAGGCGGCTATAACGGCCAGTATGCGGTCAATCTCTGCGATCCGGTCCAGGGGATATTTTTCTGTGGGTTTCACGCTCAGCGCCTGCTGGTAAGCTGCCTTTGACGATGGGTAATCTTTCTTTGCAAAGAAATCATCGGCCTGCGCAATGGCATCACCATAACCCTTTTCCAGTGCTTCCTTGTCCGCCAGTGTCTTATCGATCAGAGCGATCCTTTCCCTGGGGTACTGCTCCTGGGATTTCAGATCTGATGCCGCAACGTATTTCAGCCTTGCGTTGGCCAGATCGGATTTACCATAATAAGCATCCGCTGCAGCTATGGCCTTATCATACTCCTGCTGCACCCGGGCGATCTCTGCCAGTATTTTGTCGATCTCGGCGATTTTGGTTTTCGGGTAGGCTTCTGCCGGTTTGATACCCGATGCCTTCTGGTAACTGGTCCTGGCACCTGCGTAATCAGTGGCCGTAAACAGGCGGTCTCCTTCCTGAATGGTCTGCGCATACGAATCTTCCATCGCCTTCAGGTCATTGAGCAGGCCATTGATCTCGTCGATCTTTGCCTGAGGATAGGTTTCCCCGGGCTTGATCTCTTTGGCTTTCTGATAGGAAGCCAGGGCACCCTCATATTGTTTGGCCAAGAACAACTTATCTGCTTCCGCAATGGCGTTTTTATATCCTTCTTCGGTGGCTTTGATATCAGCCAGTATCTGGTTGATCTTTGCTATCTGCTCTCCGGGATAGGGCTCCTCAGGTTTAGCCTTTTGGGCTTTTTGATATTCCGGGATGGCCGAAGGGTAGTTTTTCTCAGCAAAAAAGGCATCGGCTGCTTTGATAGCTTCCTGGTATGCCATCTCTGAGGCGGCTATAACGGCCAGTATGCGGTCAATCTCTGCGATCCGGTCCAGGGGATATTTTTCTGTGGGTTTCACGCTCAGCGCCTGCTGGTAAGCTGCCTTTGACGATGGGTAATCTTTCTTTGCAAAGAAATCATCGGCCTGCGCAATGGCATCACCATAACCCTTTTCCAGTGCTTCCTTGTCCGCCAGTGTCTTATCGATCAGAGCGATCCTTTCCCTGGGGTACTGCTCCTGGGATTTCAGATCTGATGCCGCAACGTATTTCAGCCTTGCGTTGGCCAGATCGGATTTACCATAATAAGCATCCGCTGCAGCTATGGCCTTATCATACTCCTGCTGCACCTGGGCGATCTCTGACAGTATTTTATCGATCTCGGCGATTTTGGTTTTCGGGTAGGCTTCCGCCGGTTTGATATCCGATGCCTTCTGGTAACTGGTCCTGGCACCTGCGTAATCTGTGGCCGTAAACAGGCGGTCTCCTTCCTGAATGGCCTGCGTATACGAATCTTCCATCGCTTTCAGGTCAATGAGCAGGCCATTGATCTCGTCGATCTTTACCTGAGGATAGGTTTCCCCGGGCTTGATCTCTTTGGCTTTCTCATAGGAAGCCAGGGCACCCTCATACTGTTTGGCCAAAAACAGCTTATCTGCTTCTGCAATTACTGATAAATATTCTTCCTTGGTTTTCTGTGAAGCCAGAAGTGATTCGATCTCTGCAATTTTCTCTTTTGGATAGGAACGGTCGGGAAATATCCCCAAGGCTTTTACAAAGAATGATCTGGATGCTTCCAGGTTATTGAGTGAAAAAAGACTATCGGCTGTTTTGATCACGCCACCAAACTGTTTCTCCCGTTCATTCTGAACGGCCAGCTCGTCGAGGATCCGGTCTATTTCCGCAATTTTATCCGTGGGCAGGGCTTCTCCTGGTTTCAGTTTCCCGGCTTTCTGATACAACTCCCTGGCACCCTGATAGTCATTCTTCTGTAACAGGGTATTGGCGTTGGTCATCGTCAGGTCGTACTCCGACTGTACACGCTGCATCTCAGCGATCTGCGGATCAATCCTGGCGATCATGTTTTTCGCATAGGATTCCGCTGGTTTCATCGCAATCGCCTTTTCGTACTCAATCCTGGCCTTTTCGAAGTCTCTGTTCATGTAATACTCATCAGCCATGGCAATGATGCGGTCGTAAGCTTCCCTTTCGGATTTCAGTTTATCCAGAATGGCATCGATTTCCCTGATGCGATCTTTGGGGTAAACCTCGTCGGGTTTTATATTGCTGGCATCCTGATAGGTGCTCCGCGCCGGAGTATATTCCTTTTTATCAAAATGGCCATCGGCTTTTGCTATGATGGCATTGTACTGATCCTGCTGGAGTTGAAGTTTGGCCAGGATTTCATTGATCGCGATGATCCGGTCGAGAGGATACTGTTCATAGGGTTTCAGGTCACTGGCCACGATGTACTCGGCTTTAGCCTCCAGGTAACGTTTTTGTGCAAACAGGTCATCCGCATGCAGGATAGCGGCAGCATACCTGGCATCCACTTCCGGATCGGACCAGATCTTATTGATCTGAGCCAACCGGTCCTTGGGGTACTGTGCCGTGGGATCAATGCGAAGCGCATTATCAAACTCAGCCTTTGCCTTCCGGTAATCACCCGCTTTGTACCATTTTTCAGCGGAAGTGACCGCAACCTCAAACAAAATATTCTTCGTCTTCTGATCATCCAGGATCTCATTGATCACCTTGATCCTTTCCTGGGGGTATTTGTCACCTGGCTTAAGCTTACGGGCAGTCTCAAACTCATACAATGCACGGTCATACTTACCTTCTGAATAATATTGATCTCCCTTTTTTACTGCTGTATTGAATTCCAGCTCCGTCAGCGAAGGATCAGCATTCTGTGAAGTTGATGACAGGGGGATGCAGGTTGCCAGGAACAAAATAATGATGAACAGGGAAATCGCGTACTTCATTCCGGAAAAATGTGACAACTGCATGTGTATCCGATGACGCATAGATATTATAAATAATTATGAATCAATTCCTTAGCAGGTAAAAAGCTGAATAATAACAAGTTGCAAAGGTACGATGAAGCCATGAACGGTTGTCAGGATAACGTAAATTTTTATAAAATGTTGGATGGGAGGGAAATTCCTATCAGGACTCCATGATGATCCCGTCACGGATCAGCAGCTGACGGTCCGACATTCCAGCCAGTTCCGTATTGTGTGTGACGATGATGAATGTCTGGTTGAACTGGTCACGCAACTCAAAAAAAAGCCTGTGCAACTCCTTAGCATTTTGTGAGTCAAGATTCCCGGAGGGTTCATCTGCCAGGATAATGGAAGGATGATTGATCAGTGCGCGGGCTACAGCAACGCGTTGCAATTCTCCTCCCGAAAGGGCAGCAGGTTTGTGGTGCAAACGCTCACTGAGTCCGAGGTATCCCAGTATTTCCGTTGCTTTGGCTTCCGCTTCTTTTTTCCCTGTACCACTGATGTACGCTGGTATGCATGTGTTTTCCAGCGCAGTGAATTCGGGAAGCAGGTGGTGAAACTGGAAGACAAATCCAATATTGCGGTTACGAAACCGGGCCAGTTTTTTATCGGCCAGTAGATGGACAGGGGTCCCATCGATTATGATGGTGCCTCTGTCGGCGCGTTCCAGCGTGCCAATGATCTGTAGCAGTGTTGTCTTCCCTGCACCTGATGCACCCACGATCGAAACGATCTCTCCCTTCCGGATGTCAAGATGAATGCCCTTGAGCACATGGAGCTGTCCGTAAGCTTTATGGATATCGCTGGCAGTGATCATCATGATTTCATTCCCCCGGGCAAAGGTCAGCCGAAAATAAAAAATTACCAAGTAAACACGGTAAAATATTATCAAATACGTACTTTTGAGACGCTTTTGACGCATTAGGATTATCATTAAATTGAAAGATCATGAACCTCCATGAATACCAGGGCAAGTCAATTTTAAAGAAGTACGGCGTACTGGTGCCGGAAGGTATGGTTGCATTTTCACCGGATGAGGCTGTGGATGCAGCGTGGTTGATCCGTGAAAAAACCGGGGTGGATAAGTGGGCCGTAAAAGCACAGATCCATGCCGGCGGACGTGGAAAAGGAGGTGGGGTAAGGATCGCAGGATCCTTTGAGGAGGTCAAAGAACATGCAAAAAACATGATCGGCATGATGCTGGTCACCCCCCAGACTGGCCCCGAAGGGAAAAAGGTCGGAAAGGTGCTGGTGGAACAAAACATTCATTATAAAGGCGAATCCCCTGTACAGGAGTTTTATATGAGCATACTGTTGAACCGGAATTCCGGTAAGTATATGATCGTTTACTCGCCCCGGGGAGGAATGAACATCGAGCAGGTGGCTGAAGAAACTCCAGACCAGATCTTCAGGGAAGAAATTGAATCCGGTGTGGGGATCAAGGATTTTCAATGCCGGAAGATCGCATTCAATCTGGGATTGAGCGGGAAAGCCTTCAAGGAAATGAACGCTTTTGTCAAATCATTGTATAAAGCGTTTACGGATACCGATGCTTCTTTGTTTGAGATCAATCCGGTGTTCAAAACATCCGACAACCGCATCTTCGCTGCGGATGCCAAGGTGGTGATCGACGACAACGCAGTTTACCGCCACCCGGATATCCATACGATGCGGGATCTGGATGAAGAGGATCCCATTGAAGTAGAGGCCAGCAAATTCGATCTGAACTACATCAAGCTCAACGGTAACATCGGTTGTATGGTCAACGGTGCCGGGCTGGCCATGGCCACCATGGATATTATCAAGCTTTCGGGCGGCGAACCTGCCAATTTTCTGGATGTGGGAGGTTCAGCCAGCACCAGACGAGTAGAAGAAGCCTTCCGGATCATTCTCCAGGATCCCAATGTCGAAGGTATCCTGTTAAATATCTTTGGCGGAATCGTCCGATGCGACATCGTTGCGCAGGGTGTGGTGGATGCCTGCAATAACATTGGAGAGATCAACGTGCCCATCATCGTCAGGCTACAGGGTACCAATGCAAAAGAAGGGAAAGAGATCATCGACCGATCCGGTTTGAAAGTCTATTCTGCCATGCACCTTCAGGAAGCAGCTGAACTGGTGACAAAGATTCTGCAGGAGCAAGCGTAATCGGCAAGACCAGTTAAGGGTCTTCAGGGACTCATTGCCTTTCCTGCTAACAGTACACAATCAGATGATAATGGATCAGTTGATGACTTTCATTGTCACATCTGAATCTACCTTAAGCATAACCTGCATACCCTGTTGTTCAAGAATCAGCTCTAAGTGCTGGTTGGTCGATGATTCCAAAGGGTACCCCGTCTTCCTGTCAATTTGTATGGTCCCCGTAGCCGTTCCTTTCACAGCATTAAGCTCATTGCCTTCAACAGGTCCATAAACAGTTGAAACCTTCAGGTAAGCTCTCTTTTTGCTGAATGACTCCAGCGTGTACGTTATAATACAATCAAAGGCAAATCCCTTACTTCCTATCGTAACACGATGCTCCCATGAACTTCCCTGTATTACTTTCTTTGAGCTGTAAACCGGATACCAGGTCTGGCTGTTGTCGAACATGACCAAACCTCCTGAGGAAGCCTGACTAAACAAATTCAGATAATTGGATTCAAGTACCTGACCTCTATCATCAATTCTCATCGTTATTACTTTACCGATAAGGTCATTCAAAGCCTCCCTGAGTTCTTTTCCCATCTGATCAGTGGGTTCGGTAGGATTCTGACTGTCAAAGAAGGTTTCCGAATCCATTAGCTTCTGCGAACCCGTTATCCTGTCGATCCGGGTAGCTAATACATACCCTGAGGGTGAATCCTCAGTCACGCTAGCCGTATAATAAGTATCCATAATTTGGTCAAGTCCGATATTATAGCCCATGGTTTCTGTATGAACCGAATTCTTCATAAGGTAAGCCAACTTGTACTCCTGACCGTTATGGAGTTTATAAGTCATTAACAGGCTGTCCTTCTTCGTGATGGCTTCAGCTGATACAGCAAAAAAGATCAACGGGATGAGGAATAGAATCTTTGATGTAAGTGTGATGCTTTTCATTTTTATTGTTCTTTAGATGGCAAAAGTATGAATTATTTGTTCTTCAGCGTTCATAAGAATTCTTAAAAAAAAATATGACATTTTATGTATCTTTGTCACCTGGAACTGAACATTGTTTAACCCAAAATAGTGAAAAATGGCAAAATTTGAAGTTTATCAAAGTGGAGCGAAAAATGAATACCGGTTCAGACTGATAGCATCCAACGGTCAGACCATCCTCAGCAGTGAGGGATATAATGCTAAGGCCGGTTGCATGAACGGCATTGAATCCGTCAGAAAAAATGCAATGAATCCAAAGGCATTCGAAAAAAGTGTCACGACGAACGGCCAGTTTCGCTTTAACCTGAAAGCCCCCAATGGACAGATCATTGGAACAAGTCAGAACTATAAATCAGAGGATGGACGGAATAATGGCATCCTGTCGGTCATGAAGAATGCCCCGGAAGCCAACATTGTCGAATAACGATCTCCGACGGATCAATCTTCAGTCCGACACGGTCTGATTTACCAAATTAAGTAAAATTGCGCGGAATAGGGCGAATTATCGCGGGTTTTTTTTATGCTCTGTCTGCGTTGACATTGATTTTTTGTCCTCAAGCGTCTCTTAGTAATACTAACCTATGAAAATTGACCTCCAAAGATGTAAAGTCAGGTGGAATCCTGTTATAGCTGCCTCCATATTCCTTGTGATCGCTGCCTGTGATAATCAGCAGGGCACGACAGATGATGGTAACACCCTGATCGGAGAGGCTGCTTCGAGCGACCAGGTCAGAATTGATTATCGTGTCAGTGGCACAAACCATGACACCACTCTGATTTTTATCCATGAATGGTTGTGCGACCAGACGTACTGGCAAAATCAGGTAGGGTACTTCAGTGGAAGATACCGGGTGGTGACACTGGATCTGGCAGGGCATGGAAGATCAGGTGATAACCGGCAGAAATATACCCTGGATCTTTATGCTGATGATGTCATTGCTGTCATGAAAAAAATCAGAGCCAGAAAAGTCTATCTGATCGGTCATTCATTCGGTGCAAACGTTGCTGTTAAAGTCGCCCTGAAGGTACCCAAGAAGGTAATTGCCATCCTGTCGGTTGATTCATTTGCGAACCTTACCCAGGATTACCCGGAGAGTGAAATTGAAAACAAGATCCGACCCTATCAGCAGGATTTCAGGACATCGGTTAAAAAGCATGCCAGCTTGCTGTTCGGTAACCAACCTGACAGTACCCTGGTGCGCAGGGTGGTTAACGATTGGGCTTCGGCGGATTCATCCATGGCCATTACCTCCATGGTTGAATATCTGCGTTTTAAACCATCGGTATGGACAAAAGAACTCACGGCACCCGTCTATGCATTGAATGCAGCCAAATTTCCTGCGAATGCCCGGGGCAATCAGGGAATGCTGAAAAGTTATAAAATGTATCTTCTGCCCCGTGTTGGTCATTTTCCTCAGCTGGAAGATCCGGGATATTTCAATGAAGTCGTCAAAACAATCCTGCAGGAATCGTCACAAAAACCTAAACCTGACCGTAAGGCAAAATAATAGTGAGATATAATCCTGCTGCCAAAGTCCTCGGATGCATCCTTACAGGTTTAGGGCAGATGATTTTTTTCAATCATGGGTCACTGAATAGGGGATCTCATCATCATTGAGTACCCGCCTCACCGGATCCGGCCCCATTTGAAATTCCAGTTCACCCCCGTTAACCAGCGTTACGTGTTCAAGATAGTAACGGGTGTATGGCTTGCCGTTCAAGGTCATGGACTGAATATAAATATTCTCTTCCGAGAGGTTATGGGCTGCGATGGTGAATACCTTTCCCTTGTCCAGATAAATGTCTGCCTTTTTCACTGTCGGAGTTCCTATGATGTATTGATTGCTGCCCGGGCACACCGGATAGAATCCCAGGCTGCTGAAAATATACCAGGCCGACATCTGACCGCAATCCTCATTCCCGCAGATCCCATAGGGTGTGTCATCAAACAGATTCTGCATGATCTGGTGGATTCGCTCCTGGGTTTTCCATGGCATTCCTGCATAAACGTAAAGATAGGCAATGTGCTGGCTGGGTTCATTCCCATGGGCATACTGGCCGATCAACCCGGCTATGTCCTCAACGTGCCCGTATTTCTCCCTGCCCACTTCCAGAATGAACAATGAATCCAGTTTGTTGACAAAAGCCTCTTTACCTCCCATGAGCCTGATCAGCCCTTCCGGATCATGAGGTACGTACCAGGAGTACTGCCAGGCATTCCCCTCAGTGTAATCACCTCCATACTGAGCCCAGAACGGATCGAACGGATCCCGGAACGTGCCGTCAGATCGCCGGGCTCTCATAAATCCGTTGCTGCTATCCCAGATATTCCTGTAGGAGGCTGACCGGTTCATGAAATACTGATAATCATTTTCTTTTCCGAGTGCTTTAGCCATCTGCGCAATTGACCAGTCATCATAGGCATATTCCAGGGTCTTGGATGCACCTTCCGGTTCCTTGTCAATAGGAACAAATCCATAGTTCATATAGTGTTCCAGCCCATCGTAAGGCCCGTAAGTCGCACTTGCCTTCATGGCTTCAAAGGCATGTTCCGCATCAAATGCACGGATATTTTTCTGATAGGCATCAGCGATCACCGAAACCCCATGGTAGCCGATCATGCACCAGGTTTCGTTGCCGTAGAACGACCATACAGGAAGAATATGGTGTACACTCTGGTCGTAATGCGCAAGCATCGAATGGATCATGTCCGCCACGCGATCGGGCTGCGTGATGGTGAACAGGGGATGAGCTGCCCTGTAGGTGTCCCACAACGAATAGATGGTATAATTCGTAAAACCATCAGCCCTGTGTATCTGCTGATCCAATCCCCTGTAACGTTCATCAGCATCCATGTGAATTACAGGAGCCAACAGGGTATGGTAGACCGATGTGTAAAAAATGGTCTTATCCTCAGGATTTCCATCCATGATGATCCTGTTTAATTCCTTACTCCATTTGTCCCTGGCCGACTGACGCACGGATTCAAAATCCCATCCGGGACATTCAACATTCAGGTTGTTCAGTGCACCCTGAATATCCACAGGTGACAGGCTCACTTTTACCAGGATCCTTTTATGCATGAGATCGGGAAAGTTGAAATAAGCCTTGATGTTTCGTCCACCCCGCTCCGGATAATTCTTCAGGTGTGTCTGCCGGGGTCCAAATCCATAGTACTCCATTTTGTCTTCCCTGACAAGACCGTAGGAATCAAATGGTTCTGAAAATGAGATCGCAAAAAAGAGATAACGGTCTGCTGCCCAGCCGCTGGTCTGTCGGTAACCCGTCACAAGAGAGTCATTTTCTACACGGAGATAGGCCCACCTGACTTTATCATCATACGAATAAATACTGTGGGTGAGGTCAAGAATGATCCGCGCGGTGTCATACTCCCCGAAAGTATATTGATGCATTCCCACGCGCTCGGTGGCAGTCAGCTCTGCAAGAATATCTTCGTCCAGCAATTTTACCCGGTAATAACCCGGCTCTGCCATTTCCTGATCATGGGAAAACCGTGACCTGTATCCTGAATCAGGAGCTGAAGAAGATCCCGGGTTTAACTGAAGATCGCCTGCCAGTGGCATCAACAGAACGTCGCCCAGGTCGGAATGACCCGTGCCCGAAAAATGCGTATGACTGAAGCCCATGATCGTGCTGTCGGCATACTGGTAACCCGCGCACCATGGAAAGCTCTGCCGGAAATATTTTACTTCCGTATCGGGGCTTACCTGCACTGCCCCAAAAGGAACCGTCGCTCCCGGATACGTGTGCCCTTCACCCCCCGTTCCGATGAAAGGATCAACATAATCATACGGAGATCGCCCGGCCTCATCCCTGAAGGAGATATCATGCGGAGTCGTGTCTTTTGTATTGCTCCGACAACCCGCCATCCCACAGAAAAGTACCACAACTCCAAAAATTGTAATCCAATGATGATAAAATCGCATAACCATAAATAACTATGAATAACTATGAATAACCACGAATGACTATGAATGACTACAAATGACCATGAATAACCATTTATCGGGCATATTTTTTCCTATTCCATCCCAAGTCATTTCAATAATCCCGAATTTTGTTCGTTCGTATTAACAGGGCAAAAATAATCGGTTATCGTGAAAGATATACCGCAAGGTGTAAATACAGCTGATCATCAGGAAGGAACCTTTCCTACATTACCTTTACATATCCTGTTTCTGGCACGTTGGTACCCCAACCGGTTTGATCCCATGCTGGGGCTTTTTGTACGAAACCATGCCCTTATGGCTTCTTCCTTTGCCACAGTGAGTGTCGTTTACGTTCAGCCTGTGAACAGTAACCTGCACAAGACGACCATCGACTATAAAGACGACCAGGGCATCCGGACCTGGTGCGTCTATTACCCTGCATCCTCACTGCAATTACCATTGATCGGTAATATATGGAAAGGTATTTTATACCTGCGGGCGAATATCAAAGGAATCCGGCATGCCATCCGACAAACGGGCAAACCCTCACTGATTCATGTACACGTACTGACCAGGGCGGGAATTCCCGCACTGTTGTTGCGCCGCAGATACCGTCTGCCTCTTGTGATTACCGAACACTGGTCGCGCTACCTTCCTGCTGTGAACACATTCCGGGGAGCCATCCGTAAATGGCTGACCCGCTTTATCGTAAAAAGAGCAGCGGCGGTTACAACCCCGACAAAGAACCTTCAGGATGCAATGAAGAACTTCGGCCTGCTGAATCCCCATTATTCCATCCTACCGAACCTTGTGGATACGGAAAGGTTTGTCCCGGCCTGGAACAAAAAAGACAATGCACAACGAAAAATACAATTTGTACATGTCTCGTGCTTTGAAGACAGATCGAAAAATATTTCCGGTCTTCTGCGGGTAATTTCCATCCTGGCCACAAAACGAAATGATTTTCAATGCCGGATGGTGGGAGTGGGGGAGGATTTTGACAGGCTTCGAAAACAGGCCATGGATTCGGGAATTCTTGACCACTATGTAGTTTTTACAGGTTTGCTGGAAGGAGATCAACTGGTACAGGCAATCAATACGGCAGATTTTATGGTCATTCCGAGCCATTTCGAAAATCTACCGGTCGTGATCGGGGAAGCGTTTTCCTGCGGAATCCCTGTCCTTTCGACCGATGTCGGAGGAATATCCGAAATCATCACCAGAGAAAACGGTCACATGATAAAGGCTCATGACGATCAAAGCCTGGCCGACGGGATCGAATATATGCTTGATCATCATAAGGAATATGATGCGAATGTCATCAGAAAATGCGCCGAACAGCATTTCAGCAAACAAGCCATCGTTTTTGCGCTGAAATCGTTGTATTTAAATGCGTTAAAGAAAAAACATGGATAGCAGGACGACAACAGCTTCAGTAACGGATGTGGGTCCCCTTCGGTATGGCATCATGTGTAATGAGTGGACGTTTCAAACCTGGCAATGGAAGGCAATCCGGTTGCTCGAAGAAAAAGGATGCCTGCCAGTTCTGCTTATCTTTAATGACAATCCCGCTCCGGCCGATACGGGATATAGGAAACTGATCCATTATCCCTACAAAAATCTTCTTTACCGAATGTTTGTTCGTTTCTGCCACCACCCTCCTGCAAAAAAACTGATCGATTTCAAAAATGACTACGGTAAAATCGAATCCATCCGCTGCAGGACACAACGAAGAGGATTCTCCGAATATTTCCAGGAATCCGATATTGATTTCATAAAGAAAAAAAATCTTGACTTTATCCTCCGTTTTGGGTTTAATATCATTCGCGGCGAGATCCTGAATATCACCCGTTATGGGATCTGGTCGTTCCATCATGGTGATGAGCAGCAATATCGTGGCGGTCCCCCCGGATTCTGGGAAATTTATCATAAGAATCCGGTCACAGGTGCCATCCTGCAACGGTTGACCAACACACTGGACGCCGGCATTATACTTCGTAAAGGATATTTTAAAACCGTCCTCCATTCCTGGTCGGGAAGCATCGACCAGTTATTCATGGAAACCGCTCACTGGCCTGCCCAGGTGGCCACCGATATCATGAATAATGTCAATTTGTCATGGGAAGATTCACTCTTCCAGACCAGGGCACCCATTTACACATTCCCCGGAAACCGCAGGATGATCCGGTTTATGTTCTCCCTGATCGCATCCAGGATCCGCTTTCATTTCGATAACCTGACCAGGGCCGAGAAATGGAACATCGGAATGATCAAGGCTCCTGTGACACAACTGCTGTCCGATGCCACCCCTCTCAGACCCGATTGGCTGCTTTCCCCGGGATTGCACCGATATGCGGCGGATCCCTTTGCTATGACTGTACGCGGCCACCTGGACATTTTCTATGAATTCTATGATTATCGTGTCGCCAGGGGGAAAATATCCTCCGTCAGGGTAGATCTGCAAAACGGACACATCACGCCACCCGTCATCATCCTGGAGAAGGATTATCATCTGGCGTATCCCTATCTTTTTCAGGTCGACGGTAACTGGTACTGCACCCCCGAGTCTGCACTGAACCGGACCGTCGACCTTTACCGTTGGGATGACACTGCCCGAAAACTGGATTTCGTCACCACGCTTCTCTCCGATGTTGATGCAGTGGATTCGACCATCTTTCAGTATCAGCACCGCTGGTGGCTGTTATGTACAAAGAAATCCATGTCCGACACCCATCTGTATGCGTGGTATTCCAGGGAATTCAGAGGACCTTATGAACCTCACAGTAACAATCCTGTCAAGACTGATGTCCGGTCAGCCCGACCTGCAGGTCCACCCTTTGTGCTCGACGGTCAGCTGCTGAGGCCTGCCCAGGACTGTTCACAGGCTTATGGTACACGGATCGTTTTGCAGCAGGTTGTACGGCTCACCCCCGATGAATTTGAAGAAAGACAAGCAGGAACCATCGGGCCCTTTAAAGATACCTCCTTTCCGGCAGGTGCTCATACGCTGGTGAATGCCGGGGAATATACCATCGTTGATGCAAAAAAATATGTTTTTGACGGATGGAATTTCATTCATGAACTTGGCAGGAAGGTTAAAAGAAGAGTTCACAAGCGATCCATTAAATCCTGACGCGTATGTTCCGGCACATCATAGGCACCACGTTTACCAGGCTCTTCAATGCATTGATGGCCCTTGCAATCCTTTGGATCAACACGCACAACATGGGGAAAGAAGGTCTGGGTACGATCGGGTTGATCGTGCTGGGCATTACGCTGATTTTGCTGGTCAGTAATTACATCGGAGGCGGTGCGCTGGTTTTCCTTTCATCCCGGCATGACTGGCGGCAGTTACTGATACCGTCCTACATCTGGGCCACAATGGTTTCCGTTGCAGGCGCCGCGTTGCTGAAATTATTGCACCTGATACCCGGCGAGTACACCCTTGATATCCTTCTGCTATCCTTGCTTCAGTCTTTTATGACCATCAACCTCAGCCTGCTGGTTGGCAGGGAAAAGATCAGCCTTTTCAATGGGATCTCTGTTATGCAGATGCTGATCACAACCGCGGCTCTGGTCATCCTGGTCTATACGCTGAAGATATACGATGTCAAAGCCTATGTATATGCCATGTATGCCGGGTATCTTGCAGGTTGCCTGGCAAGCCTGGCCGCTGTGTTATTCCTGTTGCGGTCGGTACGCCAGCCGTCACGCCAGCCGGTGGTCCGACAGATCATCCGGTATGGAAAATTCATTCAAACCGCCAACGTGCTCCAGTTTCTCAACTACAGGTTAAGCTTTTACCTGATTGAGTCTTTTACCGGCCGGGCCGCTCTGGGTGTGTATTATGTAGGTGTACAGTTATCGGAAGGAGTGTGGCTGGTCGGAAAAAGCGTGGCGACGGTTCAATATGCCAGGATCTCTAACACAACGGATCAGGATTATGCCAAACGTCTGACCCTTCTTTTATTTAAATTTACGCTGATCGTATCCCTGATCATTACGGTGATTCTTGTCGTACTGCCTGAATCTGTATACGGGTGGATCTTTAGCAGCGATTTTATGGAGGTAAAAAGAGTCATTTTGTCACTTGCCGCAGGTATCCTCTCCACTGCGGTTGCATTGATGTTCAGTCACTACTTTTCAGGAATGGGTATGCCTGTCCACAACATGATCGGTTCTGCCATCGGCCTGGTACTGACTTTGGTATTAGGTTTGATATTCATCCCCAAATTCGGAATCGTTGCAGCGGGTCTGACAGCTTCTATTTCCTACCTGGCAAACATGGTGTATCTAATGATCATTTTTATGCTTAAAACCAAACCCTCGGTAAGAGAATTTATGATTCAGAAAGAAGACCTCCGGCTGCTGATTCAGGAACTGAAAGGCAAGCACTCCCTCTTCAGCCATAAATCGAATTGATACTACCGTACTTTTTTAATCCTGTCAACATGACACTCCGGGAAGTTGAAAATCTGTACAAACAAATCATTCATGGACTAGCCGGTGGCTCAGTGAAAGATGCCCTGGATGATTTGCTCCGCCTGATCCTCCTGACCCAGCAATCAGAGTTACGCATTCAGTATGAGAAAAATCTTGAGATCTACAGGAATATTCTTAAATATACGGCCGAGGGCATCTCCGATCCCGACCGGCCCAGGATCTTCGACAAAATGCTTTCCAGTGTCTTTGACCTTACGGATCGGGTTTATCAGCATTTTCTGACGCACGGATCGGGTATGCAGATCTATCAAATCAAAAAGGAACTGGAAAATAAATTGGACTGGATGATCGATGAAGCAACCGCTTCTGTTAAAAAACTGAATTTTGAAACCGATCTGGACGAACTCCTGGAGGATATAAACCTGTTACAGACAGGTCCCGTGCAGCGGCAGGAGGAGCGAAGCCGGATCATGGCAAGGATCTTTGAACTGATATGGCTGACTGACCGCTTCAACGAAAATGAGATGAACCTGGTCCAGGCGATCCGCAACTCAGACGAGGTTGCCTGGTACGAGAAATGTGTGGTGGTCAGCGCATTGACATTAAGCCTGATCCGGTGTTTCGACCAGAATAAGATGGAATTGCTCTTCGTATTTTACAAGGATGGTACTGATCAGATATGGCACAGGGCTCTGGTAGGGCTGTTTTTCGGCCTGGTGATCTATGACAGCCGGCTGAAGTTTTATCCCGCAATCCAGAAACGTCTGTCTTTTTTGAATGACCACGAAGAATTTATTGCTGAGCTTCGGATGATGATCATCCAGGTCCTGCGATCGTGTGAGACGGACCGGATAACCAAAAAATTACAGGAAGAAATCCTGCCGGAAGTGGTCAGACTTGCACCCAAACTGGAAGAAAAGCTGGATCTGGATAACCTGATCAACAGGGATCCCTCGGATGAAAAAAATCCGGCCTGGGAAGAGTTTTTTAAAGATACGCCTGACCTTTACCAGAAAATGGAGGAATTTACCCACCTGCAGCTGGAGGGATCCGATGTGTTCTGGAGTGCTTTTGCCATGTTGAAGCACTTTGATTTCTTCCGCCACGTACACCACTGGCTGCTGCCTTTTTATACAGAAAATCAGGCCATTCAATCCCTTATCAATGAAGAATTTAAGGGTAAGGATCCTGACCGTTTTTTCAACGGTATCGCCCGGACAGCCTATCTGTGCAATTCCGATAAATATTCGTTTTGCCTCAACATCCGTCATCTCCCCGAAGCCCAGAAATCTCTGTTATTGAATTATTTTGTGGAGGAACTGAATAACCTGAATGAGATAACGGAAGAAGATGCCATGCTGGACAAATCAACCCACGATAAATTCATTTTTACCCAGTATATCCAGGATCTCTACAGGTTTCACAAATTGCATCCCCTTAAAAACGAGCTCACCGATATTTTTAATATTCCATTCAGTTTACACGATACATGGTTTCTCCCCCTTCTTGACGAAAGCAATTCCATTATCAGGAACATCGCAGAATTTTATTTTGAGAGGGAACAGTTCTCCCAGGCAAATGAGATCTACCAGATACTTAATAGTAAGGGAGACAACAGCTATGAGATCTTCGAAAAAATCGGATATTGTTTTCAGCAAACAGGGCAGTATGAAAAAGCCCTGGATTACTATCTGAAAGCGGAACTTTTCGACACGAATAAGATCTGGTTATATAAAAAAATTGCGCTTTGCTACCGCAGATTAAAGAAATACGATGATGCATTGCGTTTCTATCAGGAATTGCTGAAGCTATTACCTGACAACACCGCCATTCTGGCATCCATTGGACACTGTTATCTGGATAACAATGATATTGATCAGGCGTTGAATTATTTCTACAGGATTGAATTCCAAAACTCAGACGATATCAGTGCTATGCGGCCAATCGCCTGGATCTATTTGCTCAAGGGAGATTTTGACGCTGCGGCTGAGTATTACCAACAGATCATCCGGAATAATCCCAATAAATATGATTTCATGAACCTGGGGCATGTTGAATGGTGTCGGGGTGACCGTTTGGCTGCAATTGGCCACTACAAGCTGAGTGTCAGGATGAAAGACAATAGTCTGGAACAATTTTTAGCAGGCTTTCGCGCGGATCAAACCATCCTGCTCAAGCACGGGGTTCCATCCAGCGATATACCCCTTATGCTTGACTATCTGAAATACGCCCTTGACACTGCCAGCTGAGGGATCCCGAAACCGTGTTCCTTTCCGGAATCAACAGCTGTTTGCCCCGGTTTCTGAAGTATATCTGCTGCAATTATCTTTGCTGTGGACCGATCAGTCAGAATTAAACATATCTTTGTTGAAATTTTTGAAAATTTTCATATTGCTGGTTTTGAAAAAAGGTGTAACTTGACGCCTTTTAAACGAAACAGCAATCAAACATTCATTATAATTCAAACGTATGAAAATCAGAAATTTACTTTTTCATCTGGTTGCCATCATTTGTGGTGTAGGGCTGGTTTTATTGACAGCTTCATGGATTATTGGATTTCATTACACGGATGAAGACAATGAAAAGGATGGAGGCCAGGTTCAGTCAGCCTCTGCCTATCTCTTGTCGTTAAGATCAAACCAGTTGACCGGAACGGTGGACATGAAAGATGTGTTGCAGGCCCGGGAGCAGGTAGCAAAACTGGCGGATAAGGCAACAAGGGCAACTGCTTTAGAGTGGGTTGAACTGGGACCGGATAATTTTGGGGGGAGAACACGTGCTTTGCTGATTGACAGCAGGGACGCTTCAGGAATGACCGTTTACGCCGCCAGTGTGAGCGGCGGTATATGGAAAACCGTCAATGGGGGGCAGACATGGGATAGAGTCAATGGCTTTGAAGAGAATCCCAATGTGGTTTGCATGATACAGACCTCAAACGGTGACATATATGCCGGTACAGGAGAATACTTTGTTTCGCCCGATGATAAAATTTCCATGTACAGCGGTTTTATCGGTCGTGGTATATTTCTGAGTACCGATGGTAACAACTTTGCGGTCATTCCGTCAACAATACCCATGCAATCCGAAGGGACTACTTCCCTGTGGGCGTATATCAACAGGCTGGCTGTAGATGCGAATTCAGGAAGGATCTATGCTGCTACCAGTGGCGGGCTGATCTATACAGAAGATAGTTTTTCTACCCACGCCTTTGCGAAAACCAGCAGCGGCGAAATCCTGGATACCGTAGCAACGGATGTGGACATCGCCTCAAATGGATTGGTAGTTGCCTCAGTGGCTTCCCATTGCTATGTATCCGCCTCCGGAAATCCATCCGGTTTCGTGGATCAGTCAACACGATATTACTCCGCACCCGATACGATCGTTAATGACAACAAACTGCCCAGAGACAATATTGCACGTCTGGAACTGGCTGTAGCGCCTTCAAATGGCGATGTCATCTACGCCATGGCTGCTTCTGGCAATGATGCGGTTCATCAGCTTGAATTTGGTGAACTGGAAGGCATTTACCTATCTGAAGATAAAGGTGAAAACTGGATGATCATCGGTCCGGGCGGCAGCAATTCGTTCAATGTATTTGGCAACGGCGCTGATTATTATGGATTTTATAACAATACCCTCGCGGTTCATCCCTCAGATCCCTTTATGATCCTTGCCGGAGGCATAGATATGTGGAAGGGCGAAAAGGTGAACGGCACCGGATTTTACAGCTGGGGCAAGCTTTCTTCAAGCCTCCCGGCAACTTACACCTATATCCATTCAAGCCATCATATCTATGTTTACCATACGGCAAATCCTACCGTGTGCTATATCGGTACTGATGGCGGTATTTTTCTTACGGATGACGATTTTTCATCCTTCCGCGCCATCAACCGGCAGTACAACACCTGTGAGTTTTACTCGGTGGGATTCGATCCGAAAGGCTATCCGATTGGAGGAGCGCAGGGCAACGGCATCATTTATCTGAACCATGAAGGGAACACCCCGGAAACCGGTGCACAGATGGGCTTTTCCGATCTGGCCATGAATGGCGGTTATCAGGAGATCTCCATGATCATGCCCAATTGTTATATTCTATCCGGCCAGGCCATGAACCTGGTACGTTCCGATGATTACGGAAAGAATTTCTCTCCGGTATTTATTCCGGTATCCATCATCAATCCGAACGCATTTCTTACACCTTTAATCCTCTGGGAGAGTTTCAACAATCAAAACAGCAGGGATTCAGTTTCATTCATAGCTGATCAAAATTATAGCGCCAACGATACCCTGATAGTCCACAGCGCAAATAATGATGTTCCCTTTGTCTATGTCACCCCTCAGGAGATTTCCAAAGGAACGGAAATCAGGGTGAAAGATGTTGTGTCAACCCGTTTCTTCCTGGCCGTCCAGTCAGGGGTCTACATGACCACTCAGGTTTTGGACTTCACTCAGGAACCCCTGTTTTACAAAATCGCCTCCATCGAGGGTATACCATTATGTATAGCCAGTTCAAATGATGCCAATTATGTTTATGTAGGTACGGATGGCGGCAATGTTTACAGGATTGCCAACCTGGCACTGGCATACAACACCGAAACAGCTGACGTTTCAAGCACCTCCTGTATCGTATCCACCAGCCTGGTTGCAACGTATGCAAACCGTTCTGTCACTTCCATTGCAGTGGATCCCAATAATCCGGAACATGTCGTGGTGACACTCGGTAATTATGGAAATACGGATTATGTCTACCGTTCCACCAATGCCCTTGACTCCCTTCCTTCCTTCACTTCGATCCAGGGGAATCTTCCAAAGATGCCTGTGTATTCCTCACTGATCGAATTGAACAGTTCCGACCGGATCATCCTGGGAACTGAATTCGGTATCTGGTCAACCGATAACGCGGATATGAACACGGTGTGGAGCAATGAAAATGAAGGAATGGGGAATGTGCCTGTATTCATGCTCAGGCAACAGCGAATCGGGCAGTACCCCATCGCAAACTACGGTGTCATCTACGCTGCCACGTTCGGCAGGGGATTGTTTCAATCGGTCAACTTTGTCGGAATGGATGAGCTTAATCCTGAAGAAAGCAACCCTGCTGAAACGCTTCGTATCTATCCCAATCCTGCCAGCGACCAACTCTATATCTCCTATACGCTCAGCGAACAGGCAGCAGTTACTTTGGAAATCTTTGATCTGAACGGACATAACGTGATGACGATACAACCATCATCACAGGTTTCTGCCGGGGAACATCTGCTCCCACTGTCGGTGAATAAACTTGGTACCGGAACCTATGTGCTCATTTTTAAATCCGGTAACCAGGTGAAGACATCCAAATTAATCATCATGAGGTAAATCACATTCCATCGATAAAAATAAAAAATGAATGATATGAAAAAGAGTGCTGTATTCTTGATGTGTCTGTTTGCATCCTTTACGCTTCTGGCCGACATCACTGTATATACACCTGCACTGGTTGCTCCCAAGGATGGTGCTGATTATCAGGCACCAAACGTATTGCTGGATTGGGAGGCGGTTGCGGGAGGAATCGATCTCCATTATGATGTTCAGATCAGCCTGAACAATGGATTTACCGATCCAACCCAGCTCACAACGACCATGAGCAGTATTAACACCAGTGAACTTCTCTTCGATACAGAATACTTCTGGCGAGTGAGGGCGGTTGATCAGACCGGTACGAGCAACTGGTCGCCCGCACGATCCTTTAAAACAGTAGATGTGGTTGAACTATCCAAACCCAAAAAGAACGGAACCGACATTGTCCCGGATGTGTTCCTGGAATGGGATAAGTCCAGTGAGATCACAGGAATCACCCATTACGATGTGGAAATTGACCAGGTTAATACATTCGATAGCCCGAATTATCACCGTTTTCTTATTCCATTCGTGGATGAGATCAACAAATACCAGATGGAAAACCTGTTATTTGGAGTGGATTACTTCTGGAGAGTAAGAGCCATTCATAGCAAGGATACAACCGAATGGTCGCAGGTGTGGAAATTCACCACGCTGGAAACCTTTGAGCTGAAACGGCCTAAGAATAAGGCAGTTGATCAGAACCCAGACCAGGAGCTTATCTGGGACGACGTAAGCGGCGCTGATGCTTACCTTTACCAGATCGACATCGATCCCAATTTCAGCATGGCCAAGACCTATGAAACCATAAATGACCGGGCCAATGCCGACAAACTGCATTTTGGAGAGACCTATTACTGGCGGGTTTTGGCATATCATGAACTTGACAGCACTGAATGGACGGATGCCTTCCAGTTCACTACCATCGATCATGTCAACTTACTTTTACCTGATGATGGACAGGGAGGTTTAGGTATATTCCCGACTTTCCAGTGGGAATCAATAACAGGTATATTATCATACTGTCTTGAAATCGATGATACCCCCGATTTTAGCACCGATCCGATCCACAAAAGCGTCCCTGCAGGTGAAGCCAGCAAAGTGACATATGAATTACCCGGACCGGCTCTGGATAGCGCCACAACCTATTACTGGCGGGTTTGTGCGCTGCATGAATACGACAGTACGGGATGGGGTACAGCCTGGTCCTTTACGGTGGCAGCCACCGCGATTGACGATCCGGTACTGAATGCAGCATCCGTTGAGATCTCACCCAATCCCGGTAACGGACTGTTTACGGTCACCCTTTCCTCACCAACCGCTGAATCACTCCAGGTCACGGTAATGGATCTGGTGGGACAGCAGGTGAAAAGCATGCAATGGGATCTTGTTCAGGGTTCAAACAGTCGTTTGATGGATATTCAGGATGTGCCCGCGGGCATCTACATGCTCCGGCTCCAGAAAGCAAACGCCGTGGTGACGAAAAAGCTGCTCATTCAGAGGTAATTTTATTAATTTCCTGAAAGGATTTTATAAAATTTAGATTGGAATAATTATATGCGACCAACCTTTGTTATCCTTGAAAGTGGGATAATTTGTTTATTGGTGTTTTTATAAACAGGTCAATGTTTATTTATTCCTGATTTCACATTGTTTTTCGTTGTTTCCACCATTACCTTTGTATCCGTTAATAATGCATATTTTTTATATGCTTTTTGAAAGAATTGAATTAACTATAGTATGGATAGTTATAATCGGCATCATGCTGACGAATGCTCTGCATGCGCAGGTTATTAATGCAGGAGAGGATACAACTATCTGTTATGGACAAACAGTATCCTTAAATGCAGTCCTTACAAAACCTATAGAAGAATACGACTCTGTTATTTTCACTTCTGATGATATTGTATTAAATCGGATTTTTGATATTGGCTTTCCCTTTAACTTTTTTGAGGACACTTATACAGAGTTTGTTATTGCATCCAACGGATGGATCAGTTTTAGTAAAGAGCTGGCAGGTGCTTACGATGACTTTCACGCTATTGGGGCAATCCCCAGTACGGATCCATTGGTTCCCAAAAATGCAATTATGTTCCCCTGGCAGGATTGGTACCCTTATAATGAAGGTGAATTAGCTTACGTAGGATTTGCGAGAATAAGCGATCCTCCTCCTTACCGGTTTGTCATCAATTTTTTTAACGTAAAATTGGGGGGATCAAATATCCGGGGCACTTTCCAGCTTAAGTTGTTTTATCTTTCTAATGAAATAGAAGTTCATATAACCTCTAAGCCTTTTTCTATTTTTAATGGAAACATTGCCACAATAGGTGTACATAATAAGACCGGTGATTATGCATGCACGCCACCAGGCAGGAACGGTGAATCATGGGAGGTTAATCAAAATCAAGGCGAAGCATGGAAGTTCATTCGGCAGGGAAGTACTGGCTATGTGGTTTCCCCTACAACTTTTAATCCAGATATCATTGGTGAAAGTGGTCCCATAAAATGGTATCAGGGATCTCTTGGAAATCACATTGGAACCGGAAAATCAATAAACGTTACTCCATTGAATACAACTACCTATATTGCTGAGATCTGGTTAAATGATGCTGTACAATACACAGATGCCGTGACGGTATATGTCAATCCATTACCTGTTGCTGATGCAGGTGATGACATTTTTATTACAAGCGGGAATCCAGTCACTTTAGACGGCAGTAAATCCTATGGAGTACCACCATTAACCTATCACTGGCAATCTGCAGACGGTTCATGGTCCTTTACAGACAAAAATCCGCAGGTACAGGTAGATCCACCTCCAACTATAACAACGGAATACATACTTCAAGTTACAGATGCAAATGGATGTATATCTGAGGTTAATACGGAGGAGGCACATGTGATAGTCAGAGTTAATAACGCTGATCTGTTTGTAAAGCTTTCAGCAAATGATGCGACCATTTGCAAAGGTGACGAGGTAGTTCTGACCGCCCAAATATTGGATGGTTATCCAAAATATGAATGCACTTGGGAAGCAATACCCCCTGTAGAAGGTTGGAAGCCGAATCCAGATGAGTATATACAAAATGTATATCCGATCGAAAAAACATTGTTCTGTCTCACGGTTACGGACCAGGCAGGTATGGTAAAAACTGCATGCGTCACGATCAATGTCATTTCCGTCCAGCCTGAGATTAAAGGGGAAACGGAGGTATGTGAACAAGAAACAGGAGTGATTTACACAACGGATCCAACAGGTAATCATTTCAGCTGGAGCATGAACGGGCTAGTGCCTGGGGATATTACCCCACTCCCGGGTGATTATATGTTGGCCGTGGATTTTGGCGCGGGCTCTGGTACGAATACAATTAACGTTATTGAAACCACAAGTGACACGTACCAGTGTACTGGTACGGCTTCTTTGACAGTTACCATTCACCCCAAACCCAATCCGATGATTGACGATTCGAAAGGTAATCCGGTTTGTCAGTGGGCAACAGGAGTGCCGTATTCTGTAGCATGGAATCAGGATCATTCATACACCTGGAACATATCATCCCAGTATGGTAACTTTGTTGACAATGATTCTACTCATCACGAGGTAAAAGTTAATTGGATTGATTCAGGTGAAGCCGGATTGACTTTAACAGAAGAAACTAAGTTCGGTTGCATAAACACGGCATATACAACCATTACGATCAACCCGGCACCCACTCCTGAGATCATGGGGCCAGATGCGATCTGTGAGGATGAAACCACCATCCATACCACACAAAATTACCCGGATCATTCCTATGTATGGGATACACTTTCTCCGTTCCCCGGTGATGTACTTACCAATCTTCTGACCAACCAAATAACCGTCAGCTGGAAAAGAGCCGGGGCCGCACAGATGACCGTAAAAGAAACCATTGATGATACGAAGTGTTCCGCCGTATCCATGCCTTTTACGACCGTCGTCAACGCCAGACCCAAGCTGTCACTGCTTGCGGAAACTCTTTCTGTTTGCCAGGGTGATTCAGTGTTTGTCGAATTAGATGGCGGAGATGAATATCTATGGCTTGAAGGGCAGCATATCTCCTGGATCCCCGAAACATCATCCTGGTGGCTTTTTCCCGATGAAGCCATGCATTATCTTGTACAGGGGACCCTTGCAGCTACAGGTTGCGCTGATACACTCTCGTGGAATGTTGACATAAGGCCGTACCCTATTATTGACCTGGGCGGGGATCAATATATTGAACCCGGGGAAACCATTACTCTGGATGCAGGAGAGGGATTTGACCAATACCTGTGGAATACCGGAAGTACCGGACAAACCCTTGATGTAACCTCCGCCGGACTTTATGAAGTGAGGGTGGGATTAAAGAACTGTGAGGCACAGGATTCAGTCCGGATTAAAATGCCTGTTAGCCTCCTGCCCATCCCTAACGCATTCTCTCCCAATAGTGATGGCGAAAATGACACTTTTGGACTGATCGGTTATCCTGAGGAGATAACCTGGTTCAATATGCAGATCTTCAACCGCTGGGGAGCAAAGATCTTTGAAACAACAGATCCCTTTCAACACTGGGATGGTACATATCAAGGAATCCTTTGTGATACAGGAACATACCTTTGGATCATTTCGCTCGAAGAAAAATCCCTCGGACAAAGTATAACAAAACGAGGGTATGTCACCTTGTTGAGATAATATTTTCATTAATTTCGCATGGGTATTTTCCGGAACCATGTTTTATGGTCTTGCTTATAATAAATTCCATTGATTTGAGTTTATTATTCCGGGTAATGATCGATTAAACGAATGAGAATTACCATACTTTTTACTACGCTGTTCATTTCAGGAGTACTTTTTGCCCAGCCTGATTGCGAATACGTTCCTCCCAGACAGGCCAATACCTGGTATTTTTACCTGAATGCCGGTCTTAAATTCAATACTACACCAGTCGCATTAGGCAACAACACACTGCTGTCGGATGGCTTTACCAAAACCGCTGTCGCTGTTTTGTGTGATGAAAACGGTAATTTAATCCTTTTTTCTGATGGTGAACAAGTATTTAATTCCGATTTTGATACTCTGGATTATGCATGGGAGGGAAGATTGTTAGGAAGTAATGATTGCTCCCAGTCTTCAATCATAATACCAAATCCTGAAACAAGCAACCTTTGTTATTTGTTTACAACAGATATATTCCATGATACTAATACTTTTCCTGACCTTGATTCTACGAACTTTATTACAAATGGTCTGTGTTATTCAGTTATTAATATAGAA
This sequence comes from Lentimicrobiaceae bacterium, assembly GCA_017993235.1. GTDB lineage: Bacteria > Bacteroidota > Bacteroidia > Bacteroidales > JAGONC01 > JAGONC01. Next base: position 125,493 of record JAGONC010000004.1, read on the forward strand.
GATGATAGAGTAATATATCCAAATCAAAAATTAAAACCTGTAATTTCTGAAAAGATCACAGGAACCCGTCATGCTAATGGTAAGGATTTCTGGGTAATTGCTCATGGGTTTGACTTATCAGATGAAGATGTTGCCTTAGGTTATTTTGATGCAGTTGTTGATGAAATTGATGCTGACCTTTTTTTTGCTTATAAAATAACCAGTGATGGTGTCATTGATGTACCTGTCCCTAGTAAGAAAGGATTAGAACATATTGATTATTTTAGAGAAAGTTTTGGATTGCAGACGGGTACGCAAAATACCGTCGGTTATATGAAAACCTCCCCGGATGGTTCAAAACTGGCCCTGGTCATCTATGGGAAAAATGTGGTTGAACTTTTCGATTTTAATAACCAGACGGGAAGGGTAGGGGATCACGTCTATTTCACCACGGATAAGGTGAATTATGCTTATTGTCTTGAGTTTTCACCGGATGGATCCAAATTGTACGTTTCAACCTATGTACCCATCAATGAACTCTACAGATCGTATATATATCAGTTCGATCTGGCTTCATTACCGGGAGATCCTTTTCAGGATAAAGAGATCATCACCTCTTCGGTCGACAGTGTTTACGCCGGTATGCAACTGGCACCCGACGGGAAAATCTATATCAGCGCCATAAGTAAGGATGGTCTGACGCGTTACAAATCGTTAAGTGTCATTGAAAATCCAAACCGGCCCGGTGCGGATTGCAATTTCGTTCAGGAAGGAATTCTCCTGCAGGGTAACGGAGCTGCATCGTACAGGGGACTGGTCAATGTGAACCAGAGTTTTCTGGATATTCCCCATTTCACGTATCTGAATCATTGCTATGGGGATACGACCTCCTTTACGATTACCAATGCTGACAATACGGACTGGTTTGAATGGGATTTTAATGGCGATGACATTACGGATACCATCGCTGAAAATCCTATCAATATCTTTCCTGCCCCCGATACCTTTCAGGTAGCGGTGACGGAATATTTCAACAATAAATCCTTTACCAATTCAGAACCGGTTGTCATTTACCCTCTTCCGATCTTCGATATTGGAAGCGGTCAGGATACCATTTACAAATATCCAGGAGCACCTTTTGAACTGGATGCAGGAGAGGGCTATGATTATTATTACTGGAATGATCAGCCAGGCGGTCATCAGTACATTGCCTATGATACAGGGCTGTATTATGTCATGGTCATTGATTCGAATTGCTGCTACAATACAGACAGGATATGGATATACGATTCAAAGGTCATTATTCCGAATGCTTTCTCTCCAAATGGTGATGGTGTGAATGATTATTTCAAACCCTTGATTCTGACCGAAGGAATTCAGGAGTTTTCGATGGTCATCTATAACCGTTGGGGGCAGCTTATCTTTGAAACCAATGATTATATGACCGGATGGGATGGAAAGGTCAATGGCAATCCTTCACCTACCGGTGTTTATATTTATTTGATCAAGTACAGGGTTCCTGTCGGTATTGGAGAATACAAATCCGAATCACATAAGAAGCATGTAACGCTTCTCCGATAAAAATGCCCGTCCCTTCTCATCCCTATACTCCTGTTATCGCAAGGGAACTAAGCCTCTCCAGCCACCAGGTGGAGAATACGATCAGGTTGCTGAATGAAGGAGCCACCATACCTTTTATTGCCCGTTACAGGAAGGAGATGACCGGCAGCCTGGATGAGGTCACCCTCCTTAAGATCAGAGACCGGCTCCGGCAACTCACAGAACTCGACAAACGCCGCGCAGTTATTTTAGATTCCATCAGGGAACAGGGAAAACTCACCCCCGAACTTGAGGAACAGATCCAGCAGGCCACCACCATGGCGGAACTGGAAGACCTCTACCTGCCTTATAAACCCAAAAGGAAAACCAGGGCTTCCATTGCCAGGGCGAAGGGCCTCGAACCGCTTGCGATCCTTGTTTTCTCGCAGCAAGACATGGATCCGTTTGAAGCAGCATTGCCGTACATCAACCCTGACCTGGGAGTCATTTCTGCAGAAGATGCCCTTTCTGGTGCACGGGATATCATTGCAGAATGGATCAACGAAAACAAACACTGCCGGCAGGAAATGCGTCACCTGTTCTTAAAAAAGGCTTTACTCCATTCAAAGGTCATCCGGGAAAAGGAAGAGGAAGGGATCAAGTTCAGAGATTATTTTGATTTTAAGGAGCTTGTGGCCAGGGCGCCCTCGCACAGGGTACTGGCCCTTTTCCGCGGCGAAAATGAGGAATTCCTCAGGGTCACCATAGCTCCGGAGGAATTTCTTGCTGTTCAGTTGCTGGAACGTATCTTCATCAAAAACAACTCGAAATCAGCAGAACAGGTTCGCCTGGCCATGCTGGATTCCTACAAACGCCTGCTGCAACCCTCCATGGAAACCGAAATGCGGGAGTGGGTGAAACAGAAGGCAGATAAAGCAGCCATACGGGTGTTTGCTGAGAATCTCGGTCAACTGTTGCTGGCACCACCGCTGGGACAGAAGACCGTTATGGCGATCGATCCGGGATTTAAAACCGGGTGCAAGGTGGTTTGTCTGGATAAACAGGGAAATCTGCTCCACAATGAAACCATTTATCCTCACCCTCCCCATAATGAGGTCCGGCAGGCGATACCCAAGATCCTTAACCTGGTGGATGCTTACAAGATCGAAGCCATCGCCATAGGGAACGGGACTGCAGGCAGGGAAACCGAATATTTCATCCGGCGTATCCCTTTTGATCGTGAGATCATGGCCGTGATGGTCAACGAAAGCGGAGCGTCGGTCTATTCTGCTTCCGCACTTGCCAGGGAGGAGTTTCCCGATTACGATATCACCGTACGGGGAGCTGTATCCATCGGCCGGCGGTTGATGGACCCGCTGGCTGAACTGGTCAAGATCGAACCGAAATCCATCGGGGTAGGACAGTACCAACACGATGTTGATCAGAATGATTTGAAAGACAGCCTGGAAGATGTGGTGGTGAGCTGCGTCAATGCAGTTGGTGTGGAAGTAAATACGGCCAGTAAAGAACTGCTGACCTATGTATCAGGATTAGGCCCCTCCCTGGCGCAGAAAATTATTGACTATCGCAAGGACAAAGGACCTTTTGGCTCACGGGACGAACTGAAAAAGATACCCCGCTTCGGAGATAAGGCGTTTGAACAGGCAGCGGGCTTCCTCAGGATCCATCAGGCAAAGAACCCGCTCGACCGGTCGGCGGTGCACCCTGAAAGCTATGCGATCGTTGAAGCAATGGTGAATAGCGTTGGTGCAACGGTTGAAGAAATCATGAAAAATGAAGCCCTGAGAAAACAGATCCACATAGAGTATTTTATTACGGAGAAAGTGGGACTCCCGACGCTCCACGACATCATGCAGGAGCTGGCCAAACCCGGCCGTGATCCCAGGCAGAAATTCGAATTCTTTGAATTCGACAAGTCGGTGCATTCCATCAATGACCTTCAGCCGGGAATGATCCTGCCGGGAATCGTGACCAACATCACCGCATTTGGCGCTTTTGTCGATGTGGGGGTGCATCAGGACGGGCTGGTCCATATCAGCCAGCTGGCGGATAAATTTATCAATGATCCTAATCAGGTGGTCAGGATCAACCAGAAAGTGAAAGTAAGGGTACTGGAGGTGGATGCTGACCGACGGAGGATCCAGCTCTCCATGAAGAACACAAACATCACGTAATCCCATATGACCCTGTTTCGAAAAATAGGAATATTTACCGGACTGCTGATAACGTTGCTGTGCGGTAGTCTGGTGGCCAATGCCCAGGTCATCAAGGGAGCCGTTATTGCAGGATTTAACCTCTCTCAGGTAGATGGGGATGAAGTCTACGGATTCAGAAAATTCGGGGCGAATGTCGGAGCATCGGCCATTATTCCATTTACCGATCACTGGGAGGTATCCATTGAAACCCTCTTCAGCCAGAAAGGCTCGCGCCAGGGACCCCAGCGTGATGACTCACTCAGCGGTGAGTACAAATTGAAACTGAATTACGTGGATATACCCGTCATGGTGCATTACAACGATAAGGACCGGCTGATGTTCGGACTGGGGATTTCGTATGGAAGACTCACGGGGGTAGAGGAATATGAGCATGGAAGGAAAATTGAAACAACCACCATAGATGGACCTTACTCAAGGGATGATATCAATGGCATTGCCGATATCCGTTTCAGAATTTACAAAGGATTGAAATTCAATGTACGGTACGCCTACTCACTGAAAAAGATCCGGACACGGGAATTCTCACCACCGAACGTGGATCCCTGGACACGGGATCAATACAATAACTTCTGGTCCTTCCGGGTGATCTATGTGATCAACGAAAAACAGTCGGAAAGAATAAAGGATGAAAATCAGCAGCAGTAAGAAACGAATTACATTTCGAGCAGGTTTTTCGCCATGTTCCGTGCCATCGCTGCACACTGGCTGTAGTCTTCTTCGGTAGCAGCTCCTTTAGCCTGTATCGGTTCTCCGACCATTTCCCAGCCAATGTTTTCAGCAAACTGCCCGAGGGCTTTTACCCCACCGCCACCCCATGCCGCTGAGCCGAAGATACCCAGCAGCCGGTTACGGATTCCGGTGTTGATGACTTTACTGATCAACGCCTCAACGGGAGGGTAAAGGCCACCATTGTATGCAGGGCTGCCCATCAGAACTCCCCTGAAAAGAAACAGATCGCTCAGGATATACGATAAATGCGTTTTTGAAGCATCATAGATGCGTAACTCCCGCATCCCTTCCTCGTTCAGTATGCGCCCTGCGTAATCGGCCATTTTTTCTGTATGGCCGTACATAGAGCCGTATGCAATGACTACACCCGTCTCGGCTTCAAACCGACTCCATTTCAGGTACTGATCAAGGATCCAACCCGGATTCGTTCTCCAGACCGGACCATGAGTGGGGGCAATGATGCCAATGTCGGTGCCTTCAAGGCTTTTTGCAGCCTTTTGCACCGGATTCCAGTACTTTCCGACAATGTTGGCATAATACCGGCGAATCTCATCCTGATAGGAAGAAAGGTTCAGCTCGTCATCGAAAATGCCGCCATCCAGTGTTCCGAACGAACCAAATGCATCCCCCGAAAAAAGGATCTTTGTACCGGTCTCGTAAGTCATCATCGTCTCCGGCCAGTGGAGCATCGGGGTTAGGAAGAACTTCAGCTTCCTGTCGCCGGTGTCCAGGGTGAGGGATTCGTCAATGGAGATCAGGTTGTCACAAACCCGGTAAAACTGCTCCAGGATCTTGAACGTTTTGCTGTTGCCAACGATCCTGATTTCCGGGTATCTGGCAATCACAGGACGGATGGCGCCTGAATGATCAGGTTCCAGGTGATTAATGACCAGGTAATCCAATTTTCCTTCAGGTCCAATGACCCTGGAGATTTTGTCAAGGAATTCATCGCTTCCGGAGGCTTCCACCGTGTCGATCAAAACGTTGTGACGACCTTTGATCAGGTAGGAGTTATAGGATACTCCTTTTTCCAGCGGCCAGAGGTTTTCAAAAAGATGCGTTCTGCGGTCGTTGGTGCCGATCCAGAAAACGTTATCTGCAAGGGGAATGGGGTAGAACATAGGGGAAAGGTTATTTATGGTTATTTATGGTTATTTATGGTTATTTGTGGTCATTCGTGGTCATTCATAGTCACTTGTAGTCATGCAGTTGTCAGGAGGTGTTATCTTGGATGATCGAGATGATATTGTCGGGTGGCTTCTATGAAGGAGCGGCCTACTGTTGAAGACAGGGGATTGGACAGGTCCATTCGTTCGGGATGCCATTGAATGCCCAGCAAGTATGGCTTGTTCTCCGGTCGTTTCCATTCAATCACTTCAACCAGACCATCCTCACTCCAGCCTGAAGCGGTAAAAACATCTGCCAGCCGTTCGATGCCCTGGTGGTGGTTGGTATTGGTTGTTCCCGATGTTAATCCCGATACGGTGTTGATCATGCTTCCGGGAAAAAGAGAGACAACATGAAAACAATTGAATTTATCAGGACACCGGTGGATTGTAGATGCTTTATCCTGCGGTATGTCAATGATCAGGCTGCCCCCGAAAGCCACGTTCAATATCTGAAGTCCCCGGCAGATGCCGAGAATTGGGAGTGCCATTTCCTTTGCTTTTTTCATTAAAGCCAACTCCAGTGTATCGCGCTTATGGTCAATTGTATCGCACCGGGCTGTGTCTGACTCCTTGCCAAAACGTCCGGGATAGATATCCACTCCGCCTGATAACAGCAATCCCGAACACGTTTCAAGGACTTTCACAGCAGCGTCGGGCTGATAACCGTTCATATCAATCCATTTTATGCCAGGGTCAATGTTTTCAAGCCATTTACCATATGCCAGGTATGACTCCGACCCTGTTCCCCTGGATATAGCTATAACGAGCTGTTCCTGAGCCTGTGAGAGCATTGTAAAACCGGATAAAAGCATGCAAAGAGAGAAAAATTTCATGATCTTCATTTTGTAAGACCGGGAAAGGTGGACAAAGATATGAAAAACTGGAATGAGTAGGATAACCGGTAAAACGATCACAGATCGAAGCGGACTCCTGCCATCAAGTTCAATGTCGCTTGCGGGAAATAACCATTCATCATAAGATACTGATCCTCATATACATAACGGTATACCCAGGCATCTGTTTCATATTTTGCATTGAAGATGTTATTGACCATCAGGTTGATACCAATTTCATCGATCCATTTTGTATGAAATGAGTAATCAATCAGCAAATGATTGACAAAATAAGGATCCAGCCTGCGGGTTTCGCTTTCTGTATTATCAATATATTGCCTGCTGACATATTTTGACAGAAAGCTTAATGATAATCCTTTCAAGGGTTGATACGTGATCCGGTTATTCGCGATCAGGGCAGGGGAGAAGGACAGATCGACCAGACCCAGGTAATGGGCATCCTGGGACCCTGTGTCCCAATTATCAACATATTCTGTGAAATCCAGGATTTTATTGCGGCTTAGGCTTAGATTGGCATCCAGTGTGAGGTTTTTCAGGATCCTGACCGCCAGGCCTGCCTCCAGTCCTGTCCGATAACTTTCAGGGACATTCACCATGATGGGATCGCCAACATTGTTTATCTCCCCTGTAAGAACAAGCTGGTTATCATAATCCATAAGATAGGCATTAACTTCCAGTTCAATGCTTTCTGACCGGAAGCGATAGCCAAGTTCATAATCGAAAAGGATCTCGTGGAGGGGCTGGTAACCAGCGTCCGAATCCAGGTAATTCCTTCGGTTTGGTTCACGATGGGCAATTCCCCAGAATCCGTACAGACTATGCTGGTTGCTGATCGTATATTGAACGCTGAATTTTGGATTAACGAAATGGAAATCCTTTTTCAGGTCAATTTCCTGAAGGTTATCATGGATCCCTTCAATCTGATAATGGATCTGCCTGTATTGCAGATCAGCAAAAACGCGCAGCGACTTGCTGATATAATAATCACCCTTGATATAGATGTCGAAATCGGACTTTTCTCCGGTATTTTCATACCATGGTTTTTGCTGATCCTTTACCATGACATCCCTTGCCCAGATCACATATCCATAATGGTCGCCCCGGTAATGATTGTAAGCCCCTCCCCCCGTCAGTTGAAACTTCCGGGAGGGATTGTACAGTGCACTGAACGTGCCCCCTGCAAAATGATTATCCAGCCATTTCTGGCGAATCAGGTCAGTGCGGCTGATTGCAGTATCCGGCTTGAAAATGCCCTCCCCATAATCTTCCAGTTTCTGGTCGGTCTTGTAGTTCTCATAGTATCCCATGCCTCGTACATAGAACAGGGCTGCATTAAGGATGGTGTAACGACCGAACTCGTGTGTGAATAATAGCTGATATTGAGTCTGTTTGTATTTATCAATCTGATTATCATAGTATTGAATATTCTCATCATCATCCACATACTCTCCGGCCGGATTATAAGTGCGATGGGTCATTAGGGAATCATAAGGAACTCCCTCCCATGCTTGATAGGTCCGTTCATCTCCTGAAAAAACTGCAAGTTTGAGTATATTCCTTTCATTAAAATAAGCGCCGGCGACGTAATAGGAGAAGAGATCCGATGAGGCCCGGTCGATATAGCCGTCGGATGTAATTCTTGACAGGCGGGCATCGATCGTCCATTGGTCGTTGATCAGTCCTGATCCGAGGGCGATTTTGTTCTTCATGCTGTTAAAGCTGCCATAGGAAGTTTCGATGCGTGCATATGGCTCAGGTTCAATGGATTGCGTTTTGAAATTAATACTGGCACCAAAGGTTGCCGCTCCATGGGAAGAAGTTCCCACACCGCGCTGTATCTGCACATTATCCAGCGATGATGCCAGATCGGGTACGTCGACCCAGTATACATTATGGGATTCAGGATCATTATAGGGGATACCGTTGATGGTGACATTGATTCGCGTGATATCGGTCCCGCGGATCCTGAGGCCTGAATAACCGATGTCATTTCCTGCATCGGAAGTAGTTGTCAGAGAGGGAGTTGAACTCATCAGAAATGGAATATCCTTCCCGAGGTTTATTTGGCTAATCATCTCCCTGGATACATTTTCATACGTTCCGGCGACACCCTGGGCTATCCTTGTCGACTGAATCTGGACTTCCTCCTGAAGAAGAGAGGTTCTTTGCATTGATAAATTTAGTTCAACGTTTGAAGTCAGCGGGATTTCCCGGAGTAAGTTTTCAAATCCGATATAGGAAACTTCCACTTCGTAATTTCCCGGTTTCAGTTCACTCAGGTAAAATATTCCATCCATTCCCGATATCGTTCCCAGGTAGGTATTCTTCACCTGGATGTTTGCACCGATGAGCGGTGCTCCGGATTCTCCGTCGGTGATCCTCCCCCGGATGGAAAGCTGTCCACTGGAGTTAAATGAATAAGCGAAAAGCAGAACGGTAATGACAAATGATTTTTTCATGTTCTGTAGAATTAAACAACCACGTATCCACGTATGGATACTTATTTGCAATGGGGAGCCGTAAAAACTGATGGTTGACAGGAACATCCCTACGCCGGTACTACCCGGATCAGGTTCAAAGAGTATGATCTCAGCCCGTTATTTTGGGCACCCCTGCTACCCACATTGGATAGCAATGCAAAGATACTCATTTTAAAGGGAGAGTGAGCGCAAATCGATAAAGTTCGGCTGAAAATTATGCTTTATCGTTTGAAAAGCCAGATCAAAGACCGGGACAACAGAGCGGTCAATAATGGTAGAATCAGATGTGGCGATGATGCCTGTGAGGATTCCCGACAGCGTGGAGTCCACCTGGTCACAGATCTGTACCGAACAAGGGATATCCAGATGGCTTACCTGCTGAGAGATCAGATCATGGATCGTTCCGGAGTCATTCACCTGTTCATCAACATAGAAAACTATTTCTTTTAAATTTAAGGTTACCAGATATTCCAGGCTCAAGGTAAGGGCTTTGTGAAGCAGATCTTTCCTGATCATCCTTCCATGTACACCGGCAGCATCCCGCAGGAAATGATCCATACTGATGAAAACTGTACCGCCACTCAGGTAAGTGCCGACTGTGATCAAGACATTGAGTGCGTCAATATGAATGACCTGACCTGCCAACCCGGCTTCGGATACCTGTTTTGGAATCCGGTTCCTGCTGGTTTCCTGCGTGCTTATTCCCCGGAAAAGCATGATCCGCTGGATACCGGACAGGGCATACCTGTCTCCGGTCATTTTCAGGATCGGTTTCTGCGGGTATCCTTTCCCAATCAGGAAAAGGTAATCCTGAACCGCACACAGGAAAGTTTCATTAAGGAGATGGACAGGGGAGGTATTCATCAATGAACTTTTCACATTTGGACTGGATGCTTACCGTCTCGTCATTGAAAGTCTTATTGCGGAATGATCAGGTAAATTCACGGTCAAGTTCCGAAAATCGTTTCTTTCTTCGGATGTAGTGGTCAAAGACAACATATCCCCTGTATATCTGGGAGGATCGCGACTGGATCAGGCCTGATCTTTTTCTTCTGGATCGTTTCATTGTTGAATAAAACGCCGCATATGCCCTGAAAACAGCCCAAAAATCCTTCACTCCACCGTCAATCAGAAATTTAAAGGATGCCAGGATATCCATAAAGAAGCGGATGAACAAAACCCGCTTTCTCCTGGGATCCGGCAGGTTCTTATAGAGCATAATGATATTGTTCCGGATATTGAGGTAGGTCTTGAATGATGATTTTTTTGGCAGGCTTCCTCCGCCCACATGATAAACAATAGACTCCGGGCAATACATAATCCTGTAATTCAGGTTCTTCAATCGCCAGCAAAGGTCGATTTCCTCCATGTGTGCAAAAAAATCATCATCAAAGCCGCCAAACCTGTGGTATAGTTCTGCCCTGATGAACATGCAGGCGCCGGTCGCCCAGAAGATCTCCCTGGGATCATCATATTGCCCATGGTCTTCTTCGATGGACTGAAAGATCCTTCCCCGGCAAAACGGATATCCAAGACGGTCAATGAATCCTCCGGCGGCTCCGGCATACTCGAATTGATCCCGTTCGGTGTATGATCTCAGTTTCGGCTGGCAGGCAGCAATCTTTGGATCACTTTCCATCAGTTTTATCACCGGGGGGATCCAGCCGGGAGTGACCAGTATATCATTGTTCAGCAAAACATAATAATCCGCATCCACAAGTTTCAAAGCCCGGTTATAGCCAGATGCAAATCCAGTATTTCTTTTGTTATCAATGATCCTGACCTTGGGGAACGCTTTTCTGATGTATCCGATGGAGCCGTCGGTCGAACCATTGTCGGCGATGATAATATCCGTATCAGGGGGTGAGCAGTTAACCACCTGTTGAAAAAATTCCCTCAGGAATTTCTCCCCATTCCAGTTCAATATGACCACCGCAACCCGTATCAAGAAATCACTATGTTATTTAGAATAGATAAAAGTATACAGTTTTCATCAATTCCCCAAGACAATCCCATCAATTTTCCCTGAATTATATAAAATCTCTATTTGTAATTAAAAATCCTTAATCTTCAATTCCTCTCTCCTCTCTCCTTTCTCCTTTCTCCTCTCTCTTATATTTCCATCTCCTGTGCGACCATAGCCAGTTATAAGGATTTTTTCGTATTGTTTCTTCCAGCAGGTGTACATATCGCTCTGTGATTTCGAAGGGTTCATTTTCTCCTGGTGCATCCGTAATTTTTGTTACATTCACCTCATAATGTCCCCGCCGTATCCGTTGCGCATCCATAAAGACTACCGCCATGTTCAGGCTGATGGCCATTTTCTCCAGCCCCAGGAAGAAGGCTGTTTCCTGGTTAAGAAACTGTGTCCAGTAGTTGATCTCATCCCTGTGTGGAGTCTGATCGGACGCGAGAACCGTAAATGTCATTTCATTGCGGCATTTTAGCAGTACACGGAAAATTTGTTTGAACGGGATGATGTTGGAATGGACCAGCAAACGGCTTCTGATTTTATGGTAGTATCTGTCGAAAAATTTGTCGGACAAAGGCTTATAGACTGCAAATCCCTTGACCGGATGGAAACGCTGAAGACCGATCGGCATCCACTCCCAATTTCCTATATGGCCGATACCTACCAGGATGCTCTGCCCTGAAGCGTGAAGATCATTGATGACAGACAAATTGTTGAAATGCAATCGGCTGACCAGTTGATCACCACTCATGGAACGCAGCTTAATTATCTCAAGGATGACATCGGCAAGGTGACGGTAAAAGTTGCGGGCGATTTTCCTGATCTCCTGATCTGATTTCTCCGGAAACGAATTCCTGAGGTTGGTGTAAACAACCCGCTTCCGGTATCGAATCACATAATATAATTTCAGGTAAAGAATATCTGAAAGCGCGTAAAGCAAGGGGAAAGGGAGGTATGAGATCAGCCTGGCAATTATTCTGAATAGAAAATAAACGATGGTCATACCTTGGTTGTAAGGTTTCGCAGGTCAAAAATACGCGTAAAAAGGATAGGTCAGGCAGGTTGATCAGCGCGGGTTATCAAAATAATCATCTATTTTGCTGCCCCAGTGATTTTCCATCTGGTCCTGATCGAGTCCATGGGGAGCATTGCCACGTTCGTGGATCAGGAACTGCCATTGATAATTTGCCAGTTCACCGATAGCATCCGAATGGATCAATTCGAAATCATTGGTTGAAATTTCCCGGGAATAGAAAACGAACTTTTTATTACGCTGGTTCTTAAGCTGGTAATAGTGCCAGATTTCATAAGGGTAGGCATTGGGTTCATAATAGCTTTCCGAGATTGCATTCGGGGCGCCATATTGCAAATATACCCGGCCCCGGTCCGTCTCGTATCCTTTCTTGGTTTTGGTCTTAAAGGAAGCATCAGCCTTGTCCGCCTCTTCCTTGTATTTTTTCCAGGCAAGTTCCGGATTATAGGTATCCCTTGTCGTCCAGAAGTTCAAAAAGTATTTCTGCAGTGTTTCAAGGTCAGCCGTTTTTACCAGGCTATGAGCAAAATTTTTCTCAATCTGTGTGGATATGGGTGAAAGCATCCGGATATACTCTGCTACTGTATCCCGCTTTGTGATCTTCATGACAAAAGAATTCTCCAGTTCCACATCCGCGATATCTGCAACATCGATCTTCATATTGGGATTGCTTCGCTGGATGAACAGTTCGTTGGAAGCCATCAGTTCGTTTTGTTTATTCCTGATTTCGATCACAAGATTATAGTTGCCCGTAGGCAGGTGGGAAATGTCAAAATCATTGAACAGGACATTGACGGATTTGGTATCTTCCCTTTTAAATCCCACAAATTCAGCGATGGAATTCTCCGTTTCGAACGATTCAAGATAATAGGTGATCAGGAATTTCTCATTCGGTCCCAGTACTTTTTCGGTATTATAGACTTCAGCATAAAACGTAAGGCGATTGATCGTTTCAGGAAAATAATTATTCACATAGGGAACCAGGTCATAGCCGCTTTTCGACAGAACAGTGGTGCTGGTGGAAGCGCTGAACGATTCGACGAGTTCGATCCCCGAAATGCTGACGGTATCCGTAGGATAATTGATGATGATCGGACGGGAGATGACAACGGGAAGCATTTCCTTGTTCTTGTCGGCGATCATCATTTCAAAATCGTAGGCACCGTCGGGAAGGGCAAACCGTTGCTGGTCGATAAAATTGAACCGGGATTGTAATGTATCCGTGATTTCCGGGCTGAGCAGGTCATATTTTTTAAATTCCACAACCTGATCAAGCTGTTTGAACATTATTGTAATGTTCACAGCGCCTTGGTATTTGCCATTCTCAAGCGGTAAAAAGCGTATGCTCTGGGCTGCCACAGAAAGGTAAGTTTCCAGAAAAGGTCCGCTTTCAGGTGAGTAAAACGAATTGTAAAAAAAGTACCCTTTGATATTTTGGCTGTTAGCGGATGATCCAAGTATGACCAGCAGGTTCAGAACAAAGACTCGTATGATGGTTTTCATATTAGAGGATTTGATGCGTATAGTAAGTTGTACAAAATTAGTCAAAAAATCAGCAATAGTCAATCATCTTTCCGTTAAAAGTTCGTCCTTTCCAGTTTAAGGTTAATTTAGCCCTGCATCGCATCGCCATGTCGGTAAGTTCGTATCTTTGCACCGGAGAAATGGCAGAGTGGTCTAATGCGGCGGTCTTGAAAACCGTTGTCCTGGCGACGGGACCGGGGGTTCGAATCCCTCTTTCTCCGCGAGATAGGTGTGAATGGCTAAAATTATAACGGCAATTTATCCATTTTTGTGTGGGTGTGAGTGTGGAAGTTAGAAATCCTTAAATATTTTATCTTTGGAAAACAATCTATCCAGGATGAAAATCAGAATCATTGTTTATTGTCATTGGAAATGATACCGAAAAATAAGATAGTAGGGTTGATTCTAATCATATTGACTGTTTTCATGATCTCCTGCCAGAAAAATGAGGAAGATCCCGGTCAAGTGATTAGGATCGGTGTGCTTCTGCCTCTCACAGGTACAGGGGCTTCGGTAGGTGAAAGCTCCAATGCAGCCATTGAAATTGCGGTTCAGGATATCTCTCAGTATCTGAAAGAAGTGAATCCGGATTTTCAAGTTCAGCTGACCATTGAAGATACACAGTCAGATCCGGTGGCTGCCATTGACAAATTTACTGCTCTCACAGACAAAGGGATAGGCTGCATCATTGGTCCGTACATCAGCTCTGAGGTGGATGCTATAAAATCCTTTGCTGATGAGGATGGGATCCTGATCGTGAGCCCTGCCAGTGTGGCAACATCCCTTTCCGTTCCCGGGGATAATATTTTCCGGCTGGTACCGGATATGACAGGACAGAGTGAAGCAATGGCGGCACTGCTAAGCGATGACCACATTGAGGTCCTTGTACCGGTTGTCCGTGACGATCTATGGGGGCATGAATTGCTTGAGTCTACCACACAACAATTCCTTCAGAGCAGGAAAGAAGTTATCGAAGCAATCATCTATCCTCCCACAACAACTGATTTTACAGAGGTTGTGGGGTCGTTATCAAATAAGGTCAATGATGCGTTGAATAAGTATACTGCGGAAGAGATAGGGATTTATCTTCTTTGCTATGATGAAGGTACTGTGATCATGAACCTTGCGTCCTATGAAAATAAGTTTACCGGCGTTCGCTGGTACGGCAATACAGCCTATGCCGAAAATAAAACGTTACCTGGAGATCCAGTGGCTGCTGCATTTGCTATGACGACCTCTCTGGCCTGCCCGGTTTTTGGTTACGATCCTACTGCGCGGTCCAAATGGGAGCCATTATTAACAGAACTTCAAAATGAGCTTGGAAGAAAGCCCGAAATTTATGCCTTTACTACGTATGATGCTTTGTGGTTGATGACACTGACCTGGCAGTCTGCAGGCGGGAATGCTGATATCGCTTCCCTTAAAAAGGCATTTAAAGCCCAATCGGATCATTATTTTGGTGCCACCGGCTGGACATCACTCAACGAAGCAGGAGACCGCGCAGTGTCTATTTACGACTTCTGGGGAATCAGATGGATTACGAACGACTTTGTTTGGACGGTTGTCGCACGGTATAATAACGCAACCAAGGAACTCGACAGGTACTAGAAAAAACCACTGCGATCAGCAAACTGCAAACAGAAATCTTATTGGTGACGGTTTATCATTTAGAAGAGATTAAGATATCATGGTTTTTCTGTCAGTTTTGCCAGATAGTCGCCCCATGGTTCCTGATGGAGGATCTCGGTGAACCAAACGGAGCACGTCCAGGGAATCTAAGATAAAGTGGCCTTCGGATTGATCATTGAATGGACATGGCCTATGAATACCCTCAATCTATCAATGAACGGTTTCCTTTAAGATATACTCAATTGCCTGTTTTGTCGAAAGATATTCATCAATTTTACCGTAATTTCCATTCGAAGCATACACGATTGTCGTGCCATCATCCGGAAAATAGATCATATTACAATAGTACCCAATTGCATCCCCACTGTGAAAGTAGGCGATCCCATAAGGTGTGTCCATCTTGAAAATTCCCAGTCCGTACCACATGTCAAAGAACTCAGGATCGGGTTCTTTTGGCTTCTGCCAGGTCAGCATTTCTGCCAGCGAAGATGCGTTAAGCACCTCACCATTCATCAGTGATCTGAAAAAATGATTCAGATCTGCCGGATTGGAGATAAGCCCTCCATCAGCGGTGAAATAATCCCAGCCGCTGTAATACGTGCTTTCGAGAACCTGAAGATTGCTGTACAAATCAATGTACCCCCTGACGATCCCCTCAGGTACCGGATCTTCGGCGGCAAAGCTGGTCAGCGTGAGACCCAGAGGAATGAACAGTTTTTCTTCAAAGACCCTGTAAAAAGGCTTACCCTCAACTTTAGATATCAACATGCCCAGCAGGATATAATTCGTATTGGAATACCGGACATCCTCGCCGGGCTTGAAGTAGGCTTTTTTATGATAGGCATATTTCAACAGGTCTTCTGAGAACCATACCCTGATCAGATCATTCAATGAAGCCGTCTGAAACTGAAGATTCTGGATGTAATTATAAATCCCGCTGGAATGCTGCAACAACTGCCGGATGGTCGCCTGATCCGCATTTTCAATTTTATGGATTTCATCACCTTCCAAATAATCGGATATTTTGTCGTCCAGATCCAATTTTCCTTCTTCCTGCAGAAGCAACACCGTGGCAGCAGTGAACATTTTCACGGTCGAACCTACCCTGGAAATGTTGCAGGGTTGCATATCAACATCGTTGTAAAGATCTGCCTTACCACTGGCACCGGTCCACAATCCATCTTTAGGATGGTAGACTGACATCAAAATCCCCGGGACTCCGTTTGAGGTAAGTTCCAAAAGCAATGAACTATAACGGGAATTTCCGGGATTATGGACACTGCTGTCAGGATAAGGGAAGTCACATTCATAAAAAGGAGGATCGATGCTCTCACCCTTTTGACAGGCGTAAAACAGGATGAGCAGAGGTAACAGTTTCAGGATCTTATTCATGGTTCTTTGTTTCAGTATGTAAGAACACTTTTACTCCTAAATGAAGGTTGATATGTGTCATTACCGGGATAAAACCCGGTGAGTACGGGTACTCAGCCCAGGCTTGATACCGTAAGAATACTTTCGGGCTGGCTTTACCTGACTTTTTGAAATAATAACCCAGATCAAGTGATAAAGAAGGAAATAGGCGGGGATTGCCAAAGTCGGCTCTTCTGTCGTAATGCCCATCTCTGAAAGCAAACTCTTTCACCGTAGCAAATGTGTGCAAATAACCCAATCCCAGGAGACTTTCAAAGGCAAGTCCGGAGGTTAAACGGTATTCATACCCTAATTCTGATGAGATTCCTATCCCCTGGCAGAGATAGCTATGGTAGAAATAAGAAAGGTTAGCTGTCTGAAACAGTCGGCCATGTTCTTTTACAATGTAGTTAAACTCTGTCCCGGCCTGAACACCCGGATGAATGGGGGTGGTAATGAATTTAGTAAAAGGAATGGCGGTCATTTCACTGAAAAGAGAAACACTTAACGGGATGGATTTCTGGCCGAATAACGCAAAAGGAACGAATACCGAAACCAGCAGAATTTTTTTGATCATTTCCTGACCAGTGTTTTAATTCAATTTTAATTTATCATTCGACGCTCTTCCACCATTGTCTGAATTGCTGTTGTTCATCGTTTAAATTTACCATTTCTCCGATCATGGGCGTTACCAAAGGAATTTTGTACGATTTGTTCAGTTCCATGATCTTAACCAGAGGCTCATCCCAAGGGTGTCTCCCCAGGGCAAACCGCGATGAATGAACCGGGAACAGCCTCCTGGCGTTCAAATCCATGGCTGCCTGAAGGACCTGTTCGGGTAATGTATGAATGTACCGCCAGGCCAGATTGTATTGTCCGTTTTCAATGATGACAAGGTCGAAAGGTCCGTGCTTATCGCCAATCTCTGCGAAGTGCGTGTCATAGCCGCCATCACCTCCCATAAAGATTTTCAGTGAAGGAGTCTTCAGTACGAACGACACCCAGAGCGTGTTATTCCTAGAAGAGCTTCTGCCCGAAAAATGCCTGGCCGGAGTGACATGTACCTTGAATCCATCCTCCAGTTCCACAGTATCGTACCAATCCCGTTCAATTATCTCCGATTTATCGTAGCCCCAGAATTCCAGGTGTGAGCCAACGCCCAGTCCGCAAATGATCTTTCTGATTTTGGATTTTAACAGGCGTATCGTTTTATAATCCAGATGATCGTAATGGTCGTGGGTGATGAAAAGATAATCAATCCGGGGAAGATCGCTGACCGAATATATGTCAGTCCCCCTGAACGATCTGATCATCCCCGGAATGGGCGATGCATGGCCGCTGAGGACCGGATCGACCAGAATCCGTTTTCCATTGATCTGCATAAAGTAAGACGAATGCCCAAACCAGACCAGTACATTGCTATCAGCCGATATATTAAGCAAGTCGGTCTTTACTGAAGGCAGGATGCCTGAAGGCTTGCGTCCTGGAACTTTTGTAAGAATAAGCCGGGAAAATAGACGGAGTTTACAGGATTCAACTACGATTTGAGGAGTTGGGCTCAGGTTCACAAATCTTCTGTTTTTATAGTGGGGGGATTTCTTTAATAGCTCCAGTCTATCACCTGATGGGGCTTTCCCAAATCTTTCGAACATGTTTAAAAGCATGGCCAGAGGATCTTGCAATGTCGTTCTTCATTCTTTTCAGCGGAGATCATATTCAAAGATCGTTGTCTTTACGATTCGGATTACTTCACCGGGAGAATTTAAATGGTAACACGGAGTGTACGTTTCAATCATTGGACCACAGGCCAGAAAAACCTGGTACTTCACCACTTCGTCGGACGGCTCATCAATGAACCTGGGCTCGTCATCCTTTTTGCAGGAAACTATCATAGCAATGAATCCCAGCAGAAGAGTCAGATATCTAATATAAAAAATGCAGGTTATCGATAAAAGGAATTTCATATGAGATTGAGTTTGAAAGCAACAGGCTAATTTATAAATTATCCTTGAAAGAGAATACCATAATTTATGACCATTCCCTGGTTTCTGTTAAAAATGCTAACTTTGCCCTGGATATGTGCCGGAGTGCATATCGCTGAATATTTAGACTCGTGGTGGATTCAAGATCGCGATATACGATGAAGAGATCCTGGATCCAGATAAAATTAAATTGCTTATGAAGGACTATGTCAGGGACTCCCTTGAACGGTTCGAATCCGGCCATAACTGCGCTCAGGCAGTGGTTGCAGTCTTCAGCGACGAACTGGGACTTCGCTCGGAAACAGCGCTAAAGGTAGCAAAAGCTTTTGGAGGTGGTATGGCCGGATATGGCAAAACCTGTGGTGCCCTGACGGGCGCTATGATGGTCATCGGATTGAGATGGGGTTCAGCTTCAGCCTCTGATGGGGAAGCAAACGATAGGGTAGAGAAAAAAACGCATCAGCTGGTCGAAGAATTTGAAAAAAAATATGGTACCAGCAACTGCAATGAACTGTTGGGACTTGAAGCAGGCAATTTGTCGGGAACGGATGTGTTGTTGAGGGGATCCCGGATATGCCAGTCCTGCCATGGATTTATTGAAACTGTTGTGGCTTTTCTCGAGGAAGAAATCGAATCATAAAACAACATAATTAAAATAAGGAGACAGGCTTATGAATTTGAGAAAAATATGGCTCACTATCAACGGAGCCAACCGTATGTTAATCTGTAATCCGGAAAAAGACACACTGGCAGATGTGGTACGCAGGATGGGCCTTACAGGTACTAAAGTGGGATGCGACGCCGGGGTGTGCGGGTCATGCAGTGTGATTCTTAACGGCAGACTGGTTCGCGCCTGCACAAAGAAAATGCGTTCCATTGAAGATTACAGTTCTGTTTTAACGATTGAAGGCATTGGTACCCCAACCCATCTCCACCCTATTCAGGTGGCGTGGATGACGTCAGGTGCTGTGCAGTGCGGTTTTTGCGTTCCCGGTTTTATCGTTTCCGCCTATGCTTTACTGCAGGAAAATATTAACCCTACCCGGCAAGAAGTGAGGGAATGGTTTCATAAGAACCGTAACGTTTGCCGTTGTACGGGTTACAAACAAATTGTTGATGCGGTGATTCTCGCTGCCGGGGTGATGCGTGGTGAGAAGAAAATGGAGGATATCACATTTAAAAACCCGGAAGACGGTGAATATTACGGAAAGCCTGTCATCAGACCCACTGCTCTGGCCAAAGTCTGTGGACTTGCAGATTACGGCGATGACCAGGAGCTCAAGATGCCTGCAGAAGCATTGCATGTGGTCATGGTTCAACCGCGGGTTGCTCATCATGCAAAAATCCTCAGCATCGATCTCAACGAGGCCGAAAAGATGCCGGGTGTGGTAAAGATCATTACTGCAAAGGATATCCTGGAGGCGGGCGGTTCAAATATCATGGCAGAGGGCCATTTTCACGAACGTACCACCCTTATGGTACCCAGCCGTAAAGTCCTTTGTGATGACAAGATTTACAGGTACGGCGATCCGGTAGCGCTTGTATGTGCACATACAAAAGACCAGGCCCGTGCTGCTGCTGCCAAAGTGAAAGTTGAAATCGAGAAGCTTCCCGAATACCTCAGTTACCTTGATGCGGTAATGCCTGATGCCATGCGCATCCATGAAGACACACCCAATATTTTCGCCATGCAACCGGTACTGAAGGGTGTTGGACTGGAAGAACCCTCGAAGGTTGCTGAGGTGATTGATCATTCGGAATTCAGCGTCGGGGGCAGTTTCTTCTCCTCCCGTGAACCCCACCTATCCATTGAAGGGGATACGATTCAGGCCTATTATGATGAAGACGGAATGCTTACCATCCAGTGTAAATCACAGGGAGTGTATTCTTCTATTGGCCGTGTCGGGAATTCAATTGGAGTGAAAAAGGATAAGATCCGGATCGTACTGAATCCCACGGGAGCCAGCTTCGGATGGTCGACCAATGCCGGCGACCTTTGTCTGGCCGGTGCCGCTGCTGTTGTTGTAAAACAACCGATTGCCCTTTCGATGACCTATGAAGAACATCAGCATTTCTCGGGTAAACGCCGACCCTGTCACTCAAATGGACGCGTTGGCTGTGATAGGGATGGAAAGATCACTGCTGTCGAGATGGAATTCGGAATGGATCAGGGGGCCTACACATTCGGGGGCGATGATGTTATTACCAAACAAGTGCGTTTTGCCTTTTTCCCTTATAAAATACCTCATGTTGCAGGCCTTTCAAGAATTGCCATTACCAACCACAATTTTGGAACGGCATACAGGAGTTACGGATCTCCTCAGGCATATACCATGAGTGAAGCCCTGATGGATATGCTGGCGGAAAAGGCAGGTATTGATCCCTTCGAATTCAGATGGAGAAATATTGCCCGCCGGGGAGATACCAATATCAACAGCCGTCCTTTCAGGCTCTACCCCATGGAAAAAATGATGGAAATGATGAAACCCTATTATGACCGTGCTGTGAAAGAGGCTCGGGCGAACGATACGCCTGAAGTTCGCCGCGGGGTTGGCCTTGCATGGGGAGGGTTTAATGTCAGCGAAGGCCCGACTGACCATGCCACGGTGATCCTGGAACTCAATCCCGATCATACGATCACCAAATATGACACATGGCAGGAGCTTGGACAGGGAGGCGATATCGGCTCTCTTATGGTCACTCTGGAAGCATTGAAACCGCTGAAAGTAACACCCGAGCAGATCAAACTTGTTCAGAGCGACACCAAGATCTGTCCCGATAGCGGCATGTCGGCCGGCAGCCGTTCCCACTATATGAACGGCAATGCCACGATCATTGCAGCAAAGAAACTCCTGGAGGCTATGAGTAAAAGCGATGGAACCTACCGGACGTATCAGGAAATGGTTAACGAAGGTATTCCAACGAAATATGAAGGTAAATACATGACCATTGTTACGGAGGGACTTAGCCGCCTTGATCCAAATACAGGGATTGGTGACCCAACCCCTGCCTTCACCTACGCGCTGAACCTGGCTGAAGTGGCTGTTAACACCAAAACCGGCAAGACCACAGTTACCCGTTTCGTCTGTGTCGCAGATGTGGGTAAAGTTGGAAATATTGATGCTGTTAACGGACAGGCTTTTGGCGGGATCTCACACAGCATCGGTTTCGCACTGTCGGAAGACTACGAAGATGTCAAGAAGCACACGAATATTGCCTCCAGCGGCGTTCCCTATATCAAGGATGTTCCTGATGAATTGATCGTTCTGTACCATGAAAGCGATGATAAGACAGGACCCTTCGGATCTTCAGGAGCCTCGGAAGCATTTCAGTCCTCAGGACATGTTGCTGTCCTGAACGCCATTTACAATGCCTGTGGTGTAAGAATATATGAAATGCCCGCCACTAAGGAAAAAGTGAAAGAAGGAATCGATATTCTTGCCAGTGGCGGGAAAATTGAGCCACCAAAGAAATATTTTCTCGGTTCTGACTTATATGATGAGCTGGAAAATATTAAAGCAAATCCGGTTCCATATGGTGGAATTGATTTCTTCAAGCCTATTGGTGAGGCAGGAGGCGAGCGATTCTTCTAAAAACTGTATATGCCCTACGTTCATGATCTGGTAAAGGATTGTCTGCAATATGAACCGGCTTTCTGCACGGCTGCCTGTCCCTTTAACCTCGACATCCCTGATTTTATAGGGAAACTGCAACAGGCCAGATTCAATGCGGCTTTTAAGGTTTTTCAGAATACGGTGGGCTTTCCGGGTATCGTCAGGGCATTGTGCCCCGAACCCTGCAAACAGGTTTGCACCTTGAAAGAAAACGGCGGCGCCATTTCATTAAAGCTTCTTGAAGCCGCCTCCATGAACTTCGCACGCTCCCCTGCCCCTGACCAGTACAATATGCGGTTAAAAGACGCGACCATCGCAGTCATCGGGGCAGGTATCAGCGGAATGGCCTGCGCACTGAAGCTCTCAGCAAAAAAATACCGTGTCACGGTTTTTGAGAAAACCGGCCGTATCGGCGGACATCTGTACAACGTGCTCTCGCCCGAAATATTCCTGGCAGACATCGATTTGCAGTTCACACATGAGAACTATACGCTGAAACTCAACACTGAGATCTCGGATCTTGGCGAAATTGATTTTGATGCTGTGTATATCGCTACGGGAGAAAGAGGGACAACCTTTGGGATGACGGGTGCTGAAGAGGGGCCCTTTGCCACAAACACCCCCGGGGTATTCATGGGTGGCTCACTTACCGGAGCAGATACCATGAATGCCATTTCTCAGGGTCTGGCTATTTCATCAGTGATTGAAGCCTATCTGAAAACCAGTAAGATGGCTCATTCATCCGCTCAAATCAATAGCACAAAGCTGATTTATGACGCGATACGTATCATTCCCGGAAATACTATACTTCCCGAAAACGGGAATGACTATACCAAAGAAGAGGCAAAAAACGAAGCAAAACGTTGTTTAAAGTGTGCCTGCAAAGCCTGTGTGCATTTTTCTCCTCTAATGAACTACTTTCGGAAATTTCCCAGAAGAATTACAGAGGAGGTTGAGGTTACCATTCATCCGAGCACCCTTGACCAGGCAGGTACGGTAGCAACCCGGCTCATTGCCACCTGCAATCACTGCGGTTTATGTAAAGAGGTTTGCCCCCAGAATATCGATACGGGTGAGTTCCTTCTCCAGAGTCACCGGCGGATGCACGAAAAAGGGGCCATGCCCTGGGCTTTTCATGAGTATTACCTTCGAGACATGGAATTCTCGAACGGAGAAGCTGCATTGACAAAAATTCCTCCCGGACACCAAAAAAGCCACTATTTCTTTTTCCCGGGATGCCAGCTGGGTGCTTCTGATCCCCTGTATGTGACCAAAAGCTACCGTTATTTGCTTGGACATTACCCTGACACGGCCCTGATGCTTGGCTGCTGTGGTATCCCTGCAGATTGGGCCGGCAATGAAAAGTTACACGATAAAGTGATCAAAAAGATCAGGGAGGACTGGGATAGAATAGGAAAACCGGCAGCTATCTTTACTTGCCCTACCTGTAAACAAACCTTTCAGAAATACCTTCCCGAGATCAAGGGAGAGTTCCTGTATGGCTTTTTTGAAGATGTGCCTGTTGAACCATCCCATTATAGCGACCAGACAACAGCTTCGGTTTATGATCCCTGTGCAAGCCGGTACGAACCTGAACTACAGAAAACGATCCGGAATCTTGCCCGCAAGGCCGGATTCACCCTGGATGCTTTGCCAATGGAAGGGAAACTGGCTGAATGTTGCAGCTATGGAGGTCAGGTTGCTGTTGCACATCCTCCCTATGCCGACAATATGGTGCAGAAAAGAATAAGTCAAAACCAACATCCCTATATCACATATTGCTCAAACTGCAGGGACATTTTTGCTTCAGCCGGGAAAAACTGCTGGCATATCCTTGATGTTATTTTTGGTGCCGGACCGGCAGACCGGAAGCCACCTTCGGTTTCTGGCAGGCAGGTTAACCGGCTGAATCTTAAAAATCAATTACTTATTGAAATATGGAAGGAACCTGTCCCCATGAGAAAGCAAAAGAGCATATTGATCATTTCGGATGAATTAAAAGAAAAACTCAATAAGTACTATATCCTGGAATCCGATATTTACAAGGTGATAGCATATTGTGAGCAAAGCGGGATTAAATTATTTAATCCTGCTTCAGGGATTTATACAGGGCACCTGATGATCGGTAATATGACGTACTGGGCTGAATACAAGATCACTTCGGATAACAGCATTGAACTCATTAACGGATACTGCCATCGAATGAAAATTGAGGAATCATAATATGCCCGAAGATAAACAACTGATCTGCTCGAAATGTCAAAAAGAGCTTGTGCCAAAAAAAACTGATTTCACCTATCTGGGCCATAGTTTTTTTACGGACCTGCCCACCTGTCCCGGTTGCGGCCAGGTTTATATTTCAGAAGAGTTGGTGAGAAGCAGAATTTCTGAAGTGGAAATGCAACTTGAGGACAAATAATGAACCACGGTGCAATCCTTTATGAAACCTGGAGTGTTTGCCCGGTCTGTCTTAAACGCATTTATGCAGAACGTATTCAGATTGAGAATAAGGTCTTTCTGCAAAAATGCTGTCCCGAACACGGAAGTTATCGCACAATAATCTGGCGGGGCTATTATGGTATTAACGACTGGATTGGAAATACCGAATCTCCTGCTCATAAAGATCCCCGGTGCCCCAGTGGATGTGGTTTGTGTCCCGATCATCTAGGAGATACCTGCTGCGTGATCCTGAATGTAACCCATCAGTGTAATCTTGAATGCCGATATTGTTTTGACAGGCAGGGTAATCATGGCAATGAGCCCACCCTGGATGAGATCAGGGCATCATTGCGTCAACTCACTAAGAAGGGAAAATCACTGGTACAGTTGAGCGGTGGAGAACCTACCACCCGGCCTGACCTTCATGAGATCATTAAAGCGGCGAAAGATGCCGGTGCGAAGTATGTACAGCTAAATACAAACGGGATACGCCTTGGTGAGTATAAGGAATACGTATCAAGACTGGCCGGGGCAGGACTCTCATTTGTATTTATGCAGTTTGATGGTACGGACGATCAGATATACAATAAATTGAGGGGAAGGCCACTGCTGAGGATTAAACAGAAGGCCATTGAGAATTGTGCTGCCTGTAACATCGGTGTCACCCTGGTCCCAACCCTGGTACGTGATTGTAATATCCACAACATCGGCAGTATTCTCCGTTTTGCAGTATCACAGTCCCCGAACGTTCGCGGCGTTCATTTCCAGCCCGTGACATACCTGGGCAGGATAGAGAAAATACCTGAAGATAGCGACCGAATTACGCTGGATGAACTGATCGCTGAAATTCATAAACAGACGGACGGGATGATTCATCCCAATAACCTCCTTCCCTCAGCCTGTGACCATCCCTTGTGCGGATTCCACGGAGATTTTGTCGTGATTCAGGACCGTCTGGTTCCGTTACTTGCAAAAGGAATGAATGCCCCTGCATGTTGTGGAGATCCGCAGCAAGCTGCTGCAAAAAATCGTGAATTTATTGCCAAAAGATGGCTTCGGACATCTGAAGAGCGGGAAGGACAGGAATGGGAAACCGGTGATATTCATGATATGGAATACTTTCTGAGGAGAGTAAAAACACACGGTTTTACTGTCACTTCAATGGCTTTTCAGGATGCCGGCAATCTTGATTTTTCAAGGCTCAGGAATTGCAGCCTGCATGTGTTTGATCAGGGAAAGTTCATCCCCTTCTGTTCCTATTATCTGCAAAAATGGGACATGTAAACGACACACATTGCCTTCTTAAAAGACCAGGAGGGTACGATATTACATCGAAAGCCGTTTCTTTGTGCGGTTTCCGTAAAGATGAAACCATCCTTGACCTGGGTTGCGGATCAGGGGCGACTGTCGAATTTCTGATCTCCCATTATGGTTTCAATGCTCTGGGTTTGGAAATAAGCCCGGGAATCAATGCTATCAGTGACCGGATTCTTCAGGGAAATGCTGCTATACTGCCATTTCCTGATCACATGTGGCACGGGATCATGATGGAATGCAGCTTCTCTTTAATGGAGAGCCCCGAGGCAGTCCTTCAGGAATGTCACAGAGTATTAAAGCCCGAAGGTCGATTGATCATTTCTGATATGTATGCAAAAGGAAAGCCAGCCAGACTCCCTGGTTATCTTGGTTTTATGAACACGAAAGAACAACTCTGCTCTATCCTTGAGGCCAATGGCTTCACACCCTGGTATTTTGAGGATTTCACCCGTGAATTTCAGGATTACTGGGGGCAGATGATCTTTGACATGGGAAAAGAAGCCTTTTATTCGGGTCTGTGTGTTGACCCTGAACTACTTAGAAAGGTTAAGTGTGGGTACTGCCTCATTCTTGCAGAAAAGGAGAGTGTGTCATGATCTCACCAGTTGAGAAGTGGGTATCTGAAGCGACAGGACTTCATGAAAAGCTGAATCCATCGGCACTGCTTACCTGGCAGCTGGAAAAGCTGGAAGAACAGATCGAATATGCCAGACGAAACAGCAGGTTTTACAGAAAAAAACTACCTCCGTCAGGCCCATGGGAAAACGTTCCTTTCACCACAATCACCAACCTTGTGAACGATTCTTATGAGTTTCTGGCTGTACCGCAAAGTGAAGTCGTACGAGTGACAACCCTTCCCTTACCCGGTTTTTCTGAAATAAAGAAACGTGTCTTTTTTACAAAAAAGGATCTCGAACGAACGATAGACTTTTTTTCAGCAGGCATGAGCACGATGGTCAGCCGGGGAGGACATGTTCAGATACTGATTTCCAGTAATTCTGAAAACAGTCTTGGAAGGCTGCTGAAGGAAAGTCTGCTCAGGGTTGGGGTTAGTTCAGGAATTCCGGAGAAACTAACCTCGGTAAACCAGGCGCTGAAAGCTTCAAAAGGAGCCGACTGCCTGGTGGGTATGCCGGCAGAGATTTATTATATGAGTAAAATCGATCGGAAATTATGTCCCGGATCCGTCCTGCTCACTGCTGACTATGTACCAAGATCCGTTATCGAAAGCATCAGGGAAATATGGAAATGTAATATTTTTACACATTACGGGCACACCGAGCTGGGTTTCGGCTGTGCAGTCGATTGTGTAAGGCACGATGGGCTTCATACAAGGGTTGCTGATCATTTTATTGAGATCATCTCGCCGGAAACGGGAAAACATGTGCAAAATGGCGAAACCGGCGAAATTGTCATCACCACTCTTCAAAATGAAGCAATGCCTCTGATACGTTACCGTGCGGGTGACCTATCGGGAATCATTGAGCGACCGTGTGCCTGCGGTTCCTCCCTTCACCGGCTTAAAAGGATTGAAGGAAGGATAGAGAATCGTATCACGCTGGGCAGTGACCGGACGGTCAGCATCCATCAGCTTGATGAATTAGTATTCGCTGATCCGGCAGTACGGGGTTATCAGGCTTTTATGTCAGGAAACCCTGATCAGCCGGAAGTGCATCTGGCGATCGACTCTGCCGGTCATGTTGACACGGAAGGACTACAGCAAGCCCTTCCTCCCGGCCTCGGGCTCAGGGTAAGTTATACGGCATGCGATCCCTTTAACAACCGGGGAAAAAGACGAATTCAGGTTGAGTGATATTTGTTTACAGTTTCTCTGAGATTGAAATCAAAATAGTTAAGCCAATGTACAGACCGAACAAAAGTCACCCTCTGGAATCAGAGGGAAATAACAAAAAAATGATGAAGTGCAGCCCATGTTGTTGCGCAAGTGAGGAATCTGACCAGCAGACGTCTGCAGGGAGTGCGCCGTTTCACGTATCCGGTTGCATGGTATGTGGTGCTGCACTGATATACATTCCCGGAGGAGAAAATAAAACTTGCTATTATTGCGGGGAGGGGTCTGTCGCAAATGCACAGTGTTCAAATGGCCATTTTGTATGTGATCGTTGCCATAAGGAAAATGGGTCGGATATTATTGCCAGGGTATGCCTACATGATAAAGAACCTGATGCTGCAAAGCTGATGCAATCCATCCGGCGGCATGATGTTTTTCCCATCCATGGTCCTGAACATCATTCCCTGGTTCCGGCAGTGATCCTTGCTGCATTGCGCAATAACGGCGCAACAGTACCGGATGATCAGATCCGGACTGCCATACAGAGAGGACACGAGATTCCGGGCGGTGCCTGCGCCTTTCTTGGCGTGTGCGGTGCAGCGGCGGGCGTAGGTATCGCTTTTTCTGTATTGTCAGGTGCTGACCCGTATAATGGTGAAAAAAGGCAGTTAGCTCAGCAGGCGGCCAACAGGGCCTTATCGGAGATCGCATCATACAAGGCTCCGCGATGTTGTCAAAGGGATTCCTGGCTCGCACTCAATGTAGCAGCTGATATTTTCAGGGAAAAGAAAATGACCTCATTCCCTGTGGCAGCTTTCCGGTGCGAACAACATAAACAAAATTATGAATGCATTCACTCGGAATGCCCGCTGTGGGCTGATAAATGATACATTATGGATAATACGGTATCAACGGTTATTCTGGCTTCAGGAATTTCAGAACGGATGGGAAAGGCGAAAGCCCTGCTTGAGTGGAACCATTCCCTTACTTTTCTGGAGAAGATCATCGGTGAATACAGGAAAGCGGGTTGTCCCAGGATTATTTGCATGCTGAACGAAAAAACGGAGGCCCTGTGTCGAAATATGCACCTGCCGGCTGAAGCCGTACTGTTGATCAACCATCACCCGGAATGGGGAAGGTTTTATTCCATAAAAACCGGTTTGGCTGAGGTAAACGATAGCAGTTATTGTTTTATTCAGAATGTGGATAATCCGTTTGTCAGCGTTGACTTGATTGAAAAGCTGTACAATGAACGAAACCCCGATGCATGGTGCTCACCTGTCTATATGGGAAAGGGAGGACATCCTGTGTTGTTGCCACAATTGATTATCAGGGAAATCCTCCAGTCAGATCACCTCAATACAACCCTTCGTGACGTACTGCAGTCAAAAAAAAGGATAAACATTGCTGTGGAAAGTGATGATGTATTGATAAATATCAATACTCCTGAAGAGTATTCCCGGTATAGGAAATTCTGATTTTCAACTGAAACAGAATAGAATTCAGCCTGCATTTCTATTTATCCACTGGATCGCAAACCAAATGGCAGATCGTTTCAGGATCGTGATCCGATAAATCCAGGACTGTACAATCGGCAAGGTGCCATTTACGGATCACGTCATGTGTAAAGGTGTCGCGGACAGCGATTAGTAACGTATTCCCCTGCATATTCACCAGAGAAGTGATACATTCACTCCATCCGTGATTTTCCAGTTCCAGTCTGCCCACTTCATCAATAATTACTGCCTTTTTATATTGGATACCGGGATATGAAAGTGCCGCTCTTCCGGCTACAAGCCCCTCTGGGAAAATGGTGTAATTCCCGATCTTTTCCATGGAAGGATGATTTTCTTTTCTTAAGAACCGTGTTTGTTCACCTGTAGTAATATCAACCACATCATATCCGATCACTGCATTGTTCTCAATGATCTTTGGTGAAAAGATACCTCCTGCTGAAATATTCTTTGCCTTTAATGTATCCAAGATCTTGATTATCTGTGTCGTTTTGCCCTGATCCAGTGCTCCTGAAATAATAAAGATTTTCTTTTTCAGGATTCGTTTAACTTCATCCAGCCGGTAATTGATCTGCGAAATCAGCCGGTAAATTACTGACACAGGATTCTTGATGATGGTTTTCACATCAGGCATATGAGCGATCATAAAGGGCAGGCTCTGGAATGAAAGCTCCAGCGCCAGGGGAAGTTGTTTCAGCGGAGTACGTAAAAAGAAATCCCGGATCTTTGGGTTATATAATTCCGTACCGATGACCGAGAAGCCCAGAATGACGATCGCAGCCCTGAGGTTCATCTGAATGCCCAACATGAGCCCGTTTATAACGTCAAGGGATATGATCCTGCTGTACAGCCACGTCGTGGCCATCGTAATCACAACGAAAAGAATCCAGAAGCGCGGTTTCAGTAATTTACGCATAGCCGTTCGATAATGGATTATCCAGATGAACGAAATGATCATTGCAACAGGAATCCAGATGAACCATGGCGTGAATGCAAATAATATAAACGAAGTGATCATGCATGCCAGGTTGGCAAACAACCATGGGATGGAATAATCGGAAGTCTTTCGTGGTTTATTGATTTCAATGCCGGTGTACGCCTTGTTGGCAAGTTGATTTTCTGAAGGCTGGGAAATCACTTTTCGCCCGACGCGCATGCCGATAATAGCTGCGACGGCACCAAAGGATGCGTACAGGATGATAAGGATCAGGATGGGCGACCATACAAGATCAACGCTGATATGCAATTGCTTCTGAGCGTATTTGAGCAGATCTGTATACAGGTTCACCAGGTTGAAGCCGTAAAGAATAACGTAATTCCCTATTTTATGGATCAGGTTCCATGACATGGCCAGCATGGCTCCGGAAATGTATCCGACAGGTGTTTTGCCAAAGATCCTTGTTAGTAACTCAAGGAAAACAGACTGGCTGAAAATAGCGATCATGGGGCCAAAAATAATGGCACTGGGAGACATTGACTTCATTAAGGCGCACACCAATCCCGCACGCCAGAATATTCCCTTTTCATTCCATATATAACCGGAAGAAACCATTATCAAAATACCAATGGCTGTAAGGATATTTGAGCTGAACGGGATCCGCAGGTTGTGGAAAAAACTGCCAAGCACTATTTCGGATGCAGCCCAGATAGTACCAATAATGGATGCTTTAATCCACTTTTCACTCAGAACCTGACGGTCAATCATTAAGGATACATATTTTTTGAGCACAGTAGCTGAACAGGTGGTAACCCGCACCGTATTCACCGACTAGGGTGAAAAGCATATCCGGATTTGTTATCCTGGTGGCACCTACCATTTGTACATTGTTCCTAAATAAAATGTCAGGGATGAGACTGCCCGAAGGGCCTGTTACTATCACCTGGGTTTTTGGGAGAACAGAATCCAACAGGCCGTCAATGGTGCTATTTACCAGGGTAAAACCCGTTATGATCACAATGTCAGATTCCGGGATTACATTTCCGGATTCACTGGCAGGAACATAATATTCCCTGAACTGGTCAGGAAGCGCAGACTCATTAAGTTCCAGAACATACAACCGATTGTTGGTCTTCAGGATCTTCTGAATATAGCTATGAAAGGCACCTACCAGGGTAATGGTTTTCGATGAATCCAAATCAATGAGCTCTATCGGATCGGCATCTTCAATGATGTGGTAATCAACCTGTGACAGTATGTTTGATGAAATAGCATTCATGACTGCAATTTTCAGCGTGCTGATCAGGCTGGAGCGTTTTTCCGACTCAAAAAGATCGGAAACCGTTCTCCCTGTGATATGCAAAGGAGAATATTCACCGTAATCACGGTTCTTTTTCATACAATTAAACTGATCATCCTGCATTGTACTGGCAAATCCGACACTGTTATCGGAAAGTCTCACGGCCGTGAGGAAAACACCAAACCTGACATCCGAAATCGTCAGATGATCTGTAAGATAGTGGTATTTCGTTTTAAGTAGCTGGTAAGTATCATCCAGGATCATAAGTGCAAATAGGGCTATTCCTGTAACGTGTTATTTTTCACATCAATGATTTTGGCAAGAATGCTTATGGCAATTTCCTGCGGGGTGATGGCTTTGAACTTGATGCCGATGGGCATGTCTACTTTATTTAGTTCTTCCTGTGTAAGGATATTCTCCTCCAAAAAGCGATGGGTCAGCGAATCGATCTTTCTTTTACTGCCTATTAATCCGATATATGCGGCAGGCTTTTTCCCAATGGCAGCCAGCACGTCTTCATCCATTTCATGGTTGGGGGTAACGATTACGAAAAAAGTGTCCGTGTCAAACGTAATATCCTCTATGGTCTCCAAATAGGATTTGCATATGTGTGAATATCTTGCCTGGGGATCATTGAATGCTTCTTTCCTCCAGTCGATCAGGGTGGTTTCGAATCCCATGTCGGGGGCATAGCCTGCCAGGTATTTCCCGATATGCCCTGCACCGAAAATGAACAGCTTTACGGGTTTCGTCAGAGGTTCGATATAAACGGTCATCCTTCCCCCGCAGCTCATCATTGCATCTGTTTCAAGATCGTAGCCCATCAGCCCAGGAATTCCCTTTTTCATTGTGCTGAGCGCATCTTTTATGACCTTCATTTCAATTGCACCTCCTCCAACGGTACCTTCAATGGATCCATCACTGTAAACGATCATTTTTGCTCCTGCTTTACCTGGAACTGAACCGGATATTTCAGTGACAATGCAGATCGCGGAAGCCCGGGTGTCTTTATAACAATCAGGGATCCTGAGAAATAGATTATTCATACCGTTTTGCTTTTAACACAGATCTTTTTATCAAATCCATGGATTAACAGGAGACAAAACTACTGCTTTTATTATTAACCCATTTCAGTATCTTTGTATGTGCATCTTATCAAAGTGTGGCTGAAAAAATAGGAAATCCTTTTGATAAGAAAGTACTTGTCGGACCCATGATAGATGCCACTGCCGTTGAATCATTTAAGAATGCCCTTACTGAAGCCGAAGAGGAAGGCGGGAAAGTTATCTTCGGAGGGTACGTTCTTGACGGTGAGAAATATTATTGCAATCATTATGTTGTACCTGCACTGGTGGAGGCAGAGAATCACTTTAGAATTGTACAGGAAGAAACCTTTGCGCCAATCTTGTACTTAATCAAGTATAAAACCATTTAAGAGGCCATTCAGTTAAATAATAATGTTCCGCAGGGTTTGTCCTCATCAATTTTCACGCAAAATCTCACCGAGGCTGAGATATTTCTCTCAGAAGCTGGGTCTGATTGTGGTATTGCAAATGTTAACATTGGGACATCAGGAGCAGAAATCGGCGGTGCATTCGGAGGAGAAAAGGATACTGGCGGCGGACGGGAATCGGGTTCTGACGCATGGAAGGCCTATATGAGAAGGCAAACAAATACCATTAATTATGGTTCCGAACTGCCATTAGCACAGGATATTAAATTCGGTTTTTAGCATTCAGGGTTATTGGCAAATCTTCCAGTCCGGTAAAATTGACGTTCGATACTTATGTAATGCTTGCCTTATAGAAAAGGTAGTTATAGTATTTTACTAAAAAGTAAATACCTGAACTAAACTATGAAAACCTGGATTTCAAATAAGAAATCCGGATCGGGTTCTTTTGGCTTCTGCCAGGTCAGCATTTCTGCCAGCGAAGATGCGTTAAGCACCTCACCATTCATCAGTGATCTGAAAAAATGATTCAGATCAGCCGGATTGTAGATAAGCCCTCCATCAGCGGTGAAATAATCCCAGCCGCTGTAATACGTGCTCTCGAGAACCTGAAGATTGCTGTACAAATCAATGTACCCCCTGACGATCCCCTCAGGTACCGGATCTTCGGCGGCAAAGCTGGTCAGCGTGAGCCTCAGAGGAATGAACAGTGTAAATATCGGCCTTACCCTGGCACAAGTCCACAATCCATCTTTAGGATGGTAGACTGACATCAAAACCCCCGGGACTCCGTTTGAGGTAAGTTCCAAAAGCAATGAACTGTAACGGGCATTTCCGGGATTATGGACACTGCTGTCAGGATAAGGGAAGTCACTTGCATAAAAAGGAGGATCGATGCTCTCACCCTTTTGGCAACGGTATTCATACCCCAATTCTGATGAGATTCCTATCCCCTGGCAGAGATAGCTATGGTAGAAATAAGAAAGGTTGGCAGAATTTTTTTGATCATTTCCTGACCATCGTTTTAATTCAATTTTAATTTATCATTCGACGCTCTTCCACCATTGTCTGAATTGCTGTTGTTCATCATTTAAATTTACCATTTCTCCGATCATGGGCGTTACCAAAGGAATTTTCGTAAACAAGAGGCGGGAAATCAGACGCAATTTACAGGATTCAACTACGATTTGAGGAGTTGGGCTCAGATTCTCAAATCTTCTGTTTTTATAGTGGGGGGATTTCTTTAATAGCTCCAGCCTTTCACCCGATGGAGCCTTGCCAAATCTTTCGAATATCGTTAAAAGCATGGCCAGAGGATCTTGCAATGTCGTTTTTCATTCTTTTCAGCGGAGATCATATTCAAAGATCGTTGTCTTTACGGTTCGGATTACTTCACCGGGAGAATTTAAATGGTAACACGGAGTGTACGTTTCAATCATTTTGGTCACGTAACCATCATTATTCAGTTTATATTGAAAAGTACTGGAGGGGATGGAACTGGAGGGCCCGCACGGGCAGCCATTGTTCCATGTAGCCTGTGCTATCAGGTTCTTGCTTATTTTGCCCGTAATTCCCGGAGTCAGGGATTGGATATCCAATTTATTCAGCTGGTCACCGTATTCAAAATAATTTGTACAGCCTGATATCCAGTTTGGAAAAGAATTGTTCACGCTGACAATATTTTCATTCTCAATTGTTTTAGTAACAGTGAATATGCCCGAATCAGTATTATCTCCAATATTTTTCCAGTGCACATTTGATTTTATCATAAAACCATCCTGATACTCATAATCCATGGTTGCGACATAAATTAAACCGGGACGGAAGATGGAATCCGTTGCCGATAATGCCAGATTGTTGTCACTCATCTCATAGGATACTTTTTCGATGATTTCACCGGCAGCACTTGTTCTGATCATCTGTGTAAGGGAGTCAGAGTCATAATAATCTGCCTTCTCCGCAAATTCATCCTTGATGTACTTTTTATAACCCGAGATCTGGTTATCGGTAAGATATACCTGGTACGTCACGTCGTCAGCCGGCTGATCAATGAATTTGGGTTCATCCTTATCATTGCACGATAAGATAAGAAAGATAAGACCCAGAAGGTAAAATATATTCTTCATGGATTATGTAATGCTGAAGGTTGATAAATAAGAAGGACATTCATTATTTTGTGGCCGCCCCTCCCATTTCCGTGAGAATGCTGTCGGCTGGTTCCCACAACTCTATCTTATTTCCTTCCGGATCCATGATATGGACGAAATTCCCGTACTCATAGGTCTGGATCGTATCGAGGATCGTTACTCCATTCTGCCGGAGCTTTTTAACGAGACCTTCTATATTTTGCACCCTGTAATTGATCATGAATTCTTTTTCCGATGGCTCAAGATAACCGGTCCCCTCTTTGAAGGGGCTCCATATCAGGTAATTGATCTCATCCGGCCGGTTAGCGTTCCGGCATTCGAAAACGGAACCGAAAGAGTTCATGACAAGTCCCAAGTTTTCAGCGTACCATTCCATCACGGCCTTTGGATCCTTCGAGAGGAAGAATATTCCGCCAATGCCGGTAACTCCTGGTGTTGTATCGTTCGTGATCACTTCCTTTTTCTCAGAAATGCCCGGCTCATTATTGTTTCCGGGGTTGGTTTTGGTATCTATACGACAGCCTACAAAAGAGACTGTCAGTAAAAGAATGCAGGTAATCGATAGAGGAATTTTCATATGAATCAGGATCTAAATGCCAAGGTGGTGTGAGAGATTTTATTCGGGCTAGTGTAGATGTAAACATCTTCAATATCCAAATAATGAACATTAGCACCGCTGGTCTGACCGGCAATGTTAAAATGTCATTTACTTACAAATATAATCATTTTGAATGGGATATCAAAGGTATGACGCCTCGCGGAGATTTACCAAGATACGAACATGCGGATGATCACTGCATAGGTACTTACAAATCCAATTAGCGCCAAATAAAAATTTCACAAAAGGTTGCAAAGAAAATAAACCGGTATCAGCTTTTCCTTAATTGCTGGTATTTCTTTTCAATTGAAGCAATTTCTTTCGCTGTAAATTTATTAAACTCTTTCTTCTTTGCCCTTTCAGAAAGTTTTCCTTCGCCCTGTTCCAGGAATCGAATAAGAAGGGAAACTGTTTTGTCGGGAACTTCAAAGTGAGTTTCAAGATAATGCTTCATTTCGTCAAAGCGCACAAGGTATTCAACTTCTTTCGGTATAATTTCTTCAACGGTATTTTTTACGCAGGAACAAAGGAATTCTGCTTGTTTTGTTGCATCAAAGTACCGGTACAAATCTATCGTATCGTTTAGCACTTCTACATTGTGATCATTCGTTTCCTTCCATTCAATCAAGTCCAGCCGGGGTTGTGAATAATCTTCCAGAGCCTTTCTGTATTCCGTTATCCTTGTTAGCATGGCTGCAGATACAGGAAAAACAATTCCCTGTTTTGAGAAATTCATTTTTGACAGTACATGATGAATAAGATACCTGTGAATCCTTCCGTTCCCATCAACAAAGGGATGGATGAAAACAAAACCGAAAGCAATCATGGCCGCTGCAAGAACAGGATCAAACGGAGCTGATTGTAGTTTTTGTTTTGTCCGTATCAATCCCGAAATCAACGAATCCAAATCCTGAGGCCTGGCAGAAATATGTCCTGGCACAGGTGAAAAAGTGTACCGGTCATGTCCGCCGATAAATCCGCCTTTTTTTCGCCATCCCATTTTAATAAACCTGGAACTTTCAATCACAATTTCCTGGAGGTGTAATAATTCTTCTTTTGATATTGGCTTTAATCCTGCCTGGCCAATGGCACGCCCCCATCGCAGAGCCCTGGATTGCACCGACTTTTCACCTTCTATGGCAAAGGATGCTTTTGAATCCTGTAAAAGCAGGAATGATGCTGCTCTAAGGAGTATATCCTTGTGATACTGGCTCAATGTTGTTTCTATTTTCTTTGAATAGTCAGCATGTTTGAACTCTTCCAGAATAGCAGTTTTCCTTATCATCGGGCAAAAGCTGTTCACACCGGGAAGGTTATTCTTTATCCTGTGCCTGGTCGAGTTTTCGGAAGTCCCGGCATATTGAATCGTGGTATCGACAAGCTCAACAAAGTTCCCTTGCTTTAAATCGGGAATGTTGAGCTTCTTTTCAAAAAACCATTCGTATAAAAACCAAAGTTTTCTGTTGTACCGGCCCTGTGGTTCGTTCAGAATGAGTTTCTCAATTTCCTTTTTATCAATTGCTTCAAATAAAGCCTTAAGAACATGAAGGTCGATACCTTCATGCTTAAGCGCAAAAGTCAGATGCCCTCCCAGGTCATCCTGTGGCAGGTATCTTGGAGTAAAAACCAACCATTCGTCTGTTTCATATTTCCGGTGTTTATCGCTTATCAGAGAAATTTTATCGGGTAATGGAACTTTCAACCTGAATGCTTCAATCAGTGCGCCATAGCCTATCAGAGTTCCGGTTTCAGGAACAGCCCTTTCATGAAAAACACTTATCTTTTGTGAAAATTGTTTATTTTTCATAGCGGATCATGAATTTTAATTATTGGCAAAGATACATGAAAAACGCTTATTATTTTTGAAAAATAGTTAAAATAGAGGATAATTATGAAAAATGCTTATGCCCTGAATTATTCATAAAAAGTAAGAGCAACAATAGCGACGGAGATTTTTCACAAACGTATCCATCCATCTTGTTTGATCTGAACGAATTATGTAGTACCTTTGGAAATGTACACCTTAATTTATAATCCTAAACGGTGCACTTTGGTTTGAAGACATATATAGATGAGAATCATTGCAACATATTTTTTATTGATCATTCTTCCAATTATTTCATTTAGCCAGACACAAATTGGCATTAAAAGCGAATATATTTATTTTTGGTTTTCTGACCATGATGAGGGGCATTACACATCCGAATATGATTATCCGCGCAGTGACTATTCTCTAGCCATCATCGCTCGCCATAGAATTCCTGAGACACCCCTTAATTTTGGACTTGAAATTGAATATGCCAATCGTTCGTTCTCAGTTAAATCATATTCGGGAGGTTTTGGTGGCGGTCAGTCTATAGATTATTCATATACTGTTGGAAATCTGTATTTTCATTTCCAGCCCCAATTTACATTTGGGAAAAAATTCAGGTTTTATTTCTATCCGGGTTTTTATTGGGGAATATTGATAAATTCACAATTAACCGGTTCATTGTCTGGTTGGCAGATGGGAAATCCACCTTATAGCGGCACAATACAAGTAAACGGCTCAGCGAAGGATTATTATCCAAACTGGGAATTTGGGATTTATCCCGGTATTGGTTTTGAATTTCCCCTCTACAAGCAGTTTGATTTCATATTTGATTACAGCTTTACCACAAATTTTTCGAACACCAGGTATTCATGGGCTTCTGACCGGGTCAAAATGTTCAGTATGAATTTTGGGATTGGTGTTATATATAATTTATCACTATTGACCGACTAGAATTTTAAAAGGGGCTACATCATCTTCCATTTTCACCTGTGTTTAAGGCTTTAAACGTATTATCTAATTTTTCTTATTATTTTTAAACACAGTCACGATCAGTTTGCACAAAATTCTTCACACTGCCGTTAACGCTCTTCCTAAAGGATAACCTTCATTTTCCAATACACCCCCAATTTTCTGTTCATCATTCAAAATTTCTATGCAAAGTTACTTCGCCTTCGGAAAATCGGCAGGAAGGAATATCCATCACTGATTACCCAGGTAGAAATAGAGGTGAAAGCCCTAATGATCAACAATTTCTTATGATCTAGTCGTATATTTATAACAAATAAGGCTTGGAGATTTCTTTTTAATGTACTGTTTCACAATATCAATTGCATACATCCCCTGATAATTGATTGTGTATATTCAACTGTGGTACTGATAAATAGGGAATGATACTTGTTTATGAAAAGTTTAATGCATAAGTTACTAATTATTACAATGGATGATCATTGCGGCCACAGGTCATATAGCCTTTACCGTTGATCATAAGCCTGCAGATTTAAGGATTATTCCATTTTTATCGCTATCTTTGTAATGACATGATGGTTCATAGAGTTTATATAGATACTTTCAATGAAAACTGTTTCTATCATCCTCCTTGCGCTCCTGGTTCATTACAGTGCATCTACCCAGGTCTGGATTGATTCTGGGGCTGTATGGCATTACGATTACTGGTGTATTGGCGGGATGGGGTTTATTAAATATACGTATTCGAAAGACACAGTTATTCAGGATAAAAAATGTCAGCAGATTGACGCCACAGAGTTCAGATTTACCATCAGCCAATACGACTCCGTAATCCTATTAGGTGAATTCCCACGTAAAGCCAATTTTACGTATGTCTCCGGTGATACCGTATTTTACTTGAATAATGGTGAATTTTTTATCTTATATGATTTTGGTGCTGCGATCGGGGATCAATGGATTATTTCTACAACCAATGATGGATTCAGTGAATGCGATGATACGTCCAGAATAGTGGTGACCGATACCGGATCAATCATTCTGAACGATACGAAATACAGATATATAACGGTCCAACCTTCTTCAAATTCTTCAATCGGGCTAAAAGGAACCTATATAGAACGTTTTGGAAACATCGACCTTGAGGGTTTCCCTTTCCAGTATTTATTTCCGAATATGTTTGAATGTGACTCGATAACAGGCATAATCGAATGGGAGTTTTTAAAATTTAAATGTTTCGAGGATAACTCTTTTACACTCTATAATCCTTCTTCTGAGGATTGTGAATATTTTTTGACCTACCTGGGCACCAATGAACCAGATCGGGATGAAATTTCATGTTATCCTAATCCCGCAAAGGATATTATAAAAATCAAATACGATTTTAAAGGTGAGGTATTTGTTCAGATATTTTCGAATCAGGGTACGCTGGTTGATAGCTTTAACATGACTCCACACACGGAAATAATTGACATTTCACAGTTAAAGCAAGGGATGTACCTGATAAAATTCCAGACAGATCAAGGTAATTTTCTTAGTAGGATAATAAAAGAATAACTGGTTAAAATCAGTAAGGCTTCGCGCGGAGTAGCCCAGCATGGAGCCCTATTTATTTTTATTTCTTTTTTGACTTTAAAAGAAATCATGTTCCGATTATCGGTGCTTTTAAAATTCGTATTCTTGTTCATCCCTTGGGGATTATATTCCCAGACTTTCGTATCGACTATAGGTACTTCTTTGGATGATATTGCAGATTCTCCCTATGAATTACCGACTGGTGATTATTTACTAC
>JAGONC010000051.1 GCA_017993235.1 Lentimicrobiaceae bacterium
GCATAGCACACCCCTGTGAAGGTCCCTCCCGAGACAGTGGAGAGGATGCGTACCCGTTCAAGCAGTGATTTATCTTTCCATTTTACCGATGAAAGGTAGGTCAGTAGTCCCAGGTGGAATGCGGCGGCACGGTAACCGCCACCGGAGAGTGAGAGGGCCAGGTTTTCAAAAGGTGCGAGGGGCAAATGGGATTTCATAATGGGAATGATTTATCTCCAATAAAACAGATACATTGACAATCTGGGTGGGAAAATCAGGGGTGGATTACAGGGTTCAAATATAGTTATATTTCATCCGGAAAGCAAATAATTATCTTAAATTCCCTCTCTCCTCTCCTTATCCGCCAGCACCGCCCCTCCTTTCGTCAGCCACGATACCCCAAATGCTTCCAGCGCTAATGTCTCTGTCCAGAACACAAAGCTGGTGTGCGGATAATCTTGCTGGAAGAACTGAAAATAGATCATGATCGACACTAGGCAGACTGCCATCACCACACCACAGGTTATATGGATCCGGTTGCGCTGCAGTTTCCTGGGTGTGGGAACCTTGTCTTTCCGTGTGAAGAGAAACAGCGAAAAACAGGCAAGCGTAATGAAGAAAACGATGGCTGCGATAAAATGGATGGTCCCTTTCCAGTCGAGAGGCTCCATTTTAGAGGTGGGAAACCAGGCAATGCAGATCACACAAAATCCGGCGATATTTCCCAGCCAGTCATCCCAGCGGTCATAACCATGATAAAAGAACAAAAACAATCCGATGGCGCAGAGTGCCCCGACAAAGACATCCCTCATGCCGGTATAATAGTACATGCTGATCGTATAGAGCGTCAGGCTCCCTCCAAAAATAATGTAGACGCCCAGCATCAGGACAAACGGCAGCAGGATGGCGATCCACCCAACTGCTTTTCTCAGGGCCAGGTAGGAATAGATCTGGCCGGCAGGTCCTTTTTTTTGTCTCATCATGTGACTATTTTTAATGAAAAATAAAAATAAGATATTTTTGTACCTTTCACTCTTCTTTCAAATCAAAATCCCTCTCGTCATGTCCAGAAGATCATTTTTGGTATGCAGCGCCCTGCTAGGAGTGCTGCTTTTCATTTGCACTAAAGGTTTTCCCCAGTCCCTGACCGGAAAATGGTGGGGTTTGCTCACATTGCCTCAAATTGAGTTGCGGATCGTCATACAGATCGATGCCGACTCAGCGGGCTATCATACGCAGTTGTTCAGCCCCGACCAGGGAACAGGTGCGATCCCGCTGACTTCCTTTCATTTCGATTTCCCGAACATTAAATTCACGCAAACCAATCTTGATCTGTCCTATGAAGGATGGGTGGATACCCGGTACAGCAAAATCACCGGTACGTTCAATCAATATGAAACTACTGCGGCACTGATCTTTACGCGAGATTCTATCCCTCCTTCAGAATGCAGCACCGCCAACATTCAATCAAAATACACGAAAAAAGAGGTTTACATTACTATGCGTGACAGTGTCAGGCTCTTTACCTCGTATTACATCCCGAAGGATACCACGAAAACCTACCCCATACTCTTTATGCGCACTCCCTACAACAGCGAGCCGGGGGGGCGGGACCAGTTCAGTTATATGACTGGATTTTACTGCCGTTTTATAAAAGAAAACTACATCATGGTTTTCCAGGATGTCCGCGGCCGGTATATGAGCGAAGGAATTTTTGAAGATATCCGTCCTTTTATTTTGGATAAAAGATCGAATAAAGATATTGACGAAGCCAGTGATACCTGGGATGCGGTGGACTGGCTGGTGAAAAATGTTCCGCATAATAACGGGAAAGTTGGCGTTTCAGGCATTTCCTATCCTGGTTTTTACGCCACTATGGCTATTTTGAGCGCGCATCCTGCCATTAAAGCAGTATCCCCGCAGGCGCCTGTCACAAACTGGTTCCTTGGCGATGACTTTCATCATAACGGAGCCATGTTCCTGTTGGATTGCTTTACCTTCTATCAATATTTCGGAAAACAAATGAAGGCACCCACACGGGTAGAAAATCCCCCTTACATCTGGCCGGCACAGGATAGTTACCTGTTCCTTCTTGAACAGGGAAGCCTGAGCTCGATCAAGAAGAAATTTTTCGGCGATTCAGCAAGATTCTGGAACGAAGCCTTTGCCCACCCAAACTATGACTCCTACTGGAAATCACGCGATCCACGGCAATATCTCAGGAACGTGAAACCTGCCGTGATGACCGTAGGCGGCTGGTTCGACGCTGAAGACCTGTATGGTACGCTTCATACCTACAGCGCCATTGAAAAGCAAAATCCCCCTGATCATCCGAACTTTCTTGTCATGGGTCCATGGGCGCATGCCCAGTGGGGTTTAAGCTCCTTGGGAGAGAATATGGGAAATATCTATTTCGATCAGGATGTGATCAAGCCATTCCATGAACTGGAAGTGAAATTCTTCGATCATTATTTGCTTGGAAAGGGCACTGGCGATTTTGATGAGGCGTGGATCTTCATCACCGGCGGCAACCATTGGAAAAGCTTTGACACATGGCCCCCGGAAGATGTGACTGAAAAATCTATATACCTGCAGCCTGGCGGGAAGCTGGCATTTGAGCCACCAACGGCAGCCATGAGTTATGAAGAATACATGACCGATCCCAACCGTCCGGTTCCATATGTTGAAAAGGTACATCAGTATCGCACGGCTGAATACATGAACGATGATCAGCGTTTTGCATCCAAACGCCCGGATGTGATGGTTTATAAGACCGACACGCTGACCGAAGACGTTACCCTGGTGGGACCTATCACAGCAGAGTTATTCGTCTCCACTACAGGGACTGATGCCGACTACGTGGTGAAACTGATCGACGTTTTCCCTGAATATACTGAACCGAATGACCAGCAGCGAAAGAATAAAGTGGTGATGGGCGGTTACCAGATGCTGGTCAGGGCTGAGGTGATGAGAGGCAAATACCGCAACAGCTTCGAAAAACCGGAACCCTTTGTTCCTGGTGAGATCACTCGTGTGAAATTTGAACTGCAGGATATAGCGCATACATTCAAAAAGGGCCACCGCATCATGATCCAGGTTCAGCATTCCTGGTTTCCCCTTGTCGATCGCAATCCCCAGAAGTTCATAAATATTTATACCTGCAGTGAGAAAGACTTTCAAAAAGCCACACAGCGGCTTTATCATGATAAGGAGCATCCTTCTGCCGTAAAAGTGAATGTGCTGAAGGAATAATAGCTAGAATTCAGTATGTATGATTTCGCATTTATAAGATTGATTTAATCCGTTTCGCATCAGAATGCATCCATAGAATTCATCCTTTTTGCGCTCCTTGCAAACCTGGGCATTGCCATCACCATAACCGTGGCGGCGGTCATCACAGGTTCAGGAGCCATGCTGGCCGAATCCATCCATTCCTATGCAGATTGCGGCAATCAGGGCCTCCTGTTCTGGGATTTAAGGGCAACGA
Source organism: Lentimicrobiaceae bacterium (assembly GCA_017993235.1). GTDB lineage: Bacteria > Bacteroidota > Bacteroidia > Bacteroidales > JAGONC01 > JAGONC01. Next base: position 3,467 of record JAGONC010000051.1, read on the forward strand.
AAAAGAAACCTGATCCCGAACACCCGCTCGGCGGAATAGACGGTATCTATTTATGATTCAGTATTGATAATTTCGTATTTGGGGATTTATTGGATGATTTCGTATCTTTATTCTGGATTTTGTTATCCAAAAACCAAATGACCATGACAAAATTAAGCATCATGGGCATCGGCCCAAAGATCGGACGGGTAGCGCTACCGTACTTCGTGGTGACCCTTTTTCTCAGTATCTATTTCAAAAAGACCTTCTATGTCGGACAGGCCCTGGAAAGACCCCTGCTGATCGTAGGCATTGTGCTGCTGGTCGTTGGAGTAATCTTTTGGGGGATCACTGGCAGGCTATTGTTGAAAGGCATCAAAACCACGACGATGATGACCTCAGGCACCTATTACTTTTGCCGGAATCCGCTGTACGCCTCGATGCTCCTGATGATCATCCCCGGCCTTTCCTTTGTCCTGCATACCTGGCTTGTCCTGACCACCAGCCTGGTGGGCTATACGCTTTTCAAGCTCCACATTGCTCAGGAATACAGGGAGATGGAATCCGTCTTCGGAGAGGCATATCTGGAATATAAGAAAAACACACCTGAACTCATTCCCCTGCCATTAAGGAAATGGTTTAAAAAAGCTGAATAATATCCAGATTTTATTTGCTTTTCAGCAATTTATGTCCTATATTTGAGGGATCAACACTTCATGATCCATTTAATTGTTTTGCTATGAGAAAATATTTCTTATGTTGTGTCATCGCCTCAGCGATGATACTGACCATGATCCCTGGAGTGACTGTTCATGGGAATCCATCTCCTTCACCAGCGTATGGGGCTATGATTCCTTCTCTGCCTGCCCTCCCCCAGGAAGATGACTTCCTCTGCGGGGATGTAAATGAAGACGGAATTGTCAACGTACTCGACATCATCTTCCTGGCTAATTACATCATGGGAAATGATCCTTCACCATTCAATGAAGATGCTGCGGATGTCACTGCTGACGGATGGATCAATGTTCTGGATGTCGTGGCGCTGGTGAACATCATCATGCAGGTGCCGGGCTTGCCGTGCGGATGTGTTGCGCCGGTGAGCTACGAGGGACAGACCTATTCCACCGTTCAGATTGGTGGCCAGTGCTGGATGAAGCAGAACCTGAATGTGGGAACCATGACCAGCGGAACAATCGAACAATCGAACAATGGAACCATCGAGAAGTACTGCTATGATGACAAAATTTCCAATTGCGACATCTATGGAGGTTTTTACCAGTGGAACGAGGCCATGCAGTATGTGAGCGATGAAGGTGCACAGGGAATTTGCCCTGTTGGTTGGCATATTCCGATGGACGAAGAGATCAAGCTGCTGGAAGGGACCGTTGACAGTCAGTTCTTGCCAGGCGACCCCCAGTGGGATCAAACCGGTTGGCGCGGTCAGGATGCAGGTGGCAACCTGAAAGAAGCCGGGATGGAACACTGGAATGCACCAAATACAGCGGCCAGCAATGCCAGTGGATTCACCTGTCTTCCCGGCGGATACCGCCAGACTGATGGCGGGACCTTCCTCAACATCAATAAATATAGTTATCACTGGTCTTCATCCAGCGATAATACCACGATGGCGTGGCGGCGGAGTATGGGATTTGATCAGGCCGGGGTATACCGGTATACCAGTAATAAAGAAATCGGATTTTCTATCCGCTGCCTCAAGGGCTGCTCACCCCAGCCCACCCAGTCCGATGCTGGTCCCGACCAGCTCAATGTACCGGGTACTACCACCACCCTAGCAGGGAACACACCAGCCGACGGGACCGGATTGTGGGAGATCGTAAGCGGAACCGGAGGCACCATCCTCAGCCCGGATAATCCGGCCAGTCAATTCCAGGGTCAGGCTGGTAACGAATATACGCTTGCCTGGACCATCACCACCCCATGCGGGAGCTCGGCGGATACGGTCGTGATCAGTTTTGCACCTGCAGGTTTTACCTGTGGCACTGACCTGATAGACGACCGTGACGGGCAATCCTATTCCACCGTCCAGATTGGCGGCCAATGCTGGTTCAGGGAGAACCTGAACGTGGGTGAAATGATTCAAGGAACAATCGAACAATCGAACAATGGAACCATCGAGAAATACTGCTTTGGTAATAGCCTGTCCGACTGTGGCACCTATGGTGGTCTTTACCAGTGGAACGAGGCCATGCAGTACGTAACGACAGAAGGCACCCAGGGCATTTGTCCTACCGGGTGGCACCTGCCAACCGACAATGAATGGCAGAACCTGGAAGGGGAGGTGGACAGCCAGTATCCCTTCGGGCATCCGGTATGGTATAAAATCGGCTGGCGAGGTTCGGATGCAGGGGGTAACCTGAAAGAAGCAGGAACAGAACACTGGAATGCTCCCAATACCGGCGCCACCAATTCCAGCGGATTTACCGCTCTTCCGGGTGGCTATCGTTACTTCGGTGATGCTGGTTTTGATGATCTTGGCAGCGAAGGGATCTTCTGGTCCTCCTCGCAGCCAGAAACCTTGTACGCATTGATCCGGCAACTGAGCAACAACGATGCCCAGGTCCGCAGGGACAGCTACTTCACGGATAACGGATTTTCCGTCCGATGTCTCAAAGACTGCCAACCCCAGCCTTCTCAGGCCGATGCAGGTCCGGACCAGGCTATCTACGGTACATCAACGACACTGGCAGGTAACACACCCGCATCCGGAAGCGGATTATGGCAAATCATCAGCGGTACCGGGGGGACGGTTACCGATCCCACCAACCCGGCCAGCGGATTCCAGGGATTGGAATGCACTACCTATACTCTTTCCTGGACCGTCAGTATCCCATGCGGAAGTACTTCAGATATCGTCGGGATCAGCTTCGCTCCCACCGTATCATTTACATGCGGTGATATACTGCAGGATTGCCGTGACGGACAATCCTATTCGACGGTTCAGATTGGAGATCAATGCTGGATGGCCGAGAACCTGAACATAGGTACGATGATCTACAGTACAACCAGAGGATATGAACAAACAAATAACGGGATCATTGAAAAATTTTGCTACAACAATACAAGCACCTATTGTAACACATACGGAGGTCTATATGAATGGCCTGAAGCGATGGGGTACGCAACAGCAGAAGGAGCCTACGGAATTTGCCCGATTGGCTGGCACCTGCCCACAGATTCAGAAGTAAAGGTTCTTGAAGGTACGGTTGACAGCCAGTATGGTGTGGGAAACACGGAATGGGACAAGAATGGATTGAGAGGATTTGATGCAGGAGGCAATTTGAAGGAAGCAGGAACGACACACTGGAGTCCGCCCAACGCAGGGGCTACCAATTCCTCTGGCTTCACAGCTCTGCCTGGTGGCTTAAACTTCTACGCTAATGGCAGCTTTTTCTCCCTGGGTGAGGATGCAATCTTTTGGACATCTTCGCAGGGAGATCCGTATTCAGTGTGGATACGGGGGTTATATCACACCTCTATCCAGGTGGACAGGAGCCAGTATTACATGCATAACGGATTTTCCGTGCGCTGCCTCAAAAACTTATAATTCAGTATTTATGATTTGGGATTTGGGGTTTTATTTAATCCGTCAGAAGATCCCGCAACTCATCCAGATCGATGGAGTTCGGATGAAATTCTCCCCACCAGCGAATGCAACGGTTTGCATTTAAAGGGATTCCGACAACAGGAATCCTGTAGTTCGCACATTTCCGCATTCCCCAGACCAACTCCGGGACGCAGGCTATACCGATGATGCCGAAGCTCTTCTTCTCTTTGCGCGCTGCAATCGCTGTCTTACTGATGCTGCCACCCATCCAGATGTACGGATCGATATGATGCGTTTTCAGGATCTGGCTCGCTGCATTCTGAAAACACTGTTTTGAACAGCCGGTGCATTGATAGTCCCTGTCTTTCTTTTTCGCCTTACAGCTTACCGACTGATCTTTCAGGCAGTACGGCTGGAGCGAAATCTTTCGGTCGGCAGCTAAGAATGAGGTGCGGTTCATACGGTTGGTCAGCTCGATCTCAAGCATGTACAGATGATACTGTTCTTCGGTGGTGGATAGCCTCTGGTCCCTTAATTTCTTCCATAGCGGGAGGCTTGCCAGATGCCCGGCAGTGGCTTTGGTGTATTGCTTCAGAGGTTCATGGACAGTTTTTAAGCAAAGTGATATCAGAGAATTATTGCCAGTATTTTTCGCCAGTCTTCTTAACATCCTTTTTCTAGAGGAATATGTTCCCAGAGTGGCCAGCACTACTTCTATTTCATTCTCAATCAGGATCTTATCAGCCAATGACCGGATGGTTTGATAATATTTCCGTGTTGAACCTGATGGTCCAAATAATGTGTAGGTCTTGCCCTCAATGGGGTCATAAGTGAGTTCGATTGGTTTCACATCCACAAATGTACAAACCGGAAGCTAAGCATTTTATCATTCAGTATAGAAGATTCAATATTTAATGATTTTTTTATTGTCTAAATTAACTTAGCTTTGTCTGTCACGCAACGAAAATACCTTTGAAGGTATCTTATTCGAAAGATGAACGAACATTCCATAAGGGATTACAGTGTACGGACAAACTATTCCAACTTCAGAACCATCCGGTATTTTATCGGGGAGAATGGCCACCATGACCAGGCATTGCTGAGCAACTACCTGCAGCCGGAAATCGAATACCATGAGGAAGGCCTGTCCGAACCGTGTTCCATCACGGGACATTTTTTTGACATTCCCTTTCTCTGTCAGGAAAACAAAAACAAGGGAAAAGAATACCTGCGCCATCTGATCATGGCAGATGAAGGTGACAGTGCATCAGGTGATATCATTGCAGGGCTCATCCAGGATTACAAATCCGAAAAAGAAAAACAGGTCAGGAGTACATCGCTCACCGAGGATGATTTTGTGGTTCCTTCCTCAACAGAGCAAACCTATACCGAACAACAGATCAGTCAGAAGGGCCATATTCTGCTCAAATTGACCCAGAAGCTTTTTCCCGTTCCTGACTTTTGTGTACTGACCGCCATAAACTATCTGAGAGCGGCAAAGGAAAAGGAAGCCAGTCTCGTCCATGCCATCGGGAACCTGGAGAAGATGACAGGCCTCAGGTTCGGTGATGCAACCAACCCCTTGGTGTTTGCCATGCGATCGGCAACGTCATTTTACATACCGGGTTTTCTTCCCACCTACCTGAATGCCGGAATCAACCGAACCGTATATGAGGCCCTGAAAAGCAAATATGGCGAAAGGCCTTCCGGAAAGATCTACCTGAATAACCTGCAAACAATCTACAAGCTCCTGTTCCCCCAACACTCAAAACAGGATATTTGCAGGCCCATCCGCCCGAACGAATCACTGAAGGATATCGGGGATAAAATCGAAATCCTGATACGGGAAATAAGGCGCTGCCATGAGGCAATCCTCGTTGATCCCCTCAAACAGGTGCTGTTCTTTACAGAGCATATGCATGACTATTACCGGATGAACCAGGACCTGGCATATACCTTTAAACGAGGAGATGTTTCCTATCCGTCGATCATCATGCAAAAGATGGTCTGGACGGTCCGAAACGACGATTCATACCCGGGTGTTCTGTACAGCCGTCATTCACGAACGGGATTGGGAATACAGGTCGAAAGCGCCGTCAACATCTTTGGGGATGACATCATGACGGGTAATATGGAAAGGAACGATACTGAATTTTTTAACCGGGAGGATGTCAAAAGATCGTTTCCCGCTGTTTATCATTTTTTTCCCGGCCTTGTCAAACTGGAATCCCTGTTTGAATCTCCCGTAACCATTGAATTTGCCGCAGAGTTCACCAAGAATGCCCATCTTTTTGCCCTGCTGCAATTGAACACCTCGGAACTTACCGGACGGTCCACACTGTTGTCGGCCATCGACATGTACAGGAAAAGCATGATCCGTGGTGAACGGGTCATTCAGCTCATTCAGCCCTATCACCTAAGACAGATCTTTTCGGAGCGTATCGATGACAAATCCTTCCATAAGCTGACCTTCTTCTGCAACGGCATATCGGTGCTGCCACGATCAGCGGTCACTGCCCGAGTTTTCTTCTCCACTGCAAAGGCACTGGAAGCTAAAAGAAATGGTGAAAAAGTATGCCTGTGCAAAGAGACCTTTGTGCCGGCCGACACGATCATCCTTTGTGAACTTGATGCCATCATCAGCCTGACTCCTGCCGCTGTTCACGTGGTCACATCCTGTCTTGGATATGGCATACCTGCCTTCATCAACCTGTATAAATACGATGTCAGGATGGTAAACCAGACACTGGTGAATACAGAGGGAATCACCATCGAAGAAGGGGATTGGATTACCCTGTCGAGTAAACGCAGAATGATCCTTATCGGCAAGGCAAACTTTGAGGTTGCCCGGTTTCAGAAATACCTGGAAGGTGAGAAACTGGAAATGGAGCCAAAGGAAGAAAAGGTTTTCATTAATATGAAGGCCGCTTATAACGAATACCAGGAGATCATCCGGCATCTTGATTTCTATCAGATCAATAGCCTGAATGATCTAATCAAGATCATCCGGAACGATCTGCAGACAAAGCCCGACAAGGCACAGAAACTGGTGAACAGCTGGCTTCATTCCAACTTTACGCCTTACATCGAGCAGGTACTGAGAAGTGAAATGGGTATGCATAAAGATCAACAGATGATCTATGATCTTTTTATCCTGGAGGCAAAGATCCGGTTCTTCAAAAAAGCCATTGCACTTTGCATACAAAGACAAATAAAAGGATTCAATGCCGGATCGTTCATGCTGGGCCGCTTTATCTGCATCAGTCATCCGGTAGGTTTCTGGGATAAAATGGACGCTTGCGAAATCGCATTCCTATTAAATGAATACATTCTGTTCGAAAAGTACATCCAGGTACTTAACGATCTGGGAGAAAGGCATATTAACCGGGTCAGGAAGAAGATCCTGGATGATGGAATCAGCAGCATCAATCTTTCCCATATCGATCCAATGGTCTTTGTGACCCTGAAACTGACATTCAGGGATTGGGATCAACTCAGGGAGAAATGTACGGAAAATCTTGATCCAGAGACCTTTTACCTGATCGATCTGCTGAAGCGCCCTTTTGGGCATTTCTTCGATTATCATTCCCCGTGGTCGCTGAACAGGTTGCGGGAGATCTGCGATAACGAGCATGTACCCGTTCCGGAGGCAACTGCCAACTGACGGGCTTCCATCACTGAACCTTCCTTCGCACGCGGTATATACCTTTGCTCAGGGATTCGGATTGTGATTGGATCAAAGTGGATCCACTCCATGGCACACTTTGCAGGGCATCGGTGGCACCTTTAGTGCGTCCACAGCCTGTGTGACCTCAAAACGGCCCTTATCCTCGGGGTTGCTACCGGGCAGGGTATGATAGTCGGCGAAGAGGCCAGCCTTCTGAACGACTCCTGACATGAAATGAAGTCTATTGTTTCATTGGAAAGTAATATCCGATCAGGATCGAAAAAACACTGTTCCGTATCTCAAAGTCATTATCTGTAGACAGAGTATACAATCCGGCTGTATACCTGGCATCCAGCGAAAAACTTCCCCAGATGGCTCCGGCGCCGACTGTCAATCCCAGGTCGAATGACTTAATCTGTTGGATGTCCCCTTTATCATGACCCGATTCCTCATGGACCAGGATACCGTCCTCGTAGTCCTTCAGTTCATAGTCTTCATCGTAAGTCCCCTTGATCTTGAAAGCGGGTGAAAATCCCGCAAGGATCTGCGGCCGGAACTCATGGCCGGATAAAAATGCAAGGTTGACAAGCAGTGGGATCTCAAGATAATGAATTTTCCATGAGCCAATATAGTGCTCATAGTTGCGGATGGTTCCATCATCATGGATCCTTTCAAAATCATACGTGCATCCCTTGGTAGAGGATAAAATCTCAGGCTGAAAACTCAGGTTGCCTGTGAGGCGAAGCATTGCACTCACCCCACCATCGAATCCAACCAGCAGGTCATTGTCCATATCGCCACCAACCTGGTTGGCAAGGTTCACCCCTGCTTTAATGCCAAGGGAATTCTGGCCTTCCAGCGTGAAAGAAAAAATAATGAAACACGCCAGAATCAGTAATAATCTACTTTCTTTCATAACTGACTCATTAATAATAAACACTTGATAAACCTGTCGGATAATGGTTCTTATTCCAAAAGTACAAATCAGTCCACGTCTTCCAGACGGGGATGCGTTGCGGTAAAATCTATCTTGTTACCACACACCCTGCGGACATGGCGCGTCCATC
>JAGONC010000052.1 GCA_017993235.1 Lentimicrobiaceae bacterium
ATTGCAGTCGTCAGCATTGATGATCGCCTGTCGGTTCTCGATATCGATCTTCTCATACCAGTCATTAAGGGACACATAGAAGGCCTGGCTCAGCAGCAATTCCCGCCATTCAGGCAAAAACTCCCGTGTCACCGGGTTTTTGGTGATCTTTTTCGTGACGGCAACCGGCAGGACAAAATGCAGGTCAGGATGGATCAGTTTTTCATATTTGACACAGGAGGGGCATGTACCGCAGGAATCTTCCTGGGTTCTGGCACGGCAGTTCATGTACTGCGCATAGGCAATGGCTATAGCCAACTTACCCGAACCCTGGGGTCCGAAAAACAGCTGGGCATGGCTGATGCGGCTTTCTCTCACCGTCTGGATCAGGCGGTGCTTCAGGTCAGACTGTCCGGGAATGGAGGAGAATCTCATTGGACCTTCTGTCCGCAGACCTTGGCTTTCCAGAACTCCCGGTTCATGCGGGCAATGTTGGTGATCTTGATCCCTTTGGGACATTCGGCTTCACAGGCATAGGTATTGGTGCAGTTACCGAACCCCAGCTCATCCATTGTGGCCACCATACGTTCTACACGCCGTTTGGCTTCAACCTGCCCCTGGGGAAGCAGGGCAAACTGCGACACCTTGGCGGAGACGAACAGCATGGCTGAGGCATTTTTGCAGGCGGCCACGCAGGCCCCGCAGCCAATACAGACGGCTGAATCATACGATTCATCCGCCTTCTCTTTTTGGATCCGGACGGTATTGGCGTCGGTGGCCTGACCGGTGTCGACCGAAATGTATCCACCGGCAACCAGGATCTTCTCCAGTGCGGTGCGATCGACAATCAGATCCCGGATCACCGGGAAGGGCCTGGCGCGCCAGGGCTCCACCACAATGGTCTGTCCGTCGTGGAACTCACGCATGTAAAGATGACAGGTGGTGACCAGCTTCTGGGGTCCGTGCGGATGCCCGTTGATATAAAGACCGCAGCTGCCGCAGATACCTTCCCTGCAATCATGCTCAAACGCTACAGGCATTTCTCCCTTTTCCACCAGGGTGCTGTTAAGTGCATCGAGCATCTCCAGAAAAGACATCTCAGGGGATACCGTGTCCATGGTATAGGTGATAAATTTCCCTTTTGCCTGGGCATTCGGCTGACGCCATATTTTAAGCCTTACTTTCATGGCTGATTTCCTTAATTATTTATAACTTCTTTCCTTTAACTCGACGTTTTCAAAGACCAGCGGTTCTTTATGGAGAACCGGTGTACTGGCATCTCCTGTATATTCCCAGGCCGCCACATAGGAATACTGCGAATCAATACGCTGTGCTTCACCGGATTCCGTCTGGCTTTCTTCTCGGAAATGTGCTCCACACGACTCTTTGCGATCCAGTGCATCGGTGATCATCAACCTGGCCATCCCAAAAAAGTCGGCTACACGAAGGGCTTTCTCTAGTTCCTGATTCAGCTCCCGGGACGTGCCCGGAACCTTAACTTCCTTCCAGTATTCATTTTCCAATTCTGCCACCAGGTCGTATGCTTTCCTGAGCCCGGCTTCATTGCGGGCCATACCGCAATGATTCCACATAATGTTGCCGAGACGTTTGTGGAACGACAGGGCTGTTTTTGTGCCATTCACGCTCATCAGCCTGTCAATCCGTTCAACGACGTTTTTCTCTGCGGATTCAAAGGCCTGGCCGTCTGTCGACACGCGGGGATTCCTGATCTCCCCTGCCAGATAATCGCTCAGGGTGCTGGGTAGGATGAAATATCCATCACCGGCGCACTGCATCAGCGAAGAAGCGCCCAGCCGGTTCGCCCCATGATCCGAAAAATTAGCCTCACCAATGGCAAACAGCCCGGTGACGGTGGTCATCAGTCCGTAATCAACCCACAGGCCCCCCATGGTATAATGACCGGCCGGATAGATCCGCATGGGTTCCTCATAAGGATTGCTTCCCGTGACACGCTGATATAACTCGAAGAGGTTTCCGTATTTCGCTGCAATGGCTTTCTTTCCCTGCTTCTGAATGGCATCCTTGAAATCCAGGTACACCGACAGACCCGTGGGTCCCACGCCATAACCGGCATCACAGCGTTCCTTGGCGGCCCTTGATCCCACATCCCTGGGCACCAGGTTGCCATAAGCCGGGTATCGTCTCTCCAGGTAATAATCCCTGTCCTGTTCCGGAATGTTATTCGGATGGCGTTTATCACTCTTTTCCTTTGGCACCCAGATACGGCCGTCATTACGAAGCGACTCCGACATCAGCGTAAGCTTTGACTGGTATTCGTTCAGTACGGGCAGGCTGGTGGGGTGGATCTGGACAAAGCTTGGATTTCCGAAAAATGCACCTCGCTTATAGGCTGCCCATGCAGCCGTTGCGTTTGAGTTGACCGCCAGGGTCGAAAGGTAGTAGATCGTGCCATAGCCACCTGTAGCCAGCACCACAGCATGGGCAGCATGCCGCTCGATCGCTCCGGTGACCAGGTTGCGCGTAATGATTCCCCTGGCCTTACCATCAATGACTACAATGTCCAGCACATCCCTCCGGGGAAAAAGCTTCACGGACCCAAGATCAACCTGGCGGCACAGGCCCGAATAACACCCCAGCAGCACCTGCTGCCCGGTCTGGCCCTGTGCATAGAATGTCCGCGACACCTGAACACCTCCGAAGGACCGATTGGCCAGCGTACCGCCATATTCCCGGGCAAAGGGTACTCCCTGGGCAACCAGCTGGTCAATGGAAGCCGAACTTACCTCGGCAGCCCGGTAAACATTCGCTTCCCTTGAACGGTAGTCTCCCCCCTTGATCATATCATAGAACAAACGGTAAACGCTGTCGCCGTCGTTCTTGTAATTCTTGGCGGCATTGATCCCTCCCTGGGCTGCCACCGAATGTGCCCTGCGGGGCATGTCCTGGTAACAGAAAACCTTTACATTGTATCCCATCTCACCCAGGGTGGCGGCTGCCGAACTCCCGGCAATACCAGTCCCAACAACAATAATATCCAGCTTCTTGCGGTTTGCAGGATTCACCAGCCGTGCATGTTCCTGATAATGAGTCCATTTTTCTGCCAGTGGGCCCTGGGGTATTTTTGCGTCTAGTTTTGTCATTGTTGTTTTGGTTTTTGTTTAGGAGTAAGGGTTAAGATACCGGTTTGGTTTAGGGGTAAAGATCAGGATAAAATCCTCAGCACCTAACCTCTAAACCAAACTGGCTTCTTAACCTTAACCTCTGAACGAATATTCATCATTCTGTTAAAAAATAAGAAAATAAAGCGGTATACAGATAAATCCCAGCGAAACAAGGATGGAATACAGGATCCCGATCCACTGGATCAGGGGCGTGTACTTGCTGTGATTCAGTCCAAGCGATTGAAAGGCCGACTGAAACGCGTGATGTAGATGGAATCCCAGCAGGATGAGCAGGATAATGTAAAGGACGGCGTAGGGCACGCTGGAAAACAGGTTGACCGCCATGTGATAAAAATCCTCCTCGCCCAGCACCGGTGCCGATCCCCGTGGAGGTGCGGTAATCCCAAATTTAACAAAGTAAAAATTAATAAAATGAATGATCAGAAAAATCAAAATGATGATCCCGGTATGGATCATGAACTTGGAGAAAAAGGACGTATGCGCCCATCCTTCCCTTCTGTATCGCTTGGGTCTGGCCCTCCAGTTCTGGATCTGCAGGATCGTTCCGTACACAATATGGATAAGAAATGCGGCAAACAGAACGACCTCAAAAACCTTTACCAGGGGATTGGTGGTCATAAAATGAATGGCTTTGCCGTAAATCTCCTGATGATTTCCGGTGATGGGCAGGATGAATAAATTTATACCCAGGTGTACCAGCAGGAAAAGCACCAGGAATATCCCCGCAAAGGCCATGATGTATTTCTTTGTAAGTGACGATTGTTTAATCATTTCCCCAGAGTTTAAATGTCAAAAATTAGATGAGTGGTGTCTCGATTGAAAAAAAATTAGTTCTTTTGTATGTGGATGTGGACAAAATTAGGATATGTTATTCGAATAACAATTGCACGGTATTTATTTTTAACGAGTATAAATAACGCTTCGTCCCTCCCGAAAGAACATATGCGATACAAACCCATTGATCCGGTGTTGTTCATCAGAAACCGGCAAAAGCTCAGGAAGATGCTCCCAAAAAACGCTCTAGCGGTCATTCATTCCAATGATGAGTTGCTGCGTTCAGGGGATCAGTATTTTCCCTTCCGTCAGAATTCCGACATTTTTTATCTCACCGGCCTGGATCAGGAGAAATGCATTTTGACCCTTTGTCCTGATCATCCCAATGAGAAATTCCGGGAAATGGTGTTCACCATAAGAACAGATGACCAGATTGCCACCTGGGCAGGACACAAGTACACCCGACAGGAGATCAGGGAGGTCTCCGGTATTGGCACGGCTCAGTGGCTTGAGGATTTTGAGATTACGTTCCGCGATCTGATGGCGTCGGCTGAGGTGGTCTATCTTAACCAGAATGAGTACATCAAGCTGACCAATGAAGTACCGCTCCGCGACCAGCGTTTTGCCAAATTCGTCCGCGAGGCATTTCCCGCCCACCGGTATGAGCGGTTGGCCCCGCTGATGACCGAACTGCGACTGGTAAAAGAACCGGAGGAGATTGCCCTGATCCAGAAGGCATGTGACCTCACCGGCCAGGCATTTCAGCGGGTTCTGCATTTTATCCGGCCCGGGGTGATGGAATACGAGGTGGAGGCGGAGATGACCCATGAATTCATCAGGAACGGATCCGCCGGGCATGCGTATCTGCCCATCATCGGAGCCGGCCGTAACGGGCTCATCCTGCATTATCATGATAATGACAATATATGCAACGACGGTGACCTGTTGCTGATGGACTTTGGTGCGGAATACGCCAACTACATTGCCGACTGCACCCGCACCATCCCGGTCAACGGAAGATTCACGCCGCGGCAGCGACAGTGCTATGAGGCCGTCCTGCGGGTAATGAAAAAAACCGAAACGTTCTTTGTGCCGGGTAACAGCGCTGATTTTGTGACCCGGGAAACCCATCGGCTGATGGAAAAAGAAATGATCGCACTGGGCCTTTTCACCCAGGAACAGGTTGACCGGCAGGATCCGGATAAGCCGCTGTACTTCAAATACCTGATGCATGGCGTTTCGCATCCGATCGGGCTGGATGTGCACGATGTGGGAAGTAAGTACGCGCCATTCAAAAAGGGAATGGTGCAAACCCTCGAGCCGGGCCTGTACATCCCCGAAGAAGGTATCGGCATCCGCATTGAAGACGATATCATGGTGGATGATGCGCCGGTCAATTTGATGGCATCCATCCCGCGCGAGGCAGATGATATCGAGTCGCTGATGAAGCGGTAGGGGGACAGATCCCTCGTCGCTGCGCTCCTCGGGATTAGACGGCTGGAAATCAGACAACAAATAACAACGAATAACAATAAATAATTTAATCTCTAACGTATCATGTTCAAAAAAAACCTGTACATCAGTCGCCGGAAGCAGCTCAGGGCCAGGATCCGGTCGGGAATCATACTGATCCCGGGCAACACCGAAGCGGCAATGAATTACCCTGCGAATACATACCATTTCCGGCAGGACAGTAATTTTCTCTATTACTTTGGCCTGGATCATCCTGACCTGATCGGCGTCATTGATGTAGACCGGAATGAAGAATTCATTTTCGGGAACGACACGGATATGGAGGACATTATCTGGATGGGGCCGCAACCCACAATGAAGGAACGTGCGGCCGAGGTCGGGATTGACCATACGGATTCTTTCTGGAAGGTGATCGATGTTCTGGCCCCGGCGGTGAAAAGCGGGAGAAAGATCCATTTCCTGCCCACCTACAGGGGCGAACAGGTGATCCTGTTGCATAAGCTGCTGGGACTGATCCATTCGCGGGTGAACGACTATGCCTCGCCTGATCTGGTCCGCGCCGTTATCGAAATGCGATCGGTGAAAGACCGTTATGAGGTCACCGAGATCGAAAAAGCAGTGGACATCGCCTATGACATGTTCACCACGGCGATGAAAATGGCTCATCCCGGAGTATATGAACGCGAAATCGTGGGGGTTATGGAGGGAATCTCCGTTGCAGGTGGCAGACCGGTGTCATTCCCGATCATCCTTTCGATCAACGGACAGACGCTGCACAATCATAAACATGACAACAAGCTGATAACCAATCGTATGCTGGTGATGGACGCCGGATCGGAAAGTGAAATGCATTATGCCAGCGATATAACACGAACGATTCCCGTGGGTGGAAAATTTTCGGCAAAACAAAAAGAAATTTACCAGATTGTTCTAAAGACCAATTTGAATGCCATTGAAGCCATGAAGCCGGGAGTCTCCTTTAAGGAGGTCCACCTGCTGGCAGCCAGAACCATCGCACAGGGACTCAAGGACATCGGGCTGATGAAAGGCAATGTCGGTGAGGCTGTTGCCGCCGGAGCACACGCCCTGTTCTTTCCCCACGGACTCGGGCACATGCTGGGATTGGACGTTCATGACATGGAAGGGCTCGGAGAAAACAATGTGGGTTATGATCATACCGTGCAACGCAGTGAACAGTTCGGACTTGCCTATCTCCGAATGGCAAAAATCCTGATACCGGGATTCGTACTGACCATTGAGCCGGGCATCTATTTCATACCGGAACTGATCGATCAATGGAAAAAGGAAAACAGGTTCCCGGATTTCATTCACTATGAGAAACTGGCGGAGTACATGGACATTGGCGGAGTACGCATCGAGGATGATGTGCTGGTTACCCCCGAGGGACACAAAGTCCTGGGCCGTCCCATTCCCAAAACAGTGGAAGAGATCGTTGATGCCTGCCGCAGATAAAGACTGAATCCCTTATTGCCTGACAAAAATGGCCTTGATGATCTGCATGGCCATTTTGGGATTTTCTTTCAGCCGCCGGGTGGAATACCCGAACCACTGCTTCCCGTAAGGAACGTATACCCGCATGGGGTGTCCTTTTTCAACCAGGGCTTTCCTCCGCTCCGGCGTCACCCCGTAAAGCATCTGAAACTCGCATTTATCTACAGGAACCCTGTACTTCTCAATCAGCTTCAGCGCCCCTTCGATCAGGGGCGGATCGTGTGTAGCAATACCCGGATAGATACCCTGCTGAAACATGAACTCCAGATCCTCCAGATAATGCATATTGACTTCATGGTACTTTTTGTACGCAACCTCTGCAGGCTCCACATAGATCCCCTTGCATAAACGGTAATTCAGCGGTACCTCTTTGCTATGCAAATCCATCAGGTCGTTCAAATCCTTCAGTGTACGCTTCATGTAAGCCTGTACCACCAGTCCGACATTTTTCGGAAATTCATGCTTGAGTCTGCGAAAAAGCTCAATCTCCATATCCGTACACTGCGAATCCTCCATGTCGATCCGGATGAAGTTATCGTATTTCGCAGCCCTGGCCACAATCTCGCGAATCTTTTGATAACAAACCTCCTTGTCAATCAACAAACCGAACATGGTGGGCTTGACCGAAAGATTGCCATTGATCCCGCTTTTCTGGATCACATCGATCACATTCAGGTATTCCGTTTTGTTTTCTTCTGCCTGGTCAAGGCTCGTGATGAATTCACCCAGTACATCCATGGTTACCATGATACCATTTGAGTTGAGCTCCCGTGACACCCGAATGGCGTCTTCCAGTGTCTCCCCCGCTATATATTTCCTGGAAAAGATCCAGACAAACTTCTTGGGAAAATAGGGTAGCATTGCTGCGATCATCTTGTTTATCATACCTTCTGATTTTTGATTCTTACTATTGTTAATGAAATAACAGACAAAATTAAATAGTTTTTTTTACCTGGGAATGTACGTGATTGTTATTTCAACCGGAATTTTCTGATCCGAATCACCGGTTTTAACGCTTGCTTCATCTCCGGGGTTGTTGATAAAGTGTAAAAAAAATACTAACTTTGCAAACCCTTTTCAATAATACCGGAATCATGGAAAAAATTAAGGTCTTATTTGTCCACCAGGAAATCACGCCCTATCTCAAGGAAAGCCCAATGGGGAAGATAGGCCGCTATCTGCCACAGGGGATACAGGAAAGGGGGAAAGAGATCCGCACATTCATGCCCCGCTATGGCAATATCAATGAAAGACGCAACCAGTTGCACGAAGTGATCCGCCTGTCGGGAATGAATCTGATCATCGACGACACCGACCACCCGCTGATCATCAAGGTTGCCTCAATCCAATCTGCCCGTATGCAGATCTATTTCATCGACAATGAAGATTATTTCCAGCGGAAATTCACTTTCACCGATAAGGATGGTGATTTTTATGATGATAACGATGAACGGGCCATATTTTACTCACGCGGAGTACTGGAAACCGTGAAAAAATTAGGCTGGGGCCCTGATATTGTTCACTGCCACGGATGGATGACCAGCCTGATTCCCCTGTACATCAAGCGGGCCTTCCACGAAAATCCCCTGTTCAGTGAAACCCGTGTCGTTTATTCCATTTATAATGATGATTTCCCGGGTACGTTCAAAAAGGATTTTCATAAAAAGGTAAAAATGGATGGCATCACCAGCGAGGATTTAAAATTTTACAGGGAACCTACTTTCATCAATATCATGAAAGGAGCTATTCATTATGCCGATGCAGTGATTGCAGGCAGTGAAAAAATGAATCCTGAAATTGCAGCTCACCTGACTTCCATTAATAAGCCGTTCCTGCAATACGTGCCCCTTGACCATTGCGTGGAGGCTTACTCTGATTTTTACGATCGGGTCATTTCCAGTGAAATGATTTCCTGATAAAATATTTTGAGGATATAAACGTTTTGCTCCAGAATCCAATGAATTTGAAAACGGGTCGATCGGTTTATATCATTACAGCTTCAGGATTATTTTTTTTACTCGTTTTCTTTCTGTCCTGCAAGAAAGATCCTACCACCATTGGCCTGGATCTGATTGAGAACGATCCCCTTGAGGTACTTTTCTGTGACACCGCCACCATCATTGCCTATTCCGAGCTGGAGGACTCCATCCGTACGGACGAAACCACATACGGCCTGCTGGGATCCCTGTATGATCCCGTTTTTGGCAAAACGTCCGCTGCAGTTTATACCCAGATCAGCCTCTCAACCACCAATCCGGATTTTGGAACCAATCCTGAATGCGATTCCCTGGTCTTTTCATTGCAGTACTACGGATATTACGGTGATACCACCACGGTGCAGACCATCCGCTTCTATGAAGTCACCGAATCCCTTCGGATCGACACCTCCTATTATTCCTTTCAAAGTGTTGCATACGGTCCTGCGGAACTTGCGTCCTATGCTTTTACCCCGCACCCGACCGACTCGGTACTGGTCGACACCACGTATTACGAACCCCATCTCCGGTTTACCATGGGTCCCGAATTGGGAAACATCATCCTGTCGGCCCCTGCATCGGCACTCGACAGCAATACTTCTTTCCGGGAATACTTCAAGGGACTGGCCATTGTCCCGGATGACGTAGCCGGCGCTCCCGGACAGGGTGCTATGCTCTATTTTAATTTCTATGCCAGTATCTCCCGCATCAATTTATACTATCATAACGACGAAGAGGATTCCCTGGTTTACCGGCTTACACTCAACTCAACCGCCAATGCCCGCTTTGGTCATTTTGACCACAGCGGTTATGAACAGGCGTCCGATCTCTTCCGGCAACAGATCATCTCAGGCGATACTTCCCTGGGGAATGATCAGCTCTACCTTCAATCCATGGCAGGGGTGAGGGTAAGGATTGTGTTTCCGTATCTTTTGAACATGGTTAAGGGAAGCAACATCGCCGTCAATGAAGCCCAGCTTATTTTCTATAACCAGGAACCCGGTGGAGTGTATCCCGCTCCCGAAAAGCTCGCATTGTACGGAAAGAACGATAGTACCCTCTTCTACCTGGATGACCAGTCGGAGGATGCGGATTACTTTGACGGTAACTACAGCGAGCCCCGTTACCGCTTCAGGATCAGCCGGTTCATTCAGGAGAAACTCCTGGAGAAGGACTCCACCACTGCATTGTATCTGTTTACCTCGGGTGCTTCCGTCAATGCCACACGGGTGGTAATCGGGGGCCCCGGAGCCCTTTCAAACAATATGAAACTTAGGCTTATTTACACAAAACCCACAATCTGAAAACGGTTTGTAATCCAATTTACGCAATATGTGTGGTATTGTAGCGTACCTGGGATATCAACAGGCACTTCCCATTCTGATCAAAGGTCTTCGCCGGCTGGAATACCGGGGCTACGACAGCGCTGGAATCGCCCTGATCAACGAAAGCATTCATTTGTATAAAAATCAGGGCAAGGTTGCCAATCTTGTCACACGAATCAAGGGACTTAAGCTGACCGGCACTGTCGGCATCGCCCATACACGCTGGGCAACACACGGAATACCCAATGATATCAACGCCCATCCCCACTTTTCGCAATCCGGCGACCTGGCCATCATACATAATGGCATCATCGAAAATTACGCATCCCTGAAACAAATCCTTACCGAAAGGGGCTACCGCTTCCGGAGTGAGACCGATACCGAGGTGCTGATCCAACTGATCGAGGATATTCTCAGCAATGAGCAGGTAACGCTGGTGGAGGCCGTTCAGCAGGCGCTGAACCAGGTCATTGGGGCCTATGCCATCGTGGTGATCTCGAAAAATGAACCGGATATGATGATCGCGGCCCGCAAGAGTAGTCCGCTGGTCATTGGAATCGGACAGGGAGAATATTTTCTGGCATCGGATGCAACACCGATTGTGGAGTACACAAAAGATGTGGTCTATCTGAACGATGAAGAAATCGCCATCATTAAAAGAAATGAGCCCCTGAAGATAAAAACCATCAAGAACGTTGATAAGATTCCCTATATCCAGAAGCTGGAAATGAACCTGAATGCGATCGAGAAAGGTGGATTTTCTCATTTCATGCTCAAGGAGATCTTTGAACAACCGGCTTCCGTCAGGGATAGCATGAGGGGAAGGCTCGACACAGTGAATGGTGTGATTTCCCTGGGGGGTATCAGGGATCACCTGCAGAAATTGATCCGGGCCGAGCGGATCATCATTGTCGGATGCGGAACCTCGTGGCATGCAGGCCTGGTGGGCGAATACCTGATCGAAGAGCTTGCCCGGATACCGGTCGAGGTGGAATATGCTTCTGAATTCCGGTACCGTAATCCGATCCTGTGTGAAAAAGATATTGTCATCGCCATCTCTCAGTCGGGGGAAACCGCTGACACACTGGCCGCAATCCATCTGGCAAAGGCAAAGGGTGCCACCATCCTGGGCATCTGCAATGTGGTGGGATCGTCGATCGCACGCGAAAGTCATGCCGGCTCATACACCCATGCAGGACCTGAAATCGGGGTGGCTTCCACCAAGGCCTTTACCGCACAGGTTACCGTACTCACCCTACTGGCACTGCAGATCGCCAGGGCGAAAGGAACCATCACCCATTCGCGCTTTTACAGGATCATCCGCGAACTCGACTCGATTCCGGCCAAAATCGAAAAGGTCCTGGGATTAAATGAACAAATCCTTCAAATAGCCAAAAATTACTCGCACATGCGCAACTTCCTGTACCTGGGAAGGGGATATAACTTCCCTGTGGCGCTGGAGGGCGCACTGAAGCTGAAGGAGATCTCCTATATCCATGCAGAGGGCTATCCGGCTGCCGAGATGAAA
>JAGONC010000023.1 GCA_017993235.1 Lentimicrobiaceae bacterium
TTCCGTTCACTGTCTGTTGTTTGTTCATTGTCAGATGATAGAAATATACTCCTTCAGATAATCCTTTAACATTCCACTGCACCTGGTGTTTACCTGCAGGTTGTGTTTCATGGATTAGCACTCCAACCTCCTGCCCAAGGTGATTGACGATAGTTAAATGGATCACTCCTGGCTCTGGCAATTCGTATTTAAAAGTTGTATAATCACTGAATGGATTTGGCGATACGACGATCTTTTGATCCAACGTGTTTTTATCAATCCCGGTAGTATTAAAAAAGCATTCGTAAGCCCAATAGAATTGTTTATATTTTAGTATACCATCTTCAAAAAAACAATTCAGCCAATACCATAAATCAGCCCCACCAATCCCCTCAGTGACCTTTGTCAGCCCCCGTGCACTTCCAATACCCTCAATCCATTCTTCAGAATCAAACAAACAATCCAGGATTATTCTTTTTTTTAGCTCGCCATTCAACAGTACGACTGTATCAATTGACTCCACAATTATTGGAAAACAGAACTTTACAAAATTGAATGTATCACCCACCTCCAAATTAAAATTGTATAGCATATATTCATCATCACCCCACGCGGGATCCTTAAAATAAACGATTTTGTCTTCTTCCCTCATCCAGCCCCTTAATCCCCAGTTAGTCAGAGATGTATCCTCGGTTTGAAATAATTTCTTATACTCATAGCCGTCTATTATCGTGTCATCCTGAAATCTGTAAGCAGTTGTAAATCCCGGACCGAAATTCATATATTCAGCATCAACCCATAACTTATTGGTATCAACAATAATTTGGGAATAAGTAACTGGTAAGAGAAGTAAAGAACTAAATAGCAGTATGAGCCTTCTCATAGAGATTGTTTTATACATTTCTGAAACCCGAGCGCCGCGCCTTGGCCCGGGCCGATCTAATTGTCGATTGTCAGTTTTCAATTGTCAATGGTCGAAGTCACATCACATAGAAAATTGACAATGCCGAATAGACAATCGAAAATTATTTCCCCGGGCTGGCTGATGCGCATAGATTAGTATACGTTTAGTTAATTAATTATCAATTTATTGTAAAGGATTGAGTTGTTCTGGAAATTAACTTTAAGAAAATAGATTCCTTGCTGGAAATTACCAAGTTGCAATTGAGTCTCTTTGGTATTCATTTTCTGCCGTGACGTAACCATTCGTCCTGTTATATCATATAATTTAATCGCATTTATATTTTCATCAGATCTTATCGTGACAAATGATTGGTATTTGACTGGATTTGGATACACCAGGAACAGATCTTCATTCTTTTCTGGGTCATCGATTGAGACATAGTAATTAAAACAAGGGACATCTTCTTCATTCAAATATAAAGTGTTGTCATATTCTTGAAAACAAATCAGTTCAAGAAAGCAGACACATAAGACACAAGAGTAGTATGGATACAATAATCCTGAAACACTTCCAATTCCTTCAATCCAAGACTCTTCGGGACCCCAATCAAAATTAATTCTTCTTCTGTAACTATTGTCTTGTAATAATACAGAATCAACAGATACAACCGTCATATATTGATTTAGCAGTGTATCGCATTCAGCAGCCAGGCAAGCTGTGACAATAGTATCGCCAACATTTAGGTTAAAATCATATAGAAGGACACTATGATCGCACCAAGTGTAATAAAGATATATCCGTTTGTTTTCTTCTCTTAATCCACCAACATAGGAAATCGAAGAACCATCGTTAGAGTAAATTTTAGTATATGAATAATCATCTATAACCGTGTCTCTCTGTAAAAAGTAAGTCCTCTTACAATATGCCGGTGGATCACATTGACCTTGATGAAATTCAATTTCATTCCAATAGGCATTGGAATCTGGAAATAACACATAAGTTTGCGCAAATGATAATATTGAAGTTATGATCAAGCTTGTGATTAGAATTACCTTTTTCATGTTTAATGATCCTGAATTAATAAATGACCGCCGACGTCGTGCATAGCGCCTTGGCCCGGGAACGTACTGGCTCTGTAAAGGTAGCGATTTGTGGTCGCGTTTGCAAATAGATTTTCACGCAAGCGAGGGATCTTCTCCGCACCGCACAATCTCAGTTAAACCCTTGACTATCAATGGTTTTTTTATGGGGGTGTGCAACTTATCCAGCCCCTATCCCCTGGCCCCTTTCCCCACCCGGGGAAAGGGGAATTTCAGCCAAAAGGTGCGCAACAAATGGGTATTTGTTCGCTGGCGGCGGCAGGATATTTAACACTGACGGGCTTCTGCGCATCCGTTATAATCCTTTTTTCATCTTTTCCGCTGATCCATACTGATCTATTCTCAATGGTCCTTTCTGCGAAAGTAGAAATCCGTTTCTCTGCGAAAAGTGTCTTCATGCAATTTAATTTCGATTTCATTATATTTGACGATCAATATATTTACCCCCCAGACCAATTCTTACACACCATGTCCAAGAAATTATTCCTTGTTACATTGTTTACAATCATGACTTTGGGATTATATTCCCAGTGTTCAGCCATTGAACTGACCTTCACGGCTGTGGACAGCGCGGCCTATGTTCAATTAGACCACATAAAAATCATGAACCGCACCCAGGGGAGTGAAACCATCACGTACTGGCCTGACACCACAATATCCCTTGAAATCAAGCCAGGAGATTTGTTGCTCTTTGTCGGTTACGCTAATCTCCCTGTGGGCATTGAGGAAACGAATAATGAGGCTTCCTCATTTGAGTTTTATCAAAACTATCCGAATCCAATGGGAGACCAGAGTGAAATCTCTATGTTCATTCCACATACAGGAAAAGTCCATATGATGATAACTGACTTGCAGGGGAGGGTCGTTCTTCGAACTGACCGGCAACTTGATGAAGGATATCATTCCTTCAGGTTCCAACCGGGGGGAGGCAACCTTTACTTCCTCACAGCCCATTGGAATGGAATAAGCCGGAGCATACAGATGATCTCAACAGGGATGCAGAATGGCAAGAGCTGCCGGTTGGACTATGTGGGATCTCAATCAGGAGAACCTGTTTTGAAGAACTCTTTGCAAGTCAATGATTTCATTGTCCGTCAATCAGGAATATTGGATGCACCGGAGGGAAATACCACCTATGCCTTCCAATTCGCCACCAACATCCCCTGCCTGGGAACTCCTACGGTGGAGTACGAAGGACAGGTGTACAATACGATACAGATCTTCAGCCAATGCTGGCTTAAGGAGAATCTGAATGTAGGCACGATGATCAATGGAACCATTGAACAATCGGACAATGGAACAATAGAAAAGCACTGTTACAACAACGAACCCGACAGTTGCACCAAATACGGTGGCCTTTACCAGTGGAACGAGATGATGCAGTATACCACACAACAAGGCACCCAGGGCATCTGCCCTCCGGGCTGGCACCTGCCCACTGATGAAGAATGGAAGGTGCTGGAAGGGGCGGTGGACAGCCAGTATGGGATCGGAAACAATACCTGGGATGATTGGGAATTCCGTGGCCTTGATGCCGGGACGAACCTGAAGGCCACCAGTAGCTGGAATGAAAATGGCAACGGCACCGACCTGTTAGGCTTCTCAGGTCTGCCCGGTGGTATCCGCTACAGCGATGGTGTCTTCTTCAATGTCGGCGACTACGGCACGTGGTGGACGTCGACGGAGAACTTTGACTCTGTGTGGTACCGTTACTTCAGTTACATCAACCCGGAAGTAGGCCGGGGCAGCTACTTCAAGGTACTCGGTTATAGTGTTCGTTGCCTCAGGGATCATTGGGCTAATTGACAATTTGACATCCGTAACGTAATCGGAAGCTGGTTATCCTGACGAATCCAGCCCCCATCCCCTGCCCCTTCCCCCGGGTGGGGGAAGGGGCAGGGGATGGGGGCTGAAGATTCCCCTCCCATTACAATCTATTTCCAACCTTCAATTTTCATCTGCGATTACTTAAATTGCAGATGATCTTGCTAATAAGTTGTTGATTCATCATAATTAGACCTTTAAATCAATACACTGGTTTGTTTAAACCTTTCCTGAGTGAAAGAACAACGCAAACTGGCTGCCATCATGTTCACCGACATCGTCGGCTATTCCGCCCTGATGTCGAAGGATGAAAAACGTGCGATAGCTATTCTGGAGAAGAACAGGATCCTACATAATATTCCCAAATCCAATAAGACCAGGGAAATCCTGGATTGGTGCGACAAATATCTGGGACCTGTGAAATAAAACATTATCGTACCCTTTGGTATAAAGACAAACACTTAAATTGATAACTTTACGGGTGAACTTTTAGCTGATGATTTACAGCTACTTTCCACCGCATGCAGGTGGTCATTAACACTGGATTTTACAAATAAACCATCTTTCATGAAATCACCCGGGATCTGTTTTATTTCATTATTGCTTATCATTCATACCAATTCATGGGCACAAAACGCCGATAATTTTGGATTTTACGGTTATTTTCGGTCGGGATTCGGGCTGGACGGAGAGGGAAGCCCCCTGGATTATTTCAAAGCACCCAACGCCGAAGCCAAATACCGACTGGGTAATGAGGCCGAGGCTTATATTGAAGCACTCTTCCGGTATGCAACGGCAGATGAGAACAAAGCCCGGTTCGAAACTAATTTAAGACTGGCTTTTGTAACCCCAACAAGCAAAAGCAATGCGTTTGTGACCACAACCTCGGTACGGGAGGCATATGTACGAATGACCGGGATCCATAAAAAGCGGAAAGAGCTGGCATATTGGGCAGGTCAGCGTTTTTACGACCGGTATGATGCTCATATGATCGATTACTGGTACCGCGACATGAGCGGATTTGGCGGCGGATTTGAAGATCTGGTGCTGGGAAAGGGGATCAAACTATCGGGTGCGTTTTTGGGAGGTTCTATCGACCAACTCAGCTCAAGTGGCAGCGTTTATACTGAAAATGAATTTGTGTTTAATAAAGTAACCCTGGATTTTAGTTTATACGACATTCCGGTTGGTCTGGGAAAATTAGGAATTACATTCGACTGGTCAAGGTTCAACGGGGATTCACTGGTCACCGGTCAGGGGAATTATTATATTGAAAGCAGCGATGGCTGGTCGATGGGTTTGTTTCATGAAGTACAGTTTGAGGGAGGAAGGAACCGGCTGAACCTGTTTTTACGGAACCGGAGCCGCAGAGAACTATAGAGCGATCATAGAACTACCTATGGGCATCATACCCGTTGCCGGGATTCCTCTGGAAGTAAATGAATTCAGGAGATTCAGGGTGCTGAATGATATGCAGGCGGACATAAGCGATAAGTTTTCATTGCTGGGCCTACTGATGTACCAGAACCTCGACAACGGTCAATCGCCCACCAATATGTTGAACTGGTATTCGGCCGGATTACGGCCAGCCTATCACCTGAACAGATATTTTTCCATCGTGGGTGAATTTGGATTCGACTATACAAGCCAGTCGGATGCCAATGAAGGATTTCTGTTGAAAATGACCCTTGCCCCTCAGGTATCTCCGTTGAATAAAATCCTAAGCCGGCCGGCCATCCGTGTTTACTTTACCTATGCGATCTGGTCGGATGACTTCACAGGTCTGGTGGCAACCTCATCTTTTCCCGATCAGCATCAGGGCCTTTCCTTTGGAATCCAGATGGAATCGTGGTGGTAACCACACCCAAAAATTTAATGTTTCTCTGTCCAGTTAAAACTTGAAAAAATTAAAGAGGGAGACTCGCTGAAAAACCATATAGTATAAGAGAAGGGACGTATTGTCCATCCATTTACCTTCAGGGTGTGACCAACAGCTTTTTTACCTCACTGATCTCATCGCAGATGAACCGGTAAAGATACATGCCCGGAAGCAGTTCCCCGGGCTGAAACGCCAGATGATGGATGCCTGCTGTCTGAAATTGACCGTCAACTTTTCTGACTAGGCTGCCCTTTGCATCGTAGATCATGAGACTCACCATTCCCGGCCGCTCCAGAACATAACTGAGCAGGGAAGGATCCTGTAAAGGATTGGGAAAAATCCGGACGGTTTCTGCATCGGTTTGTACCGGTTCCTCTTCCGTGCCTACATAGGATCCGAAAAACTCCAGTATTCGCTGCAACACTTCAAGCCGTTTTTCCAGTTCATTGATACCTTCAAATCCGAAACCAAAGAACACGGTTTTATATACAGGGCTTTGATAACTGATGGCAGCGCCGGTGGCGGATGAGAAATACTGAAAAACCACCTCACCGCCACTGACCGGTTCCAGCTCACTCATGGATAACTGGTACATGGCATCCATGCCCTGATTGAAGGTCAGATACAAATTGTCGCCAATGGGATCACCCGGAGTTCCAATCAGGGTATCCTGGCCGGTATAGGTGTCATTGATATGTTTCACATGCAGGTAATCCTTCAGAAAAGGGCTTTCCTCCAAATCCTCACTGATATTTTGCCCCGAAAGAAACAAATTGCCTCCGTTTTCAAGATACTGCGAAAGCACTTCCTGGTTGTAAGGCGTTAGGGTTTGTTCCTCCTGGAAACCGGTGAACCAGATTACGACCGGAAAATTCGAGATGAATTCCGGGGAGGGTTCTCCCATCACATTCAAATTGTAAGAGTATGCCTCGTGCTGCAGTTTTTTCAATGCATATGTATACCAGGAAATAGGCTGGATAAACATCCCATCGAAGCTAATGCCGTCATTCACCAGCAGGATGTCAGGATTGCCGATCTCCAGATTCAGATAGGTCTCGTAAAGGTTCGATTTCCCAAAGGAGATGTTCAGGCCAAACATGGAAGAATAGGGTTGGATTTCTGATCCAACATGGATCATAAATGGAATATTTAAAGTTTTCTTTACTTCCAGATATTCCATCATTCCTAAGGGCGATTCAGCCACTTCGATACTGATGTTGGGGTCATCCGAACATAGGATGAGGTGAACATCCTGAATGGCTGAGGTGATGTTTATATTGTTACGGATACCCAGGGTGATGGTTGCCTCTTCTCCCGGTTCCAGGACCTGGTCTCCATCTGAATCGGAAAGAGCGAGTGCTTCAACAGAGAATGGTTTATAATGATACGAATAGTTTAACAGAAGATACTCCGTGAACCAACTCCAGTCAGAGTTTGAACTATTCCCGATACAGATCATTCCGGATTGCCTGTCCCAGCTGAAACCATATTCACCCTGAGCTCCGGGAAAGCTACCTCCATGACTGAAAAAACCATAGTTAAAATTCCATATCAATCCCAGCAGGTCAGGATAGGTTTTCTCGGGGTATTGCAGGGTAGTGATCAGATCGATGGTACTCTCCTTAAGGATCTGGACCTGATCCAGGGAACCCCCGTTCATGTACATTGCAAGTATTTTGGAGAGATTCACCGCGCTGGTTCTAAGGGTCCCTGCCGGATAGACGGGAAATCCAGCGTGCGGGGTGGGAATCAGGACATCGCTCTGGTGGATGTAAGGTGTAGCGATCCATGAGGAATCCAGATTTTCGAGACGAAAGGAGGTCTGCTCCATCCCCAGGGGACCAAAAATGTGCTGCTGGCAGTAGGATTCAAAATCCATTCCGAGGAGCACCTCAACGATGAAAGCCAGTAATGAAACGCCCACATTGGAATAGTTATATGTTGTTTGTGGAGGTACCTGCAAATAACTTTGGGAAGAGTTGTACATACCACCTTCAAGAAGATAGGATTGTAAAAAATCCTGCAAAGCAATGGGTGAATCGTATCCGTAAGTTACCAGATCGTTCAGAAGGGTCAGATCATCGTTAATGGATGAAAGATGGGTCATCAGGTGACGGAATGTGATGATGCTGTCAGGAAAGGATGGATTGTATACCTCAAAGGGTAAATAATCATTGATATTATCATCCAGTTTAAACAAACCGTTCTCATAGAGTTGCATGCAGGCAGTTAAAACAATCGTTTTGGAGATGGAGGCCGTAAGGAAAATCGTAGAATCACTCACGGGAACCGCCTGTTCAATATTGGCGTAGCCGAAGTGTTTTTTCCAGTACAAATCGCCGTTCTCTAAAAAACATAGGGAAATACCCGGTATCATTGCTTCTTCCATGATCCAGGTAATCCATTCCTCAAAAGAAGACGGATCCATGCTCCGGATGTAATCGCAGGGTCCATCGTCCCTGTCAGGGGGCAAAAAAGTTTCCATGGATTCAAAAAAGGTTCTTTCCGCTGCTTTCTCCTGTATTGTATGATTTCGGAAAAAAAAATCTTGTCCGTGGAGCGTCATGGGATGGATCAGGCAACTACATGCTATCAGCAGATAAGTGATATTCGTTCTATAGGTCAACATGAGATCGGGAATTTCAACGAAAATTTGTCAGAACAAATCCGATAGGATCTTACTCCTGCAAATCTAAGAAAAATCCTTACAGGTCGGCCTGGTCCTGAAAATTGGTCGGTTTCACAATCCGGATGATCGCATTTCTGTCCTCCACTCCTTCCAGATAGATCCTGACCAATCCACTATTGACCGATATGACATGCGACATAGGTGGCCCTTGCTTCCGGATGGTTTAGCCTTTTTTGAACCTGATGGTGATTTTATTGTCCCTGACCAGTGACAGCTCTTCGTCGTTCAGTAAAGAGAATAAGGGAGACCTCAAATGGCATCAGGGGTATTTCAAATCTGTATTACTGCAGTAATCGGTCATTCCGGTACGCAGTAGAAACGCCAGGTGAATGATCGATGCCGAAGTAGTGATGACTGACATTTCAGCAGATCAGTTTGGCCGTCATATACAATCACTTACCCCGATGATCTCCCATCTGCCCGCTCAGCTATAATACCTCACACGCAAGATCCCGCTCTAGAAAGAAATCCCGGAAATCCTTCAATTCCTCCCCATCGTACGGATCAACAGCACCCAGGCGAAATTCCATCCCATGTTCTTCATATTTTGGCTTTCCCAGTGCATGATAGGGTTCCAGGCAGATTCGCTTCAGATCATTTTTACGCATGATGTCAATGATATCCTTCCTATTTTCATCAGTATCCGTAATGCCTTTAATTAAGGGGAAACGTATTTCAATACTTGCCTTTTCCGACACCAGATAAGCCAGATTCTCCAGAACCGGATGAACGGGTTTTCCTGTGTAGAACAGATGCAGATCAGGATCAATGATCTTCAGATCGAACAGGAACAGGTCCGTAAAAGGTAATATCCGTCCAAAAGACTTTCTGTCAGCCCATCCGCAGGTTTCCACGGCTGTATGGATACCGAGCGCTTTGCATTTTTGAAGTACATTACGTAAAAATTCATGTTGAAAAAGGGGTTCTCCACCTGAAAAGGTGACTCCGCCTCCTGAATTCCGATAGAACGGAATATCCAGTGCAATGATATCTATCAACTCACCGGAGGTTATTTCCTTTCCGGAAACCGTCAAGGCATCATGATTGCATACTTCAATGCATACTTTAGACGGGCATCGGTTGCAATCATCAAAGGAACGATGAATTACCCCGTCAGTAAAGGAAAGAGATGAATCCGGACAGTGGATCACGCACTCCAGGCATGACCTGCAGCGGGAACGGATATAGCGCAATTGCGGCTGTAACCTTTGTGATTCTGGATTACAGCACCACTGACATCTCAAAGGGCATCCCTTCAAAAACAACAATGTCCTGATGCCCGGGCCGTCATGCACGGCATAATGCTGGATATTGAAAATGATTCCTTTCATCCCTTACAAGGAATGCTCTGTCCTCCATATCACCTGATCCTGAAGGTCTTTGCTCATTTCAACCCAATAAGCCGAGAATCCGGCCACCCTCACAACAAGATCGCGGTACTTCTCAGGGTACAGCTGAGCATCCCGAAGCATTGCAGAATCCACTACGTTGAACTGTACATGAAAGCCCGATTTTTCGAAATAGGTCTTGATCAGGGCCAGTAAATTTTTCGACCCGTTGGTCCCTTTTAAGGCTGAAGGATGAAATTTAAGATTTAGTAAACCCCCGCGGATCCTTGTATGATCTACTTTTGATGAGGAACGGATCACGGCTGTGGGGCCATGGATATCGGTTCCCGGGAAGGGTGAAGTTACGCCATCGGCAAGGGGTTCACCTTTATACCTCCCGTCAGGAAATGCATTGCATACTTTCCCGAAGGGCACCGGAGTGGAGATGGCCAGCATGGAAGGATCATAGGGTTTCCCCAGATAATTGACCTGCCTGGCCACACAGTCGCAGTATTCATGAAAGATATCCAGGTAAATATCATCCACAAACGCTTCGTCGTTTCCCCAGTGTGGGACAGACAGGGCTTGTTTGCGCAATCCCTCATACCCCTTCCAGTTTTCCTTTACGGCATGAAATAGTTCATCGGTTGTGCAGACTTTACTTTCAAAGCACAATTTCTTTATCACGGCCAGGGAGTTGGCGACATTCACCATTCCTGAGGAAAGTGTGGTAACAGACTGATTCAGCAGTGCTCCTCCATCATCCATGCATTTACCTTTCTCCAGGCAATGATTGATGAAAACCGAGCAAAATACCAGGGGTACCGTGTTGCGATGGGCGATCATGACGTAGTTCCAGTACTGCTGCCAGTTCCGGATGGCATGCTGCATGATCTCAAGGTAATACTTCTTTACGTCTTCATAGCTATCCAGTTTTCGGGATTCAAACATACGGATCCCCGTGGCCGGATCGACACCCTGATTCAGGACAAGGTCGATGATTTTTCCGTGATTCACAAAACCGGGCTGAACGATGCCATAGGCATATCCCTGAAGGGTGGGTTCAGTGCATCCTCCCATTGCGGCATGTTTCCGGATGATCTCCAGAGGCAGTCCGCTGGTCTTTAATTCATGCCGGATATACGTTGACTGATTGAAAAAAGCAGGATAACCCACGCCTGTTTTTACGCATTCAACTGCTTTCATCAGGAACTCATTGCCAAGTTGATCATCCCACCAGACAGAAAGTGTGGGCTGGGTCATCTGCATATTGATCTGAGCCTGTAAAATGATAAGGGAAAGCGGATTATCGGCTGGTTCGCCATTCTCATCGACCCCACCCAGAATAAGGTTCTGGTACAGATTTCCATGGCCCAGTCCCTGCCAGCTCAGGCTGGCGACATATTCGATCTGGGTCATTTTTACAAACAATTCCTCAAAAAGCTCTATGGCCTGATCAGGAGTAATTTCCGGGTCGTTCTTATAATATGGGTAAAGTACCCTGTCCAGTCTGCCGGGGGAGTATCCAAGGTGGGAACCTTCCATATGGCCCGCCAGATAGGTAAACCAGAAAGACTGCACCGCTTCCCTGAAATTACGGGGAGGTTCCATGGGTACATGTTCACAGATAAGCGCCATCTGCTCCAGCTCTGACTTACGTACAGGATTTTTCTCTTCATTGGCCAGACGCTTTGCTTCACTGGCATAATGTAAAGCGAAAACAGCAGCCCCCTCCAGCACGGTGATCGCAGCCCTCCAAAAAATCAGACTGGCTCCATCCGTAAGGTTTCCGGGTTGAAAAGAACCGATCTTTTCTTCGGTCTCGCGGATAATAGCACGGTACCCTTTTGCCAGGGCTGTTTCATAGTCAAGGATCAGGCGCCCTTCAGGGCAGGGTTCATGAGGGGCAGTGTACAGGCCTGTTTTCCAGCCATTTTCAATGAATTCTTTCTGCTTGAAATTTCGCTTCCAGAGCCGGTCTCCCTGTGCCATAAAGCACTTGTCTTCCCAATATGCACAGATTTGTTTGAATTCTTCATGCTCTTCTTCAGAGATCAGGAACTTACCCGAAATCAACCGCAAGTTGTTCTTTTCAGCTGCCTGCCGGGCTTTCTCAATTCCGCCACCTTTTCCCTGAACAGCATACTTCGACTGGGCATCCTGTTCCTCTTTTCGTAATTCTTTTAGAAATGGTTCCGCGGCATAATTTACATAAGGGATAGCCCCCCTGATGAACCGGGTTTTATTCCCTGCAATCCTATCGTGTTCGAATATTACGGGAGTCAAATGTGAAAGAGCATACGCATGATCGATGGCACGCCGCTCCAGAACATCCAGGCCATCCGTCAGCCGGTTCGAATCGGTTAGGTGCCTGATGTACTCAATATCCACCATAAGGGAAGACTCAAGATAACGTCTTTTCAGGAAAGAGGTACGGGGAGACGACGGTGCGCTTTTTATTTCTCTCGCAGTGAAGGATTCATTTTTACTTTTCATGGAACAAGGATTTGTAGTACAAATTTAGCACGTATTTCTCCCAAACCGCGATTGAATAACATTCAATAAAAATAAAAATGCCTGCATTCAGGCAAATAGTTTACCTTTATACCCTGAGCCTGCTGGATGGAAAATGCGATGAAGCTTCTATGACTGCGGGCTGAATATTTAAAAATCATTTAAAAAAAGTATTTATGGGTAAAGGAAGAGAAACATATGGCAAAAAGGATGTACGATCCAAGAAGGAAAAGAAGCGAAAAGAGAAAGAACTTAAACGGATCGAGCGGAGGGAGAACAAAGGCACTGGCAATCCTGAAGATATGTTTGCTTATGTTGATGAATTCGGCAACATTACCTCAACTCCACCGGATCCTTCTCAGCGGGCAACGGTCAGGGCAGAGGATATTCAAATCGCCGTTCCCAGAAATCTCTCTTCCGGTACTGAAAATACTATCCATAACGGCGTAGTCAAGTTTTTCGATGAAGGCAAAGGCTATGGTTTTATCAAGGACCTGGAAAACAGACAGGATATTTTCGTACATTCCAGTGGTCTCATGGAACCTGTCACAGAGGGCAATAAGGTACTCTTTGAAGTGATGAAGGGGATGAACGGATGGAATGCCGTTAATGTAAAAATTGACAGGGAGCCGTAATAGGCATCTTTTTTTATATTACCTTTGCGCCCAGTTTGAGATTTAATACATCTGCTAAGTAATTTCCCAGTTCGTTTTTGTCTATCTCACAGTCATTTCGCTGAGTTTTTCCTTTCGATCTTACATCTCAAGAGTTTATTAATCAATTAATTTTATGTATTATGAAGAATTTATTTGTATCAAATCTTGGCTTCAGGATTACCAGCGAAGATTTAAAATCGGTTTTTGAAGAATATGGCGAAGTCGTTTCAGCCAAAGTGATCACAGACAACATTTCGGGAAGATCCCGCGGATTTGGTTTTGTTGAGATGCAAAACGATGAGGAAGCTTTGAACGCGATCCAAAAATTGAATGATGCCGAACTGGAAGGCAGGGCACTGAGTGTTTCCGAAGCCCGGCCGCGTGGTGAACGCAGACCTGATTCCGGTGCACGGTCAGGCGGTTATGACCATCAGCGCAATAGCAGGTACTAATTTGCCTGTTTTCCCTCAGGGAGAGTCACCATGGACGAATTCCCTTTTGTTTCAGGATGAAGGCTCCACGGCTCTCCCTGAGTTCATCTTTGGTCAATCAATCCCAGGATCAGGGCTAGGCTGGTACCGGGTCAGGTTTTCCCGCCGACCCTGGTTTCCGGGATTTCATCTGTTCTTTCCTTATCGCATTCATGGCCGCATCATTCTTTTCCTTCCCATTGCATCGGCCATGATCATGGCACTGATCACATTTTCGGGTGTGATACGGACAGCTTCGTGATGGATGACCTCTGCGGGAGCACAGGCCTTTAAAGCCACTTCCATCAGTTTGGCACGGTTCGGATCTTTGATGCCAATATCCGAAAAGGTGGAAGGCAGTCCAGTTTCTTCACAGAAAGCGTAGACGGTTTCCATTTCTTCCATAGGCGCGTCGGTGAGATGAAGGCCTGTCAGCACACCGAAGGCCACTTTCTCTCCGTGATAGAACATATGTGTTTCGGGCAGTACGCTGAGTCCGTTATGAATGGCATGCGCTGTGGCAAGACCCGAGCTCTCAAACCCGATACCGCTCAGCAATGTGTTGGCTTCAATGATGTGGTCCAGGGCGGGGGTGACGATCCTGTTTTCGCAGGCCAGTTTAGCGGCAGTGCCATAGCGTAACAGGGTATCATAACAAAGTCGGGCCAGGCTCAACCCTGTCATGGTACTGTATCCCCCGCATTCGTTCGGGGATTGAGAGCGTTCGCACGACCTTGCCTCGAACCATGTAGACAGGGCATCGCCCATTCCGGCAACCAGGAAGCGGACGGGGGCGGCAGCGATCACCGTAGTATCCACAAGAACGATCTGCGGATTCATCTTCTGGTAAGACACCGACTCAAAGACTCCCTGCTCGGAATAAATGACGGCACAGCCGCTGCAGGGGGCATCGGTGGAGGCAATCGTCGGAACGACAATTACGGGGATCCCTGCCCTGTCGGCAACAATCTTTGCCGTGTCGATCGTCTTACCTCCTCCAACCCCGACGATCACATCTGCTTTTCTGCTAAGAATGACCGCAGACAGGCGGCTCAATTCCTTTTCGCAGCACTCACCACTGAATTCTTCGATGGATATCCCCTTCTCATTTTTCAGCAGGTCATCTTTCGGGAGTATTTTATTGATGGGTGTCGGAGAGGAAATGATCAGCCCATGGTTGCCCAGCAATTTTATGTAGTCCGGTAGGCTGTTGATCGCATGCTCTCCCTGGATGTATTTTCCGGGAAATGCGGCAGAATGGTTTCCATGGAGCTGTTCGTTTTGAAGGGTTGGATTCATGTTTGGTCAGATTGGAATTATGTAAACTGACATTTATAATCCTGACGACTGTGTGCGGATAAGCGACTATAAAATTAATATAAAACATTAAAAAGTCTTCTTTAACGGGATAACATACCGTTGGGAAAGTCATTCCATTACTTGGGAAACTTCCATAATGACATCCTGTTTATTCATAGCAAATCAGTGTATAAAAATTTGAAAACCAGCCCTGAGGAAGGGTAAACACTAACAAAAACAGGAGGTTATTATGAAAAAATTACTGATTGCTTTCGTAGCATTAGCAGTAGTAGCCCTGGTCGGACATCACTACATAACCACCGTCTCCGCGGATATATTCTTTTACATGATTCAGGTTGATTTTCTATTTTATATTTGATTTCGTCGTAAATATGAGCTATGTTTGGGAGAAAGTCAATAGGGTAAAAACGCTACCATAAAAAAATTCATCCTTCTCACCATCGCACTTTGGTTTGAAGACATATACCTGGGCATACCGGGAAAATCAGCGATCTGTATCCATAAATCCTTCGTTACCCTGCAGACATGGGACAGATGGCTGATGGATCTTTACCCGTCCATCCACAAGAATATCGTACCCCCACGTTTCATTGATCCCGGTGATCAGTTTATATGTAATCGCGGAATCCCTATGGACCTCCCCTGAAGCAACATTGACTTCAATTTTTCCCGGAATTTCCCATTGACGGTTATGGGTTTCCCAACGGAGTGAATGACCTGTTGAGGTGCCAAAAGAAGCGATCACCATTCGCTTGTTTTTTCAAATTCTTCATACCTTTACGCACATCCATCTTTTTTATCACTCACAAATGAAAAAACTATTCTGGCTGCTGATCGCTGTTGCTCTTGCTTCCTGCAACACACTGCATTATAACATGAAGAAGAATCCGGAGCAGTTTACCTCTGGTCGGATTACCCTGAAGAGCGCCTCACCGGTGCTTTTCGCGGATGAATTCAATCAGCGCTCGATCAGCCCGTACTGGAAAAAATCCATGTACTGGTCGGGCCCGATGTTCAATCCTGAAACACCGGCTTCGGGTTACTATTCCCCGGATAATTTTACCTTCACCGATAGCACGGTAAGGCTGTGGACCCGGTACCAGCCTAAAAACTTTTACCGGGAGAAGTACGGGGATACGGTACGGATTGATTATTCCATCGGCCTGCTGGATCTGTATCCATGGGTGAGTAAGGGGAATGACCTTACGACCGATTTCATGGTCGAGTGCCGCGCAAAAATGCCCGACGGCAACCGGGAATGGCCTGCCTTCTGGCTTACGGGCTATGAACAATGGCCTCCGGAAATTGACGTCTTTGAGTACTGGAATGACTCAACCGGACAGTTCACCAGCAATTTTCATTTCAATCAGCGGGATCGTCACCGCCAGGCGCTCCAGAAACACAGGATGACCATACCGTTGAAAGATGATTTCCACACCTATGGGCTCAAGGTGATGGATGATCAGATGGAGTTTTATTTTGACGGATTCCTGTTCCGCAAATTCCGCAGCGTCAACCAGTATCTTCACAAGCTGACCGTGATCCTGCAGAACGGGGTGCATGATGATCCCTACAATGATACTTTTCTGGAGGTGGATTGGCTAAGGATCTATCGCCTGCGTTGATCTAATCCTGGCTGATGACCAGGTCATCCGCCGGTACCTGATATCCCCATTCTTTCATGGCAAAATCCCATCGGTCAAGTATCCTGCCGAGCTGTTGCCGCGAGATATGATGGACGTTTTTCCTGTATCCTTTACTTTGCTGGTAGTAACTGGCAAAGGATTCTTTAACAGATTCGTAATCAGGTAATTTAAATTTTGAATAAACCATCTGTAGGATGCCTAACGGATCTTTTTCCAGTGCTTCAAATGGAAATTCCAGCAGGTTCTCAGGTGGAATCAACTTCCGGTCATCCAGGTATTTGTGCATCAGCTGATCATACACCGAAAAAATGATCTCCTCCAGCTGCTCCTCGGTGACGGTGTGCAACTGAAGTGCTGGCATCATCTTGTGATAAAAATGCAGGGTTGATAAAAATACCGTGACCGGATTGCGGTAGATGTGTATGAACCTGGCGTTCGGGAACATTTCCAGCAGGGCGCCAATCCTGCCGGTATTGGTCGGATTTTTGGATAAGAACCGGGTGGCTCCGTTTTTATATTGGATTGCTTTTTTGATGATCAGGCGGTAATCGTCTTGCCATTGAAGGTATGATTTTTTATCAACATTTTGAAATTCAATACATTGACGATAAAAATCCAGTGTGTTCTCCGGAAAGATCCAGAAATAATAAAAGCAGAGTGGATACCGGCTACCAATGGCAAATTCTTCTTCCTGGGGAAAGTCAGCGTTCATTTTGACATTGTCTCCGAGTCTTCGGGGCGCAATGAGCAGACGCATGAAATTTTTGAAAATGAAGTATCCTGTAGTGTTGAAAAGAGTATCCGGGAAGACGACCTGATAGGTTGTGACGGCTCCCATCCGGGGATCCTGATTCAGGAGGTTATGCAGGTGGGTAGTACCACTGCGCCAGTGGCCAAGAATGAAAATGGGATCTTCCCCGGTTGAACGTTTTTCAATCTTTGGATTGATAAATTTTCGTTCATACGACCTGAACGGTTGATTGATGATGTTGATCAGCAGGGTGACACTAACCCTCAGGTAATACCTGGGCATAACCCTGTACTTTTTAAGAAGTTTTAAAAAAAGGCTGAGATCATATCCAACCGCCGGCGGCAACCAAACACCTTTTTTTTCTTTCCTGCTTCGCGACCTTAAACTCATAGCGTAAAAATAAATAATATTAGTTTTGCATTGGCGACGCTGACATACACTTTTATTCACCATCTTTTTAATACACCATGTTAGCATTCTCCTATTTATCTCCTGATCATTACCTTACGGATGAACTGTTCAGCGATGAGTACCTGATCATTCGCAGCGCGATACGCGACTGGGTCGACAGGGCCGTCAGGCCCATCATTGAAGAAGCATGCCAGCAGCATAGGTTCCCTGTTCATCTGATCAGGGAGATGGGTGAGCTGGGGGTTTTTGGCCCTTTTATTCCAAGAGAATATGGTGGAGCGGGACTCGATCAGATCGCTTATGGACTGATCATGACCGAGCTGGAAAGAGGTGACTCGGGAATTCGTTCGGCTGCTTCGGTCCAGTCATCCCTGGTCATGTATCCTATCTTCCGGTTTGGCAGTGAAGAGCAGCGACGGAAATATCTTCCGGGGCTGTCCACGGGTGAACGGATAGGTGCTTTTGGGCTTACCGAGCCCGATTATGGCTCGGATCCGGGCAGCATGATCACCCGGATCGAAGAGAAAACAGATCATTTTCTGCTCAATGGTGCCAAGATGTGGATCACCAACGCATCCATCTGTGATACCGCTGTCGTCTGGGCCAGGGATGAGGCAGGGGAGATCCGGGGTTTGGTCGTTGAACGGGGGATGGAAGGATTCACGACGCCCGAAACACATAATAAATGGTCGCTCAGGGCATCTGTCACCGGCGAACTGGTATTTAACGATGTTAGGGTCCCCAAAGAGAATATATTCCCTGGCATCACCGGTCTGAAGGGTCCCCTGATGTGCCTGAATTCAGCCCGGTACGGGATTGCCTGGGGTGCCATCGGCGCTGCCATAGATTGTTATGCCACGGCGGTACGTTATGCGATGGAACGTAAGCAGTTTCATAAGCCCATTGCTGCCTTTCAACTTACCCAGAAGAAACTGGCCGAGATGCTGACCG
Source organism: Lentimicrobiaceae bacterium (assembly GCA_017993235.1). Classification (GTDB taxonomy): domain Bacteria; phylum Bacteroidota; class Bacteroidia; order Bacteroidales; family JAGONC01; genus JAGONC01. The sequence continues at coordinate 18,423 of JAGONC010000023.1, forward strand.
AGATCACCAAAGCACAGCTTTTAGCCTGGCGCCTGGGCGTACTCCGCAACGATGACCGCGCCACACCCGCTCAGATTTCCATGGCAAAACGAAATAATGTACACATGGCGCTTCAGATAGCCCGTGAATCGCGCCAGATCCTTGGCGCCATGGGCATTACAGGCGATTTCCCCATCATGCGGCACATGATGAACCTGGAATCGGTCATCACCTATGAAGGCACCCACGATATTCATCTTTTAATAACTGGAGAGGATATTACCGGGTTGGCGGCGTTTCACTGAAGCGGTACGATACGTTCCACCCGGTTCCTACTCAGGTACCCCCGGATGATCATGCGCACATCACGGTTGTCTTCCTGGTGCGTGATGCAGGATCGCAGAAATTCTGCATCATTGGTCGCAACAGCTTCGTCGATAAAGCCATAACCGAGGTACTTCCCTTTCTCGACCATCACCAGTGCCTTTTCGTTGAGGGTACGCCCGCTGTCAATGATCAAAAAGCTTTCATTCTCAAAGCGATAGGGTCGCAGGGCCTGCTCTACGCGCTGATTGTAGGATGCTGGCTCTTCTTTTTGGATACAGGCTCCGCGGCATTTATGGACATGGTACGAAAAACAGGCGTGACTGGTTTTGTACAGGCCGCACAGCTTCTGGCAGAGTTCATGCTTTTCAACCAGCTGAAAAAGAAACTCTTTGGCGGCGACCAGGTTGTGGAATGTCAGCACGGGTATACTGCCATCATGATCGTGTTCAATTTTTAAACGCAGGTATCCATCATCATCATCATACTGGAAAAGTCCGTAATTGAGAATGGTCCTTTTCAGGGCTGTATTGAAGACCGGCTGGTATTTTTTGATCTCGGAGGATTCCAGTAAAAGGGCGATCAGTTCGTTTCCGGTGGGTTCATACCCGATATCAGCAATGCGGTATTTCAGTTCCAGTTCCTTTCTGCTGAGACCATCGCTCAGATGAGAACGCACCCGTTCGGAGATGTTTTTGCTTTTCCCGATGTAGAGGATTTCGCCGGTTTCGTCATAGAAATAATAGACGCCGGTGTCTTCCGGCAACCGCTCGACGGTTTCTTTTTTAAGGTTGGAGTTCAATCCGCGAAGGGAGATGAACGTGATGGCGGGCTCGATCGAGATCAGGAATTCGAACAGCCTGGCTGTGGCCGTGGCATCGCCAGCTGCCCGGTGGCGGCAGGGATTGTAAATGTCGAGATCCTTGCAGAGGTTTCCCAGTCCGTAAGACCGGCGGTGCGGTATCAGTTTGCGGCTCATCCTGACCGTGCAGAGTTTCTCCCTGCGAAAATCATAGCCGAGGTTACCATATTCCTGTCGCAGAAAAGAATAATCAAAGGTCACATGGTGCCCCACCAGGGTTTTGCCTTCGGTCAGGTCAAGGATTTCACGGGCCACATCGCAGAACCGGGGAGCATCTTCCACCATTTGGTTGTTGATACCGGTCATTTGCGTAATCCGGTAAGGTATTTTTTTCTCCGGATTGATCAGGGTGGTGTACTCGTGTGTCACCTTTCTTCCGTCATGCAGGAAGATCGCAATTTCGGTGATCTTTTCCGTTTTGGGATTCAGGCCCGTTGTTTCCACGTCAACAATCGCGTACATAGGCAGGAAAAAAGGTTAGAGGTTCAACCGGGTCTGGATGGCTTTCACTTCATTCTTCAGCATCCGGATCGTTTCCACAAGTTCTTCTTTCTCCATGTTGGGTTCGGGCAGTTCGGAGCTGATATAGGTCACGAATTTCCATACTTCCCTGAGCTGGATTACGGCAAGATCGTAAGGTTTATAAAATGGATTCAGGGAGTGCAGCACCAGTTTTCCGTCTGTTTTGATCTTGTTCTCAACTACTTTAAACACCACGCCTTCCTCCAGGGTCAGCAGGATATAGGCATGCCGGTTCAGGATAAGGTTCCAGTTCTGGACAAATTCCCCGATCACCCATGATTTTTCGGGGATCGGATGCATGGAATCGCCGCTGACCTGGAAGGCACGGTACTTTCGTTCCTTCGACAGGAATGGCAGCCGGAACGTTGGCAGGATGCTGATGTATTCGGGATCGGCATAGCCGCTGGCATACCCCGCCCTGGCTTTTTCGTTGACCAGCTCAATGTTTTCCTCGTTGTCCTGGCTTACTGTAGTGGCCATTACCCTCAGCTTACTGCCCGTGATGAATACATCGTATCCTTTCTCGAGTTGCGAAAGCTGGCTTTCGGACAGCCTGGAAAGGTCAACACGGATCAGGGTATCTATCGCCACGTTATAATATTTCGAAAAGGCGATAAGTTCCCTGATGCCGGGTTCGGCTACCTGGTTCTCATAGCCACTCAGTGTCGAGCGTTTCATGTTCAGCGCAAAGGCCACATCGTCCTGGGTGCGGCCACGGCGCTTACGTAGCAATTTGATATTTGACGTGAAGTACATATCGTTTCAATTATCCGCAATAACTTATTTCCCAATCTATTACAGCGTAGCTGTTCAAGCCTTGAAGAAAAATTTGCATTTGATTTTTTTAATGATTAATTTATCGTCGAAAAAATGATTAAATTTTAATCAAAAATAATTCAATAAATCATTATTCCAACAATTTTTGAAAAATTTTTTTATGGAAACGTCAAATCGTCAGATCATTCATATGGACCTGGATACGTTTTTTGTTTCGGTGGAGCGTCTGGCAAATCCGTCACTGATCGGCAAGCCGGTGATCATTGGCGGAAGTTCCGACCGGGCCGTGGTGGCCAGCTGCAGTTATGAGGCGCGCAGGTTCGGCATCAGCTCGGCCATGCCCATGCGGCTGGCCCGTACACTCTGCAGCCAGGCCATTTACATCCGGGGCGATATGGAGCTTTACAGCAAATATTCCCACATGGTAACGGATATCATTGCGGAAGAAGCACCCTTATTTGAGAAAGCATCCATTGATGAGCATTATATTGACGTTACCGGCATGGACCGGTTCTTTGGCTGCCTGAAATGGTCGCAGGAATTACGGCAGAAGATCATTAAAAATACCGGGCTTCCGATATCATCCGGCTTATCGGTGAATAAGACCATATCCAAGATCGCTGCCGGTGAAGCCAAACCTAACGGGGAGAGGTATGTCCCCACGGATGGAGTACAACCCTTCATCTTCCCGTTGTCCATCCGAAAGATACCGATGATCGGGGATAAAACGTACCATCTGCTGCGTTCCATGGGAATCGTTACCATCGGAACCCTGGCACAGATCCCCATTGAAATGATGGAAAAGGTGATGGGAAGGAACGGAATCATCATCTGGAAAAAAGCCAATGGCATTGATCCCACCCCTGTAATTCCTTATTCGGATCGAAAATCGATCAGTACGGAGCACACCTTTGAGCAGGATACCATTGATGTGGTGCGCCTGAGCGAGATACTGACGGGGATGGTGGAAAAGATTGCCTACGAACTGCGCAGCCAGGAGAAACTGACTTCCTGTGTCACGGTCAAGATCAGGTATGCCAACTTTGACACCCATACCCAGCAACAGCAAATCCCCTACACATCATTCGATCATGAGCTCATCCGTGTTGCCCTCGATCTGTTCAAAAAGATCTATCAGCGACGAATGCTGGTCCGCCTGATCGGTGTCAGATTCAGCCACCTGGTCCCGGGTGTGCAGCAACTGAACCTTTTTGAAGATACGCCCGAGATGACCAGCCTTTATATGGCGATGGACCGCATCCGGAACCGGTTTGGCCGGAAGGCAGTGCGACGGGCAGTGTGTCTCTGAGGGTAAAGAGTAGCAGGTAGCCGGTAGGCGGTAGACTGTTTGGAATTTGGGTATTGTGATTTGTTTGGAATTTGGTGCTTGGAATTTGGAAATTATATGATCACCTGAAACAAGATGTATTTATCCAGTCATTCTTACTACTCCCTCCGCTACGGCACCCTTTCGCTGGAGGATTTGATTGCCCAGGCAGTCAGCAAAGGTATTTGCGCCATGGCCCTGACGGATATCAATAATACAATGGGAATGATCGATTTTGTCAAAATGTGCGGTGAAAACGGGATCAAGCCTGTTGCGGGTGTTGAGTTCAGGAACGGGGACCAACTCCTGTATACAGGACTGGCAACAAATAATGCGGGATTCAGGGAATTGAACGAACGGATCACATCCTGCAATATGAACCAGGCAGATTGTAAAGCTGATCCGGGTGCCTTTGACCATGTATTCGTGATCTATCCCTATGGCTCCAGACGAAGGGAACAGCTCAGGGAAAATGAATTCATCGGGATCAGGCCCGGAGAAACCGGAAAACTGTTTACCTCTGAATTCAGCCATGATCAGTCAAGGCTGGTGATCCTGCACCCGGTGACCTTCAAAGACAACATCGGGTACATTCTACATAAGAACCTCCGTGCAATTGATCATAATACGCTGATCTCCAAGCTCTCACCTGAGCATGTAGCTTTACAGAACGAAACTATGCTACCGGTTGATTCCCTGATCCTGCACTATGAGAATTATCCACAGATCATTCAAAACACGGAGAAGCTGATAGCAGACTGCTCGATTGGTTTTGATTATCAAAGCATTAAAAATAAGCAAACCTTTACCGGGAACCGGTATGACGATAAGATCCTTCTTGAGAAGCTTGCCCGTGACGGATTGAAATACCGTTATGGTGAAAAGGATAGGGTAGCGGCTGAGCGGGTGCGGCACGAGCTGGATATCATTGACAGGCTGGATTTTTCAGCTTATTTTCTCATTACCTGGGATATCATCCGCTATTCGATGTCGAGAGGATTTTATCATGTAGGCAGGGGTAGCGGTGCCAACAGTGTTGTGGCTTATTGCCTGAAGATCACCGATGTGGATCCCATTGACCTTGATCTGTATTTCGAGCGGTTCATCAATCCCCGGCGTACCAGTCCGCCGGATTTTGACATCGACTATTCCTGGGATGAAAGGGGGGAGGTGCAGGATTATATTTTCAAGCGATATGGTCATGAGCATACTGCCCTGCTGGGAGCCACTTCCACATTCAGGGGAAGCTCGATCTACCGCGAACTGGGAAAGGTGTACGGACTGCCAAAGCAGGAGATCGACAGCCTGGTGACCAATCCCATGGCAGAAGTCAATAAGAATGAGATCACCCGACGCATTCATACGATTGCTGAACTCATGGTGGATTTTCCCAACATCAGGAGTATTCATGCAGGGGGTGTGCTTATCTCGGAGGAACCGCTTACCTGTTACACAGCCCTGGATTTGCCGCCCAAAGGTTTTCCGACTACCCAGTGGGATATGTATGTGGCTGAGGAACTTCGTTATGAAAAGCTGGACATACTCAGTCAGCGTGGGATCGGACATATCAGGGAATGTGCGGAAATCATTGCCGGGAACAGGGGTGTCAAGGTTGATGTTCATCGCGTGACAGACTTTAAAAAAGATCCGCAGGTGAAAAAGCAGCTCAGGGTTGGCGAAACCATCGGATGTTTCTACATTGAGAGCCCGGCCATGAGGGGACTGCTGAAAAAATTGCATTGCGACCATTACCTCACGCTGGTGGCAGCCAGTTCGATCATCCGTCCCGGCGTGGCCAGGTCGGGCATGATGAGAGAATATATTCACCGGTTCCATCATCCGGATGCGTTCACTTATATTCACCCCGTCATGGAGCAGCAGTTGAAAGAGACCTATGGTGTGATGGTTTACCAGGAGGATGTGTTGAAGATCTGTCATCATTTTGCGGGACTGGATCTGGCCGATGCTGACGTATTGCGCAGGGCCATGAGCGGAAAATCCCGTTCCAGAAAAGAGTTTAACCTGATCGTTGAGAAGTTTTTTGCCAATTGCAAAGCGTCAGGTTATCCCGATGAGATCACCCAGGAGGTCTGGCGCCAGATCGAGTCGTTTGCAGGGTATTCTTTTTCCAAAGCGCACTCTGCTTCCTATGCTGTTGAAAGTTTCCAGAGCCTGTACCTGAAAGCGCACTATCCGCTGGAGTTCATGGTTGCCGTGATCAATAATTTCGGAGGATTTTACCATACCTGGGTGTATTTTAACGAAGCCCGGCGCCAGGGTGCTCTGATCTGCCTGCCGTGTGTGAATAAAAGCGGATACAAGACCTGTATCCGGGGAAAAGAGGTTTATGTTGGATTTATTCACATCATGAACCTGGAAATGACTGTTGGCCAGGCCATTGCACCCGAACGGGAGATGAACGGTCCTTACAGGGACCTTGAGGATTTCATCCGGAGGGTACCGGTGCATCTGGAGCAGTTGATCATCCTGATCCGTGTGGGAGCCTTTCGTTTTACCGGAAAAGGAAAAGCGGAACTGCTATGGGAGGCGCATCTGCATTTAGGGACCAAAAAACAGGAACACCCGCCCATATCGTTATTTCACAGTCCGGCAAAGACATATACGCTTCCCCGGCTTGAGCAAACGCTGATCGAAGATGCTTACGATGAATTCGAACTGATCGGATTCCCCGTGACCCTCTCTGCATTTGATCTTCTGGAAACTTCCTTTCGTGGCCAGATCATGGCCAGGGAACTGGCTGGAAATATCGGAAAGAAAGTACGGATGGTAGGGCGCCTGGTGACGGTTAAATATGTCAAGACCATTCACAAGGAGTTGATGCATTTCGGTACTTTCCTTGACGTTGAGGGGGAATTTTTCGATACGGTCCATTTTCCTGATTCGTTAAAAAAATTCCCTTTCACCGGAAGCGGGATCTACCTGATCCTTGGAATGGTAACGGCAGAGTTTGATTTTCCGAGCCTGACCGTGGAAAAAATGGCCAAGCTGCCAGTGAAGAAGGATCCCAGAGGGTGATACCTCACCCCCCGTCCCCCTCTCCATCATGGAGAGGGGAAGATAGGGGAGGAGGTATAGACAGGATGGTTGTATAAATTTTTACTAACACCTCGCTGATTTGATCCATAATTTCATCATTGGTGAACCTGAGTACCGTCAGCTCAAATTTTTCCAGTTCGGCAGTCCTGCTGATATCATACTCCTTGTGAGTTTTGACTTTATGGACAGGGCTATCTACCTCGATTACTAACTTTTTCTCGTGGCAGTAAAAATCAACAATAAATATTTCAATCGGATGTTGGCGTCTGAATTTTAAACCATGAAACTGCCGATGTTTCAAGCAATTCCATAATTTTCTTTCAGCGGATGTCATCTCTTTTCTGAGGGATCTTGCCTTTGAAATAGTTTCCGCTGATGCGTTGAAATAAAAATTGTATAAAACAGAATTTCCTAATTTTGCCATGGGATATGTTTTTTACTGTTAATCCCGAAAAGCATCAAAATGTACCCTTCTCCAACTCGTTTTTTTAATATCGAGGCTGTGAGGTACCGGGGGTGAGGTAATCAAAATAAAATCAACCATGACACAGCTGGAAGAAATCAACGATGCCAGCAATTTTCTACTGAGCAGAGGCTTTGGGAATCCGGAAATGGGTATCATCCTGGGAACCGGACTGGGAGAATTATTGAAAGAGATCTCCATTGAACAATGTATTCCCTATGACCAGATCCCTCATTTCCCGGCAGCTTCTGTGGAGTTTCACAAGGGAGAACTGGTTTCAGGCCTGTTGAAAGGTAAACACATCCTTGCTATGCATGGCCGTTATCATTTTTACGAAGGATATTCGTTCCATCAGATCACGCTGCCGATCCGCGTGATGAAGCTGCTGGGAATCAAATGCCTGGTGATAACCAGTGCATGCGGGGCTTTGAATCCGGAATTCAGCAAGGGAAGCCTGATGCTGATTGACGATCATATCAATCTACTTCCCGGCAATCCATTGATCGGTCCCAACCTGGATGTTTTCGGACCCAGGTTTCCCGATATGAGTCAACCCTATACTGAATGGATGAATATTCGTCTGGCGGAGAGTGCCCGGCAGAGGAATATCCTTCTGCACAGGGGTGTGTATGTTGCCATGCCCGGGCCGATGCTTGAGACACCGGCCGAGTATCGTTATCTAAGAAAGATCGGTGCCGATGCGGTCGGGATGTCCACGGTCCCGGAAGTGATTGTTGCCAATCATATGGGTTTGCCCTGTGCAGCCATCGGAGTCATCACCGATGAGTGCAATCCGGATGACCTGGAAAAGATCAATGTCCAGGACCTTCTGGACACAGCCCGAAAAACCGAGGCTGATCTCCTGAATCTGGTCAGCGATTTTGTGGAATCCCTCGACTGATCAAAGGGTAAATGTCATGTTGCACCGCACCCATGCGTGCGGATCACATCCTTTGTATTCCGGAGAGAGCCAGGTGTATTCTGCAAGAACGGAAATCTGCCGGAACGATAAGACCAGTCCCAGGCAGTGATCAAAGGTGATACGCTTGATCTGGTCTGCTTTCAGGGTGTATTCATTCTCGCTGAACATGCCGCCCTGTAAGGTCGCATCATAACCAACCAGGGTGGTCTTGAAACGATAATAAAGAAAAAATTGGATCTTTCCGGATGTGGGATTGATCTGACCCCAGGTTTCTTCAGCGATCTGATCCAGGCTGATCCGGTCATATTTCCCTGCGATCAGGTAAGGACCGATTCCGATCCTGTCATACAACGTACCTGCATTGGCGTCGGCAAACGCACCGATCTCGAGGGATTTTCCTTTGATCAGCCCTGCCTCGGTATGAAAATGATAATCCAGAATAATATCATTGCTTACCTGGTGCTGCCATCCGTTAATCTCCGAAAAGTGAATGACCTCTTGGATTTGTTTTCCAAGCGCAGCAGTACCAATGATCCCGGCATTGAATCCGGATTGTTGCCGGTACCTTTTACCGAGGGAATTGGAAACTTTGAAGAATCCAAGATACAGGTAGGAAGAAAAAGGCCTGTCGCCCCGGGTGATGGAGTCAATATGCGGATCCCATGGAGTGTACATCCGGTGTACCAGGCTCAGTCCATAATAGTTTCTCGCCGGATGATATAAGGGGATCATGAGTTTGGTCATAAACGACCGGTTGAGCAGCGGATTAACCCAGTCGAACCGGATACCACTGGTATAGTAACGGTCAGTATTGGTAAAAATATCATTGTCAAAATCAATGCAGAAATACCCGTTGGGATTGACAAGGTACAGTCCCTCATTCAGGCTTTTTTCCAGTTCATTCCTTGAGGTTGGCGGTATGCGGTAGGAGCCGATATCCAATTCATTTTCCAGGGATTTTAACCGCCGTATGGTTTGAATCCGTTCATGAATCTTTTCCTCACTGAATGCCTGGGAAGGTTCGATTGTTTTTGTTTTCTTTTTTTTGATCTTTCCCTTTGCAGGTGTATCCCCTCCTGAAGTGTGATGATTCGGAATCGTCACTGCAGTATCGGTCTCCGGGAGGTACCTGGAATCTGACAGGCCCTTTGAGGTACGGGTTTGTCGACTTTCGCCGGTCTCTCCGTTCCCGGAGGAATGGTTCCTGTCAGGGTGGCAGCAACCCGATGCAATAGACAGTCCAATGATGAAAACAGATAAAATTATCGTTCTGTACATTCCGGATCATTGATCTTTACAAAATTAATCTAAACCAATGATTTTGGGGCGTCATCATTACAAAACATATTCACGCAGAAGATATCCTGCAGACCGGATCCGGATTATAAGGCGAAAATTATGGGATGACATCCTGTTACGGGGGAAGTCATCCCTTCGATCCAAAAAAATCCTATTTCGCGTAGCTTACGGCTCTTGTTTCACGGATCACGGTGATCTTGATCTGTCCGGGGTAGGTCATTTCGTCCTGGATCTTGCGCGACAGATCATAGGCGATCTGGTTGGCTTCATTGTCGGTCACTTTGTCGGCGCCAACGATGACCCGGAGTTCCCGTCCAGCTTGAATCGCATAGGTTTTAACAACACCAGGGTAGGACAGTGCCAGTTCTTCCAGGTGATTCAACCGCTGGATATAGGCTTCAACAACCTCACGGCGTGCGCCGGGGCGTGCTCCGGAGATCGCATCGCATACCTGTACGATCGGAGCGATGAGGGATTCCATTTCGACTTCATCGTGATGAGCTCCGATGGCGTTGGCGACCTCGGGTTTTTCCTTGAACTTCTCGGCCAACTTCATTCCAAGCAATGCATGTGGTAATTCAGGTTCATTATCCGGGACTTTACCGATATCGTGAAGCAATCCTGCCCGTTTGGCCAGCTTGGGATTCAATCCCAGTTCGGAGGCCATGGTAGCACACATGTTCGCCACCTCCTTGGAGTGCTGGAGCAGGTTCTGCCCGTAGGAACTGCGGAACTTCATCCGGCCGATCATACGGATCAGCTCATGGTGGATGCCGTGGATGCCCAGATCAATGCAGGTTCGTTTCCCTGTTTCGATGATCTCCTGTTCGATCTGTTTTTTTGTTTTGGCTACCACTTCTTCGATCCGCGCGGGATGGATCCTGCCGTCGGAGACAAGTTTATGGAGCGAAAGGCGGGCGATCTCGCGGCGAACAGGATCAAAACCGGATAAAATGATGGCATCCGGTGAGTCATCAATGACGATCTCAACGCCGGTGAGTGCCTCCAGCGCGCGTATGTTTCTGCCTTCACGCCCGATGATGCGGCCTTTGATCTCATCGTTGTCAATATTAAAAACGGAAACGGTATTTTCCACCGATTGTTCCACCGCCGTCCGCTGGATGGACTCGATCACGATCTTTTTGGCTTCACGGTTGGCTGTCAGCTTGGCTTCATCCACGATGTCCTTGATGTGTGCCATCGCCTCAGCACGGGCCTCATCCTTGAGAGAATCCACCAACTGTGCCCTGGCCTCAGCGGCTGAAATTCCGGAAATAGCTTCCAGTTGCTCAATCTGCTTTTTTGCGGCCCTTTCAATTTCCTGCTGTTTTTTATTGATCAGTTCCAGCTGGGAAGTCAGATTGGCTTTCATGGTGCCCACTTCTTTCTGCTTGCGCTGCATCTCTTCCAGCTTTTGCGAAAAAAGTGTCTCTTTTTGTTTTAAACGGTTTTCTCCTTTCTGAACGAGATTGTTCTTTTCCTGAATGAACTTTTCATGTTCGGCCTTAAGCTGGAGGAACTTCTCCTTGGCCTGCAGGATCTTGTCTTTCTTGATCATTTCCGCCTTTTCTTCCGATTCCCGCAAGATCCGTTCGCTTTTTTTCTCAACGGCTTTTCGTAAAAGGGTGCTGGTGATGAGGAAACCAACAACCAACCCGGCAATCACTGCCAATATGTAATATATAATCATGGTTGTGTATATTAATTAATGTTGATAATCAGTGACCTATGACTAATCAGAAGCGATTATCCTGCAATAGTCATAAAAAAAAAACCCGCAAGTTATCCAACCGTTATAGTAAACCCCATTGTAGAATGGTTAGGGCAGCCTGGTCCATTGAACTTCAATCGTCCCTGTCTCTCGGCAGGAATCCCGGTAACACCGGTCACCAAAGCCTGTTCTCCGAACCAATGAGCATAAAGCCCTATTGGTTTTCATGTTGAGTTTACATACTGACTTGAATAAATGCGGGTATGTCGTCGGTCGTTTTCAAAGAACGTCTTGTCCAGTCTCTAAAATAGGTTGGTCAACACCTGATCAATTTCTGACAGTTTTTCAACTATCCCTGAATCCTGAGAATCCAGCCTGTTTTCATCATGGATGGCAGCAGCAGTAAAATGCAGCGCAACCATTGCCAGCAAATCCTGCTGGTCATTGAAAGCATAGATATCTGCATAGTCATTCATCAGTTCGTTGATCTTCCTTGCCGCTTTCCGTATGATCTCCTCATCCTTTTGTCGTATCTTCAGATTATATGGCCGATTGGCAAGGTTAACCGTTATCGGTATTTCCTCCATAACTGGTTCCCGCGAAGGAACATTTATTTATTTAAAAGACTGATACATTTGTCAATTTCCCGTACGATCCCGCTTATTTGTTTTCTTGCCGAATCGATCCCCTGATTTCCAGCTGATGGATTAGCGGTGACCTGATTCAGCTTTTCTTCCAGCGTATGTATTGTATTTGTCTGTTGTTCGATTAAAGTTTTTAATTCCGTTTCGGATTGGGTCAATCGGGTATTTTCTGCTTTCAATTCCTCAAGTGTTTCTATTAATTTCCTTATTTTTAAATAAATACGGGAAATCAAACCGTCCACTTCTTTCATGAAAGCCTTTTTACCGTATTGCAAAGGTAAATATTTTAATGCGAATAACCAAAATTAATCATCCGGCAGGAAAAATTCCTGTCAGAACCGGGTCACAAAAAGGGACATTGCGGGATTAACGAGTATAGAAAATCATTATGACGGAAGAATTTTTGCAATACATCTGGAGGTACCAGCTGCTGAGCGGAAAACTCTCCACCACCTGTGGCGAGGAGATCATTGTGATTAAACCAGGTGTGCATAACACGGATGAAGGACCTGATTTTTCGAATGCCCGAATTCGGATCGGTTCCACCCTGTGGGTCGGAAATGTGGAGGTTCATACGCGTTCTTCCGACTGGCAGCGGCACGGTCATGGAGAAAACCGGCGTTACGACAATATCATTCTTCACGTTGTAGGAGAGGATGACCGACCTGTCAGCAGAACCAGCCAGGAAATCATTCCGACGTTGTGCATTCACAACAACGTTGACCTTTCATTGCTGGCGACCTACCAGGAACTCCGGCTTGCACGCCGCTGGATCCCCTGCGAGACCCTGATCAATGCCGCTGGCACGCTTAAGATATTCAATATGCTCGACCGCGTAATGGCTGAACGTATGCAGCGCAAATCAGCCGCAATTGCCAACCTGCTGGAATCATTGAATTTCAGTTGGGAAGAGGTGACCTATGTGCTGGTAGCCAGAAATTTCGGCGCCAGGATCAATGCGCAGGTTTTTGAATGGCTGGCCCGCTCGCTGCCCTATGTCCTTGTCCAACGATGCCGTGATGTCAGATTCCGTCTGGAAGCACTGCTGTTCGGACAGGCGGGCATGTTGCATGATCATTTTATTGACACCTACGCCAAACAGCTTCGGGACGAATACCAGTTCCTGCAGAAGAAGTATCGACTGGCCCCATTACAGGATCATCTTTGGAATTTTTTGCGGCTGCGGCCCCCGGCTTTTCCGACCGTTCGCATCGCCCAGCTGGCTGACCTTTTCCACAGGCAGACCAGCCTGTTCAGCCAGATCCTGGAAGCGGGAAATAGGGAAGAGATGATCTCCCTTTTTGATTCACAGGCATCTGATTACTGGGATAACCACTATATTTTCGACAGCTCTTCACACCGGAAAATTAAAAAACTCGGAATGGAAGCGGTGGAACTGATCGTCGTGAATGCTGCTGTACCATTGATCTTTGCCTATGGCCAGTATGCAAACCGACAGGAACTGAGCGACCATGCAATGGACCTGCTGCGGCAGCTAAAGGGGGAAAGAAATTCCATCGTACGGCGATGGGCTGACCTCGGTATTTCCGCAACTGACGCCTGGAATTCGCAGGCGTTGATCGAGCTGAAGGAAAATTACTGTGATCAGCGGAAATGTCTCCAATGTGTCATAGGAAAGGAAATCCTGTCGCATGACAGAACGCAACGGGCCCCATGAAACTATGGAATTCGGTAAAGGATTATTTCTCCTACACGGTGAAGGAGCAACGGGGCATATTTGTGCTAACGGTCCTGTTGCTGCTGCTGATCCTGGTCAGGACCGGACTGCCACGGATGACGGCAGGAAAATCCTATGATTCCTCAGGGTTCGAAAGGCAATTCCAGTTACTTGCCTCCATGATCACCGACAGCCTGGCGGAGGATACCGTAAAAGTGTTGAGTCCTCAATATGAAAAAATACGGGTCACCCGGCCGGTAAACAGCCAGGAGCATTCAAGGATTGCACAAGCTCAGGGTAAAAGGGCTGCCCCACAGGTGGTCGAACTCAATTCGGCTGATTCGCTTGCACTTGTACGCCTGCCGGGGATCGGTCCCGTGCTGGCCCGGCGCATTATGAAATACAGGGAGTCGCTTGGCGGTTTCCATGATTTAGCCCAGCTGAAAGAGATCTATGGCATGGATACGATAGCACTGAAAGCGATCATCCCCTACCTCAAGGTGGATGAAGCAGCGGTTCTGAAAATGGAGCTGAACGAGGCCACGTTCAAGGAATTGTTACACCATCCTTACCTTGAATATGAAGAGGTGAAACTCATCGTCAACTACCGGGATCGTCACCATCCTCTGGATTCACTGGAGCAGCTTTACCAAATCAATGGCCTTGAACCGGGACTGATCCGTCGCATTCAGCCCTACCTGAAGCTTGGACCCGATTAACCATAAGGTATTGCTTTTCTTTTGAAGGCCGATCCGCATATTAATTCTTCCTTATATTTGTCGACATTAATCATTTCGCTGAGAAAAATTTCCGTACCATGAGCAATGTTACCCGTGTTTTCAGAAAGATACCCTCCACATACTGGTGGGCAAATGTCATGGAATTGTTTGAGCGTTGGGCCTGGTACGGTATGTTCATGGTGCTAGCCCTGTACCTGACCGGATCCAGGGAGACGGGAGCTTTGGGTTTTTCTCAGACACAAAAGGGACTGTTGATGGGTACGGTGGTCATGACCCTTTATTTCCTTCCCGTAATCACAGGAGCCCTTGCCGATAAATTCGGTTTCAAAAAGGTGCTGGTCGTTGCCTATCTTATTCTTACCACCGGTTATTACCTGATGGGACAGTTCACTTCCTACACCATGATGTTCATCGTCTTTTTCTATGTGGGACTGGGAGCCGGACTGTTCAAACCGGTCATACAGGCGACGGTGGCCAAGACCACCGATGCTGAGACCTCATCGATCGGCTTCGGGATTTTTTACATGATGGTGAATATCGGTGCTTTCATCGGGCCCCTGTTTGCGTCCGACCTCAGGCTGGCCAACTGGAAGTACGTCTTTTACATGTCATCAGGGATCATTCTGATCAACCTGCTGATCGTCCTGTTTTTTTACAGAGAGCCGGCCAGGGAAAAGAATACGGACACACTGGGAAAGTCGTTGCGTTTGGTGTTACAGAACATTGGATCGGCACTTTCGGATGTTAAATTTGTGGTCTTTCTTCTGATCATCATCGGATTCTGGTCGATGTACAACCAGCTTTTCTACTCACTTCCGGTATTCATTGAGCAATGGGTCGATACCTCGGTGGTCTATAACGCAATTGCCTCTTTTTCTCCGGGCCTGGCCCGGGCCTTTGGTACGCCCGAGGGTACGATCGCACCTGAGCGGTTGACCAACATGGATGCTTTTTATATCGTCGTGTTTCAGATCCTGGTATCTTCCTTTGTTATGCGTTTCAGGCCGCTAAAAGCAATGATGGGAGGGATCCTGATCTGTTCGATCGGTATCGGATTATGGTTTATCACGCAAAATGGACTTTATCTGTTCATTTCATTGTTGATATTCGGACTGGGAGAGATGGCAAGTTCTCCCAAGATCTCCGAATACATCGGACGCATAGCGCCAGGCGACAAAGTGGCCCTGTACATGGGGTGCTCCTTCATTCCGCTTGCCGGAGGTAATTTTTTTGCTGGTCTGTTATCCGGCGGAGTGTACGAAGCCATGGCGGATAAGATCTCTTTCCTGAAAGCGGAAGTGGCTGCCCGAGGACTCTCCATCCCCGACATCTCCGACACTTTTACGCAGAGTGATTATGTGCACAGGGCTGCTGAAATGATGGGCATGGATCAGCATGCACTGACGAATTACCTCTGGAATACGTATCATCCCTCACGGATCTGGGTGGTGTTCTCAGGAATTGGATTAGCAACGGTCATAGCACTCTATCTGTACGACCGGTTGTGGCTGAGAAAAAAATAAGGATTACAGCTTTTATTCTTTGTAGGTATACCGGATTTCATAACCGGTGGAGTCATTTTCTCCATCCTGATCATGGTCATGATCATCATCATCATCATCATCATGGCTATTCTCTTCCTCTTCCTCCAGTTCCCATTCATATTTTTTTCGCTGAGGACCGCGTGCACGATAATAGATGGCCACGACCAGGCCCGCGAGCAAACCCATCAGGTGTGATTCCCAGGAAATGTTTTTTTCAGGCATAAAATTGGGGAAAATACCCCAGACCATACTGCCATAAAGAAAAACCACCAGAAGCGACAGTGCCATTAATTTACCATCCCTGCGGATCAGTCCGCTGAAAAATAAAAAGGCGGCCATGGCGTAAATGACCCCGCTGGCTCCAATATGATAGGCCTCCCTTCCGCCAAACCAAACCCAGATACCCGGGATGATGTACAAAAGGAGAAGCACCCGATAGGCGATCTCTCTGTAGAAATAAATGATACTGGTTCCCAGTACCAGCAGGGGTAGGGTGTTGGCAGCCAGATGCTTTACATCATTATGGATCAGGGGCGACAGGAGGATTCCGGGAAGCCCTTTAGGCTGAAGGGGATAGATACCTAAAAATCCCAGATCCATGGAAAAGATCAGCTCTGTTCCCTTGATTATCCATAATAATATCACCAACAGGGAAGGAATGAAAATACTTTGTACCAGTTTATTCCGTTCGTCACTCATACAGACGGGATCACTGCTGAAATAAGCCAGATGAGACTACTGTTAAAGTATGTTAAAACAGGGCATTTGCCCAGTCAAAAATACTTCAATTTGTTATAGGTTTGTGGTTAAACAATATCGTAATTTTGCAATGCAATGAATTAGCATTAAAAGTCATATGAATTCATTTTATCATAATATGCGCTCCATTATCCTTTTTCTGTCCGGCTGGATGATCATTTTTACTTTCACCCCTTTTCAGGGGAGATCGCAACAGGTTGATTCCAGGGAGACCATTCAGAAGTTTGCGGCTACCCTGCAACTGATCGATTATTTTTATGTGGATACGGTGAATCAGCCCAGGCTGGTTGAAAACGCAATTGTCGAAATGCTTCAGGAACTGGATCCCCATTCGGTGTATATTTCGAAGGAGGATGTTAAAAAAGCTGATGAGCCTCTGGTGGGTAATTTTGAGGGTATCGGGGTACAGTTTCAGATCTTCAAGGATACCATTCTGGTCATAGCACCAGTCCCCGGTGGGCCTTCGGAGAAGCTTGGCATTATGGCAGGCGATAAGATTGTCAGGATCAATGGAGAAGATGCTACCGGAAAAGAGGTAACCAATGAGTATGTTCAGAGCAAACTCCGGGGAGAAAAGGGAACCCGCGTCGATGTATCCATATACCGGAAGGGGAAGAACGAGCTGCTTAATTTTTCCATCATCCGTGACCAGATCCCGGTAAACAGCCTGGATGCTGCTTTCATGGCTACACCGGAAATAGGATATATCAAACTTAACCGGTTTTCGAAGACTACAATGGATGAATTTTACCAGGCAATGGATACCCTGCAGACACAGGGTATGACCAAACTCATCCTGGATCTGCGCTATAATACCGGAGGTTATCTGGAGACCGCCCACGAACTGGCGGATGAATTTCTCGGTAAGGGTAAAATGATTGTATATACGGAAGGACTAAAAAGCCCTAAAACGGACTTGCTTGCAACCGAGAAAGGCCTATTTGAAAAGGGTCAGCTTGTCATTTTAATCAACGAAGGTTCCGCATCGGCCAGTGAAATTGTGGCAGGAGCGGTTCAGGACTGGGACCGGGGCATCATCATCGGTCGTCGTTCCTTCGGCAAAGGTCTGGTTCAGAAACCTTTCCGTCTGCCCGATGAATCTGTTATCCGTCTGACTACGGCCAAGTACTACACACCCACCGGTCGCTGCATTCAAAAACCCTATGATGAGGGTCTGGAGGAATACCGGAAAGACTTCCAGAACCGTCTTGAGAAAGGTGAACTGGTCCATGCCGACAGCATTCATTTTCCGGATTCTCTGAAGTACTACACCCCGGCAAACCGTATTGTATACGGAGGCGGAGGGATCATGCCCGATATTTTTATACCCTTCGATTCAACCGATTACTCTGATTATTATGTTGAGCTGAGAAGGAATAATCTCTTTAATAACTTCACACTACAATACCTGGATGACAATCGGAAGGAATTACAGGCATTATACAAGACCTTCAGGGACTTTGATTTGAATTTTGATAAACAAGATTCTTTTTTGAAAATATTTACGGATTATGCTGAAAAAGAGGGAGTTAAATTTGATAAAAAAGGATTGGATGATTCGGTTGATCAAATTTTTTACGTCCTAAAGGGACTTATTGCACGAAATTTGTTTGATTACAATGCCTATTTTGAAGTGATCAGTTCCATTGATGATGATTTCCAAGAAGCAGTTAAGATTTTAAAGGATGGTACCCTGTTTAAAAAATTAAGCATTAATTATTGAA
The DNA here is from genome assembly GCA_017993235.1 of Lentimicrobiaceae bacterium. Taxonomy (GTDB): domain Bacteria; phylum Bacteroidota; class Bacteroidia; order Bacteroidales; family JAGONC01; genus JAGONC01. The sequence continues at coordinate 36,755 of JAGONC010000023.1, forward strand.
ATGCTATTTGAAATGTATATTTTTGTGCGTTTTTTCGGAACATTAACTTTAAACTTTATAACGATGAAAAAAGTTGTTTTTACATGTTTAATGATGCTATTCGTAGTGTTTGGACTCAATGCTCAGAACGCTATAGCAACGGCTGTCGTTGACTCTGCCAATATGCCTGAGATCTCATTCAGTAAGCTCGTACATGATTACGGTACGATCGAGTTGAATGGCAATGGCGTATGCCAATTTGAATTCACCAATACAGGGAAAGAACCTCTGGTCCTATCCAATGTACGATCATCCTGTGGATGTACGGTTCCCTCCTGGCCAAAGGAACCCATCCTTCCGGGTAAGACGGGCGTCATTGACGTTAAATACAATACAAGCCGGGCTGGAGTTATCAATAAGTCCGTTGTTGTGACTTCCAATGCAAAAACTTCTACGGTTACCCTTCAGATCAAAGGGGAAGTAAAGGCACCTGCACAGCAAATGGTGCCGGAAAAAAACGTTGATCAGGGATCCACTCCGTCATCAAGGTAATTTCGGCTTTAAAATAAAATACGTAAAAGCCTGGCAGATCTGATCTACCGGGCTTTTTATTTTCTTTCTAAATAGTTCAGGATATATACCCGTTGAACAGATATTTTTACCTTTGCCAGACAAACAAATAAATCGTTTGCCATGCCAACAATTTCCCAGAAAGGTCGAAGCATGCCCGCTTCCCCCATCCGAAAACTGGTCCCGTATTCCGACCAGGCCAAAAAAAGGGGGATCAGAGTATTTCATCTGAACATTGGTCAGCCGGATATCGAAACGCCTGACATTGCAATGAATGCTGTGAGGAATTTTAAGTCCAAAGTGGTTGAATACAGTCACTCGGCCGGCATCCTTTCCTTCAGGCAAAAGATGACGGAATATTACAGCAAGTACAATATCCAGCTAACACCCGAGGAAATCATCATCTGTTCAGGTGGCTCAGAAGCCATCCTGTTTGCAATGGGCTCCTGTATGGATGTGGGCGATGAGGTGATCATCCCCGAACCTTTTTATGCCAATTACAATGGCTTTGCGATCAATGCAGGTGTCGTGGTCAAACCCATTTCTTCGACGATCGACAATGGATTCGCACTGCCACCCATTGCTGAGTTTGAAAAGGCAATCACGCCCAAAACAAAGGCCATCCTCATCTGCAATCCCAATAATCCCACGGGTTATCTCTATTCAAAGGAAGAACTTGAAATCCTTCGGGAGATTGTACTTAAGCATGATCTTTTTCTTTTTTCTGATGAAGTGTACCGGGAGTTCTGCTATGATGGCGCTGTATATGCGTCGGTCATGCACCTGAAGGGAATGGAACAGCATATCGTGCTCCTTGATTCCGTATCAAAAAGGTACAGTGCGTGTGGGATCCGGATCGGTGCACTGATATCGAAAAACAGGGAGGTGATACAGACCGCCCTGAAATTTGCGCAGGCGAGGCTGAGCCCGCCCACATTCGGCCAGGTGGCCGCAGAGGCGGCCATCGATGTTCCTGAATCCTATTTTGAAGCAGTGCTGAAGGAGTATACCGCAAGAAGAAATGTGGTGGTTGAATCCATTAACCGGATGCCGGGTGCCTATTGCCCGTCACCAAAAGGAGCCTTTTATGCGGTTGCCAGGTTGCCCATTGACGATTCGGACAAATTCTGCCAGTGGTTGCTTGAGGAGTTCAATTTTGAGGGAAAGACCGTGATGCTGGCACCGGCTACCGGCTTTTATGCTACGAAAGGCAGAGGACTCAATGAGGTCAGGATCAGTTATGTGCTGAAGGTAGAAGATCTTCAGATGGCCATGCGATGCCTGGAAGAGGCATTGAGGGTCTATCCGGGAAAAAGGTAGAAGTCATCTAAATCCATTATACAATTTCTTTGCAGCTCCTCAACGAATCCCCGACGATCACCCGGCAGCATTACCGGATCCTTGTCATGAGCTGGGCGGGATGGGTCTTTGATTTTTACGACCTGATCCTTTTTACCTTTCTGCTGATCCCGATTGCAAAGGACTATGGCTTCTCCGATCTCCAGATGTCGTACGTTCTGGGCTCTTCTTTGGCTGCCACGGCTGTCGGAGGTGTGATTTTCGGGATTCTGTCGGACCGTTATGGAAGAAAGGCAGTCCTGCAATGGACGATCCTGACCTATAGCATTGGCACCTTTTTCTCCGGTCTAGCAGGCAGTTTTTGGTTTTTGATGATTTTCCGGGTGGTCACCGGGCTGGGAGTCGGCGGAGAGTGGGCCACCGGACAGACATTTGTAGGAGAAACCTTTCCTGCAAAGGTCCGGGGGCGTTACTGTGCCTATATGCAGACGGGAGCACCGCTGGGTATCGCACTGGCCTCCATTGTGGGTGGTATGCTTTCACCCGTCATCGGATGGAGAGCCTGTTTTTTTATTTCCATCCTGCCTGCTATGATGGTGGTCTATATTCGCCGCAAACTTCCTGAATCCGATCTATGGCTGCAAAGGAAGTTGATGCAGAAACAGGAAACTGAAAATGACAGGGAGATCAAACCTGTCCGGGAGAATAAATTTCTGACCCTGTTTGCGCCCCAGTACAGGAAATATTTTCTTCTGGCCCTAGTGCTAGCTATTTTCGACATGTCGGCCTATTGGCTCACCTATTCCTGGATGCCGGGCTATCTGCATAACCAGCGTAATTTCACCATGACTAAATCAGCGTTGTGGGTGCTGGTGACGCAGACGGGCGGCTTTCTGGGGTATTTCTTTTTTGGCTATGTTGCCGACCGGCTGGGCAGGAGGCCAGCATATTCGATTTACTCCCTGATCATGGCCATTGGTTTGCTGATGATCACCGTCTTCTGGGATCGTGTGGTGATCTATCCGCCCATTATTTTAAGCTTCATGTTCCTGGTGGGGTTCGGAACCGGTATGTTCGGGGGATATGGATCGCTGTTTTCGGAACTTTTCCCCACTTCGATCCGGAGTACGGCTATGGGATCCGCCTTTAACCTGGCCCGTGGCATCCAGTTTTTCACACCCGTTGCCATTTCCCTGATTGCCACCCGCTACGGGTTGAGCGGCGGGATTTCGCTGGCTGTACTGTTTGCCCTTCTCACCGGGATGTGGGTCTGGACTTTTCCTGAAACGAAGGGAAGAAAATTATATGCTGATGGATTTGGCTGATAACGTTATTATTCCTCCTCACCATCATTATCCGTATACGAATCGGGTTCGGGACGTTTTTTTGCCCGCATGGCCTTGATCAGAAAATAAAGCATGATTGCCGTGATCGCTGTCTGGGTAAGGATAATAAATATAAGGGCTGATGTATTCATGATGCGTGGATTTTCGGATGACGGCCAGCATGTTTTTTTCTCCTTCTGGCTGCTGTATGCACAAGAAACGCTGAGAACGCAAAAAGCGACAAAAGCAATATTCGCGCTAAATTGAGGTACGCCAGGCGATTGATCACCCTTCCTGTATATAATGGATCCCCCGTTTGCAGCTGATCTCCTGTTTTAACTGTAGGTACATTGCCCTTACGGAGAATATAGCTAACGGCAGTTGATCGGTCAGGGGAAACCACTTCAATGATCGTTTTGTTGTTTTCTGTATAGATTGAATCAACGATACATGCTGATTCTGCATAAAATGTGCGTGCGAACCAGGATGAGTTGGGACCAATATCCTTATGGATCAGCTGTCCAATGATGCTTTCCCTGTGCAGCGGCCAGTGGGTCAGGGATACTTTTGTCCACTCGTCGTTGGCGGGTCTGATCAGCGATCCAAAGAATACGATGATCAGGATAAAGGGCGTGATCCATTTGATGATGAATTTATAGATGGTTGGCACCCGGATATCTGCGCCGGTGGTGATCTCCCGCCATCCTTTCTTCATACCGAACACCCAGGAGAACATGATCATCTCAAGCATGGCGAACACCACCAGGGAAACGGTGCCCGCCCAGTAGTCATATTCGTCGAGAACGCCCTGCTGAAAGAAGAAAACGGTTGGAAGTCCTATAAGTGTGACTGAACCGCCAAAGATCAGTGCTGAATTTTTCCGCGACCAGTTAAATTCGTCCATCATGAACGACAGAATGGGCGTACCCATGGCCAGTGAGCTAGTGATGCCGGCAAAGAAGAGTAATCCAAAGAAAGCGATCCCCGCCATGGCTGCAAGGGCAGGACCCCATTGCTGGAACAGGAAGGGCATGGTACGGAATCCAAGTCCCAGGCCTCCCAGTCCGGTAAGTTCGATTACCCGGTCGATACCCAGGTAACCAATGGAGATGGGGATGATGACGGAAGCACCCAGGACAACCTCCACAAATTCATTCATCCATCCCGCCGACATGGCGTTGAGGGCGATATCGTCCTTCTTCTTTACATAGGAGGCGAAACACTGCACGGAACCCTGCCCCAGGGAGAGCGTGAAAAAGATCTGGCCTGCGGCAGCCAGCCATACTTTAGGATTCATCAGCGAATCGAATTGGGGCGTCCAGAGAAAATTCAATCCGACCCAGCCGCTGTTCACCGCATTTTCATGACCAGCCCGGAGGGTGATCCCTTTGATGGCAAGAAAAATGGCAAAGAAGATCAGCAGGGGCATGCCTATTTTGGCCATTTTCTCGACACCCCCGCTAAGTCCCCGGCTCAGTACCCACGTATTCAGGGCCATACATAACAGGAAAAAAACAATGGCCTCGTAAGGAATCCCGGTCGTAGTCGTCGAAAGGTCCAGGTAGTTGGTAAAGAAACCAGCCACCTGATTTTGGTCAAGCCCACGAAAGGATCCCATGGCTGAATGCATGGTGTAGGAAAGCGTCCAGCTTTCGATGTAACAGTAATAGGCTGCGATGGCCACATTGGAGAATATCCCGAAAACACCGATATACCTCCAGAGTGTAGATTTGCCCATCTTTTCCATGGTAAAGGGTGTGGTATGGTGGCCCAATCCACCACCGTACCTTCCGATCGCCCATTCGACGAAAAGCAATGGTATTCCGAGCAGTAAAAAACATACCAGGTAGGGGATGATAAAGGCCCCGCCTCCGTTCTGGACCGCCTGAACCGGAAACCTGAGAAAGTTACCAAGCCCGACCGCATTGCCCGACATGGCCAAGATCAATCCAATCCGGGATCCCCATGCTTCTTTGTTTGTACTCATCCGTTTGGTATAGTGTCGTTAATTATGTACGAAAATCAGCCTTTAAAGGTAAACAGAAATGCAAAATTTCCTAATGACTGCAGCTAAAAAAAACCATACTTTTGCTCCGCATGGAAGAATCTATACCCATTCCCAGGATACCCCGGACCGACCGGAAGCGAGTTGTGATCGTTGGAGGAGGATTTGCCGGACTCAAACTGGCAATGCTTATCCCTTCAAAGCTTTTTCAGGTTATTCTTCTCGACAGGAACAACTACCATCAGTTTCAACCGCTGTTGTACCAGGTGGCTACTGCAGGATTGGAACCCAGTTCCATCTCTTTTCCTCTTCGAAAGATCTTCCAGAACAGGAAACACATCCATTTCAGGGTAGCGGAGGTGACAAGGATCGATCCCATCGCAAACAGGATTACTGCAGATATCGGGAGCATTCATTATGATTATCTGGTTCTGGCCATGGGAGCGAGTACCAATTTTTTTGGCATAAAGGATATTGCACGAAATGCCATTGCCATGAAATCAACCTCCGAGGCATTGTACATCCGCAACACCATCCTGCAGAACTATGAAAAGGCATTGAATACAATGGATGAAGATGAGGCAGGGACACTGATGAACATCGTTGTTGTGGGGGGTGGGCCTACGGGTGTGGAGCTGGCCGGTGCCCTGGCAGAAATGAAAAGGTATGTGCTGCCCAAGGATTATCCGGAACTAGACTTCAGCAAGATGCAGGTCTATCTTTTTGAAGCAAACCAGCGTCTGCTGATGGGAATGAGCAGCCAATCGTCGGAAAGGGCTAAACAGTACCTCGAAAAGCTGGGGGTAAGGATACGGTTGAATGCCTATGTCAAGCGTTTTGATGGTCAAACGGTAACCCTGAGGGAAGGCGATGAATTCCGGACACGGACGCTATTATGGGCTGCCGGCATTCAGGCCAATTCCATTGAAGGATTTCCCGTCGGGTTATCGGGTCAGGGAGGGCGTTTACTGGTAGATGAATATAACCGTGTCACGGGATTTGAAAATATCTTTGCGATCGGTGATATGGCTATCATGACCAGTGATCAGTATCCCTCAGGGCACCCGCAGGTGGCGCAGGTGGCGATACAGCAGGCCAGGTGCCTTGCCCGGAACCTGGAGAACAGGATACGTTCAAGACCATTAAAGCGATTCCGTTATAAGGACAAGGGTTCCCTGGCGACGATCGGAAGGAATATGGCTGTTGCTGATCTTCCTCACGTCAGACTGCATGGCTTTATTGCATGGCTGGTATGGATTTTCGTTCATTTGATGGCCATCCTGGGCCAAAAGAACAGGCTTTTCATCTTTATCAACTGGTTCTGGAATTACTGGACCTATGACCAGTCGCTCCGCTTGATCCTCCGGGAGAAGAATAATCATTAATCAACCGACCTGATGAAAGAGACCGGGAAGTTCAAGAAGTCACTGAATCTGTTTGATTCAGCTGCACTGATCATGGGATCGATGATCGGCTCGGGGATCTTTATCGTCAGTGCCGACATAGCCCGCAATGTGGGGGCTCCGGGATGGATGCTGGTGGTCTGGGCGATTACAGCGGTGATGACCGTGATGGCAGCGTTGAGTTACCGTGAGCTGGCCAGCATGATGCCGCATGCCGGTGGGATTTACGTTTATCTGCGGGAAGCCTACTCTCCCCTGTTTGGATTTTTATACGGCTGGACGCTATTCCTGGTGATTCAGTGCGGCACGATCGCCGCCGTGGCCATGGCCTTTTCGAAATACCTGGGCGTCATGGTCCCCTGGATAGCCGATAGAAATATCCTCTTCTCAGCCGGACCGGTGGATTTTAATACGACGCAGCTGGTTTCCATTCTGCTGATCCTGCTGCTTACCTGGATCAACACGCGGGGAATTGAAGGAGGAAAATACATTCAGAACCTGTTCACCTATGCAAAGATCTTTATCCTGCTGATATTTATCGGTATTGGCATCTATGCAGCCAGCCGGTCACATTTTCAGGTCTTTGAGCACATGGATTTCTGGAGCGCTTCGCAGGTCACTGATCCTGTGAAAGGAACACAGGTTCCGATTTCAGGCAGAGCGCTGTTCATTGCCATTGCCATGGCGATGGTTGGCTCATTGTTTGCCGTGGATGCCTGGTATAATATCACCTATACCTCCGATGAGGTGATCAATCCGAAAAGGACCATACCCAGGAGCCTTTTCCTGGGCACTCTTGCAGTCTGTATCGTGTATTTTCTGGTCAACATGGTGTATGTGATCGCGCTTCCTTTAAAAGGAACGCCCGATGGGGCGACGGTCATGGAAAGGGGGATCCAGTTTGCCACATCCGATCGCGTGGCTACGGCAGCCATTTATGAGATCTTCGGTTCCACGGCGGAGATCCTGATGGCCATTGTCGTTGTCATTTCCACCTTTGGATGCAATAATGGCATTGTGCTTTCGGGTGCACGGGTTTTCTATGCCATGGCCCAGGACGGACTCTTCTTTAAAAAAATCGGACGCCTGAACCAAAAGGGTGTGCCGGCCTATTCCCTGATCCTGCAGGCGATCTGGAGCATCCTGCTTTGCCTCAGTGGGACCTACAGCGACCTACTGGACTATGTCATCTTTGCCGGGCTGTTCTTCTTCATCCTGACCATTGCCTCCATCTTTGTCTTCCGCAGGAAGTGGCCCGATGCGGAACGACCTTACCGGGCCTTTGCCTATCCTTTATTTCCGATCCTGTATATCCTCGCCTGCCTGGTCATCATCATCGTCCTGCTCATTCATAAACCTGACTTTACCTGGCCCGGCCTTATCATCCTGGTCTCGGGGATACCGGTTTACTATTTATGGAAGTGGGTTGCGGCGAGGAAGCGGTTAGAATAACCAACATTCGAACATACAAAGTTGAAGGCGAAGTGGAAGTGGAAGGGGATTTATGATTAAATGGAGGAATTCAGATTTCTTCATTCTAAATTCTAATCGAAAATCTACTTCGCCTTTCAGTTCTACTTCGCCTTCGTATGTTCGAATGTTGGTTATTCGTTTAAGAAGTATAGCCTCTTCCTGGCGTCGGCCGGTTCAGGGAATCCCGGATCAGCGTCCTGCCAGAGGTCGAGGAACTTCCGGTACTGTTCAGCGGCTTTTCCCTTCATTCCCTTTTCCTGGTAGAGGATCCCCAGGTAGTAATGATAGCGGGGATTGATCAGGTGCCGGTCCGCACGGGAAGGATCAAAGGTGATCAGCCGTTCATATTCCGCAATGGCTTTATCCAACTGGCCGAAATGATGGTAGGCTTCGGCCAGGCTATTGCGGCGGTATGGTAGATTATAAAAAAGAACCCAGGGATCCTCAAAATCCGGAATGGGTTGATCCATTTCGGAAGCGATACGATCCAGCTCATCTGGCTGATGAGAAGAAGCTATCCCGATTTCTCGTGACAGGTAATTAAGGTAAAAATTCTTGTCAGGATTTTCAGCTCCTCCTCTTATTCTGTCTGCATAATATTGGGCAGAATCCAAACGGTTCATCTTTACGTGAAGCAGTCCCATAAAATAATTGTATACACTTGAATCTAAATCTATACTGGTTGTAGGTTCTGCCAGGGCAATGCTGAAAAAGGTATGGTAATCAGCATTAGCTATCTCATATTCCCCGCGGTCGTATCGGATAAAAGCCTTGAGAAAGAAAGAGACCATATAGTACAGATCATTATTGTAATCGGTTGCAGTGGCTGCTGTCACGTCAAGCAATTGGAGTGCCTGGTCCGATTTTCCATATAAATAGTCCATAAAAGCGATGATCCACTGGATAATGACATTCATGCCTTCTGAGGGTGTAGCTTCAAGGGTCTTTTTCATCCAGTGATCTACCTGATGATAATCTTCTTTCATGGCATAGATATAGGACATTTTGGCCGCTGCATACCAGGTATCAGATTTTATTTCCATTGCTCTCCTGAACTTTGCAATCGCTTCATCCAGCTTTCCCATCCGCCATAACAAATCTCCCATGGAATCAAAGGGATTAGCATCCCCAGGATTGAGAGCTGAGTATTTCTCCAGGTATTCCAGAGCAAGAGAAAAATCACCTCTCTTGAAGTATATGTAGGCAAGTTCATTGTCGGCTTCCCCGAATGCAGGATCCAGCACGAGGACTTTTTCGAACTCCTCTATGGCTTTATCAGGAAGATCATTGACTTTATACCACTGACCCAGGGAGTAAAAGATCCGCTTATCACGGGGTGCTCTATTTGCCAGCTCAAGTAAAAGATCTAGCTGTAACTGAAAATCATGCTTAATGATCCCAGCATATTCTGCTTGGATAGCCAGCTTCTCATTTTCTGTTGCTCTCCTGGATGTGCGGTGAGCTTTTTGCAGTGCCTCATCGCGTTTCTGTAAATCCCCCAGCTGTTTTAGGCCGTAGATTTTTGATAGATAAAGCCAGGCCATCGCAAATCCCGGATCGATCTTAACTGCTTTTTCCAGGAAATTTTTTGCATCATTGTAATACATTTTATCATATGCTTCCCTGCCTTTTAAAAAGTAATTGTACGCTTCCAATGAACGGGTGGTCACATCCTGGATGTGCATGGGGGCGGTTTCGACTCTTCGGGAGGAGATGCCGACACTGCGCGAGATGGCTTTGCTCAGTTCATCGATCTGGGAGTCAAGGATGCTTCCCATACTGTTCCCTTTGGAATTAACACTGTTGATGATCCTCTTGGTTTCCACATCCAGCACCTTGGCATCGGTGGCAAAGACATCGCCTGCCCTGACAAAACTCCCTATGACGATGAATTCACATCCTTCCTTCCGGCAAATATCAAATCCCAGGACCGCGTCGATGGTCTCCACATCTTTTTTACCCAGTTGATCCATCACATCCTGCATCCGCTCCCAGGTCATCACCTGGAAAAGCTTAGATTGTTCAAGGTTGGTGATCAGTAAATTAGGGATGGCCTTCTGGAGGTAATTGAAGGCCGTGTCACCTGTCTGGTTCTCGAAGCTGATGACGGCGATCGGAACGTTCCCTGAATCCGGGGCAGCCCTGAGCAGATAAGGTCTGATCACGAAGTAAACAATAGTCAAAATGATCATGATTCCGGCTGTCAGGATGATCCTTTTCATGAACGGACTGAGCCTGCGACCAGAAGACTTTATTTCCGACGATCCTGTGACTTCTGGTTCACTCTCTGGTGATTCTTCTGCCCACCGCTGAATGCATTCCGGTGAAATGGCATAGATCCTGACGGGCTGATCGATATTCTTCAGCTCCTTTTCACCGATACACTCAGCAGTGATACCGGATTTATTCCTGATATCATCGTACACTTTCTCCGATACCAGGATACTGCCAGGCTCGCATAGCGCCTGTATCCGGGAGGCAATGTTCACACCGTCTCCGAAGACGTCCCTGTCTGCCACGACGATATCCCCGATATGGATCCCGATGCGCAGCTGGTAATAGGCTGAATTGCCCAGCATATGCTGGAGTTCCATGGCACAGCTCACCGCATCCCAGGAACTCTGGAAAATGGAAAGAGTTCCATCGCCGATCTCTTTGATAAATTCGCCATGAAATCGTTTGAGTACTTCATTTTGCATCTCCCTGTTTTTATCAAGGATCTGCAGGGCGATCTTTTCGTCCTTCGACATCAGGGCGGAATACCCTACTATGTCGGTGAACATAATGGCAGCCAGCCTGCGCATCTTCAGAATCGTAAATTCGTTGGTGAAAGATACGAAGAAATTGTCGATTGTCTATTGTCGATTTTCGGTTTAATTGACAATTGACAATTGACAATTGACAATTGTCAACCGCCTCCCGCCTCCTGCTTCCCCTGAATAAGGAACATTACAGCAACACGGTAAACAAGATGCCCGAACTTACTATATGGTGCATAAATGATCACCATCCAGACCAGTACCAGGTGGAAGAAATAGATCACATAAGCAGCAGACCAGTCCCCGAAGCGGGCCCATTCGGTCAGTATTCCCGAAAGTGCCAGAAGAAACAGGGAGATGAGAAAGAACCAGTCAGCATAGGTGCCGGGACCGATGGTGTCTTTTCTGAACAGCCGGTACCAGATCATCATTATCGTTCCGGACATCAGGGCCAGTCCGCCCAGATTCCCGGCGATCTTTGCCGGATGCCAGAGGCCCATCGGGTATTTAAAGAAGATCACATTCACGATAGCTACCAGTGTTACCAACAGCAGGATGAGAAATCCGGAGAATACCAGCATGTGGGCCGTTGACCTGGATTTATTGGTCTGGCATTTCCGAAATTGCGTATGTAATAGGATTTCCCTCAATGGATAAAATAACCGGATCCCATGTTGATTTTTGATTTTTACTCTTTGATTTTTACGAATATCCCGGATGAAACGGCGGAATCCTTGCCAGTAAGCGATGAGGACAAGGACAACGAGTGTAAGGAAAGTACAGTTCAGGAGCGGGTGGGGGAAAAGTTTTGCGTAGTTCACAGGTCCGTCCGGTACATCGAGTGTTCCTGCCATCCACAGAATGAGCAGGATGGTCAGTGCAGGTATGGCGACGACCAGGGGCAGATAAGCCGGCTTACTGAGCCACAGGGCGAGAAACCGCGGAGTGGCATATTCCAGGTAATTGAGCTGACGCAGGGCTGACATGACCGATGCGGGCTGGACGCCCCGGGGACAGGTGGAAGAACAGTCACCACACTGATGACAGAGCCAGAGGTCCGGATCCCCAACCAGCTTTTCTTTCATACCCCAGGATGTCCACAGCATTTCTTTTCGGGGAAATGGATCATCTTCCGGTGATAATTTGCATACCACCGAGCAGGCGCCACATTGCATGCACTCTTTCAGGGAAGCCCCGCTGAGCGAATGAACCTGCCGGATGAACCGGTGATCTGCTTTTATATGGATTACCTGCTCCATCAGATACCCTTAAAAGGATTAGGACCGATGCGTTCAAGGATTTTCATGTATTCCCTGATGAGAGCCGGAATTTTTTCATAATCCGTGATTTCGATAAATTCCATACGAATGCGTTCCGGCTCCAGCATCATCGTTCGCAGCGCCTCCTGGAAATTCTCTGTCCTTTTTTGCGTCAGTTCGCTGCCCTGAATGAAGTGGCACTGGTAGTTTTCCCCAGATTTGCATCCCAAAAGCATGATGCCGTCGAATCCTGCTGACAATGCATCCGTGATCCAGATTTTATTCACCGAACCAATGCATCTTACGGGGATTATGCGTAATGAGGGATCATAGTGAAGACGTTTTTGTCCTGTCCTGTCGAACGCCGGGTAGGCATCGTTCTCACATACAAAGGCGAGGATTCGCGGTTTCTCTTCAAACTCATCCGGGATATGAACGGACTTGATCATGGCTGAAACGCTTTCAATGCTCAGATCGCTGAAGTTGATGATCCGTTCGGGGCATGCTCCCAGGCAGATCCCGCATCGCCGGCAGCGTGTTGGATGAGGAAGGGGGGTGCCTTTGGTTGTCTCATCGTAGGCGCCGAAGGGACACTCTTCCGTGCACCGCTTGCAATCGGTACACCTGGGCATGTAAAGTTCCGGGAAGGTGCAATCACCCGATCGGGGGTGTACTGCTTCGCCCCTGCGGGTTGCCCCGATGCACTGGATGGCTTTGAGCATGGCTCCTGCTGCGTCTTCCATGCAGGAAGCACTGTCCATCGGAGCGCGGCACGCACCGGCGGCATAGATCCCGGTACGGCGGGTCTCATACGGGAAACAGATGAAATGAGAGTCGGGAAATCCGTATTTCAGCTCTGGCAATCCTTTACCCTGCCGGTAGGTCAGATTCAGTTCCGTACTGTCGGACGGAACCATCCCTGTGGCCAGTACCACCAGGTCGACATCCATCGTTATGATTTCTTCAAAGAGGGTATTTTCTGCCTTAACGGTAATCAGTCCATCTTTTTCCGTTATGCCGGTCACTTCCCCTTTGGTCAGGAACAGCAGGTCATCGTGCTGTACATACTGATAAAACTGTTCGAGGTGGCCGGGTGTGCGCAGATCTTTATAGATGACATAAACAGGCAGGTCCGGGTATTTCTCCCGCAGATACGTGGTCTGTTTCAGTGTTGTGGCACAACAGTAACTGGAACAGTAGGGCAGATGACCGGGATCGCGGGACCCGGCGCACTGGATGAAGAGCACTCCATTTTCCGGTCTTTTCGGCAGGAGCTGGTCCCATTGATCCTGACCTGCACATTTTTCCAGATCCAGCTGGGTGATGACACCCTTGAACCGGCCGTACCCGAGGTGTTTCAGGTTTCCGGGATCATAGGGCTTCCACCCGGTCGCCAGGATGATTGCACCTGCACGGATGGTTGAGACAGATCCGTTCTGACGGATGGTCACCTCAAAATCACCCGGATGGCCTTCCACACGTTCAATGAAAGAAGAGGTCAACACGGTGATTCGTGATTCGGCTGCAAGTGCATCAATCTTTTCCTGGATTACAGGTGGAATGGGTGATTGGAAAGGTTCGTTGAACGGTAGCTGTTTATAGAGATGATTCATCCATCCACCCGGAGCTGGCTCTTTTTCAACCAGCACGATAGGATAGCCGGCCCCGGCTCCTTCCAGTGCCGCTGTGATCCCGGTGATTCCACCGCCGACGACCAGGATCCTATCATGCACCTTTTCAGGTATCCAGGGTACAGGTGTCTTGATGTTAAGGATCCTGGCGATCCCCATCTTCAGCATATCTTCTGCCAGCATTGCTGTATTGTCTGTTCCACCTGGCTGGCACCATGCGACCTGTTCGCGGAGGTTGACACGTTCAACCAGCAGATGCTGATCAAAGGTGAAACGTTCGCTATGGATTCGCGGAGTGCAAGCTCCGATCACGACCTTTTCCAGGGGGCATGACCGGATATCTTCCTGGATTTGGTGAATTCCGTTGTCGCTGCAAAGAGAGGGATGTAATCTGCACGTAGCCGCGGGAAATGCGGAGGAAATATGCTCTAGCAACGCTTCTGCGTTTACGGAGTCGTAAATGCCGCAGCCGGTACAGATATAGATTCCTAAGGTATTATTCAAAATCCTTAAAATTCCAAATTACATGATCCCAATCACAAACAAATTCCAAACCTGCCCGTCCCGAGGAGCGAAGCGACGAAGGACCTCCTGCTTCCCGCTTAATGACAGCCTGCCCTCCTGAGAACCTGCATACACTTCAGCACTGCTGCCGTTGCTTCCTTCACCGAAGTGGACACATCTGACGGGTGCACTGCACTGCCGACAGCAAAGAAACCCTCGGGCAGGAACCTGGTGTCAACAAATCCGTCTGCCTGGGTTATGACCTGTTCCAGTCCGTTTTGCTCGGGGACCATCCCGGTAGCCAGCACCAGCAGATCCACACGGGTCTCTATCTTTTTATTTTCCAGCAGGTCTTCAGCCCCGACGATCAGGGATTCCTTATGTCGCTCAACGGCTGCAACCTTTCCCCTTATCAGTTCGATCCCGGGATCCGCCTGCACTTTTGCCAGAACATCCTCATTACGTCCCAGTAC
>JAGONC010000053.1 GCA_017993235.1 Lentimicrobiaceae bacterium
TCACATCCGACCTGGTACTCCAGAAAGAGCTTGCCACAGGCATTCACTATAACCATTTCCTGACAGGTACCTTCACCCGCTCAGATGGCAGGTACATCGCAACAACCAAACTGTACAGGACGCAAACAGGTAAACTAATCGCTGAAAATCAGTTCACGGGCGAAGATGTATTCCGAATCGTTGATGATATTACCTTACAGTTCAAAAAGGATCTTGGAATTCCTGAAAGTCACATCGAAGCAACGGTTGATATGCCCGTAAGTGAAATCTACACCTCATCGATGGAGGCCTTGAAGTATTCCACGAATGCTATCCTTGCCCTAAACTTCAATCATGGATGGGACCGGAGCATTCAGCTGATGAACAGAGCCATTGATGAAGATCCTGATTTTGATGGTGCCTATTTATGGAATTTTTGGCAGTATCTGGAGAACAATCAGGGTGAAAAAGCAAAGGAAACTGTTCAGTTCCTGATGGAAAGACTGGATAGGATGCCAGAAAGAGACCGGTATTACATCATGTACTATTATTATTTATTAAATGGCGAACCGGAAAAGGTCTTAAATGTCTGCATCCAGCGGACCACATTGTTTCCGGATGATATTGAAGCACATCAACAGCTTGCCGATTTATATTATCAACGAAATGAATTTGGGAGCTGTATACGGGAATATAAGACAATCCTGGCGCTGGATCCGGGCCGGACCAGCACCCTTGAACAGCTTGGGGATATGAGTATCCAAATGGGCAATCTGGATTCGGCTGAATATTACTACACCCTTTATTCAAAAGCAGCTCCCGGTGAATATGGGCCTTATTATGATCTGGGAGTATTGTACATTTTCATGAACGATTTTGAGAAAGCAGGTAAAAGCCTGGAAAATGCACAGATAATAGCTCCTGGGAACGTTGCCGTAATCCTTATCCTTGCAGGGGTTCAGGTCCTTCAGGGGAATATGGAAAAAGCTGAAGACAATTACATCAAAGCCCTTGAGGCATCGAGATCAGCTCAGGACAGCGCATCGGTATATTTTCGCATGCAGGAATATTACCATTATACAGGCCAGGTAAGACGAGCCATTGAATTTTTCAATAAAGGGATCAACAGATATTCAATGTACGGTTCCCCCCTTGAGATTGCTCAGAAATCGGACGATGTGGCAGAATATTATGTTCAGTGCGGAAAACCTGAAGAGGGGTACCGATTGTTAAAACAAAGTGAAGAACAACTCGGATCCCATTTCAGGAAAGTGACAGCGTTTGGTTATATGTTTTATTATATTGAACTGGGAAATGCGGATGAAGCTGAAAAATACCTCCCGGATGCGCTGCAGGCCCTCGATGATTTCAGTATACAGGTCGCAATGGATGAGATATACCGTGCACAGGGGAGAATTGCCGAGTTACGTAAAAATTATTCCTCTGCCCTGGAATACTACACAAAGTATCATGAGATGAATCCATCCGACTGGGATCCTCAACGATGGATCTCAACCTGCCAGCGTGAGCTCGGCGACCTCAAAAAGGCGAAAAAGAGCCTTGAAACGGCCCTGAAGTACAATCCCTGGGATCCCAAATCCAATTATGAAGCGGCCCTGCTGTACCTTGAAATGGGTGATCGTCAGAAAGCCGGGGAACATCTTGGCAGAACGCTGGAAATCTGGAAGAATGCCGATACCGGTTATCAGCCCTATGAAGATGCACTGGCACTAAAAGAGAAGATCCGGTGAGACTGAATTCTCTTTTCTATTAAGATCAAAGAGCAAAGAGGAAAAATCAAAGATCAAAAGTGTTTCTGACCGGGTAAGAACAACTTTTGCTTTTTGAAATTTGCTCTTTGATTTTTCAGTTGATATTCTGCACCATATCCGAAACAGCCGGGGGTATTTTCCTTTGCTTTTTGTTGTCAACGTAAGGGTCACGGATCCAAACCGTATATCCTCGGTGCTGGGTGTGTGGGTGGGATGCAGGTCGTGGAAATCGTTGAAGAATCCTATACCGGATGTAGACCAGGTGCGTTTTGTACCTGGCTTATAGGTGCGGTTCAGGATCGCGGGCTTATTAAAATATTGTCATTCCGTTTCTTTATCTTCCTTTTTCCCTGGGCAGGGTATTCCTGTGGTGTCGCCCGGGTGATGCATGGTACACTTTTTCATGGTGCTGTCGTGTTTCATGCAACATTCTTTTGGCATATCGCCGCCATGTGACATACAGCCGCCCTTTGGCATGCATTTATCCATATGGGGGCATGCCCCGGCCCCATACGGGCTGCAGGTACCTGCGGGCATTCCCTGTTTGCAGTCTTTCATCATTAGCTCCTGCGGGCAGCATGGCTGGCCAGGTTTCCTCCCATGCGTCAGGTCGCAGATACCGCCCACGATGGAAGCAATGAACAGGAGACAACCCACGGCAATAAAGAACCAGGAGATCCAGCAAAAGATCTTGCCCAGCTGTTCTTTTTTATTTTTCGCAAGCAACAGGGTTCCTGCCAGGATGGCAAGCAATGAAATGAATAATAAAGCGATCATAAAGAAAATGGTATTGATGAATTGACTACTCTGATAACGGTTTTCGTCTTCCCCTGTGGATGACGGGATCCATTTTGGTAATGAATTGTCGTGCCGCAGTAAAGATAGAAAAAAAGATTGATTGCATCCTGGGATTTGTCTGAAATTTAGTGGATGGGATTTGGGATTTTACGAAAGTTCACCCATCGCAGCCCTGCAGGTCTTGGTGTACAGATCACGAAAAATATTTTCCGGGTCGGTTTGCCTCTTGATCCGGTCGTAATTATCCTTATCCCAGATTTTCCAGAATTCTGACGCTGTGTAATAATTACCCGAGATGAGGGTCTTTATGCCACCTATATCCATTAATTGCTCTTCCAGGACCCTGTACAGGTTCTTATCGCCCTTCTTTTTCATGCCATAAATAGCCAGGTCCAGGAAAAGTTCATCGCTTATCCCTTGCCGAAAATCATCGGCAAGCCATTCATACTTCCTGGCAAGCCTGTAGGGCACGCACCATAACGGGAAATGGTTCATTTCTTTGCGATACCACTCCATAAAAAGGCCAACTTTCGAAAAGGGGATGAAGACATCCACGGTCAGGGGAATTTTATCCGGCGGGATGAACCGGCGAAAAGTATGGACCAGTTTCAGCGTCCTCGTCGAATTCATGAATTTGCCGAATATGAGCCTGGCCGGTAATGACCCCGGAGTTACGTTGGTAACCCCTTTGTCGTACCTGAAGAAATAATCCGATGTTTTTAGATAATCTTCCTTTCGTTTTCCCGTGCTCCTGTAGTAAATTCTCATCCAATCGTACCGGTGGGTATACGGGGCTTCATCAACAAAATCCGCCACGCTAAGGACAGATAACTCCGGGGAGTGAATGATGCCATCCATGAAATCAACATCCTGGTCCTTATAATGTTGCCATATGGCCAACGTATAGTCTTCCAGGCTGTGAAATTTGTTATAGGTCACCTTCACAAAGGGTCTGGCCGGAATCAGCCTGAGCTTCAGTCTGGAGATGATCCCCAGGGTACCGAAAGTGCCGTGCACCATCTGGAACAAAAGGCTGTTCTCATTGTCGGGGGTACAGATCAGCACTTCCCCTTTTGCGGTGATGACTTCGTATTCAAGGCAGGTGTCGTGGAATCCGCCATATTTGAACGACATGGATTCCAGTGAGCAACCGGCCACTGCTCCCCCAATTGTAATGGTCTTCAGTTCCGGCACAATCACAGGGGTCAGGCCGTATTTCAGTGTTGCATTAACAAGATCGGCAAATGTGACCCCGGGTTCGGCTATGCAGATCCTCTTTTCTTTATCAATATGCAGTATCTCATCCAGGGCGCTGAGGTCGATCTTCTCATCGGAATGCCTCCTGTCGTTGAGCCTTGGCACTTCATGCGAAACCGCCTTTTTCCTGAACGAAACAGGTTTGGTGCTGTTACGGTTCTGCAACTGCTGTATGATCCGGCTGACCTTTTCTTCGTGCGTCTGCATGATTTCTTTTAATAAGAAGAAGTTCTTCCTGCCTGGTATCGAAGCTGCCAATGGAACCCGAACCGGAAAGGAGTAATGCTTTCTTACTTAATCGGATGCCTGTTGATAGTACGGATGAAGGCCCATTTGCACGACCATGGCACGAAACCGGCGATCCGGATGAAGAAAATCATATTCAGGATAGCTCATGATCCGCGGAATGGCCGAAGAGCGGCCATTTACTGATTTTTCCATCCAGATCAGAGCTTGTTCCTTGTCTTTCAGCATGGAATAACACCATGCAATATCTGACAGCGGGGCGGAAGGATCTTTTTGCCAGATTTCAGCCAGTAAATTCCAAAGGCCATCCATACCGGAGTTCCGGTAAACTTCCCCAATAGTATCCATGTAAGGAATCGTTATGGGATTTCCAGCCATAAAGGTATGAAGGGCTTCCATCGCCCTTGTATCATTACCCAGGTAGAAATCAATAGTAAAAAATTGCAAATAGGTATAAAGGTAATCCGGATTTAACTCCTGCGCCCTGATATTGGCTTCCCGTGCTTCATTGTATCTGCCTTCTTTGATATAATAAATGCAACTTATGCTCTGGTTCATGAAAAACACCGGATCGAGTTCAATGGCAAGGTTTATCTCTGCCCTGGCTGCGTTATTTTCATCCAGTAAATCCAGCAGCTCTGCATAATACTGATGAGCCGTAGCATAATTGGGATTTAGTTGAATAGCCTGCTTCAACATTTTCCGTGATTCTTCCCATTTCCAGTCATAATAGCATAAAATGGAACCCAGTGTTGCACAGGCTTCTGCCAGGCTCCCATCCAGCTCCAATGCCCGGAGAGCTGATTCTTTCGCTTTCTCATATCCGACCGGACTCTTGTTCCATCCCCACCATGTCTGTAATAAAAGTGCGTCAGCCAATCCTGCATGCGCCAGTGCATAATCCGGGTCAGCAGTGATGGCCTGTTCAAAATAGGCAATACTTCTCTGCATGCCTTCCTCACTCCTGGTATTACAAAAGAACCGGCCTTTGAGATAGAAATCATAGGCTTCAGTATTATTGGGCTGTTTTTTCTTCGTTTGCCGGTTGTCTTCCGTCAGGAGCCTGGTTTTGAGTGCATCGGCAATCGCTGAAGCAATCTCATCCTGAATCGCAAAAACCTCTTTCAATTCCCGGTCGAACGTCTGCGACCAGAGATGGTATCCATTCTTCACATCGATGATCTGAGCATTGATCCGCAGCTGATTGCCGGATTTTCGTACACTCCCCTCAAGAATCGTGTTCACTTTCAACTCTTTCCCAATATCCCTGACATCCAATCCTTTCCCTTTGAATGAAAATGCTGATGTCCGGGCTACGACTTTTAATTCGGGAATCTGTGTCAGGACGCTGATCAACTCCTCTGCCATACCGTCGCAGAAATATTCCTGATCCCTATCAGGGCTCAGATCAATGAAAGGAAGTACGGCAATCGAATTTGTCCAGACCCGATGACCATCCTGGATTGCTAATTCTGTATCTCGTAAGGGGGTATTCGGAGTTTCTTTCTTCTTGATCACCAGAAAGTATAATCCGCTAGTAATGACAGCTGTAAGTATTGTTGCGACAACGGCAAGGGCGAGTCTGCGGATAAATGCTCTCCAGGTGGTTTTCGTCCATCCCTTCCCCGATCCAGGCTTTATATCGTGGCCCTCCTGATCCTGTTCTATGACATATTGAAAACATTCAGGCGAAAGTAAATAGATCTTTACCTGATCTTTAATGTTTTTCAGAGATTTTTCTCCAAGGCAGTGTGTAATTATCCCCGTTTTGTTCTTGATATCATCATAAACTTTTTCTGATATTAAGATACCGCCTGGTTCACAAATGGTCTGTATATGGGATGCAATGTTCACACCATCGCCAAAGACATCCTTTTCTGAAGTAACAATATCCCCGATATGAATCCCGATGCGAAGCTGAAAATCAAGGCTCCCATTCAATTTATTTTGCAGTTCAATCGCACAGCGGACTGCATCCCAGGAACTTTGAAAAATAGACAGGACCCCGTCACCGATCTCCTTGATAAATTCTCCGTTGAACCTGCGGAGTGCAGCCTTTTGAAGGTCCCTGTTCTTTGCAAGGATCTTCATCGCTTTTTTTTCATCCTTCGACATCATGGCTGAATAACCGACAATATCGGTGAACATGATAGCGGCAAGCTTTCTGTGTTCTTTCATCGGTCAGGGCTTACAGGACAGCGGTTATGACTTCAGGGGGTAAATATAATGATTTGAAGACTTTCAGCAACACTTTCTGTGGTTGAGGAATTGAAAACAATGAAAAACCATATTATAAACCTGAAATTTGGACCCCGGGATTTATTTGGATCCTGTACCCTGGATTTGGAATTTAACGGACCATCAGCCGTTGGATCTCCCCAATTTCCTTCAGGATGTTTCCCGACAGAACGTAATTGTCATTCTCCGCAATGACCGTACCCGGCTCCGTTATCCATCAACAGCAGTTCTCCGTCCTGCATTTTCCGGTCGGTCTGCGTATGATGCCATTGTCTCCTTCCTGCCACTTGCCCATACCTATGGATGTGCTTTTGAGTTCCTTTTTCCTTTCAGCATTGGATGTCACATTACGATCCTGACCAAAACCCCTTCACCCCAGGTAGTCATCAAAGCATTTCAGGAAGTCAGGCCTGCACGGTTGGGGAGATCCTTATCCGCGGCGAAAATGTCATGCGCGGCTATTATAAAAATGAAACTGCCACAGCAAAGATACTGGATGCTGAAGGCTGGCTGCATTCGGGTGACCTGGGCCTGATGGACCAGGACGGATTCCTCTTCATCAAAGGCCGTAGTGATAATATGATCCCCGGATCAGGAGGAAAAAACATCTATCCGGAAGAACTGGAAGCACGTCTGGATAATAAATATGCAGTGGGGGAATCATTGGTGGTGGAACGCGACAGCAAGCTGGTTGCACTGATCTATCCCGATGCTGACGCGGCAGCAGCCAGTAATCTGTCGGGCCAGGCCCTGCAGGACCTGTACAGGCAATACATAAAAGAGATCAATGATGCTGTGCCTTCCTACATGCACATCACACGGTTTGAAATCCAATCAGAAGAATTCACAAAAACGCCCAAACGCAATATCCGAAGGCACCTGTATTCATGATGTCTCGGGGGCAGGACATCCTTACAACTGTTGCGGAATCACCGGAGATTGAACAATCCATGATTCCAGCCCTTATCCTTCAATGATTTCCTGTTATCTGTGGTCAGAGGATTATTCGGTCTTTGCAGGAGTACCTGCCAGATGAAAAAGAATGGCCAACAAAATAAAATTGATTGCTGAAAAATACCAGGTGTAGGCACTTACATTTAACAGATGCCCACTGGTGAATGACAGGATCAATCCGATCAACATCAGGATGATAGCAATAATGGAACAAATACAGGCCAGGGGTTTGAATAGCTTTTTCATGATCTTGGATTTTGGAATTTACATACAAAGTTAGGGCAACTTAAAGAAATGTGTACAGTACAACGCGATTTTTTATTCCTCTTTGTCGCTGAAATCCATATTCTTACTTCCTCATGCCCCCCTGCAGTCTACTGTCAAAAAAAAAAGGGAATGTGTTACACCCATAACACACTCCCGAAGAAGTAGTAACCCCCTCTTAAAGTATAAAAAAGAGTCGGATAAAGATATGTATTGGCCCTTCATATTTACTCCGAAATAATAAATCTTATGAACAACCCATTGTTAATTTTTTCACAATCAATGTGCGGCCCTTCTCATATACATGTCCGCCATCCTTCCTATCAGTGACGATTTTGCCAGAATACTTCATATCTTCGCGTACAGGAAACACCACGATCCCTTTAATACGCAGATACCATGAGAACATTGAACAGACTTGCCGGAATTGTTTTCGGTCTCATGATTTTCTCGCTGTTTCTGACCTCCTGTTCACGGGGTTTTAAGACCGATTTCATGACGGGCCTTAAAATGACCTATTCGGGTCTCAGCGTAGAAGATTGCTATTTGACGATCGATGAGTCAAAACATTCATCCAACCAAATCCCCCTCGGCAAAGAAGTGGTGTTGATCCTGGAGAATGTGACCGGATTCCAGATGAAGGATGGCATCTATACGATCGGATTTGAAACTACGGTGACCGATCCGGATGGAAATTATCTTCTGAATTACACCAACACACTGACAGAAACCGAGGTGAGTATGCTGCGCTCCCTACTGACAGTTGGAGAGCCCATGGTTACGGGAAAAACATACCAGTGGACATCGACATTTACGGATCGGAACGGCGAAGGAGTGGTTAAGGCTATCCTGGACATCGAGGTTACCGAATAAAAAGAGGATTATTTAAATAGGGCACTTTCCCTGTCCAGCCGTGCCATATCCTCATCGGAAAGCCTGAACGACATCGCCCCGATATTTTCCCTTGCATGGATTTCTTTGGTTGCACCCGGAATAGCGACCACCGTATTTCCATGAAAATGGATCAGCCAGTTCAGGGCTATCTGTGAGGGAGTGACATTGTATTTCTGGGCGAGCTGTTTCACCAGGATGATCAGGGGGCGGCTTTTTTCAAGGTTGGAGCGCTGGAATAGCGGCGTAAATTTTCTCATTCCGATATTCTTCAGCAGTTCGGGATGATCATGGAACTTACCGGTGACCAGTCCCTGGGCCAGAGGGGAATAGGCAATGATCGTAATGCCAAGCTTTCTGGCCAGATCCAGTACGCCATTGGATTCGATCCTGCGGTTCATCAGGTTATAAACCACCTGATTGGATGCCAGCGGAATTCCCATTTTTGCGAGTGCTTCATGGGCATTTTTCATCTTCCGTGCATTGAAATTGCTCACCCCGATATGCTGAATGAGCTTCTGCTCACATAAGGCAGCCATGGCCTTCATTTCCCTTGTCTCACTGGAAAAACTCCACGGCTGGTGAACCTGGTACAGATCAATGGGATAGGGGGCAAGGGCGCTGATACGCCTGCCAATACTTTTAGGGATGTTGGATGCGGAGCGGAACATGGGCCACCATTTGGTAACAATGAACACCTCTCCCGGCTTTTTCCCCGCTGCTTCCAGCGCCCTTGACAGTGACATTTCCGATTCACCGCCACCATAGGCTTCCGCTGTATCGAACCAGTTGATCCCTCCTTCCAGCGATACCGATACAATCCGCCGTATAAGATCCTCCTCAAGCGTAGGCCAGAATTTCCCTGCAAGGTTTTGCTGTTTGCTGAACTGCCAGGTACCCAATCCGATGGGAGTCACCTGCCTCCCGGTCCTGCCGAGGGGACGCATCGCGATCATATCACTCATTTTTACGCATTTTGAATCCGACAATCATTGATCAATAACGCTGCAAAGTTTTAAAAAAATATGACTCAATACTCAATAGTATCCAAGTTTATCACCTAATTGCCGTTGGTTCTGCGATCCGGCCTGTACGTCATCAATATACCGTTATGAACCGGCTACCGCCTGACTTGAAATTTTAATGGCCTGGTACTGGATTTATTGATAAAAGTGTGCTAACCTTATCAGGTATTGACCTGGGGCACTTCCTGATATCAGGGATGAGCCCCGACCTATACGCTGACCGGTGACAGGTTCAGGATCAGTAACGTCCCCCAGGAAATCAATAAATTAACCCTCCTGGATATGGGCGGACGACAGGTATATGCTTATTTTTGCAAAAAGGGAGAATCCCTTAACCGGGAATTCCAAGTCAGACTGGCACCCGGCCTGTATCAGTGTATCCTGACAGGGGAAAAC
The DNA here is from genome assembly GCA_017993235.1 of Lentimicrobiaceae bacterium. Lineage (GTDB taxonomy): Bacteria > Bacteroidota > Bacteroidia > Bacteroidales > JAGONC01 > JAGONC01. The sequence continues at coordinate 9,821 of JAGONC010000053.1, forward strand.
TGCGTGTTGGTCAAGAAACTTGTAATTCAATAATATGTATAAAATTTTTAACTTTGTCAATAGTTTGGCTCTGTTGATTGTCCTCCTTGTCATGGTTTCATGTTCACATGCTCCCTATGAAAAGATCACCGACGGACTGATCGTTCCCGATACACTCCCGTCCAACACTGAATTGAAAATCATAGAAGAAAACGATGCGGTCGTCCTTCAAACAGCCAACCTTCAGGCGCGGATTATGCTAAACACCGGAGAGGTCAGCTATGATGGTAATGAGTGTATTGTAGATCTTTCAGCAAGGTAATGTTAAATGATAACAATAAAAGAACCTATAATGAAAAAATTGCTGTTTGTACTGCTCCTTGCAGGTCTGGGCCTCCATGGTCTTGCCCAGGATCTTTTACCCGCACAGTGGAAATTTCAAAAAGGCGATCATCCGGAATGGGCCTCGCCATCCTATGATGATTCGGGATGGAATGACATCACACCCGGAGAGGTGTGGGAAAGACAGGGATACCCGGGATACGACGGCTTTGCCTGGTACAGGGTAACGTTCACCGTTCCGGCCGAACTGAAAAGCGATGCCGAAGAATATGGCGGAATGTTGCTGCAACTGGGGAAGATTGACGATGTGGATTTCACGTACCTGAACGGTGAACTTCTGGCAACGTCCGGTGAACTTCCTCCGAATTATATAACGAAATGGGATGTCATCCGAAACTACACCATTCCCACCGGCAAGATCCTGTGGGATCAACCCAACACACTGGCTATCAGGGTCTTCGACCTTAACGGTGACGGAGGTATCTATGGTGAGCCGATCCTGCTAACAGTTCATGGCCCGGCTGATCATATCGTCATTGAACCGGCTTTCAAGGAACCCGACCGCATCCTGAAAGGATCGCCGGATATTACCCTGCCCGTCTCTCTTAAAAATAGCTTTCACCGTACTTTCGAAGGCAAAATTGAGCTCCAGCTGGTCTCTGATTTTGGAGAAGAAATTGCCTCAAGGGAACAGTTCCTGATCTTAAAACCCAACCGGCCGGTCAAGGTCAGTTTCGAATTACCAGGGTTACAGCCTGGCTTCTACAGGGCACTCATCTCCCTTTCAGGAGATGTTTCCACTAAAAAAACATCCTTTATGTTTGGCTATGAGCCGGAAAAGATCGTCAGCCCACGGGATGCGCGTCCCGATTTCGATCAATACTGGACCCGCGCCAAAAGAGAGCTGGCAGCGGTTGACCCGCAGTTCAACCTGATCAGGATCGACTCGCTGTGCACCTCCCGGCGGAACGTTTATCTGG
>JAGONC010000024.1 GCA_017993235.1 Lentimicrobiaceae bacterium
ATGGTCCGATACGAAAATATTATGCTGCTCCAGTCCGGGTATGACCGTATCCATGCCCCAGTGCATCACCAGGGCTGAACAGGTGTAACCCAGTCGGCTGATCCGCCGGTGAGCCCTCCCCCGGGGTAATAATTCCTGGTAGACATACGGCAGATCCGCATTGGCTAGGACGATGTCCGCCGGGAAAAAATCACCGCTGGCGGTAACAACCCCTTTCACCCTGCTGCCCGATACAGAGATCCCTGTTATCGCCGTCCGATAAAGGATCTCCGTTCCGTTTTCCAATGCAATGGACTCAAGCACTTCAGCAATCCGGTTCATCCCACCGATCGGGAAAAATACACCGTCGGTCAGCTCCATAAAGGGTAACATGGAAAAAATGGCGGGTGCATGGAAGGGATCCTGCCCCACGTAAATATTCTGAAAAGTAAATGCAGTGCGCAGGTTTTCGTTCCGAAAATATTTCGATGCAAGCCGGTAATGATCCCCAAAAGCATTCACCCGCAGGAGCCTGGTCATACTGGAGGGATTGATGAACTGGAAAATATGGTCATAGTTTCGGTCAATGATATGTTTCATCGACATCCGGTATGCATATATGCTATTATCCATGTAACGCAGGAAAGGCAAAAAGCTTCCCGGTTCCATTTTTTCAAGCTGCGACTGCATCCTTGCCAGGTCGGACGAAAAGTCAAGGGATTGTCCATCCGGGAAATAAAGCCGGTAAGGGATCTCAAGGCGCTGCAGTTCAAGTGCATCAGCAATGGGTTTCCCCAGTTCCGCAAAGGTGCGTTCATACACCTGCGGCATCATCAACAATGTTGCACCGATGTCGAACCGATACCCTTCCGTGATAAAGGCAGCACAGCGGCCTCCCGGGAAAGCATTTTTTTCCATCACGGTGACGCGGTACCCGCTGCGTGCAAGATATCCCGCCGCCGTCAGCCCCGCCGTCCCCGCACCAATGATAACCACTGACTTCATAAATACAAATGACGGGAGATTTTACTAATAGTTACAACGCATGATAAAATTTTTCATGCGACCTTAATGAAATTTACCGTTATTTTGAAAAGAAAAATAATGATACCATGAACCGACTTGCAGTCATTTCGATACTCTTCCTGCTTGCAACAGGTTGCAGCCAGCATCGCGATCCTCTGGATGTCCTCAGGAACGGTCAGTGGCTCGATCTCACCTGGTCATTTGATGAACATTCGGTCTACTGGCCTACCAACATCCCTTTTTCCCATGATACGGTCTTTGCAGGGATCAATGATAAAGGTTATTACTACTCCTCCTATAAATTCAGTGCCGAGGAGCATGGAGGCACACACTTCGATGCACCCATCCATTTTGCGCAGGGTGGCAATAGTGTCGAAAAGGTACCGGTGGAACAGCTTACAGGGGAGGGAATCGTGGTCGATGTCTCTACGAAGGTGGCATCAAACAGCGATTACCTGATCACTGCCACCGACCTGCAGGACTGGGAAAAGCAGCACGGCAGGATACCCGATGATGCGATCATTTTGTTAAGGACAGGCTTCGGAAAATTTTATCCCGACAAGGAAACCTATACCGGTACCCTGCTGGCAGGGACTGAAGGGGTGGCACATCTGCATTTCCCGGGTCTGCATCCCGATGCGGCACAATGGCTGGTCACTAACAGGAAGATCAAGGCAGTGGGCCTCGATACACCGAGCATCGATTACGGACAATCCCAGGATTTTATGACTCACCGTACGCTCTATGCTGCCGGATTGACCGCCTATGAGAATTTGGCCAACCTGGAAAAACTTCCTCCAAAGGGATTCTGGATCATGGCTTTTCCCATGAAGATCAAAGGAGGCAGCGGCGCCCCGCTGCGCATCGTCGCCCTTTTGCCTTAGGAGGGTGAATTGGCTGGGGTTCCGTTGCCGATCTTGATCTTGTCATCTTTGGTAAGCCCCCCCAGGATCTCGATGTTGATCCCGTCGGAAAGGCCCGTTCTGACGTTTCTACGCTCAAACTTCTGAGGTCCGGTTTCCACCTCCACAAAAGCCGTGTCCTTATCGAACTGCAGAAGGCTTTCCTGAATGGCCAGGACACTGTCCTTACGGTCGAGAACGATATCGGCATTAGCACTGTATCCAGCCCGTATAAAGGCCGAATCACTGAGTTTCACTGCAGCGCGGATCTCGAACTGAATGGCGCCATTCTCCTCGACGCCTTTAGGGGAGACGTGCTCCAGCACCGCATCGAAGCTCTGCTGGTCAATGGCACCGATGGTAAGGATCAATTTCATCCCTTCGCTGATCTTGCCCACTTCGGTCTCGTCAATATTCCCCTTGAAGATCATTTCTCCCATATCCGCCACCGTGGCGATTGCAGTGCCATCATTGAACGTATTGCTCTCGATGACCGAACTGCCGACTTCCACCGGCACATCGAGCACCATGCCCGATATGGTCGACCGTACCAGCGTGTTGGTTTCCTTATGGGAATCCCTCGTCTGGCCATCCCGGATCAACTGCAGGTTATTTTCTGCGCTTTCAACCTCCTCCATCGCATTGAGGTAATCCAGCTCATAAGGTTCATATTCATTTTTAGAGATGACCTGCTGGTCGAAAAGCTGTTTCTGGCGGTCATAGCTCCTCTTCGCATTCTCCAGCGCAATTTTCGCCCGTGTCACCCTGGATTCAGCACTGTTCAGGTTGACCATATTGGGTATGATCCGGATCCTGGCAATCACATCGCCCGTGCTGACATATTCACCGGCTTCAATAAAGATCTCATCGATGATACCGGATACTTTCGGTTTGATGATGATCTCCTTCCGGGGTACTACCGATCCCGTGGCCACGGTCTTTTTGATGATGGTGGTCACAAAGGGTGTGGCTGTTTCAAAAACCACGGTTTCCGCCTTCGACTTATTATACAGAAACCAGATGGTCCCGATGAAGACGGAGAGAACGATCACAAGAAGTGCAATTTTCAGTACTTTTTTCATGGTATAACAGGGATTATGTCATTCAAAGCGAATCGCATCAATGGGTTTAATACTGACTGCGCGCCGCGCCGGGATCATCCCGGCCAGCATACCGGATATGACCAGGATGGCCAGGGCCACCATTGCCATCTGGAAGTCAATCTCGGGATTCCTGAACATATTGCTGCTGGTCCCGGCTTTGGCCAGGGCTATATTCACTCCCTCGATGATGCCCACCCCGATCACCAGGCCGATGTATCCGGCTGCGGTTGTCAGGATCACCGATTCGGTGATCACCTGGCTCATGATGTTCCAGGGAGTGGCGCCGATGGCGCGCTGAATGCCAATCTCCTTGGTACGCTCCCTGACCACAATGAGCATAATGTTCGATACCCCCACCACGCCGGCAAACAGGGTGCCCGCTCCCACGATCCAGATCAGGATACGGATACCGGTGAACAGTCCGGTCATTTTTTTATACTCTTTTTCCAGATTAAAGGAGCCGATAGCCCGCTGGTCTTCCGGGTGAATGCTATGCCGCTCAGCCAGTAATCGTTTGGCTTTGGTTTCAACCACGGAGGCCGGAACATCGGGATGGGAAGTAAAGGCGTACCACCCCACGATATCCCCATAATTGTAGGTCTGCTGCAGGGAGGTGAAGGGTAGGAAGATCACCTGGTTTTCCCGTTCTGCCTGCTGGTCTGATTTTTTGGATTCAAACACGCCCACTACCTGGAAATAAACTCCCTGGATCTTCAGATACTCTCCGATAGGATCTTCCCAGGTCTCGAACATGTCATTCTTTACCTTGGCCCCGATCACGGCCACTTTTCGGCGCTGATCAATATCCAGCTTATTGATGAACCGGCCCTCGATCATGTTCAGGGGGTCAATAAGCTGTATTTCAGGATAGTCACCGAAAATGGTGAATGAAGAGGTTCGGTCATTGCGGATAACATTGTTGGCTCCTCCCCCTCCCCAGGCCTGGATCCGGGGTGCGATCAGGTCGATTTCCGGGATCTTTTCTTTTAATGCCTGGGTGTCATTATTTCTGAAGTTAAAATAACGGCCTCGCTGAAATCCTTTATAAGGCATGGTCGTGCGCTGGGTCCACATAAAGACACTGTTGGCGGCCATATTCCCGAAATCATAAAATACGGCATTCCGCAATCCATTGCCGCTGCCCATCATGATGACCAGCATGAAGATTCCCCAGAAGACCCCGAATGCCGTGAAAAACGTACGGAGCTTGTTCTTCCTCAGGGTGTAAAAGATCTCATTCCAGCGGTCTGCGTCAAACATAATTAATCTGTTGATTATTCATTCCTTAAGGCTTCAATGGGTCGGATGGCCGCGGCCTTGCGCGCGGGAATCAGGCCGGCAATGGCACCGGCCAGCACCAGGATCCCGGTGGCCATCAATGCTACCCTGAGATCCACTTCCGGATTCCTGAAAAAATTCTCACCATCCGAAAAATAAGGAGATATGAGTTCCAGCAGCCCCACACCTGCAATCAGTCCCAGATACCCTGCGAAAGCAGTGATCAGGATCGACTCCTGGAGGATCAGGCCGATGATCGATCCGGGAGTGGCTCCCAGCGACTTCCGTATGCCAATTTCTTTCGTACGCTCATTCACCACCACGATCATGATGTTGCTCACTCCAACGATGCCGGCTATCAGGGTACCGATGCCGATGATCCAGATGAAGATCCGTATGCTCGAGAACAGGCTGAGAAATTTCTTGTATTCTTCAAAGGTGTTCCAGATGAACAGGGCCCGGTTATCTTCCGGATGGATCGTATGGCGCTTGCTCAGCTCCCTGCGGATGGATTCCACGGTTTGCTTGCTCTGCTCAATGGTCACATCGCCTACGGTCAGGGAGATCTGGTTCAACTTATTTCCCCTGTTGAAGACACGCTGCGCGGTGGAAATGGGAATGTAAACGCGGCTCAGGTCACGGTCGCCGCCGGGATCGGTAAAGATACCCACTACTTTGAATGGGATGCCTGCTACCATGATGTACTGATTCACCGCCGGTTCTCCCTTGAACAGTTCCCTTTCAACCACTTCGCCCAGGGCCACGGATTTTCGGAATTCTTTGATGTCCAGCTCATTCAGGTATCTTCCCGACTTGACCTGCAGTTTTTCCAGGTAAGCATAGTCGGGGTGGGTTGCAATGATGTCATAGGTTGCATAACGATTTTTATAGCTGATCGTGGTATTTTCCCAAATACTGAACCGTCCGGCAGCATGGTCCACATTGGGCAGATCCCGGATGACGGAATGGTCGTCGTTGGTGAACTGGATGTTCCTGCCAGGCTTCAGCCCTTTATAGGCCATGGAGGTGGTTCCCTGGTTTACCCAGATGCTGTTGGTCGCATCATCCCTGAACTGCTCTTTTATCCCGTTCTCGAGTCCCTTTCCGGAGCCCAGCAGGATGATCAGCATGAAGATTCCCCATGCAACACTAAAGGCCGTCAGGAATGTCCGAAGCTTGTTCCTGCTGATCGTGCTGAAGATCTCCTGCCATTTATCCACATCAAACATGGATCAGGGTATTACAGATTTCAATACAGGTTGTGGTTTACGGCTGCCGTTCATCTCATCGGTCACGATCATCCCGTCGTGAAGCCGGATGATCCTGTCGGTCCGGTGGGCAATGTCATTTTCATGAGTGACGATCAGGATCGTGATGCCCGATTGGTTGATCTCGTTGAAAAGATCCATCACCTCATACGACGTTTGTGAATCGAGTGCTCCGGTCGGTTCGTCGGCCAGGATCACCTTCGGTTTTGACACCAGGGCTCGTGCAATGGCAATGCGTTGCTGCTGTCCGCCGGAAAGCTCATTGGGCATATGTTCTGCCCATTCAGCCAGCCCCATTTTTTCCAGCAGCTCCATGGCCACCAGATTCCGTTTCTTCCGGCTGATGTTCCGGTAGTAAAGCGGAAGAGCCACATTCTCTATGGCGTTCTTAAATGAAATCAGGTTAAAGGACTGAAAGACAAATCCGATGTGACTGTTGCGAAAGCGGGCCACCTTCTTTTCGCTCATGTTCCTGATCCAGCGGCCATCCAGCCTGTACTCCCCGTCATCATAGGTGTCGAGCATACCGATAATATTCAGCAACGTTGATTTGCCCGATCCTGATGAACCCATGATGGCCACCAGCTCTCCTTCGGTCACTTCCAGGTCGATCCCCTTGAGCACATGAAGCGAATTGGTCCCCGTAACATACGACTTATGAATGTTCTTCAGGGAAATCATCGAGGTGAGGTTAAAATTTGATAATCGAAGGAATCTCCATGAATCATGCCATGTGAATTAACCATATTATTATCAACTAATTAATAAATATTTATACGATGTTATACAGGCGACAGGTGTTCACTTATTTTACACTACCTGTCCAATTCTGACCATACCCTGATGGACGACACCATTGCACAGGAGCCAAGGTTGGGTTGTATGCAGAAGAATTTCATCGGATTAGGACAATCAGCAATAAGTGAACAAGAGGATGAATGATCATCACACCCGCAGGGTGCCGGGGCAAAAGTAAACAAATGGCATTGATTTGCTGTCAATTGAATTAGTTTTTTTTAATTTTGCCGACCCATTTATTACATCATTCAGGAAAAGATATTTGCTTTTAACCATACTATCGCTCATTTCTTTCATTGTCACAGCCCAGGCACCGCGGGCTTTCAACTAGCAGGCCGTGCTGCGGGAGTCTTCCGGAGCGCTGATCCGCGATCAGCAGGCACACATGCGCATGAGCATTCTCAAAGGATCCGACCGGGAGCACCAATTATACAATCCTGGGAACCACGCAACTCGTAGCTGTCCCTTATGCTTTGCATGCCTCCCCGGCAACCAGCATGCTTTTCTTGTTTGCACAATGCAGGGATATTCCCTATCTTTATGCATTGTTTCATTAAATGATTGCCATCATGAAAAAATCAGTGCTTCTCATTGCCTTGACGACAGTAGTAGCCACCCTATACGCCACCCACCTGAATGCGGTTGATTCCTTTTCACATGAAGTTGGTATCGGATATGAAAATCTGGCTGAACCGGCCGTCAGCCCTCCTGAATGTGATTATACCCTTTATGGGGATGCCAATGAAGATGGCCAGGTCAATGTCCTGGACATCATTGCGATGGTCAACCTGATCATGGGGGATGAGCCCGATCCATTCGATATGGTTGCTGCAGATGTCAATGTGGACGGAATCATCAACATCCTGGACATTGTCATGGTTTCCAATCTGATCATGACCACTCCGGGTATGCCATGCCCCGGAGCACCCACTGTTTCGTACGGTGGACAACTGTATCACACCGTTCTGGTCGGTGATCAATGCTGGTTCAGGGAAAACCTGAATATCGGTACCATGATAGCAGGAACCATCGAACAATCGAACAATGGAACCATTGAGAAGTATTGTTTTGGAAATGATCTGGCTCAGTGCATACTATACGGCGGACTGTACCAGTGGCCTGAGGCAATGAAATACCAGGCATTACCGGGTTCCGGGGGAATCTGCCCTGAAGGCTGGCATATTCCCGGCGATGAAGAATTTACCGTTCTGGCAGATTTCCTGGGGGGACAGGGTGTGGCAGGTGGAAAAATGAAAGAAACGGGCACTTCACACTGGAGTGCACCCAACGCAGGTGCTTCCAATGAAAGTGGTTTTACAGGCCTTCCCGGTGGTTACCGGTTATATACGACCGGCAATTTTACGGACATCGGAAAGTACGGTATCCTCTGGTCTTCCTCCTCCTTTGATGACAATAATGGGTATGACCGTTATATGGTCTATACAAACGATGACCTGACCCTTACATTTTCACAAAAAACAAATGGTTACTCTGTCCGTTGCATCAGGGATTGCGAGCCCCAGCCTTCCCAGGCCAACGCCGGACCGGATCAGCTGAACCTTCAGGATAACTATACTACCCTGGCCGCAAACCTTCCCGATTGCGGCACCGGGGTGTGGCATATCATCAGCGGTTCCGGCGGCATCCTGGTAGATACCCTGAATCCTTTGAGCGGCTTTCACGGAACACAGGACACCGAATATACCCTTACCTGGACGATCCGTACAGACTGTGGAAGTTCAACCGATACGGTTCAACTCAGTTTTGCAGAGATCGTTGGCCTCCCCTGCCCGGGCATGCCAACGATCCAATACGCAGGTCGAACCTACAACACGATCAAGATTGGTGATCAGTGCTGGCTCAAGGAAAACCTGAATGTGGGCACCATGATCATCAGCAATTCAGGCGAGCCCCTTCAGACCGACAATGATCTGATGGAGAAATATTGTTTTGACAATGATACGTTGAAGTGCACCATTTATGGCGGACTGTACCAGTGGAATGAAGCCATGCAATATGATTCTACCGCAGGGGCGCAGGGTATTTGCCCCCAGGGCTGGCACATCCCATGCGATCAGGAATGGAAGGTACTGGAAGCCCATGCCGACAGCCAGTACCCCTTCGGAGATCCGGTATGGGATCAAGATTGGTGGAGGGGACTGGACGCAGGAGGCCACCTGAAGGATACGACGGCCACTCTCTGGAATTCACCCAATACGGGAGCAACCAATAAGTACGGCTTTACGGCCCTGCCTGGTGGCACGAGAAACGACATCACCGGACTCTTTGATGAACTGGGTCAATCTGCCTATTTCTGGACCTCTACCCGAACGGATCTGGATTTCACCGTTCTGAGATTGATGGATTACCTGCACGGGAGCATATTGCGTTACAGCTTTGGGTACGAGCATTCGGGATATTCCGTCCGCTGCATCCGGGGCTGTTACCCGCAACCCACGCAGGCCAGCGCAGGCCCTGATCAGATAGATATTCCGGGCACTATAACCACCCTGGCCGGCAATACCCCTGAATATGGAACAGGGATATGGCACATTGTGACCGGGACCGGAGGAACGATCACGGATGCACTGAATCCCACCAGCGGATTCCAGGGTCAGATCGACAGCACCTATTTTCTGACCTGGACCATCAGCAATGATTGCGGAAGCATGGTGGATACGGTTCAGATCAGTTTCGTTTTCAACTGTGGCGATCCCCTGACTGACCCCAGGGATGGTCAATCCTATGCTACCGTCCTTGTCGGCACACAGTGCTGGATGGCGGAAAACCTCAACATCGGTATAAGGATCAACAGCACGGACCAGGGATACCAGCAGACCGACAATGATACCATCGAAAAATACTGCTATGACAATGATCCGGCTAAGTGTATCGTTTACGGGGCATTGTACGAGTGGCCGGAAGCCATGCAGTATATCACCCAGGATGGAGCACAGGGTATCTGTCCTCCCAACTGGCACATTCCCACCGACAGCGAATGGAAGACGCTCACCGGGACAGTCGACAGTGTGTTCCCTGTGGGAGATCCGGAATGGAACAAGTTGGGCTGGTGTGGTTCGGATGCCGGTGGCAACCTGAAAGAAACGGATTATATTCACTGGGATCAGCCCAATACCGGGGCCACCAATGCGAGCGGATTCACCGGTCTACCGGGTGGTTACCGCAACATCTACGACGGAGGTTTTTCTGAACTTAGCTTGCTGGGCACCTTCTGGTCATCAACCCTGGCTGATACGGTAAGTGTCTGGAGCCGGTACCTGAACTACAACGACGCGCGCGTGAGTCGTTTCCCGTGCGACAAAGTTGACGGTTTCAGCGTCCGGTGTGTGAAGGAGCAGTAAGATTGTCGATTGTCAATGTTCAATTTTCAACGTTCAACATCGAACATTGAAAATCGACAATTGACAATTGACAATCCTTATAGCTTAAGGAACTCAACCCGCCGATTGAGTGCTTTATTGGCAGGAGTATCATTGGGAGCAACAGGTTCCGCCTCCCCTTTGCCATCAGTTTCCATGCGGGAGGCATCGATGCCGTAGTTCTTGCTGAGCTCATTCTTAACCGATGCTGCGCGGCGTTTCGACAGGTCAAGGTTAGCAACGTCGGCACCGTCGGAGTCGGTATGGCCAATGATCTTGATGCGGACGTCGGGATTCTCCGTCAGTACCGTTGAAATCTCTTTCAGCGTGCCGTAGGATTCGGGTTTCACAATATCCTTGTTCACATCGAAATAGATGCCATAGGTAACTAATTTCCCTTCGGTGAGAAGCTTGTTCCGTGTGTCAGGAGCGCCAACAGCAACGCGTACGTTACCGACCAGTGCTGCACCGTATTCGAACCGCAGCCGGTCCAGTTTGATACAACCCGCCTGAAAAGCCCTTGGTAGGTCGATGATCTTGTTCTCATTCTGATAGAGCCGGATCCTGGCTTTCTGGACCCAGATGGCGATGTGGTATTTCTTTTCGACAGCCTGCTTATAGGCTTCATTATCAACATACCCGCTGAGAGAGGATAAGCTGCACTCATGATCAAGGAACCAGGTGGAATAGGATGGCCTGCCGAAATATTCGACCACAAATTTGAATCCTCCCTGACCTGGTGCTGAGCCTGCATCCCATGCTTTTACATTTTTAGCCTGAAATAGGCGCATGATATAGCCCTCCATGTTGCCCTTGTCATTCCTGATGGGGATAATATCGAACTCGATCGTGAAATTGTCGGGCAGGTCCAGCAGGGCATCAGTCCAGATACAGAACTGACCGGAGAATTTCATCCAGTTACCGGGATACAGGTTGCTGTTGACCACCTCGCCCGAACCATTGGTATTCCATTGTACCGGGAAATCCCCCACGGCATCCTGGCTGAAGTCATCAAAGAAGATGACCTTTTCACCTGGTATAAAATCGTATTTGGAATAAGTTTGAAGGGCAGTCTGCTCCTGGGGTGCAGTTTCTGTTTTCGCAGGTTCTGTTTTGGGCTGAACCGGCTGTTCAGTCGGTTTTTGCTGTTCTTCCTTTTCGGTGGTGGTTGCGGGTTGCTGTTTTTGCTGTTCATCACCCTGTGGATTCTCAATATCCTTCTCGATCGCATCGAGTCCTTTATCGATGGCCTGGTCCGTCTTCTGCTCGGTACGGTCCTTCACCTTATCTGCAATCTTTTTCCCGAGGCCAATCTGGGCATTGATGACAGAAGATGCCATAAGCAGGCATATCAACATACACAGTCTTACACTGGTTTTCATAATTATTGCAATTAAAAGACTTTTTGGATTGATGAACGAATAATTCCCTGTAAAAGTAACGTAAAATAAAAACAGGAAGTGATTTTCGACTAAAAATCGTGCCGAAAGATCACGGAATCCAGTTATGGCAACTGTATGGGAATGACGGATTCCTGTTAGAGGGAAATTACAAATGGGTTAATAATATTATCTTTACGGCTGCAAATTCCTTTTATGAAAACAATGAATCCTTTCCGTACGATCAGTCGACAGGAATTTGCCATTTTATTAGTATCCCTGGTACTATCCAGTATTATGGCCACCGCGCAGAGTCCTTACATCAGGCACTATTCCACCGACGATGGCCTGCCTTCAAATTTTGTTTACCATGTTTATCAGGACAGCCGTAACTTCATCTGGTTTGCCACTGATGCCGGAGTGGCCCGATACGATGGATCGAGGTTTGATTATTTCACCAAAAGCAATGGCCTCAGCAGTAACAACGTGATTAAAATTAAAGAAGATTCCCGCGGCAGGATCTGGTTCTTTAACCTGAATGCCTCCCTGAACTATTTATATCATGACTCAATCCATAACGAGAAAAATACTCCTTTCCTTGATTCACTGAAAAGCAAGGATTTTTTTCGTGACTTCTATGAGGATGAAAATAAAACGATCTACTTTTATTACAATTTCTATCGGGAGATCTATTCCCTGGATTCCCAAAATACAATAATTAAATATACCTACCCGAGCGTTACTGTTCATGCATCGCCAGGGAAAATACCCGCTGAAGGAATGGTCATCCGGTACATGAAAAAATCCAATACCGGTGAATTTTATCTTTGGACCATTGCCGGGCTGTATCAACTGAAAAATCTTGCCGATAAACCCATCCTGGTTTCCGATACGTTCACTTACAAGGGTATTTATCAAGTCTCCCAGAAAGACACATGGATGATTACCAGAGTATTAAAGACTGAAACCGAAGAAAGTCCATGGGTAATAAGAAAATACACTGATGGATTCATTCCCGATCCCACATCAGCACCCCTGATATCAAAATCATTCCTGATCAATAGTATTTGGGAGGCCTCCGATGGTATTTTATGGATTTCGACCTACGATAAGGGAGTTCTTTGTTTCAGGAACGGCAAGCTCATCAGGCATTTTGATATCAGGGAAGGCCAGACAGGGATACAGGACCACGAGAACAACATCTGGGTCTCTTCCCTGAAGGAAGGTGTTTATAAGATCAGTCCCTATATCCACCAGCATACTCATTACGAAAACAGCCTGTTCCAGGGCATTGGGATCCTGGCCCTGGACGACCACCTGGAGAATGGGATTTGGTGTACCAACGGACGAACGGTCTTTCTGCTGCGGGACAATGAGCTATATACAACTGATTTTCAAAATATGAGAAGCTCATTCAATCAGCTGTTGCATACAAAAAGGAATACGCTGATTGTGAGCGAGGAAAATGCCTATCCCTATGCGCTCAAGGGAATCAGCCTGGATCATTCTGCACGGAAAATCAGATTCCTCAAATCTGACCTTTATCCTGTGCCGCTGAAGAAAATGATTTCAAATCAATCAAAGGATAAAGTCAGTGCCAATTCTACCTATGTATTCTATTTACTGGATCCTGCTGATCCTTTTCGTCATGCCGAACAGGTCTATCTGGGTGAAAGGATCTACAATATCATGTACAACACGAAAAATGAGTTACTGATTAATGCCAAAAGAAATTATCTGTACCAAAACGACAGCCTGGTCATCTTTGATGAGCTATCCCGCTTTGATAACAAGATCATTACAGATCATCTTATCTTGAATGACTCAGTCGAATTGCTCAACATTGAGGGGGACAGCCTGTTTTTGCTCTGTCATAAAAAATTGTTCAATCTGACAGCCGGATTCGACTACAGGGATGACCTTCAGATCAGGAATATAGCATACCACGCACCTATGCTTTTTCTGGCCACCAACCAGCATATCTTTATCTGTGAACATCCGCTGAACATTCTATCGGCAGACACGGTTCCATTCCAGCCTGTCGATCTTCAATTCCGGAACATTCATGATATCCTCTTCGATGACGATAGGCTCTATGTGGCCAGCGATGACGGGCTTTCAGCCATTCCCTATCCCGGCATCCGCGATATTGTGACTCAGTCGCCAGTTCCCTATTTTCGGTCGATCCAGATCAATGACCGGGATTACACCCGGAATCACACCGGGATCGTTTTACGGGGCCGGAACCGGGTCCAGATCCAGTTAGGCAGCATCAATTACTCCTTCAGCCCGGCGATCTATTCGTATATGCTTGAAGGAGCCGACAAACAATGGTCAACCGGTCAGGGAACGGATCTGTTATACCAGAATCTTCCCGTGGGGGATTATACGTTCAGGATGAGAGTACGTAAGACTTCTTCTGACTGGAGCGAGCCTGTGGAATTTGCATTTCATGTCAGGCCTACCTTCTGGCGTCATCCGTTGTTCCTTGTGGCAGTGATGATCCTGCTGGGGGGGTTGCTCTCTCTTAGAATCATTATCAGAAAAAATGCCCAGATACGCCGCAGGGAACTGGATCATCAGATGGTCATCCTGGAGCAGAAAGCACTGCAATCGATCATGAATCCGCATTTTATCTTCAATGTGCTGGGTTCGATCCAGAACTTTCTCCTGCAGAACAAATCCGCAGAAGCCGGAACGTATTTATTAAAGTTTGCCAGGCTGATCCGGCAGAACATCACAACGATCAATTCACCCATGGTCAGGTTGATTGACGAGATGGAAAGGCTCAGGAACTACCTTGACCTGGAACGTTTGCGGATGGGGAACAAATTCGACTATCTCATTCAGAAAGAAGACACTGTTCAGGAAGCATTGATGCGGATCCCCTCGATGATCATACAGCCGTATGTCGAAAATGCAGTATGGCACGGCCTTTCTTCTTTGACGGAGTTGGGTCGGATCGAGATCCTGTTTCGGCTTATTAAACCGGATTTATTGCAAATCACCGTCAGGGACAATGGCATTGGCATGAAACGGTCTTCGGGTCACCTCTCCAACAGCGAGTCCCATTTGCGCATGGGTATGGCCATGACCCGCCGCAGGCTTGAGATCATCGGCAGGAAGTACAATGTGGAGTCATCGGTGACCATATCCGAAGCATATCCCGGAAATCCAAATCCAGGCACGCTGGTGGTGATCATTGTGCCGGTGTCGTATGCCGGGGAAAAGGGTACGAGGGAAAAATCCGGCTTTAACGATACACTGAGCGGAGAAGGTGGGATTGTCAATTGACAATCAAAAGGATTTCTAATAGAGGAAGATTTTTTCTCTCGCGATAACCGCATTCCCCTGCCACGCCGCCACAGCATATATCCCGGCCGGCAGGAGAGGAAGGTCAATGGAATGTTGTACGGGCTCTATGCCCTGCTTATTTATTTCACCGGAAAACACCTCTCGCCCCACCTGATCCACGACCATCAGCCCATAGACACCCTGCGGGGCGTTGCAACCAAACTGCAGAATAATCCTCCGCAGGCTGATGTCGAGGGTGACCTGAATGCCATAATCCGGAATGGCTTCATTGTCAGCGGAAAGATTCTCGTAATCATGCTGCATGAAACCGATGCCGCCGCTGTGGATCAGGTTGTTGTCAAAATCGAAGAACGTGGCATTCTCGTAATGCGATCCTTTTCCCCACTGGGTATAGCAATCCGTAGATACCCACGCCGGTTCCCAGTAGATCACCCCGCTGCCGCCACTGTTGATCACCTCCTGTGTGAGGTCGATCATCCACTGATTCTGGTTTTCAGGACTGGCGGGAGAATAGGACGGATCAACCGTGTTGAGGACATTGTTGGCCTCATCGTGGCTTTGTGTGGTCCATATAGCACCTGTTTCGAAGATCATCACCTTATAGGGCGGGTAAGCCGAGATCAGCGCTGCGATGACATCGCCCGTAAGGTCAATGGTATAGGGATGATGATATTGCCAGTAATACGAAATGCCGATGACATCAAAATCAATGACGCCATTGGCAATAAAGTTAGAAACATACCATGTAACATCCGCAGGATCAGCAAAATGGATGGCTATCTGAATGCTTTTACCCGACTGCACTTCCACATCCCTGACCGCCTGGATGGCGGTATTGAACAGCTGGCTGTTGCGGTTCCAGTCTAGCATCCAGCCCGACTGGTCATCCTGGGGCGAAAGCAGGATGCCCTTGTTGGTCTCGTTGCCGATCTGGACCATCTCCGGAAGAAGCCCCTCCTGGTCCAGCTGAAGAAGTGTACCGGAAATGTAATTGTACAGGGAATCCTTCAGGAGAGACAGATTATTCACAACACCCAGCCATGCAGCAGGGACGAGCTGATGGCTGGCATCGGCCCAGTCATCCGACAGGTGATAATCCAGCAACACGTTCATTCCCTGCTCTTTGGCCCGCTGTATGCTCTTCTTCACATCCTGCAGGTCCGAATAACGCTGACCCGCATTCAGACCGTCATACCATGAAGGTGTGTGCCAAAGCCTGAGCCGCACGAGGTTGCAGTGATGATCGGCAAAGAGCTGGTAGGGATCTTTAGAAGATGAATTTTCGGTATAAACCACGCCGCAGTCTTCCATTTCATTTACGTAGGACAGATCGGCGCCGAAATAAAATGACTGAGAAAAGGCTGTCACACTCAGGCAAAAGACCGTAAGAATCAGCAGGGGCCCAGAGTACGTTCTTATTTTATGCAACTGCATACCCATACCCTTTTATTCAAGTTACAAACCTAAATAAAAAAGGTTTAGGAATCGATGGAGAATCTGCTTTATTATTGTCCCAGCATCACCACCACGCCCAGGTTAAAGTAGATCCCTCCGTAAACATCCTTGTAATCCTCATCGCCATCGCCCTCTCCCTTATACTTGTACGATTCACTGCCATACCCTATTCCCATGTCAATCCCAACATGGTTGTTCAGGAAATAGGTGCCTCCGACGCCCAGCCAGTACTCGAACAATCCGCCACTGTCTTTGTCATCATCCTCCGGTCCCCAGGCGTCGGAGTGCGAACCGATGCCAACAGCCGCCTCGACATGGGGCTTGAAGCCATTCAGGTCCAGGATGTAATACCGTACAAACGGTCCGATCAGAAATTCAGTGGATCGGTAAAAATCATCCTTATCATCAGGATTTGTGTATTTGTAATTCGTAAAATCGACAAATAATCCAACGGGCAGGTTATCTATAACCGTATATCCTGCCATGGGAGTGAAATTGAAAGTAAAATACTTTTCCTGGTCTTGGGAGTCTCCATTATGCTTGTATTTCTCCTTTCCAAACTCAAAGTATAGGTTGCTGGAGCCCTGAAGGAACCACTTGCCCTGTTCAGTCTGGGCAAACGTTGCGATCGTACTGAATGCCAATACGATGACGAATAAAAAAGTTAGTTTTTTCATAGGATCTCGTTTTTAGATTAAAAAAAGGAATTAGTTGGTCAAATATACAAAGATATTGTGCGTTTTCCGACATTAATTCACCTTGAGGGCTAACTTTTCACGGTAATTACGGATCCCCAGGAGCGACAAAAAGATCATCCCGATAATAAAAAAATGGTGATGGCCAGTACCGAATTCCGCATGGAGCCTGTCAGTGCCTCAATGACCCCGAAGCTGAAAGTACCCAGCACGGTGGCCAGTTTCTCCATCACATCGTAAAAACTGAAGAAGGAAGTATGATCAGTGGTTTCAGGCAGCATCTTGGAATAAGTGGACCGTGCCAACGCCTGCGTTCCTCCCATCACAATACCAATACAGAAAGCAGCGATCAAAAAGCCGACAACATGCATAATGAAGTAGGCACCGAAACAAATAAAGATCCAGGTGTCCACAGAAATGAGAAGAGCCTTCAGGTTACCAATTCGGGCTGACAACCGGGCAAAAAACCAGGCGCCAAACATTCCGACCAGCTGGATCAGCAAAATAGTGGGTATCAGTATATCCTCCTTGAATCCCAGTTCCTTTTCACCGTAGGTGGCAGCCATGAACATGACCGTCAGTAATCCCATCATGGTAAAAAAGAAACCCGCCAGGAACATGCTCATTTTATAGGATTTCCTTACGTAATGAAACACGGATCGCAATTCCTTGTAACCATTGGTCCATACATTGGCATGTTGTACTCTCTTACGATAGGTATATTTGGGTAAACGTGCGAACGTGATCTGTGAAAAACCGATCCACCATAAAAATACCGTCACAAAGGATATTCTTGCCGGGAGGCTGGAATCGCCCTCAATGCCAAACAGTCCAGGCTTCATGATCATCAGCAGGTTGAAAAGCAGCAGGATCACACCGCCCAGGTATCCGAGCGAATAACCCCGTGCACTGATACGGTCCTGGTCCTTAGGCTCGGCAATGACAGGCAGAAATGAGTTGTAAAAGACAATGCTACCGCCATAGCCAAGGGTTCCCAGCGCAAAGGCAATGATCCCCAGCTCCACATTCGATGAATTGAAGAAGAACAGCGTCCCGCAGGAAAGGGCACCGATCCATGTAAATACCTGCATGAACGCCTTCCTGCGGCCCGTATAATCAGCAATGGAGGAAAATAGCGGGGAGAAGACGGCAACAAGGAGATACGCTGCGGCAATGGCCCAAGAGAAGAGTACGGTGTTGATGACGCTGGCCCCAAAAAAGGAAACCATAAAGTCATTCCCCGACCGTGTGACGGTATTATAGTAGATCGGGAAAATGGCGGAAGAGATGGTCAACTGGTACACTGAATTGGCCCAGTCGTACATCACCCAGCCCCTGATCACTTTTTTGTCGCCCTTGCGAAATTCGGTAACATCGGTAATTCTTGGCAATGGAATAATTATTTATGGAATGTTACAACACGGCGAAAATAAAGATAAGTTTTGATATATAGATGCTTCGATCATTCAGATTTTTCACCCCAAATTATCATTTGAGACCGGACCCTGATTCCGGTGCAAGCAACGGGGAATTTACCCTTTATGACCCCTCCCCGGGGAGAAGTCAGATTCTATTAAAACATTGAAGCTCAATAATTTTCATCAAAGACTTCAAAGTAAGCCTTTGGATGCTGGCATGCCGGACAGTTTTCAGGTGGTTTCTGACCCTCATGGACATATCCGCAATTACGGCAGACCCAGCGGACCTTCTCCTTCTTTTCGAAGACCGTACCTTCCTCAACATTCTTCAGTAATTGGATGTATCGTTTTTCATGTTCGGCTTCTGCTCTGGCGATCACCTTGAAGGCAGAAGCAACCTGGACAAATCCTTCCTGTTTTGCCACTTCGGCAAATTCAGGGTACAGTGTTGTCCATTCTTCATGCTCGCCCATGGCGGATGCCCTGAGGTTCTCGGAGGTTGTCCCGATCCTGCCTGCCGGGTACATGGCCGTGATCCCGACATCCCCTCCTTCGAGGAACCTGAAGAACCGTTTGGCGTGGGCTTTTTCCTGGGAGGCAGTCAGCAGGAAAATGGCGCTGATCTGCTGATAGCCCTCTTCACTGGCCACTTTGGCAAAGAATTCATACCGGTTGCGTGCCTGGGATTCGCCTGCAAATGCTTTCAGCAGGTTTTGCTCGGTGAGGGTGCCCTTGATGCTTTTTTCCATAAGTCGATATTCTTAGTTAGCAGTTGGTATTCTATTGTTATATTGTTATATTGTCATATTGTTATATTGCTTGTAACTTGTAATCCCGCTTTGCGGGATCTGGATTCGCTCGACCTGCAACCTACTGCACCATCACAGCCCCTTCTGATAAATCCTCCTCCGTTTGCACAGTCTGCCGCCCAGTCGCTCCATCTCTCCCCTTACAGCGATATTGTTTTCCAGCTCATTATGGCTGTCGATCGTTGTGAATCCCATCTCTTTTGCAGTTTGGATCATCCATTTCATTCCCAGGGCATCCAGCCCGATGTTTCGATACTCTTTCTTAATGCCTCCCAGCAGCAGGTCCAGCTGTTTGGAGCGTTTGGATTCCCGTAACAGGTGAAAGATGCCAAAGGGGAACAACCGGCCTCTGGCCTTGCGGAATCCTTTGTTCATGTTGGGCATGCCAACCAGAAAACCGATCACCTGGTCGTCTTTCAGAGCGATTTTCACCAGTCGGGGATCCAATATGGGTACATACTTTTTACCGAGCGCCTCGATTTCCTCGGGTGATAAGGGCACAAAACCATACAGGTCGATATAGGTTTCACTTAACAGTTCCAGAACAGGCTTGACATAGGACTTCAGTTCCTTTCGCCGGGTGAAATTCTTAAAAGTGAACTCACCCCTGGCCGTTATTTTATCAATGATCTTTTGATAGAATTCCGGGATGGGCTGGGAAAGATCCAAAACATAACAGACATAGTCAATTTCTTTCGTATATCCATAGGCTTCAACAAGGTGGGGGATATATTCAAAATTATAGATGGTGGAAAGGGTGGGTTCGTACTCAAAACCCTCGATCAGGAATGCTTCAGGCTCCTGATCGCTGAATCCCATCGGTCCGACCAGTTTTACCATTCCCAGTTCCCGTGCCCAGCTTTCCAGGCGGCCGAGCAGGGCTCCCACAACATCCACATCCTCAATGGTTTCCAGAAAACCAAATCGGGCGTTCTGTTCGTGAAACATGCGGTTGCGTTCCCTGTTCACAATCCCCATGATCCGCCCGACCACCCTGCCTTCTTTTCTGGCTAACAGCAGTAAAGTATCATTCTTACGAAAGGCAGGATTTTTTTTTGCGTTGAAAAACTGCCACTCGTCAGCCAGCAACGGGGGTACCCAGAGTGCGTTGTTTTTGTAAAGAATGAAAGGCAGGTGAATGAAATCGCGGAGGGCTTTCCGGGTGGTGACTGGAAAAATTTCAATGCTCATGACACAAAGTTTTAATCGGCAGCAGAGAATGGTGTATTCCTGGCGATGTGATGCATTGCACAGAGGTAAATCGTGCAAATGTATAAAACTTGGTGGGCTAATTTCAAATTTTTCTTTAGATAGTCATCACGACCTATCTTACTATGTTGGAAAAACCATACATTTGAAGGCTCAAAATGATTGCCGATGAATGCCATGCCGATGGTAATAGCAGCTCTTGCATTGTTTGCGCTTGCTTACCGCTTTTACTTCAGCTTCATAACGGCAAAGGTTCTTTCACTGGATGACAGAAGGGTTACACCTGCCGGTCGGCTCTATGACGGACAAAACTACTATCCCATGAGTAAATGGGTGTTGTTTGGTCATCATTTTGCCGCCATCGCCGGCGCGGGTCCATTAGTAGGCCCCGTTCTGGCCTGCCAGTTTGGATATTTTCCGGGTTTTCTCTGGATGCTGGTGGGTGCGGTGATGGCTGGATCGGTTCATGATGTGGTGATCCTGACCGCTTCCATCCGTCATGATGGCCGATCGCTAGCTGAAATCGCCAGGGATGAGATCAAAAAAATCTCCAGCGGGGTGACGGCTTCGCTGGCAACGCTCCTGATCATCATTGTCGCCCTAGCCGGCTTGGGACTGGTGGTGGTCAATGCCCTGTCGGAGAGCTCCTGGGGAACCTTCACGATCGCAGCCACCATTCCCATTGCCATATTCATGGGGCTGTGGATGTTCCGGTTCAGGAAGGGCAAAACGGTTGAAGCCACGGTGATGGGCGTCATCATGCTCACCCTGGCTGTCATTTTCGGAAAGCATATTCCCGAATCATCCATCGCGCACTGGTTCACCTTCGATCACAGAACCCTGACCCTCCTGCTGGCCGGTTATGGATTCATTGCCTCGGTGCTTCCCGTCTGGTTTTTGCTATCACCGCGCGACTACCTGAGTTCGATCATGAAGCTCGGCGTGGTGGCGATGCTTGCCCTGGGCATCATCATCGTGATGCCCGAAATGAAGATGCCTGCCTTTACGGAATTTGTAAAAGGAAATGGCCCGGTCATACCCGGTACGCTCTTCCCTTACTTATTCATCACCATTGCCTGCGGTGCCATTTCGGGATTTCATGCCCTGGTCAGCTCCGGAACGACTCCGAAGATGATCATGAAAGAAACGCACATAAAGCCTATCGCCGTTGGAGCCATGCTCTCCGAAGGGATCGTGAGTATCCTGGCACTGATTGCCGCCGCAAGCCTCTATCCCCTCGACTATTTTCAGATCAATGTTTCTCCGGAGAAATTTCAGCAGATCCTTCCACAACTGCAGGCCATGGGATTCGTGGAATCAGATCTGGCCACGCTTTCCGCCGAGGTGGGCGAAAACGTGGCTGGCCGCACCGGGGGAGCCGTTTCCCTTGCAGTGGGAATGGCGCAGATCTTTTCATCCATACCCGGACTCAAGGGCCTGATGTCATACTGGTATCACTTTGCCATCATGTTTGAGGCATTGTTCATTCTGACCACCATCGACGCAGGAACACGAATCGCCCGGTTTATTCTTCAGGAAACCCTTGGGAAATTTTATAAACCGTTCAGCCGCACCGACTGGATACCCGGCAACCTGATCGCCAGTGGAGCCGTGGTCTTCTGCTGGGCCTATTTTATCTATACGGGGAGCGTGGCCACGATCTGGCCCATGTTCGGCAGTGCCAACCAGCTGCTGGCCACCATTGCCCTGGCAGTGGGAACAACCTACATTGTTAACCGGGGCAAGATCCGATACGCCTGGGTGACCCTGATCCCGATGACCTTCGTCGGCATAACCACCTGCGTGGCCTGCATTAAAAACATGACAGGGATCTATATCCCCATGCTCTCCCAACCGGATCATTTTGTCCAGGGACTGATCAATCTACTGCTCACGATTGTGATCATGATTTGCCTGTTCGTCATCCTATGGGATTCACTGCCCCTGTGGATAAGGGCAGCGAAAGAAAAGCAGCCATCATTGCAGAGATAGCCTGATTGACCTCAAACCAAACACTGAATATAACCTGACATGCCTTAAACCTAACCGATCACTACATGGAAACCTTCCTGACAATCCCCGAAGAGGTCTATTTATTGCCCATCCATAAAAGGGGCGGGCAGAAAATGGACTTTAAACATAAAAAGTTCGAGGTCACACTCTCGGCTGCCATCCTGATGGAACTGGCACTGCAAAACCGCATCGACGCTGATCTTGAGTATATCTTTCCGGATCAGACGACTCCAACCGGCAATGCCCTGCTGGACGAAGTGCTGGACTGGATCATCCTTTCACCAAAACAGGAAACCATTACACACTGGATCATCAGGATCACCGAATATTCCGACAGGATCAGAAAGATCATCCTTGAAAGCCTGATCCGGAAAAAAGTCCTCAGTATCCGAAAAGAACGCATTTTTCTCGGTTTCTCCTCAAATCAATACCCTGTCGTGGCAGAAAAGGAGATAAAAGAAATCAAATCCAGGATCAGGGACCTGGTGACAGGTAACGACCTTCCTGAACTGAGGGACATGGTGATCATCAGCCTGGCGTATTACGGCGATCTGTTGAATTTTATCTTCACCGAGGATGAGATCCAGAAATACAAAAACAGGATCGAACAGCTGGCCAAAATGGACCTGATCGGGCAGGCGATCTCGCGATCAGTAAAGGAAATGGCTTTCATGGTGGTCGCAACCATACATGCCAGGGAACTGCTGGGAATGAAGTCAGCGGTTGAAAAAATGGATGACCTGGTCGGGGAGATGAAATCTCTGCTACAGATCGAAAAGGATGAAGATTTGCCTGAATGGTTGCGTAAAGGAACGGAACAATACGGGAAAACGATTTCTTTCATTGAAGAGACGGGTACAAACGAAATTGTATACAATACAAAGACCGGAAAGTACGGATTGAAAATATGGTCATTTCCCGGTTAATACAAACTCTCATACACCGATAATACATAAATCCCAGCACTCACGCCAACGATCATCATCACAGGGGCCAATGGAAACCTTGGCCAGGTTGTAACGAATCACCTACTTAACGATAGATACCAGGTGATTGCCATCACTGGGCCGGGAGGAGCCGGCCAGTTGCCTCCTCATCCTGGGCTGATTGCCTTTGAAGCTGATTTAGCCGACGAAGAAAAGACGACCGATTTGGTGGCTTCACTGGTAAGTGAGTACCCTGATATTCAAGCTGCCATCTTACTGGTAGGAGGATTTGAAACTGGGAAATTGCAGGAAACACGCGACAGGATGCTGGAGGATATGATCCGGCTGAATTTCCACTCTGCGTTTCACATCGTGCGTCCGATGATGTACTTTTTTGAAAGGAAACCGGAAGGCGGCCAATTCATTCTCATTGGCTCCCGGCCGGGAATTAATCCATCAGAAGGAACCCATTTTTTCGCCTATGCGCTGAGCAAATCCATGGTACTGAAACTGGCAGAATTCGTCAATGCCGAAGGTAAGGATAAAAAGATAAAGGCCTCCGTTATCGTTCCGGGAACCATTGACACTCCTGCCAACCGAAAGGCAATGCCCAACGCGGATTTCTCGAAATGGGTGCCGCCGTTGCGAATTGCTGAAGCTATCGCCTTCTGTCTGACAAAAACAGGAAAAATGCTAAATGATCATGTGATGAAAATAGGATAATGGACTTATTCGTTGGTTTGTACCGCTGTTGTTCCTATCTTGTGAATAAAATATCCATTTATCGTGATGGTGGTTCATCTCCTCTTCCTATCTTTAAACCATCGTTTCTGACCATTTTTTCCACAGTATGTTCATTTTAACTTAACCTGGATAATGAGCTTTCAAACATTTTTCAGAAAACTGGTTCCCAGTGAAAAGAAATTTTTTCCCATGTATGAAGCGGCAGCCGCGCTGACACTGGAAGCGGCGGAAACCCTCCGTAAAGTATTCATCACCGAATCGCCCGATGACCGGGAAGCGCTTTTCACATACATAAAAGAGCTCGAGACACGGGGAGATGAAATTGCCCACCGCATCTTTGATGAACTGGATAAAACCTTCATCACCCCGTTCGATCGCGAGGATGTTCATAAACTGGCATCAACCACCGACGATGTGCTGGATTTCATCAATGGTTCAAGCCAGCGTATCCGGCTCTTCAAACCCAAGAAGTTCCCCCCTGCATTTGTGAAATTCACCGATCTGCTGATTGAAGGGGTGACTGAATATCATACTGCGGTAAAGGAATTAAAAAACCTGAAAAAACCTGAAAAAATTTCCCGCGCGTGCATTCGTATCAATGAGATCGAAAACCTGGCTGACGATCTTTACCATCAGTTCCTATCTGATCTTTTTGACAACGAAACCGATGCGATCGAGCTGATCAAGAAAAGAGAGATCATCATGACCATGGAACGGGCCGCTGACCGGCTGGAAGATGTCTCCGACGTGCTGAGGACGATCATTCTCAAAGTAGCCTGATCTTAAACCTTTTACATGGATACACTTGTCCTTGTCACCATCATCCTGGCATTATTGTTCAACTTTCTGAATGGGATGAACGATGCAGCCAACTCCATTGCCACCGTTGTATCCACCAAGGTACTGTCGCCTATCCTGGGAGTTGCCTGGGCCGCCCTTTTCAATTTCGTTGCATACTTCCTGTTTGGAGTTCATGTGGCAACTACCATTGGAAAGGGAATTGTCGATCCCGATATGGTTAACAAATATATTATCTTTTCTGCATTAGTAGGGGCAGTTATATGGACTTATACCTGTACACATTTCGGGTTCCCGATTTCCGTCTCACATGCACTGATTGGCGGATTGATCGGCCCTGCTCTGATCGTAGGCGGGCCTGAAGCCATTTACGCAAAAGGGATAACGATCATCATCCTTTTCATTGTGCTTTCACCATTGATTGGAATGATCCTCTCCTACCTGATCTCCCTGCTCACCCTCTTTGTTTTCCGGAATTTCTCTCCCCGAAAGGTGGATTCATTATTCCGTGTGATGCAGTTGTTTTCTTCGGCGGTCTTCAGCCTTGGCCACGGGAGCAACGATGCTCAAAAGACGATGGGTATCATTGCGGTTTTACTTTATACATCGGGTCCACCTGGCTCAGAATTTATCATACCCACCTGGGTGATTATCACATGTTATTCTTCGATTTCCCTGGGTACACTGCTCGGTGGATGGAGGGTCATAAGAACACTGGGCCTGTCGCTTACCAACCTGAAGCCGTTTCAGGGTTTCTGTGCGGAAACGGCAGGAGCCCTCACCATCATCGGTAGTTCGCTCGGTGGAATACCGGTCAGTACGACCCGCACCATCACCGGTGCCATTATCGGAGTAGGAATGACCAAACGGCTTTCCTCTGTCAGATGGGGCGTTGCCGGTAATATCATTATCGCATGGGTGCTCACCATACCCGGAAGCATGGCCATTGCCGCAGGGGTCTACGCTATTATCCGCCTATTCATCGGATGATCATCTTTGCAAAGTTACTCCTGGTGCCGGATTCCAATTTCAAAAAATAAATCCCCGCCGGTAATCCCTGCCTGTCAATCCCTATTCTCTGTTCTCCTGCCAGCAGGCTTTCATTGAACAGGACAGACACGATCTGACCCCTGACATCCATCAGCGTTATGCGCAAATGCCCGGCTTCCGGTAGCCAGACATTCAGGAACGCTTTCTCATCCATCGGATTGGGATGAAGGGTATAGGCCATTTTAGTAGTGAATTCCTGCGGTTCACGTGTGCCAACGATCGTTGTGGCTTCTTTAATGATAATCTCATTATCAGGATCAAATTCAACCGATTCAGGCTGTTTATCTACATCAAAGATGAATTCCTGGTTGTTTGCACCATGAAATACTTTGACCAGCGTATCGGAATCATCACTGAATGCGATCCTGATTTCCAGCGGCATCGCAAAGAAATAATCATCATCCTGCACCTGGCTGGCCCTGAACCAAACCCTCCAGTGCTGATCGTCGAGCCGGGTGAAATTATACGTGTTGGCATACTCCGGATGGTTTGGATAGGTCAGCCACTGATGGAAGAACCAGGAATAATCCTGACCGGTAACCTCATTGATTTTGGCAATGAAATCCTGTGTGACCACCGACTGATACCTGAAATTTGCCGTGTCCTGCGCATACTGATAAACGCATTGGAAAAACAGCGAATCCCCTGCTACATACCTGAAGAGATGAAGTATGCAGGCCGACTTGGCATAGGTGATGGCATAATTGAACAGGATATCGTCATCCGGAGGTGAAAAGGCCCAGGAAGGATTATAGACCGGCCAGCCCGGATTGCCATAAAGGTAGCTGGAGGCATTGGACTCCATCTCATTCCGGTAACCATTGTACCCATTTGTTTCTTCTCTCCAGAGCGCTTCACTGTAATTGGCAAAGCCTTCATTCAGCCACAGGTCAGCCCAGGTGCCACAGGTGATCATATCGCCAAACCACTGATGGCTGAACTCATGAACGACGAGCATCTCATTCCAGCAGTTGGGGCAAAGACAGGTAAGGGTCTGATTTTCCATGCCTCCCCATTGAAACTGGTTGTTCAGCGTGGCAAATCCGTTCTTCTCAAAAGGGTGATCTCCGAACGTCTCAGCGAAAAAAGTTGTCAATGGTAAGATCATGTTCTTGATCATAGTCGGATTCTCCCCGGGATTGTAATAGAACCGGATGGGAACGGTATCCTGTGGATTCACCGACCGGGGCCAGTAAACGATATCCAGGTTGTAATTGTTACGCCCGGCCATGACGATCAGGTAAGTGGACACCGGATCTTTCGAGATCCAGTGGTACCAGATCGTATCCGCAACCTGAACCGAGTCGGCAAGCCGTCCGTTGGATCCCAGTTTGGTCATGGATGGCACCTTTGCGGTCAGATCCAGACGGGCCTTGTCGGAGGGCTGGTCCCAGCACGGAAACCAGTTTCTCGCACCCTGGGGTTCACAATTTGTGAAGACCATACCATTGCCCACATTAAAAGCATGATCCGTGACATTATTATGCTTGTAGAAAATCGTAATATAAAGAGAATCACCAGGATAATAAAAATTGTCCAGCAGGATGCCCAGAGTATCATTCTCATGCTCATAATACCAGCCTGCCATTCCAACCGAATCCACCCCCAGTGAATAATTGGCGGCATTGAGCTTTATATAGTTCAATACGGAATCCACCCGGATGTGGATCGTTTCGGTGGCTGAAAAGGTCTTGGGATAGGGACTTTTGAAATTGGCATACAGGTCAAGATCCAGCTTATATTCCAGAACATCGTAACTATGCCGTGGTGAGTTGACTCCCCGCGGATGATGCATGCCTGTTCCCGACGATTTTCTAAAAGAACAGTATTCACCTCCGCTGCGAAATCCGGATTGCGAAAAAGCCGGTGGTAACACGGCAAGCATGATGACACCGATGATCCATATTCTTCTGACCATTTTCTGAATTATTAAAGACGCTAATAATCCATCATTGCGAAATTCCTGGTAAAAATACAGGTTTATGCATTTCACCAGAAATACCGAATAAAAATCCACCCTACCTTTGATGGTCAGATATGCTTACCTTTGCAGCAGGTTAAGAGTATGAAAACAATAACGGTTACTGAATTCAAAAGACGCCTGGATGAAGGGGAACGTATGCAGATCATTGACATCAGGGATCGGATGGATTATAAGGCATGTCATATTCCGGGTTCCGTTTGCATTCCCGGGAAGGAAATTTACAGCCATATCCACCAGATTGCCAGGGAGATCCCGGTGGTGGTCTATTGCCGTTATGGCACCAAAGCCCCTTCCGTGGCAGCAATCCTGGAAACCGAACACGATCTGGGTAACCTGTTGTTGCTGGAAGATGGCATCTATGCTTGGGCAAAAGAGATCGATCCATGGATGCTTGACCTAATCTGACGACACATGGCAACGCTTCCACCACTGGCAGAACAGCTTCGTCCGACAACCCTGGAGGATTTTCTGGGTCAGGAACACCTGACGGGTGAAAACTCGATCCTGCGAAAAGCGATCCGGACGGGGAACCTGCCTTCGATGATCCTGTGGGGCCCTCCGGGTGTGGGCAAGACCACCCTGGCATACATCATTTCCCGGCAGCTCAATCGCCCTTTCTATACCCTGAGTGCGGTAAGTTCGGGCGTAAAAGAGGTACGGCAGGTGATCGATCAAGCCACGGAAAGTGAAAACCGAGCCATTCTCTTCATCGACGAGATCCACCGGTTCAGCAAATCCCAGCAGGATTCGCTGCTGGGTGCCGTGGAAAAAGGGATCATTACCCTTATCGGAGCCACAACCGAAAATCCTTCCTTTGAAGTGATCTCCCCTCTCCTTTCGCGTTGCCAGGTTTACATCCTGAATCCCCTGGGTAAAAACCACCTGCAGATCCTGATGAAACGGGCCTGTTCCTTTATCCAGGAACACGATCATACCGAAGTACAGGTCAGGGAAGACGAAGCCCTGCTGCGTATTTCCGGCGGGGACGCGCGCAAGCTGCTCAATGCCATTGAGCTGATCCTCAATGCAGAACCAACTTCACGCACCATGGTAGAGATCACCAACGACAAAACCATCGGGGTGATCCAGCAAAACCTTGCCCTGTACGACAAACTGGGCGAGATGCACTATGATATCATCTCTGCATTCATCAAATCCATGCGCGGAAGCGATCCGAACGCGGCCGTATACTGGCTGGCCCGGATGATCGATGCAGGTGAAGATCCGAAGTTCATCGCACGGCGTATGGTCATCCTCGCTTCCGAAGATATCGGGAACGCCAACCCCAATGCACTTTTGCTGGCCAATGCCTGTTTTGAAGCCGTGAATAAGACCGGGTACCCCGAATGCCGCATCATCCTCTCCCAGACTGCCATCTACCTGGCCTCATCCCCCAAAAGCAACGCTTCGTACCTGGCCATCGAAAAAGCATCGGAACTGGTGCGACAGATGGGAGATCTGGCCGTTCCCCTGCATATCCGTAATGCCCCCACCCAACTGATGAAAGAGATCGGCTATGCCAAAAATTACCGGTACGCCCATGATTATGCACAGAACTTCGTGGAACAGGAATTCCTGCCCGACAGGATCAAAGGCACGAAACTTTACGATCCGCAGGATAATTCCCGCGAAAATGAATTACGGAAATGGCTTCGGTCACTTTGGAAGAATAAATACGGATATTGAAGCGTATGGCGATTGGCAGATTTGGAATTTTGACACTGGGATTTATTTAGATTTTGGATCGTGGAATTTGAAATTTTAAACTGTAACAATTAGATAATGAACTTGCAAACACTACCAAAGATCAAATATACTGATAAGTATACTTTTTTCCTGATCGCTGGCCCCTGCGTGGTTGAAGACGGCATCATGCCTTTCACCATTGCCCAGCATATAAAAGAAGTCACTGACCGACTCCAGATACCCTATATCTTCAAGGCCTCTTACCGCAAAGCGAACCGCTCACGGCTGGATTCCTTCACGGGAATCGGTGATCAAAGAGGGCTGGAAACCATCCAGGCCGTGGGCAATGAGCTGGATCTGCCCACCCTCACCGATTTCCATTCAGCCCCGGAGGCAGACCTTGCTGCCCGTTATGCCGACATCCTCCAGATCCCTGCATTCCTGTGCAGGCAGACAGATATACTTGTGGCCGCGGCCAAAACAAATCAATGGATCAACATCAAGAAGGGACAGTTCCTTTCACCCGATGCCATCCGCTTTGCCATCGACAAAGTCAGGCAATCAGGAAACGACAGGATCATGGTCACCGAAAGAGGAACCACCTTCGGCTACCAGGATCTGGTGGTTGATTTCAGAAGTATACCCCTGATCAGACAAATGGGGGTTTCTGTGGTGCTGGATGTGACCCATTCCCTTCAACAGCCCAACCAGCTATCGGGTGTGACAGGCGGAATGCCGGAAATGATCGAAACCCTTGCCAAAGCAGGCATAGCTGCAGGCGTGGATGGTATCTTCATCGAAACCCATCCCGACCCACCTCATGCAAAATCCGACGGTGCCAACATGCTGCCCCTGGCCCAACTGGAACCGCTGCTGGTCAAATTGCTGAAAATCCGCAACGCACTGGAATAAACTTCAAACTTTCTTTCTCCTCTCTCCTCTCTCCTCTCTCCTCTCATCAGAAGATCCGGTACGCCGGATAACTCGCAAAGAACAGTGAACTTGCAATGACCATCAGGATTGCGGATATGATCCACATGACCACAACAGAAATGATCGCACTCACCACCAGGTAACCCACCTTGTTATCATCAGGGGTCTTCTTGATATCACCAAGACCCAGGTACATGAGATAAATGCCGTACAGACCCAGTAGTGAAGCCACGATGCCCAGGACTGGGATCAGATACAAAATACCGGCAACCCAGAGCGGTGTCATGGAATAGCCAACCAGTTGCATCGATCTCCCGAAATTCTTCTCGGATTTGAAAGAAGGTGCCAGAAGATCAATGATCAGAGCAGCCAGGTAAACGGCCAGGATGGTAGTGATCAACGAAATGATGCCAGAGGCAAGTCCCCAGCCGATCCCGCTCATACCCGCAAACCGTCCCATGTGAAAACCGAATACCCCCAGCCCGATAAACCGTGCGATGGCGGGTATCAGTGCAAGTGGCAGTACATAAGAAAAAACAATTGACTGTGCGTTGGGTGTTTCTTCAGCAATTACCTTCCATTCATCCTTGGGTTTGAACAGGATGTTCATTGCGCGTTGAACTAGATTCATAATCTGAAATTTTTAAGGTTAAAAAAACGATCATTACGTTATATGGTAATCAGTGAGCCTGTTACCGGACACCAATTTGCCTTACAGAACCATCGGTCGGGTGCAACTGGATGTGAAACCTGGATGTGGCAGGATAATGGCTGAGAATGCCATATTGATGCACCGGTATATCCTGCATGATGAATTCCTTTCCTTTGAAGGTTACCGTTACATGGCATAACCGGGGCGACCGGAAAACAAATCCCTGTCCCGTTGCCGGTGCAGCGGCTGAACCCTGGAGTGAAGCAGGCATCCGATCCCCTGCCGGTTCGATCCGGATGGTAACCGGTACACCCTGCTGGGTGGCTGACCTGGTAATCCCTTCATTATTAGAAAGATACAGTATGACCTCCTCCTGCCCGGCATGATCGGGTTGAGGAAACCAGGTCACACGGGCATGATAGGATTCCCGCTGGCAGTGCCCCCTGAACAGCGACAGGTACGCATCTTCCATCTCCAGTAATTTTGAATCCATGTACTGAAGCGTACCCTGATCATAGTTGACCTCCTGATAACCGGTGAGCAGCTTGTACCTGTCCTTTCGAATGTTCTCAACAAATTCGGCTGCTTCCGACGCCCTTTCCTCCATGGTCTTGTAGATCATGGATCGTTTATAGGTTATGTCTTTGAATGTCGAGGTATCAATCGTCACCATTTTAATGATCGTATCAATCTTCACCACCTGATTGTCGGTTGCATAGTACCTGAACCGTTCATTCACGTTTTCCGGCCCGAAACTGATCTCCTTACATATCTCCTCTACCCTTTCCGGAGCCGGTTGAACAGAAAGCTCCATTCCCATGGCAACCTCGGAAAGATATCCCTCCTCCGAAAGGATCATATGCATCTCCAGCGGATCCTTACTCTGTTTTTGGAGGAACTCGACAAAATAGAGCTGCCCGGGATCGGGACCGGTTTGTACAGAACACAGGATGTCATTGATTTCATAATACCTTTCATTAACCTTGACAACGGAGTCCAATCCCATGAATTTATAAGCGTACTCTGCATAAGGACCCCGTATCTTCTGAACAAGGTCAAAGTGAACATCGATCTTCAAATAAGTTCCGGGCAGGTAATAAAATGTTCCCTCCTTTGACTCAAATGCAGCTGGATCCGTAACCCTTGTGACGTTGACCTGTGACTCAACAGCGGATGGAATAAGCAGTACAATACTGATTATCAATATTATATATTTGAAGCTTCGCATAATGGGGAATATTGAATATCAAAAGTAGAAAATAATGGGACAAATACAAAACGAATTTTTTACCTTTGTCCCTTTAGCTTTGTCACAGCTGATGATGAAAAAACCTGTACGCCAGCTCCTGCCGCTTATTTGCATTTTAACGCTTTCCCTGCTGTTATGGATGGAAGGCTGTACGGATCAAACCGGTCAGGAGGGTAAACGCAGGCCAAAAAAAATCATTCCTTCCATAACCATTTCAGGATCACTGGAATTATATCCCCTGCTTTCGCAGCTGGCATTTGAATTCAACGGGATCTACCCCGATGTCCGGATCGATGTCACTCCAGGCAGTTCTTTACATGGGAAATCGGATATCCTGTTCCAGATGATGGATCGGAGAAGGATATCCAATAACATGAAAGAAAGCCAGCCGGATACAGGCCTCATGTCGCTGCCTCTGGCCTTCGATGCGATTCTTCCGTTTGGCAACGTGGAGAATCCCTACCTGAAAAAACTGAAAATCTCGGGCATTACGCAAAGTCAGTTCAGATATATCTACATCGATGCCACCCTCTCACACTGGGGCCAGCTTACCAAAACCGACTCTTCCTATCGGATTTTCTCTTTTACACGTACCGACATCTGCGAGGCGGGCGAGATCTGGTCATCCTTCCTGGGAACCGAACAGGCTAACCTTACCGGTACCGGTGTCTACGGCGAACCGGGTATGATCATGGCCGTCAGGAAAAATATCTATGGATTGGGATATGCCAGCATCCGCTATATTTATGACCGCAAGACCTTCGAACCCACGAATGACCTGGCCGTTATCCCCATTGATCTGGACAATAACGGGAAAATCGACAGGACAGAAAACTGCCTCAACAATCT
Source organism: Lentimicrobiaceae bacterium (assembly GCA_017993235.1). GTDB lineage: Bacteria > Bacteroidota > Bacteroidia > Bacteroidales > JAGONC01 > JAGONC01. Next base: position 32,899 of record JAGONC010000024.1, read on the forward strand.
TGAGGATATCACCTTTGCCATCAGACACGGTAACTATCCTTTTCCTCCGGCCAGAACCCTTTACCTGACTTTTAATAAAACACCTGTAAATCAACTTGTTGTAGATTATCTTGTTTGGATTTACGAAAATGGAATGCAGACCATCCAGGATGCTGGATATATCATTCCCGGAGAAACAACCTTGAAGAACCAACTACAAATCATTCAAAAACTATAACTCAACCCATGAAAAACAAAACATTTACGTTATCAGGAATTGCAATCATTTTTGCGCTCATGGCACTGTTCTTTGCAAATTGTCAGCCACGGCAGGAAAAACCCCAGGACGAGGGTACCAAAAGCAAGCTGAAAGGAACGATCAGCATTTCAGGTGCATTTGCCCTTTACCCGATGACGGTAAAATGGGCAGAAACATTCATGGCACTGAATCCGAAAGTCCGGATCGACATTTCAGCTGGCGGTGCAGGAAAGGGAATGACCGATGCTCTTTCCGGTATGGTCGACCTGGGGATGTTCTCCCGCGGAGTCACCCAGGCTGAGGTAGATAAGGGAGCCTGGTATATCGCCGTGGTGAAAGATGCTGTCGTGCCCACCCTCAACGCAAACAATCCCGTTATTCAGGCCATAAAGGCTAAAGGACTATCCAGGGATCAATTCATAAAAATATACCTTTCACAGGAATTACAGACCTGGGATATCTACCCGGATGTTGAGCCGGTCAGCAAAAAGATCAATGTGTATACCCGTTCCGATGCCTGCGGAGCAGCACAGATGTGGGGAGAGTACCTGGGCAAGGATCAGGAAAGCCTGAATGGCGTGGGCGTTTATGGGGATCCCGGTATGGCCGAAGCGATCAAGAACGATGTGCTGGGTCTTGGATTCAATAATATCAACTATGCCTACGACATGTCGACACGAAAGAAATACGAAGGCCTGGAAGTAGTACCCATTGACCTGAACAACAACGGCATGATCGATCCGGAGGAGAACTTCTATGAAACCCAGGATGCACTGATCACTGCCATAAAGAACAATGTCTACCCCTCACCCCCTGCACGGGATCTGTATTTCGTATCCAGAGGAAAACCGGCTAACGAAGTGACCATCGCTTTCCTGAAATGGATCCTGACCGATGGACAGAAGATCGTGAACGAATGCGGTTATGTGGAACTTTCCAGCGAAAAAATCCAGTCAGAACTCGCCCGATTATAACCACCGAATCCTGTGAAAGGACTTTCCATAACGCGACAGCTGAGAAACAAGCTTCACAGTACCTGGATGTGGATTGCACTGGTACTGGTCATCCTACTGCCCTTTCTCATCGGCATCGGACTGTTCCTCAAATCGCGGCTTATCCTGCAGGACGTCTCCCTCTGGGAATTGTTGTTTTCTTCCGAATGGAAACCCCTTTCCGGAAAATTCGGATTTTTCCCCTTTATTGTCAGTTCGCTGTGGGTCACCATTCTCTCTCTGATCATAGCAGGCCCCATCTGTTTGCTGACGGCCATCCACCTGACGCAGTATGCGGATAACTGGGTTTTGAAGATCATGCACCCTGTCATCGACATCCTTGCCGGCATTCCGTCCGTAATCTATGGAGTCTGGGGAACATTGGTGATCGTACCCCTGATCTCCAACCACATCGCACCCCTGTTCAACACCGAGACATCCGGTTACAGCATACTGGCCGGCGGAATCGTGCTGGCCGTCATGATCATCCCTTTCGTTCTGAACATCCTGATCGAAGTATTCAAAACGATCCCGATCGAACTTACGGAAGCTTCCCTGTCGGTGGGTGCAAGCAAGTGGCAGACCATCAAGCTGATCCACATCCGTAAAGCATTCCCGGGCATCATCTCCGCCTTAGGACTGGGCTTGTCGAGATCATTCGGTGAAACTATCGCTGTGCTGATGGTGGTGGGTAACGTTGCCAAGATCCCCCGTGGTGTCTTTGAACCCGGATATCCACTACCAGCACTGATTGCGAATAATTACGGAGAAATGCTGTCGATACCCCTGTACGATTCCGCATTGATGCTGGCAGCTTTTGTACTGCTGGTGGTGGTCCTGCTGTTTAACCTGGCATCCCGCGTACTGATCATCAGAACCGAACGCTACAGATAATCAACATGAAGCGAAGCACGATCATAAAATCAGAAGAGATCTTTTTCAGGGTGATCATGTTCCTGAGCTCCATGATCATTGCCACTACACTTTTTCTGATCATCTTCAGCATTTTCTACAAGGGATTGCCCTCTTTATCATGGGATATGGTGTCCCAGACGCCGAAAGGGGGCTTTTATTTCGGTAAGGAAGGTGGCATCCTCAATGCCATAGTCGGGTCACTCTACCTGGCCGGAGGATCCACCCTGCTGGCATTGGCCATCGGTCTCCCGCTGGCACTGTTCATGAACATCCACCTGCTGTCTGAAAAAAAATGGGTCAATGCCATTCGTTTTTTCCTCGATCTGCTCTGGGGAATACCTTCTATCGTTTACGGAGCATTCGGATTCACGCTGATGATCTATTTCGGATTGAAAACCTCACTACTGGCAGGCATCATTACGGTCACCCTCTTTATCCTTCCCATCATGGTCCGTGCAATGGATGAGGTGATCAAGACCATTCCCATCGGACTGATTGAAGCTTCCTATGCCCTTGGATCCACCAAATCAGAAACCGCCTACCGTATCTTCTTCCGACAGACCGTACCGGGCGTGGTGACGGCCATCCTCCTGTCGTTCGGGCGTGCCATCGGCGATGCGGCTTCTGTGCTCTTCACCACCGGTTACACCGACCATATGCCGACATCCCTGATGCAACCCACCGCCACCCTGCCCCTTGCCATCTTTTTTCAACTTTCCGTCCCCATCAGGGAAGTCCAGAACCGCGCTTACGCTTCTGCGGCCGTCCTTGTTTTTATCATACTATTAATCAGCATTTTATCAAGAATTTTCGCCAGGAAATTCCAGAAAAATCAAATCAAATGATATGCGACAGGATACCAAGATAGAAGTCCAGAACCTGAACCTGTTTATCGGGAAACAACATATCCTGAAAAATATCAACGTGAAGATCCCGACCAACCAGATCACGGTGATCATGGGACCATCGGGCTGCGGCAAGACCACCCTGCTCAAAAGCCTGAACCGGCTTACCGATCTGTATCCTGAAATGAAAGTGACAGGAATGATCCTCATCGATGGCGAAGATGTCTTCCATCCGCATGACGATATCACCCGCATCAGGCAAAAGATGGGACTGCTCTCGCAACGTCCCTATCCCCTGCCGATGAGCATCCATAAGAATGTAGCCTACGGGCTCAGGATCAGCGGAAGGAAAAAGCGAAAGGGGATCGATAAGCGCGTTGAGCGTTATCTTCAAATGGTTGGCCTGTGGGATGAAGTGAAAGACCGGCTGAAAGATCCTGCCTCAGGACTGTCCATCGGCCAGCAGCAGCGTCTCTGCCTGGCGAGGGGACTGGCCGTGGATCCTGAAATTATCCTGGCCGACGAACCTACCTCCGCACTGGATCCATTGTCCTCCCAGACCATCGAACAGAAATTCATGGAGCTGAAAGAACATTATACGATCGTTGTGGTCACTCACATCCTGCGGCAGGCCCGGCGCATCGCCGATAACATCATCTTTATGTACCTGGGCGAGGTTATTGAACAGGGACCCGCCGAAGAAATCTTCAGCAATCCCAGGGAGGAAAAGACAAAGGCTTATATTAAGGGGGGACTGTACTAAAATCAAAAATCAAAAATCAAAAACTATCGTTATGAAAAGAGTTACATTATTCTTTTTGGTCTGTATTTTATTTCTGGCGGGGAATGATGCGCTGGGTCAGCTTACGCTGTCAGCGGAGCTGCGGCCGCGCTTTGAAATGCGGAATGGGTACGGAAATCTTGCAAATGATACGACCGATCCCATTTTCATCATTTCCCAGCGTACCCGGCTGAAAGCGGTTTACACCCACAAGTTCTTTGGAGCCGGTATCTGCATTCAGGATGCGCGTGCATGGGGAAGTGACGATATTTATTCCTCCACGGGCACCGCGGGCAACTCGGCATCCATCAATCTGTCGGAAGGATGGCTTGAACTCTACATCACTCCTTCCCTGACGGCAAAAGCCGGCCGGCAGTTCCTGGTTTACGACGACGAACGTATCTTTTCAACACGTAACTGGGGTCAGGCAGCAGTGACCTATGATGCCCTTGTGCTGAAATATAAGAACGAAAAGAAATGGGATCTCGACCTGGGAGGAGTTTGGAACTATTCATCAGATAAAGATTATTTCAATGCTCCCTATCCTTCAGCGAAAATCAAAATGATCCTTTATGGCCATTTTCATAAACAGATCGGTGAATCGCTGAACCTGTCAGCCATCGCAATCGCAACGGGTTTTAACAAGGAAAACAACTATCGCATTCTCTATACCAGAGGTACTTACGGGATCAACCTCGACTTTAAAAAAGACGACCTTAAACTCAGGGCAACAGGCTATTACCAGAATGGAGTCAACAAAAACGGGAAACAGGTACAGGCCTGTTTTGCCTCTGCTGTGGGAGCCTATACGGTCAATCCATTCACCCTGGGCGCTGGCATAGACTATATCTCCGGACAGGATGCAACGGAAACCTCAGATAGTTACACCGACAAGGATCACCTGTTCGACCTGTTCTATGGCAACAGGCACACCTACTACGGATTTATGGATTTATTCAGCAACATACCCAGAAGTACCGACAACGGGGGACTGATGGACATCTTCGTGAACGTTAAGTATAAACCTGCTGAAAAACATAACCTTCAGCTCGACTATCATTACTTCTCCCTCGCTCAGCATGTGAAAGCGGATCCGGATAAATCCCTGGGATCCGAACTGGATTTTGTATACCGGTATACCGTTAATGAATTTTTGAGCGGTGACGTTGGATATTCGTTCATGAAACCTACCGAGACCATGGCCATTGTCAACGATATCGGGGGGCACGCTCAGGAATTTTCCCACTGGATGTACCTGATGATCACGCTCAAACCAACGCTGCTTAAAATGTAAGGATTTAAGATCTATGAACAAGTAACAAGCCACAGAACGTGATCAGTCCGTTCAGGATCAGCAGCTCAAAACCAAAATGATATCCATCGAACCATGCAACCGAATGGATGCTGAGGATATAACAGATTACGGGGGATACCAGCGCAATCCAGGGCACCCAGCGATCCCGCACCGAATAGGGAGTGAACAGACCAAACGCAAAAAGACCCAGCAGTGGCCCATAGGTGTACCCCGCTACGGTAAAGAGCTTATCAATGACCGCCTGATCGTTGATTGCCCGGAACACAACGATCACCGCAAGCAGCAGGATGGCAAAGCTGGCATGCACCAGGTACCGTATCTTTTCCTTTTGTTTCTCGCTGAGATTCTGACGTTTGGGTAATCCCAGAAAATCAATGCTGAATGAGGTGGTCAGCGAGGTGAGGGCTCCATCGGCACTGGGATAGGCAGCGGAGATCAATCCAATGATGAAAACAACCCCGGCAAACGGTCCCAGGTGATTAATGGCTATGGTTGGGAAAAGATCGTCCGACCTGAGCGGAAGAGCAATTCCCTGGTTTGTTGCGAATAAATATAGCGATGCCCCAAGGAATAAAAAGATCAGGTTAATAAAGACCACCAGAAAGCTGAAAGAAAACATGTTCTTCTGAGCCTCCTTCAGCGACCGGCAGCTTAGATTCTTTTGCATCATTTCCTGGTCAAGCCCTGTCATCGAAATGGCAATGAAGATCCCGCTCAGAAATTGTTTCAGGAAATTGCGGCGGTCATGCCAGTCGCGGAAGATCATCTGACTGTAATCACTATCCACCACCGTTTTGATCATGGAGCCCAGGTCCAGGTTCAGTCCCTTCATGATCAGATAGATCGACACGATGAGCGCCAGCAGCATAAAGGTGGTCTGTACCGTATCCGTCCAGATGATGGTCTTGATCCCTCCCTTAAACGTATATAATAGGATAAGAACGATAAAGATCGCAGTGGTCACAACAAAAGGTACACCCCAGGCATCGAAGACAAATACCTGTAAAACATTGACTACCAAAAACATACGAAAAGAAGCACCGATCGTCCTTGACAACAAAAAATAAAATGCGCCGGTTTTGTACGACCAGAATCCGAAACGCTGTTCAAGATAGGTATAGATCGACGTCAGGTTGAGCCGGTAATACAGGGGCAGCAAAACCATGGCAATGGTAAAATACCCGATCAGGTACCCAAAGACCACCATCATGTAGGAGAACTGCGTACTGCCGACGTAACCCGGTATTGACATGAACGTCACACCCGACAGGGAAGCCCCGATCATACCGTAAGCGACAATGTACCAGGGCGATTCCTTATTCCCGATGTAAAAGGCACGGTTCGTGGCGCGCCTGGCCGTTAGCCACGTGATAAAAAATAACAATGCCGTATAGGCAAGAAAGATCAGAAATATGATGGTAGGCTTCAAATCAGGGTGGGAAATTTACGGTTCAATCGGTTCAGGTGTCAAAGATAATGTTTTTTGATTTCCATGGTGAAGGCAAAAAGGTCCGGAAAAGTAAGATCGTACAGGTTAGTTTGGATATTGGTTTTCTGTATATTATTCATAATCAATATATTAACCATACCCAGGCGGCGTCCGAACTCCATATCGCTTTCAGAATCCCCCAGCATGATGCTGCGATGGAACTCGATCCGGGGAAAATCCTTCTTTGCCTGCAGCGCCATGCCAGTGTCGGGTTTACGGCAGGGATGATGATCACGTTCAAGATTGGGGCAGACATAGATCCCATGGATCTTTCCGCCTGCCTGAAAGACAGCCTCCAGCATTTTTCGGTGCACCTCTTCCACAGCCGAGGGTTTAACGATTCCCTTGCCGATTCCCTGTTGGTTAGTCACGATGATCAGCTTGTCAAAAAATGAGTTCAAGACCGGGATCGCCTCCAGTACGCCCGGCAGGAATTCAAATTCCTCCCAGCATTTCACATAGTCGTCCACCCTGAGCCGGTTGATGATCCCGTCACGGTCAAGGAACAGAGTCCATTGCCGGTCAATGTTCAAATCTTTTAAACTCATGCTGTGCCCTTTTGAGCGATTCAGGTGTTCCGATATCCAAAAAATACCCCTTTGCAGGGTAACCATATAATTGTCTTGTTTTCAGGCAGCGGGGCAGGAAATCTGTTTCCAGTGAGAACCGGTCCGCCGGACTGTATTGCCGAAAGAACGCCGTGTTGATCAGATAGATGCCCCCGTTGATCCATCCCCCGGAGGCATGCTGACTCTTTTCAATGAATCCGGTCACCTGCTGCCGGTCATTCAGCTCAACCCGTCCGTACCGCCGGGTCTCCGGCTGGTTGCGAAGTGCAATGCTCAGTGCGGCCTGCCGCGTGAGGTGAAATTCTATGAACGGTTCCAGGCTGATCCGGTACATCGAATCCCCGTTCAATACCAGGACATCGTTGCCGGCTGCATGGTCAAGCGCTTTACGGATGCCTCCGCCCGTTCCGAGAGGTTCATTTTCAATGGAATATATAAGTTCGATGTCGTAATATTCTGTTGAAAAAAATGACTGGATATCCAGATACCGGTAACCTATGGAAAGAATGACTCTTTGGATGCCCCATTCGCGGAGCTGATCCAGCAGGTAGGCCAGAAAGGGTTTCCCCCGGATCAGCGCCATGGGTTTAGGTGTATCCGGGAGAACGGATTTAAGCCGTGTTCCCAGTCCGCCGGCCAGGATGATGGCTTCTGGATTCATCGCGGGAAAAGGGTGGATTCAACCCACTGGCAGATGATATGTCCGATCAGGATATGGGCTTCCTGGATGCGGGGTGTATCCGATGAAGGAACATGGATGAGATGGTCGCACAACGGTCTCATTTTACCACCGGAAGCGCCAGTAAGCCCGACGGTGATGATCCCGGATTCCCTTGCTGTATGCAATGCATGGATCACATTCCTGGAATTGCCGGAGGATGACAGGGCAATCAGCACATCACCCTTTCTGGCAGAGCCCTTTAACAGGCGCGAAAATACCTCATCGAACGAATAGTCATTGGCTACTGCCGTCAGGTAGGAAGTATTTACATGAAGGGCTTCGGCAGGGAGTGGTGGCCGGTCATAATAAAACCGGCCTGAAAGTTCAGCGGCCAGGTGCTGGGCATCAGCCGCGCTGCCTCCGTTCCCGCAGAAAAGGATCTTGCCTCCCCCGCGCAACGCTTCCGTGCAAAGGGAAGCCACTTCCTCAATGGTTCCCAGCAACTGGGGATCCTGAAGGATTTGCTCCTTCACCTGAATGGACTCCCGTATTATGTGACTGATCTGCATATCATTTGATTAAAAAATAAGATTAACCATTAAATCATGGACATGAACCCCTGGGCATCCCGACACTGATCAGGACTGGACACATCATCAAATACTCCACGTCGTCAGCCCTTTGGCCGTAAATCCATACCGCTTCACCTGCCCTCCGAAACGCTGAAGCGCACGGAGAACCGCACCCCGTGAATTGCCGGGACAATAGAGAACCATAAAGCCCCCACCTCCTGCACCGGAGATCTTTCCTCCGGTGGCGCCAGCCTTTAACGCAGTGTCATATATCTCGTCCAGGTAAGGATTTGTAATCCCCTGGGCCATTTGTTTCTTGTGATGCCAGCCAAAATCAAGGATTTCCCCGATCTTCTCCAACTCGCCCCTGAGCAGGGCTTCCTTCATCATGAATGCCTGCTCCCGGATACCATGCATGGCCTGAATGGAAGAAATCCGCTGTTCCAGCACATTCTTCTGTTGTGTTTCGATGATCTGATTCGATAGCCTGGAAACTTCGGTATTGTACAGAATGAGGTTGTAGGACAGCTCGTTCAGGTTGGATTCATTGATCCGTAACGGATTGACAATCACTTTATTATCCTTATAAAATTCCATGAAATTCACGCCTCCGAACGTTGCGGCATATTGATCCTGTTTACCGCCTGCCATTTTCAGGTCAATGCGTTCAATTTCGTACGCCAGTTGAGCAATATCGTATTCTCCAAGCGGAATTTTCAGCCATTCAGCAAATGCACCCAGGATAGCGACCACCAGGGTCGAGGATGAACCCAGTCCGGAACCGGGAGGCGCATCCACAAGCGTGGTCAGCTCAAAAGAGAGCGGTTTGTTCACGAAGTCTTTCACGATCCGGTGATATACCCCGGCATGAAGATACAATCCCTCTTTCATGGGCAGCTCTGTGCTCACGGGCGTATCCAGCACGATGTTGCGGTCAAGGGCATGGATCACGATATGGCCATCCTGCCTGGGTTGAATGGTGGCATACGCATACATGCTGATGGTTGCATTCAGTACAGCACCCCCATACCGGTCAGCATAGTTTCCAAGGTCAGTCCCCCCTCCTGCCAGTCCTATCCGTAATGGCGCCTTGCTTCGTATGATCATGGTCTATGGCTTGTGATGAACGATTTCTTCTTCAACGGCAAAAATATGCACAATCATATTATTCCAGGAATATTTCTTTTTTTCCTTTTCAATCCAGGACGAAAAATCCCTTTCCCTGTCATGCTCAACATAATCTGCTATGGCACCGGCCAGTTCCCGCGGGTCAGGATTCACCACATATCCCGCCCTGCCATCGGGTACCATTTCAGCCAATCCACCCACGTTGGTGATCACCATGGGCTTGTTGAAATGATAGGCAATCTGGGTCACACCGCTTTGTGTGGCACTTTTATAGGGTTGAACGATCAGATCGGCGGCACAGAAGAATTTAGCGACCTCTGCATTGGGAATGAAGTCATTAAAAGCAATCACCTTATCTCTGATCTGCAACTGGTCGATCAGTTGTTCGTAGGGTTTACGGTCCGTATAGTACTCACCAGCGATGATCAGGCGAATAGGAAGCGTTTTAAGGCGTTCTTCGGCCAGGGCATGTAAAAGTATGTCCAATCCTTTATAATCTCTTATAAAGCCAAAAAACAGCAAATAAAGGCAGTTATCATCCAGACTCAATGCTTTCCGGGCCGTATTCTTGTCGATGGGGTCGCCATAGGTATCATAAAGCGGATGCGGGCAGTATTTTCGGGGCCCTTTGACAGGAAAATGATCCAGATCGTTCATGACTGCCCGCGACATGAACAGGAATCCGTCGGAGCTTTTAAGGTAGTAGGTCGTGAGCCATCGGTCGAAAAAACGCCTTTCGTGCGGGATGATATTATCTGCAAGGGTAATGATCCGTGAAATGCGGTTCCGGCGGATAATTCGGGCGATGGTGCCCAGGCATGGGCCCATGAAAGGCATCCAGTAGCGTATGATGACCAGGGTGGGACGAATCCTGCTGATCTCCCGGCCCACCTTCAGCCAGTTCAGCGGATGTATGGAATTGATCCTTTCGCGGATGTCAAGTCCCTCCGGCCGGGGATCACCCGATAACTGGGTTTTTCCGGGGAACAGGAAACCTGGATATTGCAGGCTGAAGGTATAAAGGATGGCCTCATGCCCCTGGTTCAGCAACTCCCTGGCCAGTCGTTCGTTGAAGGTTGCCAGTCCCCCCCTCAGTGGATAAGCAGGTCCGATAATGACGATTTTTTTCCTGTCCGTACCCATGGTGATGTGGATAATGGCTTTTTCGGGAGGTATAGCCGGTCATTGTGCAAAGCCCGTCATTTTCTCAACCTGGTATACAGGTTTGCCGCTGACCGCCCTGGAGATCATCTCTGCAAGGAAACCCGTAAGAAAAAGCTGTGTACCCATGATCATCGTGACCAGCGAAATATAAAAATAAGGGCTATCGGCAATCAATACTGACCGGATGCCATGGTTCAGGTAATAGATCTTCTGGGCTCCCAGGTAGATGGCTGCCAGCATGCCGACGATGAACAGGATGGTTCCGATGGATCCGAATAAATGCATGGGGCGCCTCCCGAAACGGGAAACGAAGGTAATGGACAGCAGGTCCAGGTACCCTTTCATGAAACGATCCATGCCAAATTTTGTTACGCCGTACTTGCGTTTCCGGTGTGCGACCACCTTCTCCCCTATCCTTCGAAATCCTGCCCAGTGCGCAATGACCGGTATGTAACGGTGCATCTCACCATAAACCTCAATGTTCCTGACCACTTCGCTGCGATAGGCTTTCAGGCCACAATTCATGTCATGCAGTTTCAGCCCCGACATTCTCCGCGTTGTCCAATTGTAGATCCTGGAAGTGATGCGCTTAACGAAAGGATCGTACCGTCGCTTTTTCCAGCCCGAAACCAGGTCGTACCCCTGATGTGCAATCATATCATACAGCACGGGTATCTCATCCGGAGAGTCCTGCAGATCAGCATCCATGGTGATCACCACCTCGCCGGAGCATGCCTGAAAACCCTGGTGCAGGGCAGCCGACTTGCCATAATTCCGCCGGAAACGGATCCCTTTGATATGCTCGTTCCCTGCGCTGAGCCGCATGATGGTTTCCCATGATCCATCAGTGCTCCCATCATCAACAAACAGGATCTCATAGGCAAGATCACGATCCTTAAGTACCGACCCGATCCAGGAGGACAGCTCGGTCAGGGATTCCTGTTCGTTATAAAGAGGGATGACAACTGATAAGTCCATATCGTGGAGGAATTAAATCACCTCGGAGCCTGTTTTGTCCTTTTTTACGAATAAGGATATGAGCAGCGACAGGATGACTGCCATGATGAGGCCAGAGATCGCACCTCGCTGTATCTGGGATGCCGGCGTCATTTTTTGCATTTTACTGATCGCAGTATCTAATTGATCTTCCGTCATTTTATCACCCCACTTTTCGATGAACTGGTTGATATTCTCCTCCATCATTCCGGGTTCGATCCAGGCCATAAAAATATAGCTGTAGAGGGTGGAGATGATAAAACCGACCAGTCCGATGATCAAGCCACTGAAAAAACACCGTTTATAGTCGATCTTGCCTCCAAGGTACCGGTCACGGTACGCATTCACTCCCAGAAGCATCACTACGATCACGACCGCAAGGGTGACCAGCAGGTTCAGTAACATAAAGCCTATACCAAACATATTGATATCCAGGATGTAATAGATCAGGCTGATGACCACCAGTGCGGCACCCAGGATCAGGCCATAGATCAGGGAATGGACAAATAAAGAGCGTGGTTTTGTTTCCATGGTTTTGGTCTTTTTTAGTTGTACGTTTATGGTTCAGGGGTTTGGGTAAGGAAGCCGGTTTCGTTTAGGGGTGATGTTAAGAGTGACCCTGAACCTGACCTTTCAACCAAACCGGCATCTTAACCATTACCTCTAAACAGATTAAGGAACAAAGGTATAAAACTTCCCATCATATTAAAAATTTCCTGTTTGTTAATAAAACAACCCCCCAAAATCGTATCTTTGCACCGGGTAAGTCTTATACGACCAGCTCCTGCTGAACTCCCCCAGGTTCGGAAGGAAGCAAGGGTAGGTGGTTGAGCGGTGCGATATAAGGAGCTTACCCATTTTTCACGATCTCTTATCTATGTTATTACATATACATCCTGAAAATCCAAGTGCCCGTCAAATCAAAATGGTGGTGGATTGCCTGAACGAAGGGGGTGTGATCATTTTTCCGACCGATACGGTCTATGGGCTGGGTTGTGACATATACCAGGGTAAAGCCATCGATAGGATAGCACTGATCAAGGGGATCAGAAAAGAAAAAGCCAACTTCTCCTTTATCTGTCATGACCTCAGCAACCTGGCCGATTACACGCGGCCATTGAACAATTCGGTGTATAAGTTGATGAAGGCAACGCTGCCCGGACCTTATACGTTTATTTTGAATGCCAACAGTAACGTGCCGAAGATCTTCCAGAGTAAAAAGAAGACAGTGGGGATCCGGGTTCCCGACAACAAGATCCCGGTTGAGATCGTCAGGGAGCTGGGTCATCCGATCATGACAACCTCGGTATATGATGTTGATGAGGTCCTGGAATATACGACCGATCCGGAGCTGATCCACGAAAAATTCAAGGATCTGGTTGATATCGTGATTGATGGGGGTTATGGTGACAATCAGCCATCCACCATTCTTGACTGCACAGGTGAGGAGATCTTTGTCATCAGGGAAGGGAAGGGGAAGATATAATTGTTCGATTGTCGATTGTCGATTGTCGATTTTTCATTTGTTAATTATTGATATGCTTCCAGCTTGTAGCTTGCAGCGTGCAGCCTGACAGCCCTAAATCAAATTAGTTCCCCTTCCAAAGTTGTTAATTAACAGAATAAATTATACTTTTGCAGTCCTTTTTTTAACAGGATGATTCAGTAGCTCAGCAGGTAGAGCAACGGCCTTTTAAGCCGTGGGTCCCGGGTTCGAATCCCGGCTGGATCACAAAAAAAAGAAGGCATCCGATCGGATGCCTTCTTTTTTCATATCCTGTGATGCTTATCGCAGGATCAGACGCTCTACCTTCGAGATGTTATCTCCGTAGAGTCTCAGGAAGTAAACTCCCTTGGGATACGTTGCAATATCGATCTCGGTCTTGTAGAAGCCATTGATGCTTTCTACCGTTTCCTGTTTGAGGATCTGACCGGTGATGTCCATGAGCGACAGCTCAAGTTTGCCTGTGATGTTGGTTATCTTCACATTGAACTTGGCATCGGATGGGTTCGGATAAACCTGTACCGTCAGTTCAGCAGCAGGTTCGCCTGGTACACCCGGGCAAGGATCAGCGCTGACGACCAGCGCATCGCTGTAGTCGCCTTCACCGCAATCGTTCACGCCCTTCACCTTGATGAAGACCGGTCCAAAATACTCACCACTCCAGTCTACAACACCAACGGTACCTGAGCCGGAGATGATTCCTGCCTCTGCCGGGAAGATTTCCCATTCATACGACAGTGCATTTGCAGCTCCGACGGTCTGATACCAGGTGGTATCGCTGGTAAGCACACAGACGGTATCGCTTCCGGTTGGAATTCCGGGTATTGCCGGCATAGGATCGATCAGTAACACCATCATGTCGCTTGCAGGATCCGGACACGGAGCAATCGGCCAGGCGGTCAGTGTCAGATTGACATAACCCAGCAGAACATCCGTGGTACCCGGTTCATAGGTAGCATTCAGCAACGTATTGTCGTTGAATTTACCGTCACCTGAAGAAGCCCATTCTGTATAGAAGTAACCACCGGCAACACCACTGAGCTGGTAGAGTTCATTGGCACAGATCTTATCATCGGCGCCAGCATTGGCAAAAGCAGCTGCTGCAATGGTCAGCACGACATCATCCACAGCATTTTCACTGCAGGGTGCTTCTGCGTAAGCGGTCAGCGTCAGCTGAATGGTGCCTGTCAGGTAGTCAAGTGTACCTGGTGTGTACACCGGATCCAGAATATTGGCATTGCTGAAGGTTCCATCACCTGCCGTGGTCCATGTCACCGAAGCATAATTGTCGGCTGTTCCGGCCAGTTGTGCTGTTTCGGTTGAGCAGACGGCAAAATCCTCACCGGCAAATGCCGTCGGCGGCGTGGTGATCGTCAGTGTCATGGCATCGGTTGCCAGTCCACCACACGGAGGCTGAGCGTAAGCGGTCAGGGTCAGAACGACAACACCGTCGGTGATATCGCCCGGACTCGGCTGATAGATGGCATTGATCACGTTTGGATTGACGAATGTACCCGAGCCGCTGCTTGTCCACAACAATGAGCCGTAATGGGAAGCTGTAGCTCCGCTCAGTACAAAGTCATTGCCTGCGCAAACCGCACCATCCGCACCTGCAAAGGCCTCAGGCTGGCCGATGATGGTCAGTACCATGGCATCGGATGCATTGTTGGAGCAGGGAGCAATCGCATAGGCAGTCAGGGTCAGTGTGGCTGAACCACTGGTAATATCGCCTGCACCCGGTGTGTAGACCGGATTCAGGATATGGGTATTGCTGAAGGTACCATCACCCGATGTGGTCCAGGTAATGCTGCTGTAATGCTGTGCAGCTCCGCTCAGCGTATGGGTTCCGCTGCCGCAGATTGTGGCATTGGGACCCGCATTGGCTGTCGGCTGTGAGACAAAGGTAACCACCACCTGGTCGCTCACCGGTTCTGTACACGGTGGGACCGGCGTCGCAGTCAATGTCAGAACGGCTGAGCCAGCGGCAATGTCAGCAGCACCCGGCCAGTATTGTGTAAACGTTGAGGTTGGATCGATAAAATAACCGTCACCTGATGTTGTCCACATCGTTGTCCAGGCATTGGTCGTCCAGCCCAGGGTCAGATAGTAACCGTCTTCGCATGCAGCACCGTCATCGCCGGCATTCACCGTAGGCAGCGAGCCGATCTCCAGGATCATCTGATCCGTAGCTATATCCGGACATTCGTTCATCGCAAACGCAGTCAGGGTGAGTACCACTTCACCGGCAGCAATATCTGCATCACCTGGCGTATAAGTTGAAGCAAGCAGCGTGGCGTCGTCAAACGTACCATCACCTGCTGTGGTCCACAGCAAGGAACTATAGTTGGTGGCTGTGGCGTTCAGGGTATAAGCCTGGTCTTCACAGATAATGTCATCTTCACCAGCATCGGCTGTGGGAAGCGGAGTTACACTGATCGTAACGGGCTCCGTGTAAATCTCTCCGCAATAATCGGTGACGTACAACCTGTATTGTGTCGTGTTGATCAGGATGTCGGGCTGATAGGTTGTTCCAGTGGCCCCGCTGATGTCCATCCAGACACCACTGAGGATATAGGTATATTCAATCGCCACCTCGATACCATAGGCTGTGCCACCACCATCACCGTAGCCGTCAACGAAGTAGACCAGCCATTGTCCGGCTGATTGCTCACCATTAAATGCGTCGGTATTAAACACGAAATCATTGGAGCATCCGTAATTGGCAAAACCACTCCAGATCAGAACCGATGTTCCCGCAGGAGATTTCAGGTACAGGGAAACCTCATCGTACCAGTAATCAGAACAGATCTGGTCGGCTGTTACCTTGACATTGGCTACAACCACATCTTCTGCCGGCGGGATTACATTCTGTGCCCATCCGATATCTAACCAGGAATCGAGTTCATAGGCATAAGGATCTGTCAGGTCGGGATAGCCATAGCTATACTCATCTTCAAATTCCTGCTCGCCTTCGATGAACACCTGCCACTGATATTCATAGTCGCCTGCGCCACCAGTTACCGTAGAGGTAAGAAGTTCTGGCGCCGTATTGTAGCAGATGATCTGGTCTTCAGCGATCGTCCCAGTAAGAACGTCATAAACAATTATCGTAACGCTATTGCTGGTTACCGGACCGCAACCGTGTCCGTCATTAACGACGACATTGTAATAGGTGGTCCCAATTAAGATGGCTGGTTGGTAAGTGGGGTTGATGGCGCCGTCGATGGCTGTCCATATTTCTCCATCCTCCGACATCTGCCATTGATAGGTGTATTCTTCGTCACCACCGGTTACCACAGAAGTCAGCGGTTCCGGCTGCGTGGCATTGCAGAGCTCTTGATCAGCGGCAATCGCAACCTCAATGACATCGAATACGGTGATCGTGACAGCATTGCTGGTTACCGGACCGCAACCGTGTCCGTCATCAACGACGACATTGTAATAGGTCGTCCCGATCAGAATGTCAGGTTCATAAGTGGGGCTGATGGCACCGCCAATGGCTGTCCATACTTCCCCATCCTCTGACATCTGCCATTGATAGGTGTATTCTTCGTCACCGCCGGTTACCACAGAGGTTAGCGGTTCTGGCTGCGTGGCATTGCAGATCTCCTGATCAGCGGCAATCGTAACCTCAATGACGTCGAATACGGTGATCGTGACAGCATTGCTGGTTACCGGGCCGCAACCGTGTCCGTCGTCAACGACGACATTGT
>JAGONC010000025.1 GCA_017993235.1 Lentimicrobiaceae bacterium
TCCATACTTCCCCATCCTCCGACATCTGCCATTGATAGGTGTATTCTTCGTCACCGCCGGTTACCACAGAGGTTAGCGGTTCCGGCTGCGTGGCATTGCAGATCTCCTGATCTTCGGCAATCGTAACTTCCAGATTCTCCAATACCGTAATGGTCACGATATTGGTGGTTATGGGTCCGCAATCGTATGTGTCATCAACAAGAAGCCTGTAATAAGTGGTTTGGATTAATGCAGAGGGCTGATACGTTGAAGCATGAGCCCCTTCGATCACCTGATACTCAACACCATCGGTTGAATATTGCCACTGATACAGGTATTCGCCATTCCCTCCCGTTGTGATTGATGTTAGCAATTCAGGAACCGTGTTATAACAGATGACCTGGTCAGCCGCGATGGTACTGAGCAATTCCTCATATACGGTGATAGTTACCGGATCGGTAATGATCATGCCGCATTCGTCAAACACCTGCAACACGTAGCTGGTGGTCTCCTGTAGCGCCGGAGGCTGATAGGTGGCTTCGGTAGCCCCTTCGATTTCTTCGACAGGTTCTTCGTCATAGATCCACCACTGATACGTATAATTCTCTGCTCCTCCTGTAACGGCTGACGTTAGGGCTGCCGGGATTGCATCATAGCAGATGATCTGGTCGGCAGCGATGCTGGCCTCAAACAATTCATACACATGGATGGTGAAGGTGCAGAAATCAACACAGGTATTCTCATCCGTGTAGGTATAGGTGATCACATGATCGCCTGGGCCTGCAACTTCAGGATTAAACATGCCACCGCTGACACCCTCGCCGCTGTATATACCACCTTCCGGTAAACCGCCATAGAGCATCCAGGATTCGGCCTCCAGGCAGACAGAGAAGTTTTCAGGGCAGGTGACCACTGGCAGCGGATTCACCGTAATTTCAAAAGTGCATGAACCAGAGATAAGGTTCGGATAGGTATAGGTATAGGTTATTTCATGTATACCCGCACCTGCCATTGCCGGATAGAACAATCCGTCAGTGACACCGGGGCCGGTATAAACACCGCCAACCGGTGTGCCACCTGTCAGAACAAAAGGTTCTGCATCAATGCATACTTCAAAATCATCCGGGCAGTTAACATCCGGCAACAGCATGATCACACCGTTATCGGTTCCTGTCAGTAAGTTGACAGGTGGTGCCGGGCTGCTAATAATGACAATATTATAGGGCGCAACCGTATTGAAGTTCAGGTTGTAGGGACCCGGTAAATTCGGAGTGTTCAGCTCAAAGGTAAAGATCGTACCGTTGAAGCCCAGGAATTCAGCATTGGTGGGTGAAGAGGCAATGATCCGGAGAATGTTCCCCGGCATCACAGCTCCCACAATGGTATGGTCTACCTTGCGGTCAGGATCAAGCACTGCACTTCCGTTTACATAGGTGAAACCTGCCGGAATGGCGATGTCGGCCTGGAAGGCCACAAAATCCTGTGTATTATCAATCTCGGCCTCTATGGTCACAGGATGGTTCACCAGCTGGGATGCATCATGAATGATGAACAGATTCTGGTTAACTATCGTAATACACCCATCCTCTGTCCCTGTGAGCAGTTCTACTCCCAATGCACTGCTGATGTGGGCATTTTCCACTTCAGCCACATACATTGGACAGGTTCCCGGTACAGCTGCTGTATGCAAGACAAAAGTTGCTACGGTTCCTGAATTTCCCAGGAATAGCGCATTCGTCATTGAAGTACTCAGGATGCGGAGAATATTGCCAGGAATAACGCTAGCGAAAATTAGATGGTCAGTACCTTTACGGGCCGGATTCAATGCAATAGTGCCCGGAATGTATGTGAATCCCGCTGGCATTACAATATCCAGCTGGAATCCTGAAAACTCCTGACTGTTGGTGATCGCTACCTCAAAGGTCTGGTCCCTGTTGCACAATCCCGAAAAATCAACCACTTCCAGGATATTCTGATGTGCCAGAATAGTCAGCATTCCGGGATCCGTCCCTGTACAGATATCGTCACCCTCAGCATCACTGATGAAATAGGGAGCAACGATCGGGCAGGGATAATCATCGTCACCCGGTCCTGGATTGGAAGGAGTGTTCAGAACAAATGTGGCCACAGGTCCCTCATTGCCCAGGAAATAAGCCTGTGAGAGCGAGGTGCTGATGACTCTTAGAATGTTGCCAGGAAACAGACTTGCGCTGATGGTATGATCAACTTTGCGGTCCGCAGCCAACTGAATGCTGGCAGGTACATAGGTAAATCCGGCAGGAAGCTGAACATCACACTGGAAGGCGACGAACTGCTGGGTATTATTGATAGCCAGCTCAACCGTCATCGGGTTGCCCGTCAACACTTCAGCGTCATTGATCACCAGCTCATTGACATGGGGTTTTATGGTTAAAACACCATTGTCCACTCCGGAGAGAACATTGTTGGCAAGTGCATCGCTGATAATTGCCGTGATAAAGTTCAGGGGGTAGGCGCCGGCTCCTGCAGTGAAATCCAATACGAAGGAGCAGACATTCCCGTTGTTGCCTGTAAATGGAGCTTGTGTCAAGGATGTTGCCATGATCTGCAGTTGATTGCCCGGAAGTACATTGGCAACAATCGTATGATCGGTCTGTCTTCCGGAAAACTGAATACTACCCGTCTGGTAGGTGAAACCACCCGGTAGCTGGATGATGAACTGGAAGGCAACAAAGACACTGCTGTTGACGATCTCCACATCCACTGTAATATCCGGTGCATCTATAAATACTTCGGCATCTTGCAGAATCGCAATATTTGTCAGGGTACCCCATGCATCATTGACCTCCATATCATCCTCTACAACTACAATCCGGTTGCTCGCAAGTGGCTCTGGTACCGGTGTAGTGCCATCCATATAATAGTATTTATAATCATAGGTTCCGATGGGTAATTGAAGTGTGAGGGTATAAATCCATGAACCCGGAGCTACGGGTAACATTTCATAATCCGGGTTGACTGGTGGAATTGCCCATCCATTGAACGTACCGCTCAGGTAAACATCGTCCGTGGCCGGTTGAAATCCCGCAGCACCCGTCATATCCACATTGAAGGTAACATCAAATGTTTCTGTAAGTTCAATAAAATTTGCTGTAAGTTGCACAGTCGCGTCCGGCATCGTAAAAACATACGGATTGGCAGCACTGACAACGATGTCTGACTCATCGGTCCAGTTGGTGAACTGATACCCCGGATTTGTTGTCGCCATCACCGTCACGGTTACACCTTCCTCATACATGCCCGCACCCATGGGATCTCCGGCATCAATCGGGTCAACGCCGAGGATGACTTCGTAGGTGGGAATGGCTTCGAAATTGGCAGTAATAACCCGGTTTTCTGCCGGCATGTCAAATATATAAGGATTGTCAATACTGACTTCACTTCCTTCCTCTGTCCAGTTCACAAAAGTAAAACCTATCCCGGGAGAAGCGGTCAGTGTAACCTGTTCGCCTTCAGTATAGGCGCCTGCTCCCTCTACTGATCCTGCATCTAAAGGAAGCACATTAACGATGACCGTGTAGGTAGGAACAGCAGCAAAATTAGCTGTCAGAACAAGATTTTCGGCAGGCATTGTAAAAATGTAAGGATTAGCTGTGCTAACCACTCCTTCGGAATCCGTCCAGTTTACGAAAAGAAAACCACTTTCCGGATCGGCAGTCAGTGTAACCGGATCTCCTTCTTCAAAGATGCCGTCTCCGTCAACCTCTCCCGTTCCTGCCGGATTTACGTTTGCAGTAACTGTATAGGTCGGAACAGGAATAAAATTGGCGACCAGGGCAACATCTTCAGCGGGCATCGTAAATATGTACGTGCTGTTTGTACTGACTACTTCACCCCCGTCGGTCCAGTTAGCAAAAAGGTAACCCTCAGCAGGATCGGCTGTTACGGTTACCACCTCGCCTGCATTGTACTCACCTGCTCCATCTACAGTTCCGGCATCGGCAGGTAATACATCAAGAGTGACATCATATCCTACGGGCTCGCCTAAAAGAGTCGCTGTTCCGTCCTCCCAGCCAGTGATGATATTCTGGCCGGTCAAATTGGAAATCGTGGGCATAAAGGCCCCGGGGACATCATAGATTTCCAGGGGATAGACCCCGGGTGTATTTGGCGTGAACAAAACAAATGTCGCTACGATGCCCGAGTTGCCGATGAACGGAGTGGCTGGAAATGAAAATACCAATACCCGAACCCGGGTGCCGGGTTGGCCGGCTTGACCCTGATGTGCAGGCACATTACGGTACAATAAAAAGCAACCATTCGGGATTACTGGCGGGTTACCTGGAACGAGTGAGAATCCATCTGGCAGGACAAGGTCAAATTGAAAACCTCCAAAAGCATCCGTATTGGTGATCTCGACTTCCACCGTCAAAGAATCCCCGGCATTTGTTTCAACGTCGTTGAGACTCAACACATTGCTTTGGCTCAGCAGCAGCAGGCTGCTAAAAGAAAGCAAGGTGATCAATAATAGTCGTATTATCTTCATGGCTATTGTGTTAATTGTTTCTTGGGTAATGGAATTGACTTGTTCCTGCACAATAAGATTATATAATTTCAAGAGGTCTAAGAACCAGCATGCCGGCCTCCGCTAAGCGGGCGGCCGGCAGACTGGTATTTGATCTACGTATTAAAGATCAGGAACATAACTCATTATAACCTACTTAATGATCACTACCTTCACTTCTTGCCTGTAAACCTGGTGAGAAGCATCTTCAGTAGTAGCATTCATTTGTAGTATGTACAGCCCTGTGGTCAGGGTCTGGGCATTGGTCCAGTTGATCAGGTGCTCACCGTAGTCATAGACGGCATCGGTAAGTTCGCTGATCAATCTGCCAGAGAAGTCGAGCAGACGGATGTTCACCTTTGCATCAGCCGGTACATTGAACAGTGCATTGATCTCACCCTTGGTCGGGTTCGGGTACACCATCAGGCTGAATGCATCGCTGAGCGCGCCGTGCTTGTTCACCTGAACTTCACTTTCACCATAGTTGGCACCGATCACATTACCCCATTCAATGGTACCTTCCGCCGCCATGCTGACCAGACTGATCATACCGGCCGGGATGGGTTCATTGTCGAGGTTGTAGATCATACCGGTCAGGGTGTTGCCTTCCACCGTGTAGGTCAGTTCATAACCTGCAAGGGTAAGGGTAAGTTCAAGATTGCTGACCTGCGGTCCTTCAAGTTCGAACTGCAGACCGGAAACAGTTCCGTCGCTGTTGAACATGATGCCGTCGGAAGCCAGGTAGATATCAGCCGGAATTGACATTACAGCTGCTTTTCCGGTCTGCCCGATAATAATGTTGATCAGGGCTACAATATCCAGCACGTTGATCTGTCCGTCGCCGTTGATATCGCCACCATCACCGATGCACTGTGTCCATGCCTGGCTACCCATGATATAGTTGGTCAGGATCTGAACATCAAGTACTGTGAGGTAACCGTCGCAGTTCACATCACCCAGTTTCTTGGTTGTGAAGGTTCCTGCAACTGCCGTGGCATAGATACCCGTACCGCAGACCGTACGCACTTCAACATCGTACGTCTTATCAGGTGTGAGGCCCGTGATCACCTTTGGAGAAGTGGCAGCAGCCCATCCGAAAGGAGCCGTCGTCGGCCATGAGGCTGTCGAAAGCTTGTAACGCAATTCGGATGTCTGTCCCGTAGGTGTGGTCCAGGTTACGGTAGCTGTCTTGGCTGTCGTTGTGGAAGCCAGGAGGGTGACAGGATCGCAGGTTGCAAAATGAGCAACAACGGTCTTGTCGCCATTCATCGTCAGTGATGCAGGATTTGCAGAGCCTGTCAGATCACCGGTCCAGTTCACGAACAATCCGTTTGGCTCCGGATCCAGTGTCAGTTGGGTACCATAGTTTACCTCATACGGTGGGGTCAACACGGTAGAACCATTCTTAACAATGACCGAGGTCGACGACGGACCATCAATGGTGACGGTCAGGGTCACCGTAGTGATCGTGAACCTGGCTTCAAGGCTTACATTGGCAGCCGGCATAGTAAAGCTATAGCTCGGATTGCTTGACTTCAGGGTAGAACCATCATACCATCCGTTGAATACCCAGCCGACAGTCGGGGTAGCGGTTACTGTCACATTGTCGCCAATGTAATAGATTCCACCGCCTGCAACCGTACCACCGGCCGTAGGATTCGCTGTAAGGGTGACATTATAAGGTATGGCATCGAATACTGCTACGAAGTCATTCCATTGGCACAGGATCGTATGATTGAACTGCGCATCTTCGATAAGAACTTCGCACATTGGATTTGCCCAGTAATCGAATACATATCCGGGTCCCGGGGTAGCCAACAGTGTGATAACCTCATCCAGAGCGTAAGGTCCGTCGCCTGAAATAACTTCAGCTGTACATCCTAACGGAAGCAATCCACTGCCACATTCATCGCTTGCTTGTGTGATTTCCACGTCGAAGAAGGTTTCTTCGAACAGACCATAGATGGTGACATCTTCCGGTACCGGGATAAATCCAAAGTCGGGAGATGTAATAGGTGTACCCGTACCGTCAACAACTGGGAACACACAATTATAATCGTAGAACCAACCAACGAATTCGTAGTTGCAGCAGTCTTCCTCAGCATGGACTGGAAGCGGGTCGTCTTCAATATTGTACAAATAGTCCCAATCCTGTGCATAGACAGAACCGCAACCTATGGCAATGAGGTCAAGTTCGTACTCGATCAGTTCGTAATGAGCTACGGCATCCTTATCTTCATCCATATAGATTCCAATCGGGCTAACACCTTCAGCCTGAGAAGTATAATTAACATCCCAGTGCAGGAAGCCCCAACCCGGAGTAGTTTCCTCCTGATCGACCATCGCAACAACGGTTTCCGGATAGTTTCCATCACCCCAGGTGTTACCATAACCATCAGGATTGGCTGATGTGGTCAGGGAGTAGATCGGATACTGCGGGAATGCAGTTTCAACAGCAAGTGCATAGAGCACAACCGTTTCTTCCCACTGTGCCGGAATGGTGTATGTAAAGGTCATGGTCTGCGGATATGGACGCGGTGCATGAACCGGATCTATCTGCCAGCCAGTCAGGATGCAATCACCGCCGCTTCTTTCTCCACCACCTTCACCGCAGCCGGGCAGGTCACTCAGCGTACCGACCATCCAGTTCACAAACGTGAAGCCGGGGATCGGGGTAGCCTTCAGTGTGATAACATCACCGAAGTTATAGATACCATCACTGCCAGGTGTGATATCCTCCAGCGTCAGACCATAATCCTCGATGTAGCAGTCGCAGGGATCTACAGGACGCAGATAGGTACGGCATACAAGATCAAGTTCGTAATCGATCTTCTTGTAATGGGCAACCATGGTCACTGCATTGTCAGGCATGTTGAATACATACGGATTCGTATAATTCTTGCCTGTAAACAGTGACGATGTCCAGTAATCAAACTCCCAACCGATCTCTGGAATGGCAGTCACTGAAATGACTGACTGGAATCCTAGCAGGTTGTGCTTGTAGAACTCATAGGGTTCGTCAGCTGAATAACCATTCTGAGTGACGGATTCATAACCAGCATCGGCCGGATCATGGGTAACCGTGAGCGGGTAGGTGGGCAGGTCAACCACAAATATTGCCCTGATCGTGCGATCTGCGTTGACCATCGGCAGGCTCAGCGGGTTGGCTGATCCGAGGCTGACACCATTTTCAACATCATACCAGTGGGATAATGTATAATAGGGATTTGCAGTAGCTGTAAGGGTGAATGTCGCCGGATGCTGGAAGTGTTCGAACGTTCCGATGGCGGTGCCAGCGGATGAACTGTTGGTGAACTTGTTCAGTCCAGTGCCCGAAGGTGCTCCGGTCACTTTACCGCCGGTCGTATTCTGCGTATTGTTATAATACGGCAATCCCTTGATCACATACTGTCTCAATGCCAGTTCGGCAACCAGGTCATACGGCTGTTCGCAATCATTGGCTCCCACAACATAGCTCCACACACTCCTGTCGATGTATTCCTCAACCAGAGAGACATTATCGTTGTTGAATTCAACGCATTCCCATCCCGGTTCCGGATATACGGTCAGTGTCAGAGGCGTGTCAAAGATGAAGTCATCGCCAGCAGTTGCTGCTTCATCGATCAGCTCGACAAAGTCGCCGTCGGCGTTATGACCTTCGATCAGGACGGATCCCTTCGTATTCGGATCGGTCACCGCGGTGATGTGGTATGCGGTCTTCACGAAGATGGCCTTGATATCCAGGTTCGATATGACCGGCATCCATTCGGTCGGATAGAATGGTACATACTTCCTGATCGTGTTTGACGGAGGATTCGTATAGGTACCGTCCCATACCTCGTAGTGGCTGAATTCCCAACCACATTCGCAGACGTGTGGTGTCAGGGTGATCGGGGTTCCGTAGAAGAACACAGCATAGTTGTTCGAGGCATACTTGATCCCCCAGTTTTGACCCTGGACGAACTGTGCGGTATAGGTAACATAGTTGCAGTCGGGCATATCGGGCTCAACAGTTACATCAACGCGCGGGAAGAACTCGGCAAAGTTCGCCTGAACAGTATAGATATCGGCATGAATCGGGTCGGTCCCCACCATCTTGAAGCTGATCGTGCCGTCCTTTGGAGTCACAAAGTTCGGTTTGGCAGGCAGTTCTGGATTGTACCAGTAATTGGTTGCAACAACCGTCGCCTGGACGCTGGCTGGTAATGATTTTCCCGACGGAGCAGGATTGTATGACCAGCTGGGTGTGTACATACCGAGTTTGGGCCGTGCGGTGATCGTTACATTGTCACCGTGGGTCACACCCTTGGTAGTCGAAGATCCGTAGAAGGGCGTACTGCCAGTGAAGGAAACGCCGCTGTTGCTAGATACCTGTGTGGGATCTGCTTTAGCCAAAATCGTATATGTATTGATGTCGTATACCACATTGAACCTGTATATCGAGAACGGAACAGCAGGATCGGCCACCCAGTTGATGAACGGGTGCTGTGAAACCGGATAAACCGGAGGAGCAGGTATCTGGTTCTGGTTGGTGAACAGATCCCATGCTAGGCCAGGATCGGAACCCTGGTATTTCCATGAGCTGTAATTGTACCAGACACTGGTGTTCCTTGTCCAGTTATTGATATGGTAACCGTTACCGATGAAGGATTCAAACTTGTAGGTATTCGGATAGGACAGCATATTCACCTTGTAGGTCAGTTCTTTACCATTCGGTGTATAGGTGGTGCCGTTCAGGTTCAGATCCTTTAAGGTTGTCGTTTGCTTCAGGTACATGTTGTTCTTGATCGGAGTACCCGGGGCGCCCGGGAAGCCAAGGTTGCTATTGGCCTGGTAGCTCACCTGGATATCAAATTTGCAGGTTGTGCACCATGTCCACGGCAGATAAGTTCCTGCAGGCATGGTTTCCTGATTGTAGAATTCATTGGCACCCACTCTTCCGAAATCGCACATGTCGATGAAACCAGCACCGTCATCGGCCATACCGTCGCGCCATACGACGCGGTAGTCGTAGCAGTGTAGCATCTCTCCACCCGGATGGGCCATGTATGTCGGATACTCTTCGTTGAGGTTTGCCAGCGGTACGAGGGTGATCACCCTTGGACCGTAGGTTCCGGGCAGGGCTTCTTCAAACTGGGAAGCCGTGGCCTGGAAAATGACGTCGGTCCAGTCGGATGGGCTGCCATACTTCGATTTGGCCTGCAGCTGGAATTTGTGTGTAGGTTCACCCTCTTCAGAGGTAATCATATTTCCGTTGGTATATTTCACCGGATTTACAAACGTGATCTTGATCGGTGCATTATACGGAATTTCAACGCCGGCAACGCATCCTGATGGTTCAACCACTGGTGAGATCAATTGCGGGATGGTCTGGAAAATGATCTGTTTTGATTGTTCAATCGCGCAATCCTGTGTTTCGTTGAATACACCGAGACCATTCTGGTCCAGGCGATAGATCACAGGAACAAGCACATCGGTTAGATCGTTATACGCCCAGATATCACCGAACCTGACTCTGTAATAGGTGTTCCATTCCAGGTCTATTTTCGTTTCGGTCTCAGGGTTTCCCGGATAAACGGTAATGATCTGTCCATTTCTGGTTGACCAGAAAGGTACGTATGCCCAGTCTTCATCCGGATAGTTGTAAACGTGGCACGGAGGTATTCCTTCACCAATCCATTTTTCAAGTCTGATAAAGTTGCCCATTCCGGAACCGGAGGTCGGCAGTTGCAGACCCTGATTGGTATAGATCGGGCGGTCGAAGGTAACGGTGAAGTTACGCTCGACGGGTACGTTCACAATGTCGGGTTCGCAGGCTGTGCCGCACATGTACTGGTAGCTCGGATCGAACATGGCATACGGAGGAACCAGGATGGTACCTGTGCCTGTGGATGAAGCTTCGAAGCAATAGTTCTTCCAGTCATCTTTATGTCCTGTTTGGCAATCAACTCCGTCAATAAATAAACCTGTGACGGTCACATTCAGCAGATCATCCACGAAGATATCCTCAAAAGTCGCAACGTAGCCGGATGTATTCAGGTGAACACATTCGCCGGTTACGATACCCTGATCTACACCCGTTTTCCATGAGCCCCAGTTGCAGATGGTGGCTGTGGTCGTACCGTCGTATTCCTTCTGGCAGGCCTGGATCCCAGTGCGTGCCAGCGGACGGCAGTCGATGTCAGCTGAATAGATAGGCAGCGGATTCGGTAATATATAATTCACTGCATCGGAACCTGTGAGAGATACTTCATAGTAAACCGCCTTATCTTCACCAACGTTCTTGTCATAATGATGATAATTGGCGATGCTCCATGCGATATCATCACCGGAGATGAATCCTCCAACACTCGAGCTCTGAAGCACCACCGTCGTATTTCCGTCATAGATCTTGTCTTTGAAGACAAGCGTTCCAACGGTCAGCATTCTTGGTGTAATGTTGGCTTCTGTGTTGAACGTGGTGTTGGCAATCCCATAACCCGTTATGGTGCTATTGGTTGTCGGACCCAGGATATAACCGCAATCCCATGCTGTTGGATCCAGTGTCAGGTTTGAAACAACGACAGGGATGTCAGTTCCGACGTGTTCATTGGTGAACACTGCCGTGGCTCCCACCTGATACCAGGGTAAGGTTTCGCAGTAAGTATCGCAGTCGGTGAGAAATCCCGTATATGATCCACCCGTAATGTTTGCCGGAGTTACGTTAGAGTCATACACTTTATCAGCAACGACCGGGAAAGCGGTGAGGTTCTTCAGGAAGATAGCCTTCAGATCCTTATCGCTGCGGAAAATCAATTCGTAGTAATGGTGTCCGTCCTCATTGATTCCCAGATAGGTGAAGTCAGGATCGTTCAGGGGTTCAGCATCCTCGGTCGGGCTGCAGTAAATCCACTGTCCCCAGGTCCATCCTTCTTCCGGGATCACTTCCAGGATAACGGTTTCACCGTGGGTGAAGGTTCTTGGGATAAGAGGATCCCAGCCTCCGTTTTCATCCAGGATAGCACATTCGCGGTTGCCGTTCAGTGTGGCAATGGCAGTTGAACCATATTCCGGCCAGATGACAACATCCTGTCCGCATCCCTTCACACCAATAGTCAGAGTATAGACCTTCTGGATAAAGTTAGCGGTGACCTCAGCATCACAATTGGGCATTTTGTAGGTAGTACCTGCATGGAATGGGTTTCCGATGAAACTGTGCGGGCAGGCATCATCCGACCAGAAGTTGAATCCCCAGCCTCCCTGAAGTGACGGTTCTGCATTGATGTCCCATATGGCACCACAGGCAACTTCGTAATCTCCGACTTCAGGATCTGTAGTTCCGGCAAAATCCGGATCAGCCACCATGGTCAGTGTATTATAAGGTATGTTCAGGGTAATTTCCTTTTCAGTCAGGTAAAGGAAATCGTCGTAGGGTTCCAATCCAACGTACGGCTGAACAGTGATGTTGTATTCACCGCCCAGAGACATCGCTTCGTCGTTGTCATGGTTAACAATTTTAAGGAAGAAATCCCAGTTGTCGGTCTTCCCGTTGCGGCTTTGGAACAACCACGGGTCGAACGTTTCACCCACAACGGTTGACAACAGCAGGGGTTCTCCGGCAGCCAGAGGAGCATCAAAAGTGTATACTCCATGTTCCCAATGCATTGTACCCCATTCATATCCCCATGCCAGTTCTGCATCTTCCACGATATCACGGTCAAATGTCAGGATGACATCATGCGTTATATCAGCAGCCGGTGAGGGCTCAATGTTTGCAATGGCGGGATAGGTTATGTCAATGTTGAAGGGGATCGGCCAATTCAGGCAACCGTCAATTATATCGGCATCGACCGTATAGGATGCGTTGGCAAAGGTAATGTTAACATTGTCGGTACCAACGATACATTCGTCGGAGTCTTCATAATAAGTGAATAGCTCAACAATCATGTTGAATGTCACCGGAGCCGAGATCCCTGCGATGTCCAATTCCCAGTAATATGTTGATGGTCCGGATTCTTCTAAGTCGTACGGGTAGACCAGTGGGTCCATGTCAAATATCTCGCTGATCTTCTTTCCCGCTGTTCCTCCGAGTAATCCATCCACGATTGGGATATCAAAAGTCGGGGGAATGGCCTCACCAAAACGGGCTCCGATGATCTCCATACCCGCCGGGAAGGTACCCGAGGATATTTTGATTCTTCCATCGATCGCGATACCGTCATGATCTTCTGAATAGGGAGTAGCGAACGTTGTGGTGACAGGTACAATGATCGGAGCCTTTGTCACGGCACTGATCGCTGTGGGAATATCCTTAACGCTTGCAATGATCTCCAGGTTGATCAGTTCAACGCTCAGCACTTCGCCGTAGGGATAATCAACCGCATTCAGCTGAACAATGGGCTGGACCGTAAGGTTATAACTTCCCGAGGGGATGTTGGCGATGGAGAAATCCCACTCAACATCAAGTTCGCTATGACCCACCAGCGGTGTCGGTGCCGTTCCGGCGGGTAAGGAGTTGACAAGAATGTCTGACAGGTAAATATCCTCGTTTGCCGGAATACCTCCCGAGGGGACAGTATAGACAGCCGGACCGAAACTTCCGCCCGGGTCCTGGGTATAGGTCCAGGTGATCGTTGTACCGGCAGGCATGGCCTTGTCGGTCCTCAGAATTGCATTGGCCTTGATCTCGCCTGCCAAGTCAATGTTCTGGATGATAGGATAGGTCATCGTGGTGGAGAACTCGAACTGACCGCCGCATTCAATGATCGGTGTATCGGCTGTGAGTGTTTGTTCAACGTCAGCCACTTCAATTTCAAACTCACTTTCGGCAAGTACCGTCGGGCACAGTTCATCACCGAATTCCAGTGCTGCATCCTTGTAGGCGACAGTTGAAATCGTAACGGTGAAGGTTTCCTCTTCCATAAAACCATCGAACGTAAATACCCAGTTGATGGTCTTTCCACTTTCATCTTCAAGGAATGGAGCAACGAAATCGCTTGGAGAGGTAATAATATCAAAAATATCACTGAGCAGGATATCGTTGCCATAGTCTCCAAAAACACCTGCAACGGTTCCCAGGTCAATGGTTCCAACCACTCCCGGTGCAGGGGAGATATCCAGAATTCTCAGACCATCAAAACCACCGGTGCGGTCTGTATGTAATAAAGCATCCACCTTCACGCCAGGAAACAAACCTGCGGTGATAGTGGGATAGGTTGCCGTTAAAGGCACAATGATAGGAGTACCTTTCGCATCTTCATTGGTTCCCGGAATGGTATTGATCGTAAAACCGTCGGACATGATCATACCTGGATCCGGCAGAGCGTTCATTTCGAAAATTGCTCTTACTTCTTTATCGCCTGCCATCGTAATGGCCCACTCAAATCCTTCCGGATCGGGGTTACCGGTCAGGGGATAAGGTGGAGGACCCAAGGTGTATGGCAGTGGAACGTCGTACCCGGTTGTCGCCCAACCGACAAAAGAATACCCAGTTGAAGCCACCGGTTTCAGTGCCCAGACCTCGTCATTTTCGCCCAGCAAAGGAGCAACACAGTCCGAGGGTCCGTTAAAGTACCCGTCGACTACTTGAATGTCTCCGGGATTCTTAGCCTTAACGATACCGTAGCACTCAATGTCCACGTAAAGACTAGTTTGATCTTGAGCCTCAGCAACATAAGAGCTAAGAAGCAGCATCGTGAAAAGGGTTGCGATAACCGCTCCGGCACTTCTTAATCTTCTTGCTTTGTAAATTGTTTCCATAAAAATTAAGTTGTTTAATGAATAATTGTTTCGTGAATAAATTATTATATCGAGAGGATGAAACTGACATCAGAAGTTGAAAAGTTCGCCCGGTATCAAATACAGCATCATTCTCATAAGAAAATGAATGCCGGAAATCATTGAAACCCTTTGACCACTAACCCCTGTAAACTTCAATTTCATTTTTTCCCTGATCATGAATTTAAATTTCGAAAGCGTT
Organism: Lentimicrobiaceae bacterium; assembly: GCA_017993235.1. Classification (GTDB taxonomy): domain Bacteria; phylum Bacteroidota; class Bacteroidia; order Bacteroidales; family JAGONC01; genus JAGONC01. Next base: position 14,481 of record JAGONC010000025.1, read on the forward strand.
TTACCTGTTCTATTAGTTGTTTGGCGTTAAACTTAATGGATACTATATATATAATGTATAAAAATTTATCCTTTCTATTTGTAGTTTATGAAACATGGCCTGGAGAATCTGGCAATTTCCAACCGGATATCAATATTAGGTTTCAGAATCATACAGCAAAATAAAAACAAAATTAACTAATTCACAAATTAATTTATTCTCTTTTTAAACCTTTTTTTCAAAAAAAAGTTTCACAAAAGGCTTATTTCTTTCTATTCAATGACTACGGTTCCGAATATTTTCTGTGTCAATATGCTTGGTTCTATGATAACTGGATTAATCTTCTGTATGCAAAGTAAGCATTAATCAAACGATTTTGCAAATAAATCTATTCTTTTTTCACAAAATTTTTGTTAATAACCCCATACTGCAACGATCAACAAGAGCAAATAATATCTCCTTTTTTAACGTAAATCATTCTCCCAAAGTTTCATTTATAAAAAAATATTGATTATCAGATATATATGAAAGAAACCCGGGAGGGTCAATCGTGATTCATAAGTTAGGATCCAATTTTGGCATGTTGATAACTTTTAGATACCCCTCATGTATACCTTGTTCATGTTAATGATCATCCGTTCTCATGATGATTTCGTTCTTGGTAACATGATGTGGTAAAAATACGAATCTTTAATCACCAAAATCCTATCTTTGTAAAAAAATGTATACCATTCTTATCACCGGTGCCAACGGGCAGCTTGGAAGCGAATTCCGAAGGATCGGCTCATCCTGTAATGATTTCCGTTTTACCTTCACCGATATCGGTGAGCTGGATCTACTGGATGAACGAGCCATTTCAGCCTTATTCACCACATCCGCCTTTCATTGCGTGATCAACTGTGCTGGCTATACCGCCGTGGATAAGGCAGAAACAGAACGGGAAGCGGCCATGATGGTGAATGCCGTGGCGGTCAGGAACCTGGCCGTGGCCACCGGTGAGCATGACACCCTGCTCGTTCACCTGTCGACCGATTATGTTTTCGACGGACATCAGTACCGGCCCTACCAGGAAACGGACCGCGAAAATCCACTCTCCTGGTATGGGCTGACAAAGCTCGAAGGAGAACGCCAGGTGCTTATGCATGCAGGCAAAGCACTGATCATCCGTACTTCATGGCTTTATTCTTCATTCGGCAACAATTTTATGAAGACCATTCTCCGTCAGGGCAGGCAAAAAAAAGAACTGCATGTGGTTTGTGACCAGATCGGTACCCCCACCTACGCTGCTGACCTGGCAGAAGCCATCCTGAGCATAATCCCCCGCTTTCGGCATAATGAAAAGAGAATATATCACTATTCAAATGAGGGAGTATGCTCATGGTATGACTTTGCAGTGGAAATTGCCGGGATGGAAGGACTGGATTGCCAAATCAAACCGATCATGACCGCGGAATTCCCGACTGCAGCCCGCCGCCCCTTTTACAGCATACTGGACAAGGGAAAGATCAAGCGGGATTTCGGTATCGGGATTCCATACTGGAAAACGAGCCTGAAAAGGTGTCTGGAGGAGGTAAGACAGGATTATTTGTAGTTATTCATTGTTAAATTGTAAAATTGTCAAATTGCTTGTAGCTTGTAGTCCCGACCTGGGGCCGGGATCTCGCTGCGCTCGACCTGCAACTTGTAACCTGAAACATAAAACCGATAAACATGAATATCGATCCGCAAATCCTCGACCGGGCCAATGGTTGGCTGACCGGAAATTATGATGAAGAGACCAAACAACAGGTAAGGGAACTTATGGAGAACGATCCTGTGGGACTTACCGATGCCTTCTACCGTGATCTTGAGTTTGGAACCGGCGGCCTGCGCGGGATCATGGGCGTGGGAACCAATCGGATGAACCGTTATACGGTGGGCATGGCAACCCAGGGTCTGGCCAATTACCTGAAAAAGGTATACGGCGAACAGGCAGTGATCCGTGCAGCCATCGCCTATGACTCCAGGAATAACAATACCCTTTTTGCCCGTATAACCGCCAATGTATTATCGGCCAACGGGATAAAGGTCTTTCTGTTTGACGACCTGCGCCCGACACCGGAGCTCTCCTTTGCCGTGCGGTTTCTCAAATGCCAGACCGGCATTGTCATCACCGCCTCGCACAATCCCAGGGAATACAACGGATACAAGGTCTACTGGAACGATGGCAGCCAGTTGCTCACACCGCACGACAGGAACGTTATCGAGGAGGTCCTTCGGATCCGCTCCGTGGATGATGTGAAATTTGAGGGAAATCCATCCCTGATCAGCACCATTGGAGAAGAGGTGGACAGAGCGTTCCTTGAAAAAAGCTGCGGGCAGTCGCTTTCTCCCGGGATCATCCGTGAGCAGCATGACCTGAAAATCGTTTACACCCCACTGCATGGCACCGGTGTCCGGCTGGTTCCACGGGCGCTGAAAGCGTATGGATTTACACAGATCATTGCTGTGGAGGAGCAGAATGTGATCAGTGGGGATTTCCCCACAGTGCAATCTCCCAATCCGGAGGAGGGAGCCGCGCTGGAAATGGCCATTCAGAAGGCCAGAGAAACCGGCGCTTCCCTGGTGATGGGCACCGATCCGGACGGTGATCGTGTGGGCGTTGCCGTCAGGGACAGCAAAGGTGATTTTATCCTGCTGAATGGTAACCAGACCGCTTCCCTGATCATTTATTATATGCTGGGACAATGGTCGGAGAAAAAGAAACTGACCGGCCGGGAGTACATTGCCAAAACGATCGTCACTACCGAGTTGCTCAAAGACATTGCCACCCATTTCGGGGTGGAAACCTTTGATGTGCTGACGGGTTTCAAGTATATTGCTGAGCTGATCAGGAGCATGGAAGGGCAGCGACAGTACATAGGCGGCGGCGAGGAAAGCTACGGGTATATGATCGGTGATTTTGTAAGGGACAAGGATGCGGTGACATCCTGCTGCATGATCGCCGAAACAGCTGCCTGGGCTGCCAGTCAGGACAAAACCCTGTTCGATCTGCTGATCGATATCTATGTGCGCTTTGGTTTCTATAAGGAAAAACAGATCTCTGTCACCAAAAAAGGGAAAGCCGGTGCTGAGGAGATCCAGCTCATGATGGACCGGTTCCGCGCGCAGCCTCCGGTTGAAATGGATGGCTCGCGGGTCGTCCGGATCATGGATTATCTTACCCAGGAGGAAAAAGATATGCTCTCCGGCGATCAAAAAAAGATCCCGCTTCCCGGCTCAAATGTGCTGCAGTTCTTCCTGGAGGACGGAAGCAAGATCACCGTGCGTCCCTCGGGCACTGAGCCCAAGATCAAATTCTATTTCGGGATCAGGGGGACGCTGGAAAGGGCGGAAGAATTTGGGATTACCGATAAGAATCTTGAACAACGGATAGAGGCGATATCGCGTTCTTTGGGTCTTTAAAATACGTCCAGTAGTTCGATCTTCTTATCCCGAAACTGCACCGTATCGCCCTTTTTGTGGCCGTGGAGGGCATGAAAGAAGGGTACAAAGGGTGATATGGCCACCCAGGTTTCGTTTTCAAATTCAAACTTACCGATACCGATACTGACGAAGATTTTCTGGTCCCCGGTGAGAATCACGGCGCCAACATCCACTTTTTCAACCTTTTTGGAAGGATCGATCTTGTCAAGCATTTTCAGTTGTTCAAGGGATTGCTGGAGCTGCTTGGCAAACATATCGCGCTTACCCATCATCTGATCACGGTACGAATCATACTGATCGCGGGGCTGATGTTCAAAGGCACTGTCCTGGGCATCCTCCATCTCAGTCCTTGTATTGGCAATACTTCCCTGTTGCAGCAGCCTGCAGCGCTGAATCAGTCTCTTTTTAAATTCTTCCCGGTTCATCGCGCAAATTTGTGCTAAAATATAAAATCAGCCACTGGTTTACAAATTATTGAGAAAAAAGTGGGGATTACGGGAAAGGGGGTAATTTTGCTTCAATTGTTCTATTGTTCTATTGTTCTATTGTTAAATTGTTAAATTGCTGACTGCTGATCCTGATTTCGCGAAGTTTATCCCGACGAAAGTCGGGGCTCATCAGGACAGACTGCCGACTGCCAACTGTTGACTGCCGACTAAAACCATCGCCATGAACAACCACCCGGAAGAAGTTTACAAATCCCGCCAGGTCATCGAACTACTGACCGTTGCCAATGAATATTGCCTGTTTGTGGAAAAGGCGCCGGAATATGGAAAAGAAAAATTGCTGGACTTCGTCAGTAAGATCTGCCCGTTGCTTTACCTCAAGGGAGCCCTTTTACCACCGGTAATTGCCGAGGATACCGGAGCCAATGAACGGTTCGTCACCCAGGAACAATGGCAGTCGCTTTTCCTTGCGCTAAACGAAACGCTCGGGGACGACGACATTTTTTGGTATGCGGTACCGGAAAGCGACGGGCAGGTTGTCCTGATGAAAGCCAGCCTGGCAGAGCATCTGGCTGACATCTATCAGGACATGAAGGACTTTGTTCTCCTGTATCAAAAGAACCTTCGTGCTTCAAAAGAAAATGCAGCCAGCGAGATCAGGCTGCTTTTTTCCTCCCACTGGGGCATACGGATCTCGCAGCTTCAGCGCCATGTTCATCGCCTGATCCATGGCGAACCGGATGAAGGCAGTGAAGAACTCAACGAACTGCTATCCGGGATTTAACCAAAAAAAAACATTATATTTTTTTCTTTTCAGAAAAAAACTAATTTTGCATTGATTTTATTTAATCTAAATAAATATTGATTTCGGAACGATAAGGGTAACGGATCCGGGCAAACTATGGCGATGTTGGAAAGCAAACAGGACGAAAAGGGAATGACTGCAAGGCTGGATCGGTTGTTCACCCATAGGATCTGGGGATTCCCCATCTTCTTTATCCTTCTCTGGATCATGTTTGTGGGCACTTTCCGCATCGGAGCCCACCCGATGCGATGGATCGGCATGGGGGTGTCCGGTCTTTCTTCGTTTTTAAGCACTTCGATTCCGGAAGGCATGGTGAAAGATCTGCTGATCAACGGGATCATCAGTGGCATTGGAGGTGTCATCGTATTTCTTCCCAACATCCTGTTGCTGTTCTTTTTCATTTCCCTGATGGAAGAAACAGGCTATATGGCTCGCTCGGTTTACATTATGGATCCGGTCATGCACCGGATCGGTCTGCATGGTCGTTCATTCATTCCGATGATCATGGGCTTCGGTTGCAATGTGCCGGCGATCCTTGCCACACGCTCCATTGATAACCGGGATAGCCGGCTGATCACCGTGCTGATCAATCCTTTTTTTTCCTGCAGTGCCCGTCTGCCCGTATATGTGTTGATGATCAGTGCCTTCTTTCCGGATCATGCTGGAACGATGCTGTTCATGATCTACCTCATCGGGATCGTACTGGCCATCCTTACGGCCCTGCTCCTGAGACGCACCTTTTTCCGTTCGGAGCATCTCCCGTACAGGAAGGAACTTCCCCCCTACCGGCTTCCCAGCATGAAACGAACGCTGAGAAACATGTGGGACAACGGGGTGGCGTACCTGAAAAAGATCAGTGGCATCATCCTGATCGCCACCATTTTCATATGGGCACTGGGTTACTTCCCCAGGAACCGGAGCTATTCGACCGATTATGCGGCCGCGGCATTTTACCTCGACCAGGAATATGAAGCTGCGCTCCGGTTGACCGATCCGCGGGATGATGACCGGATAAAGGCACTCCGGGAAAATCATGAAGAGCAGACCCGGCAACTGTTACTTCAGCAGCATGCGGAAAGGCATGAAAAATCCTACATCGGACAGCTTGGGAAATGGATCGAGCCGGCCCTGCGTCCCCTTGGATTCGACTGGAAAATGGGGATCAGTCTCCTTTCGGGGATCCCGGCAAAGGAAATCGTTGTGAGTACCATGGGAGTTTTGTATCAGGCGGATCAGGTTCCCAAAAACAGTTCTTCTACCTCCCTTTCAGAAAAATTACAGAACCAGGTGTATACGACAGGTCCACATGCCGGCCAACCGGTATTTACTCCCCTGGTGGCATTCGGATTCATGGTCTTCATCCTGATCTATTTTCCCTGCATAGGGACCATTGTGACCATCTCAAAGGTGTCGGGCTCCTGGAAATGGGGTGCCTTTACGGTGGTTTACTCCACTGCACTGGCCTGGCTCATCGCATTGCTGATCCATCAGATCGGATCGCTGATCTTCTGATCCCGGGAGTTTTAGTCATCAAGGCGGTTCATTCCTTCCACCGCCCGCGGATAGTTGGGTGAAAGCCGGAGGGCTTCCTGATAATCCCGTTGGGCCCTGGCTTTCTCGTTAAGAATTTCATAGCACAGTCCCCTGTTATACATTGCATCCACATAGGAGGGATTCATCCGGAGGGTATGGTCGAAAAAACGGATGGCTTCGCGGTAGTTCTCCTGCTTTACCAGATAAATATATCCCAGGTTATAGGAAGCCGGGAAATAGCTGGAGTCGATCGCCAGGATTCGTTGATACATGTCAGTTGCCCTGGCATCGTCACCCGATTCCTGATAAAGCATACCCAGGTTGTACTGCACCTGTGTGTCGGTGGAATCGATCCGGATGGCATTCTGATAGTATCCGGCAGCGACCTCCGGATTTCTTTCCGACATGATGGAACCCAGCATGATGAAGGCATCCCGGTATTGCTGATCCTGAAGTACAGCCGTCTGGAAAGCCTCTACTGCCTGATTGGTATCACCAGTCTCAAGGTAAGAGAGTCCCAGGTGAAAACTGGCTTCCGGGTATACCGGCCGTAGGGCTGCAGCCTTTTTAAGATATTCCCTGGCCAGTGAATGATCCTGGAGTACCAGGTGCAGATAACCCTGTTTAAACCAGGGCACCGGATCGAGCGGATCGAGATCGGTGGCTTTATTCAGGGCTTCCTTGGCTTTGGCGGGATTGTTCATTCCCAGGTAGATATCCGAAAGGGTCACGAAAAGTTCAGGATTGTCCGCATCCAGCGTCAGTGCTTTGTTGATGGCGCTCAGGGCTTCATTGATCCGGTTGGAGGTGAGCAGGAGACGGGCGCTGTCGTTATACACTTCCGCCGTCAGGGTGCCGGAAGCGGTTTGATCAGAAAGGATGTCATCCGTTACCTTCCTGTTTTTGCAGGCGGATAACATCACCACTGTGCACAGAAGCACCAGCCGGAAATAATTCATTAAACGGAAAAGCATGATGCGGTCCTTTTCAGGGGGTGGCAGCAAGTGCTTCCCTGACCTTGGTTTCGAGTTCCTGCGCCAGTTCGGGATTATCCAGTAGCAATTTTTTCACGCCATCTCTTCCCTGCCCGAGCTTTGTCTCTCCATAGCTGAACCAGGAGCCGCTTTTTTTAATGATATTATGATCCGTGCCCAGGTCGACGATCTCTCCCAATTTAGAGATACCCTCCCCATAGATGATGTCGAACTCGGCGATGCGGAAAGGAGGAGCCAGTTTGTTCTTCACGACCTTGACCCTGGCGCGGTTGCCCGTGATGTTTTCCCCCTCCTTGATCTGGTTGGTCTTGCGGATATCGAGGCGGACCGATGCGTAGAACTTCAGTGCATTCCCGCCGGTGGTCGTTTCAGGGTTTCCAAACATCACACCGATCTTTTCACGCAACTGGTTGATGAAGATGCAGCTGGTATGGGTTTTACTGATGGTGGCGGTGAGTTTCCTCAGCGCCTGTGACATCAGGCGGGCCTGCAGGCCCAGTTTGGAGTCGCCCATTTCGCCTTCAATTTCACTTTTCGGTGTCAGTGCCGCCACGGAATCGATGACAATGATATCGATGGCACCGCTACGGATCAGGTTCTCGGTAATTTCGAGTGCCTGTTCGCCGTTGTCCGGTTGAGAGATCAGGAGGTTTTCAATATCCACACCCAGCTTTTTAGCATAAAACCGGTCGAAGGCATGTTCGGCATCGATAAATGCGGCGATCCCACCGGCTTTCTGTGCTTCAGCAATGGCATGCAGTGCCAGGGTGGTCTTACCGGAGGATTCAGGACCATAGATCTCAATGACCCTTCCCCTGGGTAACCCACCGATCCCCAGTGCGGCGTCCAGTGCGATCGAACCCGTGGAAATGATTCCCACCTCAACGACTACATTGTCGCCCAGTTTCATGATCGTACCTTTTCCATATTCTTTTTCCATTTTATCAATGACAAGCTGCAAAGCTTTGAGCTTTTCCCTGTTGTTCACGTTTTCATCTGATGCCATAAGTGAAAGGAGTTTAAATGTGCAACGGTTCTTTCTTTCCAGTTAATCCGGAAACCGTGTAAATTGTTACCCTATCGGTTAAAAAATCGTATAAAAATAGTTAAAATCAAAAAGCAAAGAGTAAAAGTTGTTACAAGTTGCAACCTGTAACCTGTAACTACCCTTGCTCTTTGATTTTAAAAAAGAAGGCACACCAGGATGTCAGCGGGCATTCCCCGCAGCGGGGTTTTCGTGCCTGGCAGATGTATCTTCCGTGCAGGATCAGCCAGTGATGAGCAACCGGTATCAATTTTTCCGGTATGTACCGAACCAGCTGCTCTTCGGCCTGCAGGGGATTCTTCGCCCGATGGGTCAGGCCGATGCGGGCAGCGACGCGGAATACGTGCGTATCAACTGCAATGAAAGGCTGATGAAAGGCCACCGAAGCGATTACATTGGCACTTTTTCTTCCGATGCCCGGGAGTTTCTGAAGCTCATCTCGGTCAGAGGGTACAATGCCATCATAATCATCGCGGAGCTTACGCGCCATGGCGATCAGGTGCCTGGCCTTGTTATTGGGATAGGAGCAACTGTTGATCAAGGCAATAACATCGTCAAATGACGCGTCAGCCAGTGATTCGATGGTTGGAAAACGCCTGAAGAATCCAGGCGTGATCAGGTTTACGCGTTTATCGGTGCACTGGGCCGACAGCACGACAGCCACCATCAGCTCGTAGGGATCCACATAGTGCAGTTCCGTGGAAGCTGTGGGCTGATGTTCGGTAAAATAACGGATCACTCCGTCAAACCTTTCTTTCCTGCGCATTCCGAAAAGGTCAGTTCATCAGATAGCTTATGGTACCCAGGATTTTTGATTCCTGAACCGATAGTGCACGGGAATAATTCAGGATCATACTGATCACTCCTGGTTTCGGCTGCGATCGGTTGACCGTTTCCAGTCCAACACGCCTTTGTGGCAGGCGTTTATTGAAGGAATGCGAGAAAAGATCTTCAAACGTAAATGATTTCATCATAAGCATTTCGCTTAATTAAACATAGATTGATTACCTGACAAACGCAAACCGGGGATAGATTATTATGGCCTGCACAGAAAAAAGATGATGAAAAATTTTATGCACTGTCGGGTCACTTTGCTTCAAAATATTCCTTGGGGGATGATCCGGTATATTTCCTGAAACAGGCATAAAAGGACGATTTGGAATTAAATCCGACCATTTCTGAGATGGCTTCAATGGTATATTTTTTTCCGCTGTCTTCGATGATGCGGATGGCTTCCTTCATCCGGTACTCATTCACCAAACCATAGAAGTTCTTCCCCATCACCTCATTGAGAATAAAAGTCAACCGACGACGCGGGATATGAAGCTGAACGCAGAGATCATTTAAGGAATAATGTGGATTCAGGTAGGATTTATTTTCCACCATCAGCTTTTGTATCTGATGTATGATCTTTTCCGACTCCTCCGGGGGTATTATTGGCTTGGGATAGGTCTGTACGGCATGTCTTTGCCTGTTGCTTTTGTCAGAAACAGCATCTCCGACTCCCCCTGAAACAGAAACCGCTCTATTAAGAGAGGTGACCTGGACCAGGAGGGCATCCTGCTTCATTCCATAGTAACCGGTCATGCCACCGCTCAAAAGCAACAGGATATTGGAGATGATGGTCCATTCCATCTGGCTGCCGCTGTGCAGAATCAAAGGGATGAATATGGCGAGAATAAACAGAATGACGCTGATGGCCACGACCTTCATCCAAAGAGGCTGCAGGTAGGCCGAGTGACCCGGGTCGGCCTGTCTTGCCTGCTTCTGTGATTTAACAAGCGACCTCCCTAACAGGAAGGCAACGATCCATTGCACCGCAAACAGGATCGGGCCTGACCAGATACCGATCACCCGGGCGACCTGGAAAATGCCTGTGACCATTTCACCCACAGCCGGATCTTTTCCTGCAATCATCAGGAACCGCTCATGGAACGGGAGAAATCCGAATGTGAACACATTCAACAGAAGTCCAAGAACAGGAAAGATAAAAAGAATGAACCGTGACGATCCTTTGACCTCATGATTCTCACTGGTCAGTGAATAGAGATAAAGAAAAAAAACAGGAAGGATGTTCAGCAGCAAGGGGGAGAAAAAGATATGCAGGGTCGCCATCAGATGCGTATAACCCAGATGGTGAATGATATTCAGAACCAGAACAATGGACATGTTCAGCAGTAACAATCCGAGATATTTACGCGAGGGAAATGCCTTCTTGAACGTGATCAGCTGTACGGTAAAGAAAAGCAGCTGATAAGCAGGTAAAGCATAGAGAAAGACAATAAGATTTTCGTGGGTCAGCATTTTATGCAACCAATGCTAAGGGTAATCTGATGGATCAAGTGATGAATCCTACAATCCGAATCAAGGGCAAAGATAAACCTTTTATTCAATATGCCTGCTTCTCATGCTGATAAAACCGGAATTTCTGACGGCAATCAGCCGTTTGTTAATTTTTCCGGAAAACAGGGTATAAAAGGTTATCCTTGATAAGCAATATCAGGGCAATGATATAGAAACTATCCACCATCAGACGGTAAAGGAATTTTTGAAAGGAAGAGGTATGAAATCCGGTAAGCTGTATGAGGAAAAAAACCTGGAGTCCGATGAAAATAGCCAGGTTGATCAGTAGTAAGCGAAATGCTTTTTTCAGTGGAAGGACCAAAAAAAGAAATAACTGCCAGGCCAGAACAATCACAGTGGGTTGAAGCAGGGGACCAATCTCCTGTTTAAACTCATTAGGCAGGCCATCCTTAATGAGACGAATTCTGAAGATGGCTACGTGATCGTCGTCAGGTAGGTATTGAATGCTTTTGTCACTTCCAAACAGGTGCAGGGAAGCGTTGGTACATCCGCCCAATATTCGTGCATGAACTGATTCAAGGCCGATTTGCCAAAGGATAAACACAAGGATGGTGATGGCTATCAGCAGTATGACCTTACCGGTTTTGGATTTCAATCTTCGCATTTCGACCAGTTACTTTCAGGGTTGGGGATTGATGTTCAGGTCATCCTGTGGATTTTTCATTTCCGCAGTTGCAGAACGCTGGGGGGATTGACCATCACCGGGCAGGTTGCGTTGATAACGCCAGAGCCATATCAGAAAGACCAGAATACCGAAAAGGATATTCCATACATAATCATGGACCTGATCAAACTGCTCCGGATAATGTTTGCCGATATATCCCATGGTGACAAACCGAAGATTGTTGATCACAAAGATCGAGGGAAGGAAGATGGCCAGCGTGATCAGCCTTTGTTTCCAGGATACGGGTGAAAAAAGACTCAGGAAAATGGTAAAGATATAGAAGTTATATGCAGTACATTCCATAATGACTGCCATTTGATAGCCGTCGACCCTCAGCAGGGGAAAATCCTGGCTTTCGATTGGAATAAAAAAGATCTGGCCAAAAAGGACTGCGCTTTTAATTGTAAACTGAACAAAAAATGCAACGATATCATACTGGATGGCTGGCAGGTGGAGGATGAGCATTACGATACCCCAGGCACCAATGGCGTATAACAGGGGTAGAAACTGACGAAGCATCTGCCTCCGTAGTTCCGTTTTGGTCATTTTCTGTTTAAGCCTGGCCTTTTCTTCTTTCCGGGATTTTTGTGGAGGCATAACGCGTTCGGATATCAGATATCTGATATTTTTTTGCTAAAATAAGAAATAACCATTGGATTTGATTCCTCAGGAAAAAAATTAACTGATCAGGTCATTTTCCCTGATCATTTTCCTGAGATTGATCAGTGCATAGCGCATTCTACCCAGCGCTGTATTGATGCTGACATCGGTCTGTTCCGCAATGTCCTTGAAACTCATATCGGCATAGTGCCGCATGATCAGCACCTCGCGCTGTTCTTTCGGCAGGTAATCGACCAGTTTCCTCAGGTCGGTATGCACCTGTTCGGTAATGATCCTTTCTTCGACAGAGGCATCTGTATAATGCAGCGTATCGAAGATGTTAAAATCATCATGGCAGGAGTCGACCACGGGGATTCGCCTTGATTTTCGAAAGTGATCGATCACCAGGTTATGGGCGATCCGCATCACCCACTGAATGAATTTCCCCTCCTCCTTATAGGTACCGGTTCGGAGGGTGTTGATCACTTTTATGAACGTATCCTGAAAAATATCATCGGCAAGTTCCGGATCCTTGACAACCATCAGAATATAAGCATATACACGCTTCTTGTGACGGTGGATAAGGATTTCGAGGCTGGTCTCATTACCGGATAAATACGCGCCAATCAGCTCCTGATCACTAACGCTTTTGGTCTGCATTTGCACCCTTTTTTATGGTTAAGGGTAGATTTTATCCGATAATGTTCCTCCTATTTTTAGAAAACTCGGTTTTCCGGGTTTTACGTGGTGAATGAATTAAGGTTTCAACCTGAAAGGCTCAGCAAATGTATGCTACAAATGGCAAAATTGCAAATAGATTTTGTAATTTTGCAAATTATTTTAAAAAAATGTTGTTCGACTCGCTGGAACATCTTGATCCGCATGATTTTATTGTTATCAAGGGCGCACGGGTCCATAACCTTAAAAATCTTTCCGTAGCTCTTCCCCGTAATCACCTTATTGTCATAACGGGTTTATCCGGTTCAGGGAAATCCTCACTGGCTTTTGACACCCTTTACGCTGATGGGCAGCGGCGTTATGTTGAAAGCCTGAGCTCCTATGCCCGTCAGTTCCTGGGCCGCATGAGTAAACCGGAAGTGGATTTTATCAGGGGAATTGCACCGGCAATTGCCATCGAACAGAAAGTCAACACAAGGAATCCCCGGTCGACCGTCGGTACCTCCACGGAGATCTATGAATACCTCAAACTTCTCTATGCACGTGTTGGAAAAACCTATTCACCGGTATCCGGAGAGCTGGTCAAGCGGCACTCAGTTACAGATGTTGTGGATTACATCAGGACCTTTAAGCCCGGAACCCGGTTTCTGATCTACTGTCCGCTGATCGTCAAAGCCAACAGGACCCTGAAAGAACAGCTTTCCATTTTACTGCAGCAGGGGTTCAGCCGAATGTATTTCCAGCAGGAGATTGTCCGGATCGATGGTTTTCTATCGGGTAATTTTACCGGAGTGAGTCCTGATGAACTTTTTCTCCTGATCGACAGGATGGTTTACGAACCAGATGACGAAGATCTACTGGTCCGCGTTGCCGATTCAGCACAACTGGCATTCTATGAGGGTGAAGGGAGCTGCAGGGTGGAGTCATCACTGGAAGATCAAAAAAACGTGTACACCTTCTCGAATCGTTTTGAACGGGACGGAGTAACGTTCGAAGAACCGAGTACCAACCTGTTCAGTTTCAACAATCCGTACGGTGCCTGCAAACGGTGTGAGGGTTTCGGAAGCATCATCGGTATTGATGAAGATCTGGTCATTCCAAACAAGAGCCTGTCGATCACCGAGGATGCCATTGCCTGCTGGAAGGGAGAAAAAATGAGTGAGTGGAAGGATGTACTGGTCATGAATGCTTACCGGTTCGGATTTCCCATCTACAAACCCTATTATGAACTGACGGGGGAACAGAAGGAACTTCTGTGGACCGGGAATGAGTATTTCAGCGGGTTGAATGATTTCTTCAAATATGTGGAGGAACAAACCTACAAGATCCAGTACCGGGTTATGCTGAGCCGGTACCGGGGTAAGACGGTCTGTCCTGACTGTAAAGGTACACGGCTGAGAAAGGACGCCCGTTATGTAAAGGTCGGGGGCAAATCCATCTCAGATGTGGTGTTGATGCCGGTGAGCAAGTCACTGGCCTTTTTCAGAAACCTGGAACTTGCTGATCCGGACAGGATTGTCGCCAGCCGTTTGCTGACCGAGATCGTTAACCGGCTTCAGTTCCTGGAGGATGTCGGGCTGGGGTACCTGACGCTGAACCGGCTGGCTTCCAGCCTCTCAGGAGGAGAGTCGCAGCGCATCAACCTTGCGACCTCGCTGGGGAGTAATCTGGTGGGTTCCATGTACATCCTGGATGAACCCAGCATCGGATTGCATCCGCGTGACACGCATCGCCTTATCCGCGTTTTGCTGCAACTGCGCGATCTTGGCAATACGGTGATCGTTGTGGAACACGATGAGGACATCATCCGCGCAGCTGACCAGATCATTGATATTGGACCGATGGCAGGAAGCCATGGCGGCGAGCTGGTGTTCCAGGGAAGCTACGATGAGCTGATCCACGATACCAAAAGCCTGACCGGGCAGTACATGGCACGGAAGCAAATGATCCCCCTGCCCCGGAACAGAAGACCCTGGAAAGATTATATTGAGGTCACCGGTGCCAGGGAGAATAATCTCAAGGGAATATCGGTACAGTTTCCCCTGCAGGTCTTTACCTGTGTTACCGGAGTCAGTGGTTCCGGCAAGACGACATTGGTGAAAACGATCCTTTACGCAGCACTGAAAAAAATCCATGGCGGGTATACGGAGAGGACGGGTAACTTCGACCGGCTGGATGGGGATTTTAAGCGCATCGGAAATATTGAACTGGTAGACCAGAATCCCATCGGGAGGTCGACACGGTCGAATCCCGCCACGTACGTAAAAGCCTACGACGACATCCGTCAGTTGTTTGCTGATCAGCAGCTGGCCAGGGTCAGGGGATACAAGCCAGGCTTCTTCTCGTTCAACATTCCCGGGGGAAGGTGCGAAGAATGCGAGGGGGAAGGTACTGTCAGGATCGAAATGCAATTCATGGCGGATATTTACCTTACCTGTGAGAGCTGTGGGGGCAAACGGTTCAGGGAGGAAGTGCTGGATGTCAGATACAAGGACTACACGATCAGCGATATTCTGGATCTGACCATTTCCCAGGGAATCCAGCTTTTCGGGAGCAGTAAAAAGAAGAATTCGATTGAAAGCAGGATTGTAGGCAAACTGCAGCCGCTGGAGGACGTCGGGTTGGGTTATCTTAAGCTGGGGCAATCCTCCAGTACGCTCAGCGGTGGGGAGGCACAACGCACAAAACTGGCTTATTTCCTGGCAAAAGGAGCCACCGAGGTGCCTACATTTTTTATCTTTGATGAACCCACAACCGGGCTTCACTATCATGATATCCACAAGCTACTGGAAGCCTTTCATGCACTGATCGAAAGAGGTCATACGATTCTGGTCATCGAACATAACCTTGAGGTGATCAAATGTGCTGACTGGATCATCGACCTCGGCCCGGAGGGAGGAGACGAAGGCGGAACGGTCGTATTTGAGGGCACTCCGGAAAATATGGCTGCTGCCGGAAGATCCTATACGGCACATTATTTACGGCAAAAACTCATGGATACCCCCATCCCTAAACCTTAAACAACTACCTATGATGAAGTCAATAAAAATGCTTGAAAACGATGAGATAGAGAACATACTGTCAGAACTTGACAAAAGGGTGGTGTTCGAAAAAACCAACATTATTCCCGAATCCCATGACCTTTATGAACGATTGCGGTCCTACGTCAAATATGACAGGATCGGATTCAAATCCGTTCTGGGTATCGATATTTTTCAGTATAGCGGGTTTGGAGAATTTGAGCAGGCCCTTCTCCCCTTTGTCTTTAAAACCATCTTCAAAAGCACCATCCAGCTATGCCTTGAAAATCATCCCTATATTTTTCAAAAATACAACCAGGAAGACATTGAGAAAAGTTTTATCAGCACAGGCGACGGGGGATTTCTGATCTTTGACACACCTTTTCATTCCCTGGTATTTGCCTGCAATCTTGCCGTTATCCTGCGAATCTACAACTCATTCCATTATTATCCCAAATTAAAGCGCATCGTCGGGGCCATTAATTTCCGCTACGCCATCACCTATGATAAGATCTATTCCTTTGAGGAGAATTATTACGGCCGTGCGGTGATCAACAACGCCCGCATACTTCAGAAAGACAACCTTAACCGCTGCCTGATCGATGAAAATGTATTCCGCTGGTTCACCCTGAACATTGACGGGCTGGAGAATCTCCAGATCCTTACCATTCAGGATGTTGCCAATATCTACGAATTCAATAAATATTATGACCGGGAATTTTTACTCAGGCACCAGGACGAGATCTTTGAACGTGAGCCCTCCCGAAGGTATGGGATCATCAATTCTGACGTGCTTGAGATTGGCAAGATCCGTTCAAAGGAGGCAGAAATGAACATCTACAACCTGCACCTGCAGGTCACGCTCAACCTTTATAACGATGATGACCGTACGCAGATGCGGACGATCACAGCAAGTCTGGGAAATCTTAATACGGCGGGGATATGAGAGGGGAGAGGAGAAAGGAGAGAGGAGAAAGGAGAGAGGAGAGAGGAGAGAGGAGAGATAGGGGGTGGAGTATGTGGGTTATGAGTGTGGTGATATGTGTGGCGGCAGTGGGGTGTCATCCCAGGGAACCTTCAGAAAAACCAACGGTAACTGTCAGTATTTTACCGCAGAAGTACTGGGTGGAGCGGATTGCGGGAGACCGGTTCAATGTCAGGGTGATGGTGCCGCCGGGAGCTGATTCCCACACGTACGAGCCTACACCGAAGGATATGAAAGATCTTTCGGAATCTGCGCTCTATTTTAGCCTGGAATCCATTGACTTTGAGAGAAGTTACCTGGATAAATTCCGATCCGTCAATCCCCGGATGAAGGTGATCGGGCTTCCGGAGAACATAGCCCTGATCGAAAATGAGCCGGATCATGCAGGAGTGGATCCCCATTTCTGGCTATCGGTCAAAGAGGTACGAAAGATCGTCGGGAGCATGCTTGAACCGATCATTCAGCTGGATCCCGGTCACGCTGATCTTTACCGGGAAAACCATTATCGGTTCATGCAGGACATGGATACACTGGAGGCATATTTAAACCAGAAGTTAGCTCCGGGACGTGGCAGGACCGTGATCATCTATCATCCCACGCTGGCCTATCTTGCCCGGGATTATGGCTTTCGCCAGGTAGCTCTGGAAGAAGGAGGCAAAAACCCATCCGCCTATCATATGAAAGAAATCATTGATCTGGCCAGGCAGATGCATATCAAAACCATCCTGATCCAGCAACAGATCGACAGGGTAATGGCCGAAGAGGTGGCCGGTGAAATTGGCGGGCAGGTCGAAACGATGGATCCGCTTGCTTATCAGTGGTTGGAAAATATGCAGGAAATTGCCCGAAAATTAAACCAGATCTTTCAATCCTGACAGCTGATGGACAAACTCGTTGAACTGGTAAACATAACCGCTGGTTACGGGAAGCAGGTGGTTCTCACCGATATCAGCCTTACGATCCATGACCGGGATTTCATCGGAGTTATCGGGCCCAATGGTGGGGGTAAGACAACGTTGCTGAAGGTGATCATCGGATTGCTTTCTCCGTTTGCAGGTACGGTCAGGTATTTTACCGAGGGTGCCGAACGTTACAACCTCATTGGATATCTCCCCCAGCTCATGCAGCACGATCCCAAATTCCCGATCGGTGCGCTGGATGTGGTCCTGTCCGGTATCATTGCCGGGAATCGTCTTTCAAAAAAAGTTTCCGGGGATGAGAAGAAACTGGCCATGCGTCTGATGGAGCAGATGGGTGTGGCACATTTACATAAAAAAGCCATTGGAGAACTGTCGGGGGGAGAGCGGCAACGGTTGTTCCTGTGCCGTTCGATCATTTCCAATCCGCGCCTTCTAATTCTTGATGAACCCGATACGTTTGTCGACAACAGGTTTGAGCATGATCTCTATGGGATCCTGCAGGAGCTGAATGAACGGATGGCCGTGATCATGGTTTCTCACGATATCGGAACCATCTCGGCCAATGTCAAGACCATTGCCTGCGTTAACCGTAACCTGCATTATCATCCGTCGAATATCATCACCGAGCAGCAGCTGGCAGCCTATGACTGTCCGATACAATTGATAACCCACGGAAATGTACCGCATACCGTACTGAAAAAACATGATCCATGGAACTGATGTTTTTTGAACTTTTTTCGTACCGTTTTTTCGTACATGCGCTGGCAGCGGCAGTGTTGACGAGCATCCTGTGTGGTATGATCGGAACGTACATCGTTTCAAAAAGGATGGTCTTTATCAGCGGGGGTATCACCCATACATCCTTTGGGGGAATCGGGATCGGCTATTTTCTGGGTATTCATCCCCTTGCCGGTGCAGCGGTCTTCAGTCTGCTCTCAGCCCTTGGCATTGAATATTTTTCACGCAGGGGAGACATACGGCACGATTCCATGATCGCCATCTTCTGGGCACTGGGTATGGCACTGGGGATCATATTTATTTATCTGACACCGGGATATGCACCCAATCTGATGAGCTATCTTTTCGGCAGCATCCTTACGGTTTCAACGGCTGAGCTGATTGCCCTGCTGATCCTGACTGCCGTCACCGCTATTGCCTTTATCCTGTTTTACCGTCCGATCCTTTATGTTGCATTCGATGAAGAGTTTGCGCGGACGCGTCTGATTCCCGTACAACTGATCAAGTATATGATCATCAGCCTGATAGCCCTGACAATCGTATTCAGTATCCGTATGGTGGGCATTATACTGGTCATTTCATTGCTGACGATACCCCAGACTGCGGCCAATCTGTTGACCCGACGGTTCGACCGGATCATTCTCTATGCCATCCTGCTGGCCATGGCAGGTGCTATCGGAGGACTGATCCTGTCGTACTACCTGAATATCCCTTCCGGAGCGACGATCATATTTTGTCTGGTGATCATCTTTATCGTGGTGCGACTGATCCGAAGATAATGGGATCTAATCCCTTATCCCTTTCCCTCATACCTGTATCAGCCGGTACTCAACAGGTCTGGGCACTCCCTTGAAATCCTCAATATATTTTTCGCTGATGCATTTCAGACAACCCTGGTCAGCCGGCATCTTTTCCCCTTCAAGGTCCTCCAGCACCTTTTGATAGAATTTCTCGCTTACCACGATCCGATAAGGCTTGGTTTTCGACATCAGCCTTGCTGAAAGATCAATGTCCTTTCCATAATAATCATTATATCCTTTCAGGAAGGTAATGTTATAGGCTTCCGTACAATAATGGATGGCTACCTTACAGGGCAGAAACAGGTCATCCACCGGGAAATTCCGGATATTGTCGAGGGTGGCATAGATTTCCTCCAGCAAGGCAAAGCAGGTATGAAATGTGGATTTGCGGTGAAGCTCCTCATCCGGGATATAGAGCATGATCTCGTCGCCAATGCCTTTGACGATGTTGTCAGGAAAGTCATTGAGCAGGGAAATGAAGTTGAACGTATTGTTCAGTTTCTGCCCCCAACGCGTAAATGGCTCATGGTATTTGATCCATGTAGAATCAACAATATCGATGAAAAGACAGACACCCGGGCATTTGGGTACACCCTTCAACACACGGGTTATCTCTTCCGACCGGGGATCCTTGTCATGAATCCATTGCGCCATGACTTCAGTACTGTTTCAGAGCTTCCTGCCGTGTGGAATAAATGGAAAAAATACTGGTGAATCCTGAAATTTCAAAAATCTCACGGATGTTTTCCTGAAGACAGCAGAGGAAGAACTTTCCCTTCACCAGGTTAATTTTCTTGAGCCCCATCAGCATGATCCGTAAACCCGAACTGCTGATATACGATAGATCGTTGCAGTCAACCAGGATATTGTGATGGTGATCTTCGATCAGTTTCATGATCTTCTCTTCAAGAAAACTGTAATTGGTTGTATCCAACCTGCCCTTCAATTCAAGAATGGTAATACCATCCTGTACAATGTCGGTTATTTCCATAAAAGTTATTGTTTGACGTTCTTTGATAAGATTAAGTGGTTTATGTTGTCGGTCCTCTTGTAGAAATATGAATCCATGATCTCGCGGACAAAATAGATCCCCAACCCCCCTATCCTCCTCTCTTCCAGTGATTTATCGAGATCACCGGGAGTACTGACGCTAAAGGGATCAAACGGTTTACCGTCATCTTCGATCTGCAATTCGATCACTTCGTTTTCCAGGTTCATGTGGATATGTATTTCATGGTCAAGATCATCTTCGAAGCCGTAAAAGATGATGTTGGTGATCAGTTCCTCCAGCACCAGGTTCAGAGAAAAAATATCCTTGGAGGTCAGATCCCATTCCATACCCCATTTCTCCACGAATTGCTGTATCTTTTCCAGTTCCTGAATATCGTTATGTATGATAATATCAGCTGTGGTCATGATACCTGAAAGATTCCGGGTGTGTATACGTTATTCATCCGGTAAAGTTAATAAGTTTTTTATGGTTTCTTTGATATTATGGGTAAAGTAAATAAATTAGGTGCTTTTTACCATTAGTAATTATCGTATCCATGAATGAGAGCAGAATAAGCATAAATCCGTTTCCTGGAATCCGAAGTTACGAGATAGAGGAAGATTATCTTTTCTTCGGCAGGGATCATCTCATCGGGGAATTGGCCACCATGTTGACGGAGAATCATTTCATTGCACTCACCGGGGCTTCAGGCAGCGGAAAATCTTCATTGATCAAGGCTGGATTGATACCCGCGCTGATGAAATCATCAGGTGGTGAGGGTGCCACGCAGTGGAACTATGCCATTTTCAGGCCAGGGGATGATCCCATCGGACAGATGGCCGAGGCGTTGTTTACGACGGTAAAAAGAATCCTGAGGGACGCATGTCCCTACCAGGATGCCTATCAGGTGGAGAAGATCCTGCGTACGGATAGGAAAAGCATCGTCGAAATTTTTGATAAGATCCATGCTGTTGATCTGACCCATCATCTTTTGCTAATCATCGACCAGTTTGAAGAGCTGTTTCGTTTTAAAAGCAATATCACCGGTGTGGTAGCTCCGGCCGATGCGGATCATCTGGTCGGGTTGCTGCTCGAAGCACTGTCGCAGCATACGCTTCCGGTGTACATCATCCTGTCGCTGAGATCCGATTTCATTGACCAGTGTACCGATTATCCGGGGCTTACCGAAAAAATCAATCACGGCTATTACCTGATCCCCCGCATGACCAGGGAGGATATCCGTCTGGCTATCACCGGGCCGGTCAGTGTGGGTGGTGCAAAGATATCCGACAGGCTGGTCAACCGGTTGCTGGACGAGGTCAGCACGGAACCGGATCAGCTTCCTATCCTGCAGCATGCGCTGATGAGGACCTGGGAAAAATGGAGCCCGACGCGTACCGGTGAGCCCGTGATCGACGAGCATCATTACGACGCCATTGGAGGGATGCAACAGGCTATGTCGCTCCATGCCGAGGAGATCTTTCTTTCGCTGAATGACACCCGGCAGCAGCTGTTAGCCGAAAAACTCTTCAAGGCGCTGGTGGTCGTGGGAGAAGACAGCCGGGGCACACGCAGACCGACGCAGCTGGCAGAAATATGCAGCATTGCCAACGCCAAGCTACAGGAAATGATTGAGGTGGTCGACAGCTTCCGGGGGATGGGCAGGTCGTTCCTGATGCCGCCACCCGGAGTGTCACTCAATGAAGAGTCGATCATCGATATTACGCACGAGAGCCTTATGCGCATCTGGAAGAGGCTCAGGTTATGGGTCGGAGAAGAAACTCAGTCAGCCCAGCTCTATCAGAGGCTTTCCAAATCTGCTGAACTTTATCAGCTGGGAAAAACAGGGCTCTGGGTGGATCCCGAACTGCACCTGGCCGTTAAATGGAAGGAAAACATAAAACCGAACCAGGCCTGGGCCAACCGATATGATCCTGCATTTGACAGGGCCATTCATTTTCTGAACTACAGCCAGAAAGAAGCTGACCTGGCCGTTGCACGGAAAGAAGAGCACCAGAAAAGGGAATTAGCCAGAGCCCGGCGGTTTGCCATCATCCTGGGTTTAGCATCAGTGATCTCCATCTTCTTCCTGATCATTTCCATCAATCTTACTTTCAAGGCGGAAGCCAGTGAGAAAAAAGCACAGGAAAAGGAAAAACTGGCATTACTTGAAACCCTGAAAGCGGCTGAACAGCGAAAAGAGGCCATCATTCAGCGAAGAATATCCGAGCAGCAGCAGCAGATCGCCGAGCAACAGAAGATCATCACCGAAGAACAGAAAGAGTTCGCCATCCAGCAACAGCAGATCGCCTTCAGCGAAAGAAAGGAAGCCATTCATCAGAAACAGCTTGCGGAGGCATCCAAGATTGAAGCGGAACTGGCCCGGGATGATGCACGGGAACAGGGAAGGATTGCGCTGGAGCAGAAAGGGATTGCAGAGTCAGAAAGAGCCAATGCAGAGGTATCGGAAAAGAACGCCAGGAGGTTGCGGCTCCTGGCAGTGGCCAATGCGATGGCCATCAAGTCCGTGGAGATCCAAAAAAGCGTAAAAAACGATCTGCCGGCCTTGCTGGCCCTTCAGGCTTATCAGTTGAACCAGCAAAATGAAGGCTGGGGGCAGGATCCGGATATTTTCAAAGCGCTCTCGGGCGTTAGCAAGAGCGATGCTATGCTCTGGATCCATCAGAATGAAGTGCGGTCGGTGGTTGCCGGTACCCGAAGCGGGCTATTGTATTCATGCAGCCTCGACGGCACAGTCCGGATCACGAACACGGACGACTCTGATCAACCGGTTCGTACCCTGAACACAGGCGAGCAGGAAAAGGATGAGTACTTCTCGCTGGCCCTGAGTCCCGATGAACGATTCCTTGCCACGGGGACCTTTCACGGGAAAATCCTTCTATGGAATCTGAATGAAAGTAACGCGTCGCCTGTAGCCTTAACCGGGCATACATACATCGTGACACACCTCAGTTTCAATCCGGTGACCGGTGAACTAGCCTCCTCCAGCGCCGACGGAAGCATCAGGATCTGGAATCCGGAAAAGTCTGACCAACCAGCGAAAATCCTCAATCAGTCCCTTTCGCGGATGACAGTCGTCAGTTTTTCCCCGGATGGCAGCAGGATATCCTGGGCTAACGAGAAGGGAGAGGTCAAAATGCTGAATATCAAAAGCATGTCAGCAACGCCAGTTGTAATTCAACAGGCGGGTAAAGCAGTTTATTCCATGGCTTTCAGCAACGACGGCGGCCTGATGGCCTGTGGAGACGTAAACGGGTCGATCCTGTTATGGGAGGTAAATCAGTCATTTCATTCCCAGGGTTCCCTGATCGGTCATCTTTCCCGTGTCAGTGATCTTACCTTCAGTCCCGATGGCAGGACACTCGCCAGTTGCAGCTATGATGGAACCGTCCGGCTCTGGAACTACCTTTCGAAAGAGGAACCCCCCATCGTCATGGATGATTACGATTTCTGGATAACATGCTTGACCTTCACAGCCGATGGAAACAGACTGGTTACTGGCAGTGCGGATAAAACGATCCGGGTGCGGTTGATCAACATGGAGTTCCTGGCAGACCGGCTCTGCAAGGATATCTCACGAAATATGACCCAAGATGAGTGGAATCTGTATGTCGGGGCGGATATCCCTTATTCGAAAACCTGTGAAAATCTCCCATGAACCCGATCGCTTTCAGGGTGTTAAAGATAAGTGTAAAGCAATGAAACGAATTAAATCCTTTATCATACTGTCTCTTCTTCTGGGTTACCTCGCACCGTGCTATCCCCAGCAGGATTGCGGGGAGGCTACACTGACCGAGGCCAGGAAACGATATGAATCCGGTGACTTTAATCTTGTCATTTCCATGCTCACCGATTGTGCTGACAGGATGTCCGACGACCAGCAGCAGGTGGAGGCATACCGGCTGCTCACCCTGTCGTACCTGGCTATGGATTCCATCAGCACCGCCACCAGCTGCGCCACTCAACTGCTGAAGGTAAATCCCAACTTTGAACCGGATCTGTTCGACCTGCCCCGGTTCATACAGCTCATCCGCAGGCTTAATGAATCCACCAGGGTCCAGCTGGTCACATCCGTATCCAAACGTGCTGAAAACATTTACGAAGCGCCCGCAAACATCCTGGTCGTTACCCGGGAAGAGATCGAACAGCGGGGATACATGGACCTGGTGGAGATGCTCAGGGATGTCCCGGGCTTCGACCTGACCCTGTTTTACGGATCACAGTACGCCAATATCTATCAACGTGGATTCAGGCAGAATAACACGGAAAAAACGCTGATGCTGATTGACGGTATTGAAGATAACGACCTTTGGACAAACTGGGCAGATATATCACGTCAGTATCCCCTATCCAACATCGACCGGGTTGAAATCATCTACGGACCCGCGTCCACGATGTACGGACCCAATGCATTTGCCGGTGTGATCAATATCATCACGCTGGATGCCTCTTCCTATTTGAAGGAAGGTCACAAGGCAGGCATCAGGGTAAATGCCGGATACGGAACCTATCAAACGGCCTACCTGGATTTTTCCCTCTCAGCCCGAAAAAAAAGTTTCAGTTGTTCTTTTACTGGCAGGGTGTACCGGTCGGATGAAATGGATCTGTCGAGTCAGCCGTATTTTGATTATGACCCGGCCGTATATGACACCGTTAACTATGTTCCCCTGCTCAGCATCACGGATCGCGCAAAAGAATATTTAATTGAAAATGAGCTACCTGCTATCCACCCTTACTATCTGGTCAGCCCTGATTCCTCATCGATCACCCTCACCCCGTCAGGTGATCAGGAAGCCCGGGTGCTTGATAAATCCGGCTATGACCAGATCGTGAACGGACACCCGATCGGTTTTACCAATAAGACCCTCTGTGGATTCCTGAACGGGAAGCTGCAGTTCGGAAACTTTACCCTTGGATTCCAATCATGGGAAAAAAGTGAAGGGTCCACTACGCAGTACACCGACTTGCTCGTACCCGGCTCGGACAATGGATTTCAATGGGTTCCGCAACTTTCATTTATCTACACAAAATATGAGGAACAGGTCAGTAATCGTCTTTATATCTACAGCTTGACCAACTTCCGGATCCATTCATTGTCAGAAGATTCAAAATTTGTTTCTGTCAGCAATTATTCATTGGGCAATTATGATCTCGCTGATCTGGTTCGAGAAACCTCACCTAAATGGAGCACCCTATATGCTTATGAAAGTTCCAAACAGCTCCGGACAGAGTTCAAAGTGATCTATGAACCTTTCCAGAAGTTCAACGTGGTTTCAGGGATTGAAGTGAGAAACAGTTCCCTGCAGGGCAGTTACCTTTACAGCTATTATCCTCATCCCCAGGATTCCGCTATTCTTGTACCCCAACCAAAAGGGGGAAATACGTACAATACCTGGGATGTGGGTATTTATGCCCAGGGAACCTATTCCCTGATAGAACAGCTAAAAATAACCGTGGGAGCAAGATACGATTATAATAAGATCCGTTCCAATGGCGGCTTCGGCTCTGAAGTCAGCCCCCGATTCGCCATCGTTTACACCCCCGGTCCTTTTGTGTTCAAAGCCATCTACTCCAGAGGTATCATGAATGTTTCCAACTGGACGAAATATTCCACGGCAGGGAACAGGATTCCCAATCCAACCCTGGGCACGGAAAGCATCCGGAATTACGAGCTGACCGGAACCTGGATGATCCGGAAGGATCTGATTTTTGATGTTGCATTTTTCCATTCCCTCATCGATGACGTTGTGGGAACCGTATCGGTCCCTGACCAGCCTGGGAATAACCAGAATGCCAATATCGGGATCTTTAAGATCAACGGTATCCAGTCCACTCTTTCTTATAAAGCCAGGGTATGGTCGGCATATGCAAATTATACCTATACGGATCCCCGACAGACCTACAGTGAAACTGGCAAAGTTGACAATCTGATCGGTGATATCTCCCGTCATAAATTCAATACAGGAGTTAATAAAATCTTTTTTAAGAAGCTCGATGTGAATCTGCGGTTGAATTATACCAGTGAAAGGGAAACGGGAGAAGGTACCACGGTGCCTCTGAACTGGGATACTTTCCCGGGAGTGGTCCTGCTGAATGGAGCCATCAGTTACCGGGATCTGCTGCAAGGTTTAAAACTTCAGGTTGTTTGCAACAACCTGCTCGACAAGACCTGTTACCATCCCGGTACCAAGGCGGCAGATGGCTTGCTTAGCCCGACCAGTATCCTGCAACGGGGAAGGCATTTTATGATCAGCGTATTTTATGAATGGTAAAGAAATTAATTGTTCTATTGCTGTTAACAAGTGGTAAATCAACAATATACGGTCATAAGAGAACTGGCTTCTGAGTGGGGGGAGTTGATCCTGCCTGCAAGCAAAAGGAAACTGCAGAGAGGATTGCGGATCCTGCTGTTTGGCAGTACCACCGCAGGTCATCTTGTGCTGAAAACCCTGTTGCACTTCGACCGAAACCATCCGGGGAAGATTGATATCAGGGCTGTGGCCACGGATGATACCCGCGATCCGCTGGCAAAAATCGGCATCAGGAAACGTGTATGGAAATATTATTCATCCCAAGAGCAACGAAGCCTCATGGACCTGGTGATCCAGGAAGCCTGTTCAGCCGGTATCCCATGTTATACCGGCGGCGTCAAAAATGACTATTTCAAAGGATTGTTGCAGCAGTGGGATCCTGAGCTGATCCTCATGTGCTGTTTCGGTCAGAAAATTGATGGTTTCATTTATCGTTATCCCTCCTACGGGATGTATAATTTTCATCCATCTGACCTGGTCTCCAATATCGGAGCAGGGGCAAAACCCTTTGAGTCTACCATCCTTGAAGGCAGAACCATCTCGAAGATGATCCTGCACATGGTTACGGAAAACATCGATGGCGGGCCCATTGTTGGTATTTCTCCACCGGTCAGTATCGTTACCAGCCATGGGACATATCCGGATAATTTCCTGGTACTGCAGGAGAAGATCCCCTCCATATGCGGCTGGATGACCTATGGGTTGCTGGCATCTATTCTGGATAGGCAGGATAGGGGTGATCATGAAATGATCACCTCCATCGACTATGAGCGCATCATTCCCCGATCCGTAAAGGAAATGCTGATGGAGCCAGTGACCAACGATCCGTTGAAAATTAAAAAATTACCATTCCCCGAATGAGGGTTTTCATATGTCGGCTGATCAATCCAGATGAAAAATAAACCTGATGAGCAAAGGTAAAATACACGATCCAACTACAGAAAAGCGATCCGCTCAATGGATGTTAAAGCTGCTGAACATTCGCAGGGAAGAAAGAAGACCTGTTGTCCTGCTGATCCTTTTTTCCTTTTTCATGGGGATGGCCCTCTCTTATTATTTCACTGCCTCCAATGCGATTTTTATCCGGCATTTTGCTCCCAGGATGATCTCCCTGTCCTACATGGTGTCGGGCATTGCTGTTTATCTGACATGGCTCCTTCTCACGCGGATCGATAAAAGGCTGCCCCCTGACTCCAGGTTCATTGTAAAGTTCGCCTTCATCCTGATCTCCGTCGTCGTCATCAGTATCGGAACCTGGCGCTATGACTCCGATGTGATGGCATTTATCCTGTTTACTTTCGTACGGGTGCTGGTTTATATCACCATGATCACCTTCTGGGGCCTGGCAGGTTCACTGTTTAACCTCCGCCAGGGTAAAAGGATCTTTGGATTGATAGGTACAGGTGAGGCTATTTCCGTCATTCTGGGATATTTTTCCGTACCGGTCATCCTGCACTTCGTTGATACTCCCTTCCTTCTGTTCTTTTCCTCCTTTGCTTTCCTGATGTGCTTTCTGGTGGTGCTGATCATCCTGAGAACGTTCAAGGACCGTTTAGGATTTGCACCATCTCCGACAGAACATGCATCTGACGACAGATCGGGGAAGTGGAAGTATACAACCCTGCTGAGACAGCCCTATTTCGTGCTAATTTCCTTGTTGGCCCTGTTGCCGATCTTCGGATACCTGTTCGTGGATTATATGTTCCTTCATCAAACCAAATTTGAGTTTAACAACGACCGTGATACCATTGCACGGTTCCTGGGTTATCTGCTGGGTTTTGTGGCCGTGGTGGAACTGATCTTCAAACTGTTCGTTTCCGGCCGCCTGCTGAATAAATATGGACTAAAGCCCAGTTTATTATCCCTACCGTTTGTTTTACTGATCAGCACCATGATGGCTGCTTTATTCGGGACCATTTACGGGCCAGCTGGAATATTTTTTACGTTTATTGTTTTTTCAAGGTTGCTTGAAAGATCAGTGAGGGTAGCCATCTATGAACCGGCCTTTCAATTGCTCTATCAACCGGTTCCTCCGGAACAGCGACTGGCATTTCAGAGCCAGATCGAAGGTATCCCTAAAGCCCTGGGAACGATTCTCACAGGAGCGGTGCTCTGGTTATTTTCCAGTGTAACCTCGATGACGCTGGTGCATTATAATCTTTTCTTCCTGATTATTCTGGTCTTCTGGATCGTCTATGCCATCCGGATGTACCGATCTTACCGCAGCAGGATCAGGGAAGTACTCGCCACGGGTGAGATCACGGCCCCTGATTCGCCTATTGCACAGGCTACCAGCTGGGTGGCCGAAGTAGCTGAAACCATTCTGCGTCAGGGTGCCCATCGGTTCCGGAAATTGTTTCACCTGATTGAAAAAACGAATCCATTGATGACCGACAGGATATTAAACGATTTATTGATCCGGGCTCCTGATCCGCTGCAAAAGGAAATGATTTCATTTGCTGAACAAAAGCAGATCATTGCAGCGAAAGATACCCTGAAATCCTTACAGTCCAGATCAAATACAAAGGAAATGGGTACTGTTCTGGAAGGCGCCCTGGCTGAACTTCAACTTGCAGAGAACTATCCGGGTGATCTGCTATCCAATCTGGCCCACTCAAAAGATCCGGATGAGCGGGAGGTATCCGCACGGTTACTTGCCGGATCACCACGCTATCAAACAGTCAGGATTTTATCCGAGTTACTGCGGGATTCCCACAGGGATGTCAGAAAAGCGGCACTGGTTTCAGCAGGTAAAATAAAAAGAGTTGAACTCTGGCCCGGGATCATGGAGAATCTCAATCAGCAGGAGTATGTACCGACTGCTTTTTCGGCCCTGATGAATATTGGTGAACCCGTGATCGATGCACTGGAAGATCTGTTCAAGAAAACAGGAACCAGCCAGGCAACCCAGATCCAGATCATTCAACTTTACCAGCAAATAGGAGGTGAGAAAGCACTGAAACACCTGCGTACAAAGATCAGTTTTCCGGACATGAATATCCGCATGCAGGCGCTTCTTGCCCTGAGTAAGCTCAATTACCGGGCAGATCATCGGGAGCAGAGCCAGATCAAACAGATCCTGGAGACCAATATTGAAACCATGGTCTGGATCATGGCAGGGATAGAGGATTTGGAAACCGAAATTCGCGCAAAACATCTGCTGGATGCCCTGCAGGCTGAACTCGCAGAAAAAAAGGAACAAATCTTCCTGTTACTGTCACTCATCTATGATGCCAGAACCATCCGTCTGATCCGCGAAAATATAGAAAGCGGCAACAGCCAGTCGAAAATATTTGCTATGGAGATCAGCGACATGATGGTCGCCGACGATATAAAGGAGATGTTTCTGCCATTGTTCGATGATACCACGGTCAAAGAACGGCTGGCCCAGTTCAGAAACCGGTTCCCGCAGGAAAAGCTGAGTTGTCTGCAACGAATTGTTGACATCATCAACAAGGACTATAACCTCATCAGAAGCTGGACAAAAGCCTGCGCAGTCGAATTACTGATCCATTATGACATCGGTGAGGTTTCCGGGATTCTGTGCGCCAATATTGTCAATCCTTCCCGGATGATCAGCGAGACCGCTGCCTGGGTGCTTCACGCCCTGAACCCGGATTTATTTTATGATGTACTTTCCGTCCAGCGTCCACATGATAAACGACAGCTGGAAGCAGTGACAAAAAAGATAGGGATGTCGGGATCATTCCGTGACAGACTATTGATCTCGGAAAAAACAGAAGCACTGAAAAACTCGGGTCTTTTTATCGGGATTCCGGATCCCTCCCTGGCAGAACTGGCCATGTCGTCAATGGATGTGATCCTTGAATCAGGTCAGCCAATGACGATTCCTGAAACTGACTCATCGAACGTATGCCTGATCCTATCCGGGCAGCTGATAAAACAGGAAAACAAAGCCATGAAAGGGACTTATGAGACCGGGCAGATCTTTATCAAAGAACCGGATACACGATCCAGGGGCAACGTTCACTACACGGCAATGGAAGACAGTTTGCTGCTGATGATCAGCATGGACAGGATCATTGATCTGATGAGGGATCATCCTGTTTTCACCGGTAAGTTACTGGAATGGTATTAATATGAAAGTCATCAACGATATAAAAAGGAGCATCCTATGAATATGCGGATGATACGGAAAGTGATCATCACAATCATTTTCATGACCTCTGCCTGGGGAATTCAGATCGAATGGGCATGCAGGGGGCAGGAAATTGGCGATCCTTTCATCAGAAACCTGGGCCCTGAGACCTATAATGCACACTCCCAGAATTTTTCGATAGCACAGGACCGGCGTGGGGTGATGTATTTTGGAAATTTTTCAGGAATACTCGAATTTGACGGTGAACAATGGCGGCTTATACCAACGGCCAACATCTCCAGGGTTTCATCCCTTTCGACCACTGCCGGCGGAACCGTTTATGCCGGAGCCAGAGGTGAACTGGGTTATTTGTCACCTGACCCGGCAGGTAATATGGTATTCAGCTCATTAAACACCATAATCCCGGCGGAATACGCTAATTTTTTGGACGTACTGGGAACCTTTGCCACTCCCAGAGGGGTCTATTTTGTTACGGAACAGTACATTTTCTTCTATGACCTTGACCAGATCAGGGTAACAGAGGTCGGGGGAACTGTGTTATCCTCCTTTTATGTACAGGATGCACTTTATTACTGGATAAAAGACCAGGGTCTTGCAAAGCTGGACCATGGTCAGCAGGAGCTGATCATCGATCAGCATACAGGTGATGGAATCCTCGAGATCAGGGCCATGATACCGTTGAATGATACTGTTCTTTTACTGGGAACTGCCGGCCAGGGATTGTTCCGGCTAACGGGGCGGAATGTCGAGAAATTCGTCACGGATGCTGAAGGTGATCTGTCAGGGATCCAGTTCAGGTGTGGAATTCCCCTGCGGGATGGAACCTGTGCGTTTGGAACGGAACGGAACGGGATCATCATTGTGGAGCCCAGTGGAAAAATCAGGCAGGTAATCGACAGAAAAAGCGGGCTGAGAAACGATAACATTGCCTATCTCTTCAGGGGCAGGGAGGGAAATCTGTGGGCTGCCCTGAACAATGGACTGGCCCTGATCGCATTACCATCACCCATTTCGTATTTCATTGAACAAAGAGGCATCAGTGGCGGTGTCACCGGCATCACCCGGATTAATTCCACTCTCTACGTATCGACCTATCAGGGTTTGTTCCGCTACTCCCAGGCGGATCACATGTTCTCTGCTGTCCCCGGCATTACCACCGGATGCTGGGCGATCCTCCCCGACGGGGATCATCTGCTGGCCGCCACGGGCAAGGGAGTTTACCAGGTCCAGGGGAGCAGTCCTGTTCTTCTGGCAGCGGGGATGACCTATTCCCTGTGCAGGTCGCAGGTCAATCCATCCCTGTTGTATGTGGGCCAGACCGGGAACATGCTTTTGATGGAAAAGATAGCAGATCAGTGGAAAATCAAAGGTACCGTGGGAGGGATCAGCGGAGAGATCATGGAGATCACAGAGGATAACGATGGATCGGTGTGGATCAATACACCCATCAGCGGCCTGTTCCGTTACCGACCCGATGGATCAGGACAGATCCGGCGCTATGATACGACAACCAGGCTACCTTTCCTGACGGGAAATCATCTCAGCAGGCTTTCCACGGGGATCCACCTGAATACCCGGCAGGGACTTTTTCGCTATAATCCTGACATTGATGCGTTTGAGGTGTTTCCACTTTTCCCGGAAGACAGCACTAACCGGAATATCTGGCTGAAGTTGACGGTTGAGGATGATCAGGGCAATCTCTGGACAACCAATGGAGATGAGAAAGGAATTACCTTTTACAGAAGAAATCAGGGTGCTCTTTCAGAGAAGGTCACCATCCCCTATCTTCCGCTTGCCGATCTGGTGGTCTGGAGCATTTATCCTGAAGGGGATGGAATCGTCTGGTTGGGAGGTCCCGGCGGATTGATACGTTATGATCCCCGTATCGAGACCTTTCATAACGAGGATTTCCACACGCTGATCAGGAAAGTGACCATAAAGGGCGATTCAACGATCTTCCGGGGTACCTTTTACGACCGGGAAGGCATCACCGCTGACCAGCCAGGAGAATATGATGCAAGGGACATAGATTATTCACGGAACTCCATATTATTCGAATATGCCTCCGTCAGCCTGCATGTCAGGGGTCAGAATGAATACCAGTATTTCCTGGAAGGTTTTGATCAATCCTGGTCGGATTGGAGGATTGAAAATGCAAAGGAATACACGAACCTTCCCAAAGGCGATTATGTTTTCCATGTCAGATCCAAAAATGTGTATGACCGGATAAGCAACGACACCGTTTTCTCATTCAGGATACTGACCCCATGGTACCGGTTGTGGTGGGCATACGCACTTTATGTCCTGCTCATCAGCGGGATCATTTACTTCATCGTCCGGATGCGGTCACGCAAACTGCTGAAGGAAAAACAGGCACTGGAAGAGGTCATCCAGGAGAGAACCACCGAAGTGGTCAGGCAAAAGGAGGAGATCGAGCAAAAATCCATGGAGCTATCCGACACGAACTATGAGCTGGAGAGGATCAACAAAACCGTCAAATCGATCAATGAAGAGATCCATGTGACCCATCTGACTGAAACTGTCCTTGAAAAAATGAGCTCGATACCGGGTGTCGAAAAAGCACTTGCCCTGGTGCGGGATCAATCTTCACAGATCTACCGTTACAAGGCAGGCTTTCGGTGGGATGTGGTAAAGCTGGAAGGCATACACTATGAGCTGGAGGAGGCAGAGGACCGGTACCTTACCCATGCACTGGAAATCCATGAAGATATCTTCATCAAATCGGATCCCGTCAGCCTGGCCGGGGCTCCGGAGTTCAGGGAAACAGGGCCACCCCGCTCGATGATCATCCTGGTGATCAAAGTCGAAGAAAAAGTGGAAGGGATACTGCTGTTCATCAACATGACCCGCGAAAATGCGTTTGATATGCGTGACCTTGGCTTCCTGAAGAATTCCAAGGAACATATCATTTCTGCATTCATCAAGACCAGTATCCTGGAGGATCTGCAACATACACTCGAAAACCTGAAGGAAACCCAAAAACAACTGATCCAGTCGGAAAAACTGGCGTCCCTGGGGCAACTTACGGCCGGCATCGCCCATGAAATACAGAATCCGCTGAATTTCGTAAATAATTTCTCCTCCCTGTCGATCGATCTGACAGAGGAACTGAGCGAGTACATCGAAAAGGAGAAAGACAACCTGACGCCTGAAACCGTGACAGATATTGAAGAGGTGATCGGGATGCTTGATTCCAATGTAAAGAAGATCAACGAACATGGCAAACGTGCCGAACGGATCGTCAAAGGGATGCTGCAGCATTCCAGGGGGAAATCGGGTGAGTTCTTATCCACTGACCTCAATGCACTGGTGGAAGAATATGTCAACCTGTCGTATCACGGAATCCGGGCAGAGAACAAAGAGTTCAATGCCACTTTCGTTAAGGAACTCGATCCGGAGGTAGGTAAAGTGAAGATCGTTCCCCAGGACTTCAGCAGGGTGATCCTGAACATCATGAACAATGCCTGTTATGCCGTTTTTGAGAAAAGCCAGAAAAAACGGGAGGGATACTCTCCAACCATCTGGATATCAACACAGAAGGCAGATCAACAGATCATCATACGGATCAAGGACAACGGCACCGGCATTCCTCAGGCCATCATTGATAAAATATTCAATCCGTTCTTCACCACTAAACCCACAGGCAAAGGAACCGGGCTGGGCCTTTCGATGAGCTATGATATCGTGACCAACATACATAACGGTAAAATGAATGTTATATCCACCGAGGGTGAATCGACAGAATTTATTGTTACCATTCCGGATGTCAGGTGATCATTTGATCAAAAAAGAGATGAACCCAATCGCGGTGAGAAGATCATATTACGTCCTTTGCCTGGTTTTCCTTCTGACGACCGGAAGAATGGCTGCCCAGACGACCTTCATGATCCATGAGTTCAACCTGATCTACCGGGGCGAATTCAAACCACGACTGTCGCTAAAAGCCGACCACTGGTTCACCGACGGGCTGGCTTTCAACAGTTATTTCTATGCCACGCCCAACTGGTCGGAAGGGGATATCGGTCTGGGTTACCAGATCACACCATGGGCCTATATTGGCTGTATGGTTGGAATTCAGAACGAAGGGGACGACCTGTTGCGAATCATGCCGAATTTTTACCTGGTGAAAGGAAAATTCTCTTTACTGGGTCTTTTTGGACACGGCATCGGAACGGAAACCGACCGGTTTGCGCTGCAATTTTTTTATAATTTTCCATCTTTTAAAATTGGTGCGGAGGGCATAAAGGAATTTACCATATGGGCACTCGGTCCGCGCTTTGACTATACCCTGGTGAAAGCGCCTTCCGTGCATATCTGGGCTGCCCCATACTATGATTTTGCTTATGATAAGTACGCAGCCATGTTCGGATTGTATGCCATATTCGGGAACATCAGTCCAAAAGAAACACTTTTTGATTAATGGGAGGATATGTTTTAAAAGGAACGTACGAAATCACTATATTTGATCGGTCAAAGAAATCATTTACCTGAAAATAATCATTACCCATGGCAAAGAATGATCCCATCAAGATCATGATCGTTGACGATGAGCTGGATCTGGAGATCCTTTTTCGTCAGAAATTCCGAAAACAACTGAAAGAAAACGAATGGAGATTTGAATTTGCCGGCAATGGTCTGCAGGCGCTGGCGCTACTTCTGGAGCACCCGGATACCTCCATCATCCTCTCGGATATCAACATGCCTGAGATGGATGGATTGACCTTGCTGGCCAGGC